>JBFEOO010000013.1:0-65021 GCA_041550555.1 Arenicellales bacterium
CCGAGAAGTATCTCGCGCCGATGGGGCAGAGCGTGCGGGACCGGGTAATGAGCGAAAACGGCCTTCGCTTCTACTCACGCAGCGCGTGAACGTCACGCTCCTCGGTCGCGGCTGTCGCAGCCCTGTCGCGGATGGCGTCGACGACCGGCCCGCAGCCGTTCGGTATCGACGCCGTAAAGCCCGGCGCTGGCGATCGGCCTGGATGCCGGCGGTGTGGATGCTTCGCCGGCCACGGCAGGTGCCCGAAAAACGTGCCAACGCCATCTGTACAGGCATCGCCGCGTGGTCCATAGTTCGTGCGCGAGAAGGGCCTGACGGACGCCACGTCCGTTGCTCTGGGAGCGTTTGATGCGAGGAGATGATGAAACCCACCCGGCGCCGATTCGAGGCCGCTGAGTACGCCGAGCGCCAGCGCCGGACGCGCGAGGCAATGGCGGCGCGCGGCATCGGGGTGCTGATCGTCTGCGATCCCTCCAACATGTGCTGGTTGACCGGGTTCGACGGCTGGTCGTTCTACGTTCATCAGTGCGTGGTGGTGGGTAGCGACGGTGAGCTGTTCTGGTTCGGTCGCGGCATCGACGCGCCGACCGCCAGATTGACCACCGATCTGCCGGAGCAGGACATCGTCGTGTACCCGGATCACTACGTGCAGTCGCCGGACGTCCATCCGATGGACCGCCTCGCGGGTGTTCTGCGGGATCGTCAGCTCGGTACGCGTCGCATAGGCGTGGAGAAGGACAACTACTATTTCTCGGCGCGGGCGGCCGAGTCGCTCAGCGCGGGGTTGGCGGGCGCCGAGTTCTGCGACGCCACCGGGCTCGTCAACTGGCAGCGCGCCGTGAAGTCCGCTCGCGAGATCGAATACATGAAGCGTGCCGGCCGAGTGGTCGGAGAGGTCTACACGCGCGTCATGGACGTAGCCGAGCCGGGCATGCGCAAGAACGAGCTGGTTGCCGAGATCCTGCACGCGGCAACGCTCGGGACGGCCGACTGCTATGGTGATTACCCCGCCATCGTGCCGTTGATAGGCGCCGGCGACGAGGCGAGCGCCTGTCACGTGACCTGGGACGGCGCGCTGCTGGAGGCGAATTCGGGGATGTTCCTGGAGCTGGCCGGTGTCCATGCCCGCTATCATTGCCCCTGCTCGCGAACGCTCTACTTCGGCGAGCCGCCCCGCAAGTATCGCGATGTCGAGCACGTCATCCTGGAAGGCATCGCCAGCGCCCTGGCGCTGTTCAAGCCGGGCAACACCTGTGGTCAAGCAGCGGAGGCGTTTTTCGGCACGCTCAGAAAATACGGCTACGAGAAGGACAATCGATGCGGCTACTCGATCGGGTTGAGCTATCCGCCGGATTGGGGCGAGCGCACCATGAGCTTGAGAAGCAACGACACCACGGAGCTCGAGACGGGAATGTGCTTTCACTTCATGCCGGGTGTCTGGTTCGACGACTGGGGCTTCGAGATCAGCGAGAGCATCACGGTGACCCCTTCGGGTGCGGAGTGCCTCTCCGCGGTGCCGAGAAAGCTGCTGGTCAAGTAGGGCATGGGAGAGCGGGCCATGCGTGACAATCCGATCACCGCCACGATCGACTTCGAAAAAGACGGCCTTCAGCACGGCTTTCTGCGTCTACCCTACTCACGCGACGATTCCGCGTGGGGCGCGGTCATGATTCCGATAACGCAGATGAAGGCCGGCAGCGGACCGACGGCGCTGATCACGGGCGGCAATCACGGCGATGAGTACGAAGGCCCGGTCGCGCTGTTCAACTTTGCCGGCCGGACACAGATCGACGATATCAACGGGCGCGTGATTGTCGTGCCGGCCATGAATTATCCGGCGTTCACGGCGGCGACCCGGGTTTCGCCCATCGACAGGGCGAATCTGAACCGCATCTTCCCGGGCAGACCCGACGGCACGGTGACCGAGGTCATCGCCGACTATTTCAGCCGCGTGCTGCTGCCCATGGCCGACTACGTGCTCGATATGCACTCAGGGGGTAAGACGCTGGACTTCGTGCCCTTTGCCGCCTGTCACTGGCTCGACGACAAAAGCCAGGAACAACGCTGCGCGGCCGCGATGGCCGCGTTCGGCGCTCCCTATCAGGTCAAGCTGCTGGAAA
This sequence comes from Arenicellales bacterium, assembly GCA_041550555.1. GTDB lineage: Bacteria > Pseudomonadota > Gammaproteobacteria > Arenicellales > JBFEOO01 > JBFEOO01. Next base: position 2,121 of record JBFEOO010000013.1, read on the forward strand.
TCAACGCCGCCGGGCTCTACGACACCCAGGCCGAGGCCTTGGGCAAGGTGTTCGTTACCACCGAGCTCGGCGGAGGCGGAACGACGACGCCCCGAACGGTGGCGATTGCCAAGCGCGGCATCGACAACTTCCTGATCCATGCGGGCATCCTGCAGGGAGCGCCGAGTCCTTCGCCGGAGGGCGTCGTCCGTCTCGATGTGCCCGACGCGCGGTCGTACCTGTTCTCACAGCACACGGGATTGGTCGAACCCTGCGTAACCCTGGGCGACACCGTCGAGGAAGGGGACCTGGTGGCACGCATCCATATCACGGAACGGACGGCCGTGCCGCCCTACGACTACCGAGCGCCCCGAGAAGGCGTAGTGCTCGCGCGCCACGTGCCGTCGCTCGTAAAAATGGGTGACTGTCTCAACGTCATCGCCGAGGTCATGGACGGCGCTGGCCGCCGTTAGCATCGGTGGTCAATGCGGCAGCGTCCGGCCGTCGGTGCGGCGCGGCGGCGGCAGCTGCGGCGTTCTCAGGCGGGCGGCGCGACGGAGAGCCGGCCGGTCATGCCGTGGCGGTCGATGAGGCTCGCGACGAATCCGCTCGACTTGGCGTGCTCGACGAACTCCGAGAGGAAAGCTGCCGCCGCCTCGCCCCGCGATCGCGGCGTCCCGACGGCCTGCTGCACGGCGGAAAACTTCCCGTCCAGCACACGCGCACCCGGCAGCTTCTCGACGTCGGTGAGCAGACGCGGCCGCAGTCCGGCCAGCGCGTCGAGCTTCTCCGTGACGAACAGCTCGAACGACGCATTGAGCCCCGCCGCTCTGACGAGCTCCGCGTGTTTGATGTTGCGCTCGAGCCACAGGTCGTACGCGCTGCGCGCCGAGACGGCGATGCGCATGCCGGCGCGGTCGACGTCGTCGATCGAACGGATGGGCGAGCCCGCCGGCACCAGATAGGTGCACTCGATCTCGGCGTAGGCGGCGGTGAAGGCGATCTTCTCTGCGCGCTTGGGCTCCGCGCCGATCAGTGCGATGTCCCAGGCCTCGTCGGCCGCCGCATCGGTGACCTCGAGGGCGTCGCGTAGGGGAGGTAGTGCACCGCAACACCCAGGCGCTCGGCAACAGCCCTGGCCATGTCCGGCGACACCCCCTGCGGATCGCCGTCTGCGCTGCGGCCGCTCACGAGGAGAAAGTTGCTGAGGTTGATCGCGGCGCGCAGACGGCCCGTCGGTGCGAGTGCCGAGGCGAGGTCGTGGGGCATGACGAAGGCATCCAATCCAGATCGAGCCGGTATTGTACATGGCGTCTGGGCGACGGTGCCCGCCGCTCAGTCGCCGCATGCGTGAGCGCCGGGTGGCGGCGTCGCACGAGCGCCTAGCTGTAGCACTCGCTGACAGCGAGCTCGTCACCGCCGTGAACCGTCTGGAACTTGTGCCAGAAGGCGGCGTCGATGCTCCGATGCGCGACCGGCGCGTCAGGCCTGCGGTAGCGGGCCAGCTGGCGCGGACCGCCGTTGTACGCGGAGTACGCGGCGCGTGCGAGGTTCAGCGGGTTGCCGGTCGTCGTGTGCTCCGCCTTGCCGAGGGCATATTTCACCAGGTAATAGCTGAGAATCTCGCTACCGGCGGCGGCGTTGTAGGCAATCTCGTCGGCGAGGGACCGCGGATCGTAAAAGCCGCGCCACACCCTCGGCATGACCTGCATGATTCCGACCGCGCCGGAGGCGGACTTGAGCGGCACCACTTGGCCGGCGCGCAGCTCGTACTGCCGCCAGCAGCTCTCCTGCCAGGCGGTGGCGAGCACCAGCGACCGGTACAGATCGTGATAGGGGTCGGCGATTGCCTCGCTCGTCAGCACCGCCCCCGCTGTCTTGCGCAGCAGGCTGCGCACCAGGTCGAGATAGGTGGCCAGGGTGGCCGCGGTGGGCACCCAGCCGTCGAGGCGATCGAAGCGCTGGCCCGCCACACTGGCATCGGCCCAGGCCGCCTGCACGGCGACAGCCAGGCGTCGTGCTGCCGGGGCCTGGGAGCGCGGCGGCGCCGGTGCATCGGGCGGCGGTCCGAACTCGAACATGTCCCGCATGCGCTGGTCGAGCTCGGTGTCGTAGTGCAGCGGGTCCAATTCCGGATCGACGGCCAGAATGCGCGCCAGACGGCGCAAGGCGTCGCTCGACAGCTCCCAGCCGGTGGACGGGGTCAGCGCGTCCAGCGCCTCGAGGGCATCGGTGGCCGTGATGAAGGTCAGATAGCGCAGCGCGGAGGCGCCGGGCAAGCCGTTGGCCAGCTGCCGGAGCAGCGGGGAGAGCCGCTGCCAGGTACCGATGAAGAACACCCGTACCGGGTCCTGCGCCTGCGCGCTCGGCTCACTCAGGGCGGCAAGCATGGTGTGCCGCGCATCGAGCAGCACTTCGAGCAGGGCATCCCGCAGCTCCGGTGCGCCGGCGCGCTCTCCGGCCTGTCGGATCACGAAGGTCAGAAACGCATCCCACCGCTCCCAGGCGGCCTCGAACGCGGCGCGCTCGTCCTCGCTGAGCAGCGGCTCGCTGCGGCTGGCCGTGAACCCCTCATAGTCCGGCTTGCGGAACTCGAGCTCGCTCTCGATGCCGGCGTCGGTGGTGCGCAGCGCTGTCAGGCGCAACGAGTCCACCATCTGATCGATGGTCGCCTGATCGGTGTTGGGGTCGAGCACGGCAAGAAAGGCGCCGATCTCAGCGAAGGCAGCTTGAAAGTCGACGGTGACCGAGCGGAGCTGCGGGTGAACGCCCTGCTTGAGCCACTCCCACAGCACGCCCTCGCGAAACCCCTGACTGCCGTCGGGCCGGGCCAGCTCGGTGTCGACGATGTCGAACTCGATGGCGCGTCGGTCCTCGACCAAGCGCGGGCGCTGCACGACGGTCACCCGGCCGCGCCAGTTGAGGACTGCAACGCAGCGCTCTCCGACGGGCTGTCCGACGCGTCCGACGCCGTCGCTGGTGAGAATCAGCTGCCCCGCGCGCGTCTCCACCGCGGGATTCGAGAGCTGCATGAAGCTGCAGCCACGGCCGTCGTTCCACACATCGGCGGTGCCGCCGGGGCCGGTGAACATCCGCTCGGCGACGAGCGTCTGCACGAACGGGGGATCGATGACGATGGGTACCCTGATGACGTCAGCCGCGTTGATGTCGGCCGCCCACAGCAGCCCGAAGCCAATCAGAGCGCGGCACCATCGGCGGCGCCGTGCGCCGTCGCGCGACGGCGCCGCCGGCCGGCGCGGATCGGGATCGTCGCGACCGCCGTCCCGCTCTACTTTCCGTAATAGAGCTCGGGGAGCCACAGAGCGATCTGGGGAAACAGCATCACCAGGCCCAGGCCGATGCACATGACCACCACGAACGGCACGATCGAGCGGTAGATGTCGACGAGGGTCACCTCCGGCGGCGCCATCGCCCGCATGAGAAACAGGTTGTAGCCGAAGGGCGGCGTCATGTAGGCGATCTGACAGGTAATCGTGTAGAGCACGCCGTACCAGATCGGATCGAAACCCAGGGCAATGACCAGCGGAACGTAGAGGGGCGCGACGATGACGAGCATCGCCGTGTCGTCGAGGAACATGCCCATGAGCAGATACGAGACCTGCATCATGATCAGCACGCCCCAGGGGCTCAGCCCCCACCGCTCGATGAACAGCGACTCGATGGCCTTCACCGCGCCCAGTCCGTCGAACACGGCGCCGAAGGCCAGCGCCGCCAGGATGACCCACATGAACATGCAGCTCACGCCCAGCGACTTGCGCAGGGTGTCTTCGATGACCTGCCGAGTCATGCGGCCTTTGACGAGGGCGGCAACGGTGGCGGAGGCTGCTCCGACGGCTGCACTCTCGACCAGGCTGGTCACGCCCATCAGAAACAGCCCGGTCATGAAAAAGAAGATCAGCAGCGGAAGAATTCCGGCTTGCAGCAGCTTCAGCTTCTCGACGAGCGGAATCTGCCGTTCCTCCTTGGCGAGCGGCGGACCGAGGTGCGGCTGCAACGCACACCGCACGATAATGTAGAGCATGAACAGCCCTGCCAGCAGAAGGCCGGGGAAGACACCGGCCAGCCAGAGCTGCCCGACCGGCTGCCGGGCAATCATTCCGTAGAGGACCAGCACGACGCTGGGCGGGACCATGATGCCCAGCGAGCTGCCGGCCTGAATCACGCCGGTGATCATCACCATGTCGTAGCCGCGGCGGAGCATCTCGGGCAGCGCGATGGTGGCGCCGATGGCCATGCCGGCGACACTGAGTCCGTTCATTGCCGAGATCACGATCATGAGCCCGATGGTGCCGACGGCCAGCCCGCCTCTGAGCGGGCCCATCCAGACGTGGAACATCCGATAGAGGTCGCTGGCTATGCCGGATTCGGAGAGCATGTAGCCCATGTAAATGAACAGCGGCAGCGTCAACAGCGGATACCAGTTGAAGAGCTTGAACGCCGCACTGAACGGCAGCTCGATGCCGCCCTCGCCCCAGAGCGCCAGGGCGGCGACCGTGGCCACGAACCCGATGGCGCCGAATATCCGCTGCCCGGTGATCAGCATGAGCAGCATCGAGGCGAACATCAGCAGAGCGATCATCTCGTAGCTCATGTGCGGGGCTTCCCTGTGGCTTGTTCGAGGTCCTTGAAAAGCGTGGCGATGACCTGCAACAGCATCATGAGAATGCCGAAGGTCATGATGATCTTGATCGGCGCCAAGGGGGGTGCCCACACCGAGTAATTCTTCTGGTCGTACTCGAGCGCGTAGTGTGTGCTCGAAATGCCGCCATAGAGCAGTATGGCCACGTAAAGCACGAGACACAGCCCCGTCACGGCGTCGACGATGGCCCGTGTCCGCTTCGACCAGCGGCCGTAGAGCAGGTCCATCCTGACGTGGGAGTCGAGCTGCAGCGAGTAGCCGCCGCCGAGCAGGTAGTACGCCGCCATCGTCATCTGTGCCATCTCGACGGTCCAGATGAGCGGCACGTCGAACACGGTCCTCGATACGGAGGCATACACGAGAATGCCCATCATGACGAAGATCATATACATCGTCAGCCGGCCGATCCGGCGGTTCACCGTGTCGACGACTCTGACGTAGCGCTCGACGGCCTTGGGCAAGGCGCTGTCTCCGGTGACGGTGGCGGCGGCTCGCAGCGGGCGCTTGCGTGCGATTAGAGCAAGCGGGCGACGAGCCTCCCCCGGCGCGTCGAGCCGGAGGGAGGCTCAGGTGAAGGGCGAACGCCCCGCTGGCGGCTAATCGTAGCGGTAGGGGCGTCCCGCCTTCGACATCACTTCGTTGTATTCCTTGAAGATGCTCACGACCTTGGCCGCTCTGGGGCTGGTCTGAGCGATCTCGTCCCAGAACTTGCGTGCTTCGTCCTCGACGGTCTGCCACTCAGCGTCGGGGATGCTGGTGAGCTTGAGCTTGGTGCCCTTCGTGCGCAGATGGGCCTCGCCGCCCCAGTACCAGTACTGGCGATAGTAGTGGGAGCTGTCCATGCAAACGCGGAAGAGCTCCTGGAGATGTGCCGGCACGGCATCCCACGAATTGGAGTTGGCGAAATAGGACCCGCACCAGGCCCCCGATATGTTGTTGGTGAGAAAGTAATTGGTCACGTCCGCCCAGCCGACGGTGTAGTCCTCGGTGATGCCGGACCAGGCGATGCCGTCGAGCTCACCGGTCTGCACGGCGACCTCGATATCCTCCCACGGCAGCGTGACCGGCACGACGCCGAAGCGCGAGAGAAACTTGCCCGCGGTGGGGAAGGTGAACACGCGCTTGCCCTTGAGATCCTCCAGGCTGCGGATCGGGTCCACGGTGTTGAAGTGACACGGGTCCCATGCTCCCGCGCTCAGCCAGGTGACATTGTCGACCTCGCCGTACGCTTCCTCCCAGATCTCTTTCAGACCGTACTGGTTGAACAGCACGGGAACGTCGAGGCTGTACCGCGTGGCAAACGGGAAGTAGCCCCCGAACACCGAGATATCGACAGGCGACGCCATCGAGTCGTCATCGCTCTGCACCGCGTCGATGGTGCCTTTCTGCATGGCGCGGAACAGCTCCGGCGTCGGCACCAGCTGATCCGAGGTGTACAGCTCGACGACCATCTCGCCGTTGGCGATCTTGTTGAAGGAGTCGATCGACGGCTTGATGACGTGCTCTGCCAGCGCCGGGCCGGCGTACGTTTGCAGGCGCCATTTGATCGGGGTCTTCGATTGCGCCTTGACGTAGGGTGCATTCACCGCCGTGACGGCGGCGGCCGTTCCCAGTCCTGCCTTCTTGAGAAATTCGCGTTTCTTCACTGCCGGGCTCCTCGTTTGGTTTTCGGGATGAGTTGGTTTGTGTTAATTTCTTAAGAAAATCAATCATATTATGAAATTGCCAAAAGTCAATGCGGGGTCGCGCGCAGCGGGGAGACGGCGCCCGAGACCCATCGCAGACCGCCACCACAGGAGCTGACCATGGCTGATGCACCCATGATTCTCGACGAGTCGGCGGTGAGCCGCCTCATCGACATGGACGACCTGATCGAAGCGATGGAGGCGGCCCTTGTTGCGTTCTCGCGTGGCGAGGTCGTGCAGCCCGTGCGTCAGTTCGTCGAGCTGACGCGCTACGGTGGCTTCCTCGGATTGATGCCCGCGGCGGGGCAGGCCATGGGCGTCAAGCTGGTGACGTTCTATCCGAACAATGCCGAGCACGACCTGCACACGCACCATGCCCTGGTAGTGCTGTTCAGGCCGCAGACGGGCCAGCTGCTGGCGGTCATGGACGGTCGTCTCATCACGGCGATGCGCACGGCGGCGGTGTCGGCCGTCGCCACCCGGCTGTTGGCCGCCGACCCGAGCCCCGTGCTCGCCATTCTCGGCAGCGGCGTCCAGGCCGGGGCTCACGTCGAGGCGCTGTCCCGGGTGCGACGCTTCGACGAGATCCGTGTCTGGAGCCGCAACGCCGAGCACGCCCGCCGATTCGCACGAGGCATCGACGCGCGTGTCATGGACGCCGAGGCCGCGGTGCGCGGTGCCGACGTCGTCGTTACCTGCACCGCGGCCAAGGAGCCCATCCTGCGCGGGGAGTGGCTGAAGCCCGGCGCACACGTCAACGCGGTGGGCTGGAACGGGCCCGACAGCCGCGAACTCGACGATGCGGCGATGGCCAACGTCGTGTTCGTGGAATCCCGCGATGCCGCGGCTGACCAGTGCGGCGACGTGCGCCATTCGGGGGTAACGCCCTACGCCGAGATCGGGGAAGCCCTCGCGGGTCGTGTCGTGCCGCGGCGCGATGCGACCACGGTGTTCGACAGCGTCGGCATGGCGGTCGAGGACGTCGCCGCCGCCGCCGCGGTGCTGCGCCGCGCGCAGCGCTGAGCGGGCGTCGGGGCGCCAGCTGCGCCCTCCGGGGAGCGCCGTTTCGGACCACTCGACGCCGGCATCGTCTACCGTCCGCCGGCCGCTGATGCGGCCGACCCACACCCTTCATCGGCTGCGTTTGCGTCGGTGCGCCGTATCCCGTAGCTTCCGTCAGCGTCATAAAAGACTTTAGAAAACGTCATTAGTGGATTGTATTGAAATGAAAAAAATTATTCTTATTTCCATGGTTTTGCTGCTGACGGGCTGCGAAGGCGACGACGACAAGGGGTCGACCAGCTCGGGCAGCGCAAGCGGCGCAGGGGCCACGGCGGATTTCTCGGCCATCGCCGGCACCTATGCGGGAACGGCCACGGCTACCGCCACGGCCAGCCCGCTCTCGGGTGTCGCCATCCGAGAGACACGCACGTACGACGTCGTCGTCGTCATCAACAGCAGCGGTCAGATGACGCTCACCGCCGACGGCGAGGTCTTCCAGGGTCAGCTGGGTCCTGATCAGACACTCTCCGTGACCCAGGACTTCGAAATCGTGAAGGACGACGGCAATCGCTGCCAGGGCCCGGTGACCTACTCGGCCCGGGTCGTGAACGCAAAGATCATCGGCGATCTGCGCGGCGACGGCGCCTGTGTCTATCAAGGAACCGAGTGGGATGTCGACATCGACGGCGATCTCGCGGCGGTCAAGCAAGCCTGAGTCGGCGTGACGCGCGACCCCCTTACTGCCCTGAATGGACATCGATTCTCCGCCGCATCCGGTTCCGACATCATGAGAAAACTCAACACCTTGATTGCGCTCGCGGCGGCCGTTGCGAGCCCGTGCGCGAGTGCGCAGGAAGTCAATCCCGAACTGACCGATCGTGTGCAAATCTTCGCGGGCGCATGGTTCGCGAACAAGGATGAGAATCTGACCGTCAAGGAGGACGACGGGACGCGCGTCGACGTCGATTTCCAGGGCCTTGGTTTCGACGACTCCGAGACGACAGGGGCCATCGGCGGCGTCGTCCGTTTCACCAAGCGGCTGAGGCTCGACGTTTTCGCATCGAGCGTCGACAACTCGAGCGTGCTCACCTTTCCCGAGGGCATCCCGCCGGTGGGTGGTGATCGCATTCGCCCGGGAGACAGCGCCAGTGCGCGCTTCGAGGCCCGATTCATCGCGGCGCGGCTGGGGTTCGCGTTCGTCGCCAACGATCAAGCCGAGTTGGGCGTTTCGCTGGGCGCAGCCTACCTGGATGCCGAGGCGTCGGCCGAGACCGCCGCGGAGCGCTTCGCGGTATCGGAAACCGGCGCCGTGCCTACCGTGGGGCTGTTCGGCACCCTGGCGCTGTCACCCAAGTGGGCGCTGCGCGGTCGCGCCTCGGTGTTCAACATCGAGCACTTCGGCAGCGTCGACGAGGGGAATCTGTACGATGTCCTGGGCGCGGTGACTTTCCGGCCGGTCCGCAATCTCGGTGTTGGCGTCGGCTACGGCTACATCAGCGGCGATGTCGAGGTCGACCGCTCCGGCGGCGAGGTCGAGGTGGACTGGAGCTACCACGGGCCGATGGCGTTCGCCGAGTTCGGGTTCGGCTCGACACGCTAGCCGACCCGGCGGTCCCTGAGTCACCCTCGACCCGACCCGTCCGGGGTCGGCGACCGGACGACGCCGGGCCCGGGAGGGGTAGCGCGCCAACGAGTCCCGCGACACGCAGTGCGTGGAATCGCCACCGAATCGCTCGATTCTGCTCGACTGGGCGGCATCGCGCCACGTGTCCCCGAGCGCCTTCCGGAACGCACCACCCTGGCGGCGATACGTTGGCCGCGCCCGGCCGGCCGGACGACGGCGCCGCAGACGCTCCGGATCGCCGAGTCTGGATCGTGGGGCGGGGCGCCTAGCGGAGCTGGAACAGGCAGTGAACGTAGGGAAAAGCGGCGCACCCCCAGCGTTGTTCGAGCTCGAGCTGCACCTGCGCGTGCGCGCCCGTTTCGATCATGACCCAGGTCTGGCTCGTCCTGTAGCCCGCTCGCGATGCCGTGATGAGGTATTTCCCCGGCTCGAGCGCGACGTTGCTGAGGGGTGTGAAGCCGAAATGGCGGCCGTTGATGGCAATGTGGGTCTTCGACGGATCCGATCGCACGTCGACCTGGCCGCCTTCGGCGCGCAGCGGGTCGGTTGTCGCGAGCAGGACGAGAGCCAAACCCGGCCAGACACGGTCGCGGAATGACGGAATTCTCGTACGCCTGCGCATCTCGTGGGCCGTCACGTCTCCGTAGCCGATCGCGCCACGCTCAGCGTTGAACGCAGGGCGGGCGGGTCTATCGCATCGTTATAAAGCCTAGCACATCGACACCCCCTGCGATGCGCGGCGCCGCATCATGGCGCCATCGCCACGCGCCGTGCTCGCAAGGAATGGCCCGCTCAGCTGCCGGTGAAGACGGGTTTGCGCTTCTCCAGGAAGGCCCGCCGGCCCTCCTGGTAGTCGCGGCTGTCGAAGCACGCCCGCTGCAGCGCCGCCATGAGCGCGAGGTCGCGCTGCCCTGGTTCCTTCATGATCTCGTTGATGGTCAGCTTCGCCGCCCGCAGCGACAGCGGCGCGTTGTCCACCAACGTTGCGGTCAGCGCTGCCACGCTCGCATCGAGGGCGTCGTTCGCGACGACGCGATTTACGAGGCCGATGGCCTGCGCCTCGCGCGCGTCGAGTCGGCGAGCGGTGAGCAGGATCTCCTTGGCGAAAGCCGGGCCGACGAGATCGACCAGGTTCCGGATGTTGATGGCATCGTAGGCAATGCCGAGACGTGCCGCGGGGATGCCGAAAACGGCGTCTTCCGTCGCGATGCGCAAGTCCGCCGTCATCGCCAGCCCGAGCCCGCCGCCCATGCAGAAACCGCGGATGGCAGCGATCAGCGGTTTGTCGAGGCGCAGCAGCGCCTCGCGCCCGCTGCGCGAGATGTGCGCGTAGTGCTCATCGGCGGCGGCGTCGCCGCGATGCTTCTCGAATTGAGAGATGTCAGCGCCCGAGGCAAACGCCTTGTCGCCGGCGCCGCGGAGGACGACGCAGCGGACGCTCGCATCGGCGGCAAACGCGGCCGTGGCGTCGCGCATTCGCTCCCACATGTCGAGCGAGATGGCGTTACGCCGCTCGGGATTGTTTATGGTCAGCCAGCCCACGCCCTCGCGCGCTTCGACGACAATGCGGTCGGTCTTGCTATCCATGGTGCTCTCCCCTCATTTATCCTCCGCGTGGATGTGTTGCAGTGGCAACGCGGGGTCGGGCCCCGGCGGAAGCTCGCGGCGTGTTCGTAGCCGTCGCCGCGTATTGTATACAATCGCGATCATTGAACCCCCGCGCTCGCGGGCGCACGGAACGCATCGATGACGCCACGCATTGCCATCGTGCTCGGCGACCCCGCCGGTATCGGCCCCGAATTGATCGCCCGGTTGCTCGTCGAGGACGAGGTGCGCTCGGCGGCGCGCACCGTGGTCCTCGGCGATCCCTGGCTGCTCGAGCGCGGTGCGGCCACAGCGGGTGTCGCCGTGGCGGCGACGCCGACGGACGATCCGGCGCAGCTGGCGACCGCCGCGGGTCCGCTGCTGCTGGCGATGTCGACGGTGGCGCCGAGCGAGATCACCGTCGGCGAGGCCTCGGCGGCGGGCGGGCGCGCGGCGCTGAGCGCACTGGCGCGCGCCGTGTCGTTGGCCCGCGAGGGCCACGTCGACGCCGTATTGTTCGCGCCGCTCAACAAGCAGTCGTTGCACCTCGCCGGCTTCGGCTTCGAGGACGAGCTTCGATGGCTCGCGCACGAGATCGGGTTCGACGGTTACCTCAGCGAGCTCAACGTGCTCGACGAGCTGTGGACGTCGCGGGTGACGTCGCACGTTCCGCTGCGCGATGTCGCCGGCCTCGTCACGGAGCAGGGCGTGATCGACGCCGTCACGCTCATCGACGCCGAGCTGCGGCGCGCCGGGCGCACGCAGCCACGCATCGGCGTGGCGGGACTCAATCCCCACGCCGGCGATGGCGGCAACTTCGGCCGCGAAGAGATCGATATCATTGCGCCGGCCGTCGAACGCCTGCGCGCCCAGCGCATCGACGCGCAGGGACCCTATCCCGCCGACACGGTGTTCGTGCGCGCGTTCGACGGGGCGTTCGATGCCGTGGTGACGATGTACCACGACCAGGGTCAGATCGCCATGAAGCTCAAGGGCTTCGGGCGCGGGGTCACGGTGCTCGGTGGACTGCCCGTGCCGGTGACAACACCGGCCCACGGCACCGCCTACGACATCGCCGGTAGCGGAACCGCGCGGTTGGCGTCGACGCTGCACGCCTTCCGCATTGCCGCCCAAATGGGGCGGCGGGCGCGTGGCCGGCTCGGCTGAGATATGAGCGGCACCGATGTCACAGTGCTCGGCGGTGGGCTGGTCGGCAGCGCGCTCGCCTTCGGGCTGGCGCGCCGCTGTCGTGCGACACCAACGTGTGGACGCTGACGCCGGGCACCACGGAGCGGAGGGCGCGGCGGCGACTGACGCCGAGACGATGGCCTGCCGTCGCGAGGAGATCAACGGCGGGGCGCCGCGCGCGGTGGCGGCGCTCGGCTGCACCGGGCCGAACCAGGCCACGGCCTTCACGCGCGTCGGCACGGAACCTTGCCAGGGCCGGTTTTGCGCGCTGACCTTCATCCACGTTCTCAGCGCCGCGCTGGAGACACCTGCGGAGGATATCGGTCATCAGCGTGTGCGCCCTCCGATAAGACCGGTCACCGTGGGCGAGCGGGTTGCATTGCAGGGCGTCGGGGCCGTGGGGCCCGCGGGGCGGACGCTGTCGTCCAGGAGCGTCCCCGCGGCGAAACTCGCCAACCGTACAGTGGATAGCGTCGCGATCACAGGTCCAGTCACACAGGGAGAAGCTCATCGTGAAGAGTCAAGCCATTGTCGCCCACGGCGCGCCTCTCGAAGAGATCATCGCCGAAACGCCCGAGCCGCGCGCAACGGAGGTGTTGTTGAGCGTGACGCACTGCGGCGTTTGTCACTCGGACGTTCATCTTCACGACGGCCACTTCGACATGGGCGGGGGTAAGCAGTTGGACGTCACGGCTAGCCATACGCTTCCGCACACGCTCGGCCACGAGATCGAGGGCCGCGTCGCGGCGCTGGGCCCGCAGGCGGACGGCGTCGCCGTGGGTGAACGCCGCGTGGTGTATCCATGGATCGGTTGCGGAGAGTGCGCGGTATGCAGCGCGGGCGATGAGCAGCTCTGCAATCGTCCGCGTGCGCTGGGCATCAACCTGGCCGGTGGCTTCAGCGATCACGTGTTGGTGCCGCATCCACGTTATCTGCTCGACTGCAGCGGCGTGGCCGAGGGGCTGGCCGCTACCTGCATGTGCTCGGGTCTCACGGCGTTCAGCGCTCTCGGCAAGCTTGTCGCGCCGACGCCGCCGCAGAGCATCGCGGTGGTCGGTCTCGGCGGCGTCGGCATGATGGGGCTGCAGCTGGCGCGCACGCTGTTCGCTGAGGCGCGGCTGCTGGCGGTAGATGTCGACGAGGGCAAGCTCGAGACGGCGATCGCGAGCGGTGCCGACGCGGCCTACGACGCGCGCAGCGACGGCGCCGTCAAGCAGCTCGTGAAGGATACCGGCGGCGCGGCGGCGGCGGTCGACTTCGTGGGCTCGGAAGCGTCGCTGGAATTCGCGAGCCGCGCCGTGCGCAAAGGCGGACGGGTTGTCATCGTCGGTCTGTTCGGCGGTCGATTCTCGATGCCCATTCCCATGTTTCCGCTGCGCGCGTTGTCCCTGATCGGCTCCTACGTGGGTACGCTGGCGGAGGCCCGGCGGCTGCTCGATCTCGTCCGAACGGGCAGCGTGGCGCCGATCCCCATCGAGCGCCGACCGCTCGCGCAGGCGGGTCGCTCGCTCGACGATCTGCGCGGCGGGCGCGTGCTCGGCCGCATCGTGCTGAGCTGCCAGGGCTGAGCGGCACGACAGCGCCGGCAGCGCCGGCGGTCAGGGCGGTGCACGACGGCGATCGACGTGATCGCGCAGCGCCATCCAGGCGACCGTCGGGGGCAAGAACCACGGCCTACCGTTGTACAGCGGCACCGCGCGAGGGGGCTCGCAGGCCAGCTCGCTGTGCGCGTCGCCTTCGCCCAACAATCGGCGCGCCGCCTTGACGCCGAGCCAGCGCGCCCACACCACGCCCGACCCGCAGAAGCCCACCGCGTAATGGATGCCGTCACGAACGAACAGGCGCGGCAGAAAATCTCGGTTGTAGGCGACGTTTCCACTCCACGCATGGCTGATGCCTATGCCCGCCAGCTCCGGGAAGATGCGCTGCAGTTTGCCGAGCAGCAGCGTGTTGGCGTGGCCGGCCAGGCTCGCCGGGCCGAGGTCGCGTCCGCCGAAGAGTATGCGCGAGCCGTCCGGTGAGGGACGGTAGTAGTGATAGAGACGGCGCGTCTCACCCATCATGCGTGCCTTGGGAAGCAGCCGCTGCATCATGGCCGCGGGCAGGCGCTCGGTGGCGATGATGCGGCTCTGGATGGGCACCAGCCGGCGTCGCAGCCAGCGGTCCACGCCGTCCGTGTAGCCGTTCGTTGTCACCACGAGGCCGCGCGCCTTCACGCGGCCCGCCGCGGTGTCGAGCTCGAAGTGGGCGCGCTGGCGGGCTATTCCCCGCACCGGTGTTTCGGCGTGTACGAGCGCGCCGGCTGAAAGTGCCCGCAGCAGCATGCCGCGATGCAGCTTCGCCGGATGCAGTCCGCCGATATCGAGCTGCACCACGCCGCCGTGGTAGAAATCGGAGCCCACCTCGCCGTGCTGTTCGGCGCGGGAGATGGCGTGCACCGGCAGGTCAACGTGTTTGGCGAGGAGCTCGGCCTCACGCGCCAGGGCCTCGTAGTGCACGGGCGCAACGGCGCCGGTAAAGCGGCCGACGGGAAGGAAGTCGCAGGCAATTGCCTCGCTGGCGATGAAGTGCGCAAGATCCTCGCGTGCCCGCCGGCTCTCCTCGTAGAGCCGGCTCGCGCGCTCGAGACCGAGCTTGTCGCACATCCGGGCGAAGCTTATGCGAAGGCTGCCGCTGGCGATACCGCCATTGCGCGTCGACGCCCCTGCTCCGGGGTGCTGCCGATCGAAGACCTGCACCGTGCGGCCGGCTCGCGCCAGCGTCAGCGCGGCGGCGAGGCCGGCGTAGCCGGCACCGATCACGGCCACATCGCACTCGTGTGTGACAGTGCTCGACGTGAGCTGCCGCGGCGGCTCGGCCTGCCACCAGTATGGCTCCCCCGCGGCGGCTTCGCGCGGCAGCGTCCTAGCTGAGGGCATCGCCATCCGAAAGCGTGCGGCCGGCGGCGCTCAGCGCGGCCACTCCGGTCGCTGCTCTCCGGCCGTGACGGCAAAGTCGAGTCTGTTCTCGGCGGGCGCCAGCGGACAGACCCAGCGGTTGTCGTAGCAGCAGGAGGGGTTGTAGGCGTAGTTGAAGTCGAGCACCAGCTTGGCGTCCTGGTTGCCGAGGTCGGCGCCCTTGATGGTGTCGTAAAGATAACGACCGCCGCCGTACGTGTCGAGCCCGTTGCTGGCGTCACGAAAAGGCAGCCAGAGCCCGCCGCCGTAGCCCTCCAACCAGTATACGCTCAGGCTGATGACCCGTCCGCCCAGCCTAGCCCGCACCTCACCGACACGTCGCGCCGCCAGCGGGCCGTCGGTGCCCAGCTCGATCACGAACGCGGCGGAGGTCTCGTCGCGGGTGAGCTCGCCGAGCGCGCGCCACGAAGGATCGTAGGGAAAGTAGCGCAGACCGCGGAAGCGTTGCCGTCGGGGACCGTCGAGCGGACTGTCGGGGTGGCCGCCGAAGAGCGCGTCGCGCGCTGCGCGAAAACGTGCTGCGGCCGCTGCCTGATCGGCGGACGCCGTCGCCCGGACCATCGCGTAGAGCTCGGCGATGCTGCGCCGCCAGTGTGCGAGCGACAGCGGTCCAGACGGTGGTACCGCGCCGATGCTGGCTGCGTGCGTCACAGCCTCTGCAACGCCGGCAGCAGCTCGCTGCCGATCAGCTGCATGCTCCCGAGCGCGGTTGCCAGCGGCATGCCCGCCCAGTGCGTGCGCAAGCACAGATGGGTGACGCCGAGCTCCGCCCAGTACGGCTCGAGCTGACGGTAGCACTCCTCGGGGGAGCCGAGGATGAAGCGGTCTTCCAACAGCGCCTCGAAGTCCTTGTCGAAGGATTCGTCCTCCGGCATGGCATCGTCCTGGCCCCACTTCGCGTAATCCCGATACTTGGCGAGCAGGTACGGCCCCGCCTGCTCCATGGCGGCAGCGCGGTCGCGCGCGCAGAAGATCTCCTTGATGATGGGCAGCTCGCGGGGGAATGGTTTGCCCAGCACCTTCAGCTCATCACGGTACAGACCGAGCTGCCGGCGGATCGTGGCGAGCGTCGAGTGGGGGTTGACGAACCAGGTGTCCCCCAGTCGTGCGGCGCGTCGAATGGCGCGATCGTTGTTGGCGGCGATCCACAACGGTGGTCGGGGTCTCTGCACAGGGCGCAGATTCATGCGTACGGCGTCGAGGCTGCACGTCTCGCTGTGATGGGTGACGGCGTCCTCCGTCCAGAGCCGCTGAACGAGCGAGAGATACTCCTCGAAACGCTCGACGCGTCTGCCCTGCGGCACGGCAAAGGCGTCGAACTCGATGGCGCGGTAGCCGAGGCCGACGCCGAACACGAGACGTCCGCCGGCGATGACATCGAGGCTGGCCACCGTCTCTGCAACGTAGACGGGGTTGTGCAGGTTGAGGAGCAGCACGCCCAGTCCTATCTGCATGTTGCCCGCTTCGGGAATCAGCCGGGCCAGGAAGGGGACGAGCTGCAGCTGTTGATTGTCGCCCTCGTTGAGGTAGTGCTGGCCGGAGAACAGCGAATCCCACCCCGCATCGCGCGCGGCGTGCACCATCGTTATCTGCTCGTCGAGGGCGCTGACCATGTCCTTGTCGAGGTGGTGCTGATTGGTGAGGAACAGGCCTACTTTCATCGCCGCGCACGCTCCGTCGTCAGGCGAGGAAGGTGGTGTACTCGTCGAGCAGCGTCAGGACCTCGTCAGAACTCGCCGACGGCACCATGAAGACCACGCGGTTGACGCCCGCGGCCGCGCATTTGTCGACATAAGCTGCCTCGGCGGGAGCGCCGAACACGCTGACCGAGAGCGTGCGCATGTCTCGACCCGCTTCGTCGGCGTGGCGACGCAGCTGCTCCAACCCGGCGGCCGGGTCAGGCAGACTGCGGGCGCGCGGAAACCAGCCATCGCAGAAGTCGACCACGCGGCGCAGCGTGTACTTGGTCTCGCCGCCGAGCAGTATGGGCGGGTGCGGGCGCTGCACGGGCTTCGGCCATGACCAGATCGGCGCGAAGCGCGTGAACTCGCCGGCGTAGCTCGTCTCGTCCTGGGTCCAGATGGCGCGCATCGCTTTGGCGCGATCGACCATGACGCGAAAGCGCGTCTCGAACGCCGTGCCGTGGTTCTCCATCTCCTCGGCATTCCAACCGGCCCCGATGCCGAACTCGAAGCGCCCGCCCGAGACGTGGTCGAGGCTGGCGACCTCCTTGGCGGTCACGATGGGATCGCGCTCGGTGAGCAGACAGATGCCGGTGCCGACGCGGAGCCGCTGTGTCACGGCGGCAGCCGCCGCCAGGCCGACAAACGGATCGAGGCTGTGGGCGTACTGCTTGGGCAGCGGTCCTCCGCCGGGCCAGGGGCTGCGGCGTGAAGTAGGGATGTGGGTGTGCTCGGGGACGAACAACGATT
This sequence comes from Arenicellales bacterium, assembly GCA_041550555.1. Classification (GTDB taxonomy): domain Bacteria; phylum Pseudomonadota; class Gammaproteobacteria; order Arenicellales; family JBFEOO01; genus JBFEOO01. Next base: position 19,232 of record JBFEOO010000013.1, read on the forward strand.
CGTAGCCGCGCTCCTCGAGTGCCCGCGCGAGGTCGGTGATCGATATCGAGTAGTCGGTGGGGAAGATGCAGACACCTACGTCCATTTGCTGGGTTCCTCGTCGTGTATGAGTGCGCTGCGACACGGAGCGCAGACTGTGGTCGGCGGTCGGCCAGCCGTTCGTCCGTCAGGGCCTGGCGAGCCGGTCCGCACGGTATCCCAGCAGCGATTCGGCCAGCTGCGCGTCGCGTCGGTAGATGTCCCTGCGGAAGTGAACCGTGCCGTCCTTGTTCGCCCAGGCGGTGAGGTACGCCACGTGCACGGGCAGCGGCGCCGCCAGGGGGACGATGGTGTGCTCGCCCGACGCGATGGTCTGGTCGATGCGCTCGCGCGACCATTCGGGCTGGTCGGCGAGCACCAGCTCGGCGAGCTCGCGGGGGCGCTGCACCCGGATGCAGCCGTGGCTGAAGCCGCGCTCGGGTTTGTCGAACAGTGATTTGGTCGGCGTGTCGTGGAGATAGACGTTGAAGCGGTTGGGCAGCATGAATTTGATTCGCCCCAAAGCGTTCTGGTCGCCCGGCTCCTGGCGAACCTTGTAGCGGAAGCTGCGGGCGCTCACCGCACTCCAGTCGACGTTCGCCGGATCGACGATCTTGGCGCCGCTGCTCCAGTCGCTGAACAGGCGGTAGTTGTTGCTGGACAGGTAAGTGATGTCTTTCTTGATCTTGGGGAGCATCTCGTTGCGGGCGATGCTCGGCGGAACGTTCCAGTAGGGGTTGATGACGATGTACTTCATCGACTCCGAGAACACGGGACTCCGGTGGTAGGGCTCGCCGACAATGACGCGCGACTCGAAGATCGTCGTCGGTCCGTCGACAACCTTGAGGTTGAAGTCGGCGAGGTTGACGAAGACGTAGCGTTGACCAAGGTCATCGGGCATCCACCGCCGCCGCTCGAGATTGAGCATGATCTGCTCGATGCGTGATTCGATGGGGACATTGAGCGCGGCGAGCGTGCGCGGGCCTACGGCGCCGTCCTGGGCCAGCCCGTGCCGGTACTGCATCCGCTTGACCGCGTCGGCGAGTGCATCGTCGTAGGCATTGGGATCGCCGCCCGACCGCGACGCCTCCGCATGGTCGGCGAGATCGCCCCACAGCCTGAGCCGTCGACGCAGCGGTCCCACCCGCGAGTCGGTCATGCCGGGCTTGAGCGTGGGGCCGTCGGCGATTGGATCCCAGCCGCCGTCCCTCGCCAGAGCCCGATAATGGGCGAGGGCCGCCTTGAGCCGCCCGTAGCGCAGCGTCTGCGGGCGGTAGCGGTCTATGAACGACGCCATGTCCGCGCTGTTGGCGACCGCCTCGATCACGGCCGCTTTGTCTATCCCGGGGCGAGCCGGGAACAGGGCGGGGTCGTTGACGTGAGGCGCCACGCGCCCCGTGCCGAGATCGCTGACGAACTTCAGCAAGCCGAGACTGAGGCGCACCTCGAGCTGCGCCAACAGCTCCGCGTCAGTCGCGCCGAGCAGCGCGTCGATTGCACTCGCGCCGTAATCGTCGGGGTCGAGTGCGTCGTCGTCCGCCGCCGCCAGCAGCGCGGCGAGCTGTCTTGCACGGCTGCCCGCTTGTCGCTCGCTCACCCACAGCGGGGCCAGGCTGCGGCCGCGGTAGAAGCGGTCGAGAAGCGCCGCGGTCTCTGCGTCCTCGTCGCTGCTGGCGGCGCCGCCGCCGAGCCGCAGCTGCGCTGCCAGCGACTCGCCGAACGTGCTCGCACACGCGGGTGCGACGACGGCAAGCAGCATGAGAAGGGTGCATGAGAAGCGCTTTGGCCACATCGCGAATCTTGCCTCACGGTGACGGTGCCCGACCGGTGCGAACGTCGCAGCTCTCGCGGAGGTCTCTATTTAGGCGGAACGGTTCGACTCAGGCAAGTGCGCTGTCGCCACCATAGGAAATCGGGTGTTGGAGATGGCGCTCGGCTCGGCGTGGCCTGAGCAACGTCGTCGGGCTGCTGCCGGGCGCTCGGGACGCGGACGGCGAAGGCGATGCTGCTCCCGCGACGGCGCGGTATCGACGGCTGATGACAGCAGGCGTCGCAGCGCTTGCCCCGGCTGTGTCGGCTCGGACGGGTCTGCGCCGCTGCAGGAAGCCTGCTCGTCCCGGCGGCGACCCTGCGCGGTGACGGCTCGGCTTCAGCCGCCGCGGCGAGTTGGGTCGTGCAACGCTCCGGCTGTCCGGGCCGAGGCGACCGGAATCAGCTTCCGGCGGCAGCGACGAGCTCGTTGACGCGCGTTGCCCAGTCGTCCCGATACGGGTCGATGTCCTCACTGAGGTCGATGACCTCGATCCCGTTGCTGTCGGGCAGATACGCGGCCACGTCGGTCGCCCAGCGTCCCTCGGCTTCGCTGTGCAAGGCGGCGCCTCCGGCGGCAGCGCTCGACGCTGTGGCCTGCTCGGTGACAGGCGTCTCGACGCGGCAGCCGTAGTGATACTCACGCCGCGTGCTGCCCCACCACCTGGACTGGTCCATCGGCACCAGCCGGACGACGCGAGCACTCAGCCGGGTGCTGGCTCTGGCGCCCGGCGGCAGCTTCACGTCGATCGGCGTGCCGACCAGCATGGAGCGGGTCGTCACCAGCAGCAGACCGCCGTCACTCACGTTGAGCACGCGGCCGTGCTCCTGCTCGGGAAGGTCCGCCGCACGAAACGAAACGGACCAATCCACCGCCTCGCGCGGTGTCTGGCGCCTATCTTCTGTCATCGAGTGTCACCCCACCTTATATTTGCCTTTAATCTTACTCGAATCGACGGTGCGTTTCCAGCCCGCGGGCCCAAGCACCAGGCCGCGACGCCCGACAAGCTGTGCGAATTCGCCGTTGAGGCGGCCCCCGCCGCCGGCTGGAGAGCCAAACTTAGGGTTAAGGGTTTCCGGCGGCCTCCAGCTCGATGCCGGGTGACCAGGATTGTGCGGTTGGGAGCAGCGATATGGCCGAAGACTGGAGTACCTACGATCTGATGCGGGCACAGCGGCGTTTCGAGCAGCGTGGCTTGTTCCGGCGCCGGCGCGCGCGGGGTCGGCGCTGGATGCTGTGGGCGGCCGTTGGCCTGACGGCATGGGGTTCGGTGGCCGTGGCGCTGATGCTCTGAGCGCAACCGCCATGGAGGGATCCGACTTGAGAGAGCTTGCCAGCCCGGCTTACGCCGGGCTTCTTTTATGGTGATCGCTGGGTGTCCGCGGCCCCGCAGGTGCGTCCTGCCGGCGCGCCGTCGCCGCAGCGGCCTGAGAACGGGCAAGCGCGTGGTGGTGGCGGCGCTGTCGTGGCTTATCGTCGCTCCAGCCTTGTGCGGCACGATCGAGGGCAGGGAGGCGCTGGCACAGCTGCGGGTGGCGGCGGAGCAGGGCGACGCTGACGCCCAGTATCGCCTCGGCTATGTGTATCAGCGCGGTCTCGGGACACCTTCGCACCCGCGCCAGGCGGAGCAGTGGTATCTGCGCGCCGCGCGGCAAGGTCACCCGCTGGCCCAGTTCGAGCTGGGTCAGATGTATCGCAAGGGTGAGCAAATTCCCCGTGACGAAGGCGCCGCCTTCCAGTGGCTGCACAGCGCGGCGGAGCACGGCTTGAGCCGCGCCCAGTATATCCTCGGCGTGATGTATCGCGACGCAGTGGGCCACAGCCGCGACTACGTCCAAGCGCACAAGTGGTTCGAGATCGCCCGCGCGGGTGGGCACCGTTTCGCCGCCCGGGCACGCGACGCGCTCGGCTCAAACATGTCCGCAGCGCAGATCCGCGAGGCCGGGGAGCTGGCGCGCGTGTGGCTGATGGACCGCCGCTACCCCAAGCCGTAGCGCCATCCCATTGACCGTCGTGACACGGCTCATCGGCGCGAAAATGCCGGCCGACCGCGGGCGGCTAGACGGGGCTCGGGCGCGACTTGTAGCGTGGCATTGCCAATGCCGGACAAAGGGGGCGGGGCACTGCTGACGGCGCACCCGCCGCGGGCAACCGCGGCGGGTTTTGCGTTGGGGAATCAGTCGCCCTCGAGTGCGAAGACCACGGTGATGGCCACCCTCAGCTCGGTCTCGCCGCTCGCGACGGGCACCGCCGCGGCAGCTTCGGCGGCGAAAGCCTGCGCCACCGCGCGCGGGCCGGGCTCCGGCGGGAGGTGCTCCCGGATGCTGACAACCTCGCCGAGGCCCGCCCCGGCAGCCGCGGCGTAGAGCGCGGCCCGCCGGCGCGCGTCGGCGACGGCGAGGCGGCGCGCCGCGTCGAGCGCATCGGCGACGGTTTCCGTCGTGAACCCCACGCCCGCAATGCGGTTGGCGCCGGCGCCGACCACCGCATCGAGCAGCTCGCCGAGCTTGGTCAGCGTCCTTACCCGCACGCGCACCTGATTGGTCGAGTGAAAGCCGGCCACTTTGCCCGTCGGCCGTCCGTTCGGGTCGCGCTCGTACTCCGCCCGCAAATCGAGCAGCGACGTCTCGATGTCTCGCTCGGCGATGCCGAAGCGATTTGCGAGGGTGTCGAGCACCTCGGCCATGGCCGCGCTGTTGCGATCGAGCGCTGCCCGCGCCGTGGGCCCCTGCGCGACGACGCCGACCTCGACCACGGCGAGGTCGCGCGCGACGGTGGCGCGCCCCTCTCCGCCGACGGTGATTGTGCGCTCGGGCTGCGCGGCGAGTGTGGGGGCGGTCAGGGCGAGCGTCGCCAGCGCGGCGAGCCCGATGCGCAGACGATACGGGATCATGGACGTGAGGCGCTGCTGCAAAAGTGTTGGGCGGCGCGAATTATCGGGCGCCGAGCCAGCCGAATCAACACCGACGGCTCCGCTGGGGCCCACTTCGGAGCGTCTGCAGATGTGCTAGCATGCCGAACGCATCGTGGCCTGCAAACGCTTGAGCTGTCGCCGTGCCACGCGTGCCACGAACGCGGCTCCGCAGTTGATCGAAACTCGGGAGAGGCTCAGATGAAATTCGTAACGGCGATCATAAAACCCTTCAAGCTCGACGACGTGCGCGATGCGCTCGGCGAGGTCGGGGTGCAGGGGATGACGGTGACGGAGGTCAAGGGGTTCGGACGCCAGAAGGGCCACACGGAGCTCTATCGCGGCGCCGAGTACGTGGTGGATTTCGTCCCCAAGGTCAAGCTCGAGGTGGCGGTTGACGACGCGCTGGTCGACCAGGTTATCGAGGCGATCATCGGTGCCGCGCGCACCGAGAAAATCGGCGACGGCAAGATCTTCGTGCACGACCTCGAGCGGATCATTCGCATCCGTACGGGTGAGCTCGACGCCGATGCCCTGTAGCCGCCGGCGGCGCGCCCCGCCGCGGTCTATGCCGTCGTTGCGATTTTCGATATAATCCGGCAGTTGATCGTCTGGCGCATCCCATCCGCGCCATCGATTGAAAAAACCGTTCACCATTGACTCCTTGCTCCACCGCCTGGTCGGGGAGCTCATAGCCGAGAGGAGCCGAGCATGCGTCACTACGAGGTCGTATTTCTGGTGCACCCGGATCAGAGCGAGCAGGTTGCCGCGATGGTCCAGCGCTACCGCACGATGATCGAGGGCGGCGGGGGCCGCATTCATCGCCAGGAGGATTGGGGGCGTCGACAGCTCGCCTATCCCATCAACAAGGTCCACAAGGCGCACTACGTCCTGATGAACATCGAATGCGGACAGGAGATCCGCGCCGAGCTCGAGAACGCGTTCCGTTTCAACGATGCGGTCATTCGCAGCATGTTCATGCGCCGCGACAAGCCCGTCATCGAGCCGTCGCCGCTCTTCAAGGAGGCCGAGCGCGAGCGTCAGGCGGGCGAAGCCGGCAGCGGGCGAGGCGAGCGCGAGCAACGTGACGCCGAGCGCTCGCGACGGCGTGACAGCGACGAGCCATCCGGTGAGAGCACGGATGACGAAGAGGCCGACAACGATAGCGATGCCGAGGACGACGACGAATGAGTAGATACTTCCGCCGCCGCAAGTACTGCCGGTTCACGGCACAGGGTGTCGAGGAAATCGACTACAAGGATCTTGCGACGCTCAAGAACTATCTTGGCGAGACCGGCAAGATCATTCCAAGCCGCAACACGGGCACCCAAGCGCGCTACCAGCGACAGCTGGCGCTGGCAGTCAAGCGGGCCCGCTACCTGGCACTGCTGCCGTACAGCGATCGTCACTGAACAGGCGCAGAGGATCGACGATGCAAGTTATCCTGCTTGAGCAAATACAGAACCTCGGTATGTTGGGCGAGGAGGTCACCGTTAAGCCCGGCTACGCTCGCAACTATCTGATTCCACAGCGGAAGGCCGTGCCGGCGACAGCCGATGCGCGGCTTCGTGTCGAGCAGCGACGCCAGGAGCTGGCACGGGAGGAGGCAAAGCGTATCGAGGTCGCCACGGCGCGCGCCGAGACGGTCATCAAGTCCGTCACCATCTCCCGCCGCGTGGGCGAGGAGGGTCGGCTTTTCGGGTCGGTCACGGCCAACGACATCGCCGAGGCGGCCACCGCTGCGGGCACGGAGCTCGCCCGTTCAGAGATTCAGCTACCGGCGGGACCGATCAAGGAAATCGGCGACTTCGACGTGGAGGTGGTTCTGCATCCGGAGGTGCGCCTGACGTTGAACGTCTCCGTCGTCGCGGAGGAGTAGCACCGCCGGTGCCGACGCGCTGCGGATCCTAACGGGCGGGCGTACGCCGACCGGCAACGCACCAGCGAGCTCAAATTGGCGACCACGGCCGAGAAAGTCGGCGACATGCTGAAACTGCCGCCGCAAGCGCTCGAGGCGGAGCAGTCGGTGCTCGGCGGCCTGCTCCTGGACAATCGGCGCTGGGACGAAGTCACCGAACTGATCGCCGCCGACGACTTCTACTCGCATACCCACAGGGAAATCTTTCGGGCCGTCGTCGCGCTTTGCGAGGAGAATCATCCGGCTGACGTTGTTACCGTTGCCGAGCGCCTCGAGCAAGACGGGCGCCTGGACGCCGTCGGCGGGCTGGCCTACCTTGGCACGCTCGCACGCAACACGCCGAGCGCAGGCAATCTTACCGCCTACGCCCGCATCGTCCGCGAGCGCGCCATCCTGCGCAATCTGATCGGGGCCGCCAACGACATCGTCGAGCGGGCCTACCGCCCGGAGGGCCGCTCGCCGGGGGAGATTCTCGACCACGCCGAGCAGGTCATCTTCGAGATTTCCTCCCGCGACAGCCGGCGCCGGACCGGATTCATGCCGATCAAGGGGTTGCTTACGCAGGCGATCGATCGCATCGAGGAGCTGTTTCAATCGGATAGCCCGCTCACGGGCGTGCCGACCGGGTTTTCCCGGCTCGATGAGATGACCTCGGGTCTGCAGCCTTCCGACCTCATCATCATCGCCGGCCGGCCGTCGATGGGCAAGACGTCGCTCGCCATGAACATCGCTGAGAACGCGGCCGTCGGTAGCCGGCTGCCCGTGGCGGTGTTCAGCATGGAGATGCCGGGTCAGCAGCTGGCCATGCGCATGATCGCCTCGCTCGGCCGCATCAATGCCCATCGGATTCGGACCGGGAAGCTCTCCGACGACGACTGGGCCCGCCTCACTTCGGCCGTCGGTCTGCTCAATGAGGCGCCGATTTTCGTCGACGACACGCCAGCGATGACGCCGCTCGAGCTTCGCAGCCGCGCTCGGCGCATTCACCGCGAGCACGGACTCGGACTGCTCGTCGTGGATTATCTCCAGCTGATGCAGGCGACGGAGTCCACGGAGAATCGGGCCACGGAGATCTCCAACATCACCCGCAGCCTGAAGATTCTGGCCAAGGAGCTCAACGTGCCGCTCATCGCCATGTCGCAGCTCAATCGCAGCCTCGAGAGCCGGCCCAACAAGCGCCCTGTCATGTCGGATCTGCGCGAGTCCGGCGCCATCGAGCAGGACGCCGACGTGATCGTCTTCATCTATCGCGACGAGGTGTACAACGAGGACAGTCCCGACAAGGGCACCGCCGAGATCATCGTCGGCAAGCAGCGCAATGGACCCATCGGCACGGTGCGGCTCACTTTCCTCGGCGAATACACGCGCTTCGAGAACTACGCCTCGCCCGCCTTCGAGGCCGGCTACTGATGCCGCCGCCGGCGCGCTGCCAGGCCGGCTAAGCGGGTGGCGGTGAGCTCCCGGCAGCGCACCGTGTTCGTCTGCGACGCCTGCGGCGCGGCGGCGCCGAAGTGGGCCGGGCAGTGTCCAAGCTGCGATGCCTGGAACACCCTCGTCGAAGCGCCGGCGGTGGGCGGCGGGGGGCGGTCGCCGGCCCGGGCGGCGTCGCCGACGGGAGGCGCGGCGGTACAGGCGCTCGCCGACATCGACGTGCAAGCCGTAACCCGTCTTGGCAGCGGGCTGCCGGAGTTCGACCGGGTGCTGGGCGGCGGCTTCGTTCCCGGCTCGGTGGTGCTGCTCGGCGGCGACCCCGGCATCGGCAAGTCGACGCTGCTGCTGCAGAGTCTCGCGCACATGAGCGGCTCGCTCCGCGCCCTATACGTTACGGGGGAGGAGTCGCTCGCGCAGATCGCGCTGCGGGCCGCCAGGCTCGGTCTCGACGGCGGCTCGCTGCAGCTCCTCGCCGAGAACGGTCTCGAGGCGATGCTCGACGCGGTGGCGTCGATCAAGCCGGCGGTGCTCGTCGCGGATTCCGTGCAGACGTTCTACACCGACAGCTTGACCTCGGCGCCGGGCAGCGTCGCCCAGGTGCGGGAGATCGCGGCGCGGCTCGTCCGGGTCGCCAAGCAGAGCGGCTGTGTGGTCATCCTCGTCGGCCACGTGACCAAGGAGGGACATCTCGCCGGGCCCCGCGTGTTGGAGCACATGGTGGATGCCGTGCTCTACTTCGAGGGCGATCGCTCGAGCCGTTTCCGTCTCGTGCGCGCTTTCAAGAATCGGTTCGGTGCCGTCAACGAGATCGGTGTCTTCGCGATGACCGAACGCGGGCTGCGGGCGGTGGGCAACCCCTCGGCAATGTTCATCCGCCGCGGTGACGTGACCGCTGGCAGCGTGATCTTGGCGACTCAGGAGGGTACCCGGCCACTGCTGGTCGAGGTGCAGGCGCTGGTCGATCCGAGCACCGCGCCCAATCCGCGTCGCGTGACGGCCGGACTCGAGGCGAACCGCTTGGCGCTGCTGCTGGCCATCCTGCATCGCCACGCTGGCAGCTCGGTCCACGACCAGGACGTCTTCATCAACGTCGCCGGCGGTGTTCGCATCAACGAGACGGCCGCGGATCTGGCCGTGATGTTGGCGATCGTCTCGAGCATGCGCGACCGCCCGCTCGATCCCCACACCGTTGTTTTCGGAGAAGTCGGTCTCGCCGGCGAGGTGCGCCCGGTCCAGCGCGGTCTCGAACGGCTGCGCGAGGCCCGTGAGCTCGGCTTCACCCGCGCCGTCATGCCCCGCGCCAATCGTCCCAAGGGAGGCAGTGCGGGTATCGAGGTGGTGGCGGTTAAGCGCGTCACGGACGCGCTTGCCGTTCTCGAGGTCGATCGCCTCAGTCGGCCCGCAGCAGCTCGTTGAGGCTGACTTTGGCGCGGGTGCGCGCGTCCACCCTTTTCACGATCACGGCGCAGTACAGGCTGTGGCTGCCGTCGCTCGCCGGGATGGCGCCGGGCACCACCACCGAGCCCGCAGGCACCCGCCCGTAGCTGATCGTGCCGCGTTCGCGGTCGAGGATTTTCGTGCTCTGGCCGAGAAAGACCCCCATGCTGATAACCGAGCCCTGCTCGACGATGACGCCTTCGACGACCTCGCTGCGGGCGCCGATGAAGCAGTCGTCCTCGATGATCGTGGGCGACGCCTGCAGCGGCTCGAGTACGCCGCCGATGCCGGCACCGCCGGACAGATGGACGTTCTTACCGATCTGCGCGCACGAGCCGACCGTCGCCCAGGTGTCGACCATCGTGCCCTCGTCGACGTAGGCGCCGATATTGACGTAGGACGGCATCAGGACGACGTTGCGGGCGATGAAGGCGCCGCGCCGCACGGACGCGGGCGGCACGACGCGAAAGCCGCCCTCGGCGAACTCGCGCTCGCCGACGTCGGCGAATTTCGTGGGCACTTTATCGTAGTAGTTGGTGTAGCCGTCCCGCACGACGCGGTTGTCCTCGATGCGGAACGACAGCAGCACCGCCATCTTGAGCCACTCGTTGACCACCCAGCCGGCCCCGGTCTTGTGCGCGACGCGCTCCTCGCCTCGGTCGAGCAGTGCGACGGCGCGGTGGACGGCTTCTTTGACGTCGGGCGTTGCGGTCGAGGGGTTGAGAGTGGCACGGGTTTCGAAGGCGGCTTCGATTGTCTCGCGCAGGTCGCTCATCGACAGGTTCTCCGAAGGGGTTCGATTTGAGCTCGATGCGCCCGCGGCCCGGCTGTCACGACGCCGCACGCCGTGTGACGGCAGGTGCTGCGGCTGGCGGCGCGGCTACGTCGAGCGCGGCACGGATCCGTTGCTCCAGACAGCGCCGCTGGCGACGGTCGGTCACCGGTTGGCCGTCGCGGTCGACGATGAAGAAGACGTCCTCGGCGCGCTCGCCGAACGTCGTGATCTTGGCCGAGACGAGGCGCACTTTGCACGCCAGCAGCGCGAGTGACACCTGATACAACAGTCCGGGCCGGTCCTGCGCCACGACTTCCATGACCGTGTACTGTTTCTTCGAAGAGCTCGAGAAGCTCACGACCGTGTTTATCGGGAAGTGTTTCAGCGTTCGCGAAAGGGTCGTGCGCTTCGGATCGCGGCCGGCCGCCGGCCGCAGGATATGTGCGCGCAGCCGTTGCTCCTGGCCGGCCACGTGCTCGACGTCCGTGCCGTCACCGAGGACGACGAAGCCGAGCAGCGCCAGCCCCGAACGGCTGCCGTGGACCCGGGCATCGACGATGTTCAGATTGATGCGGTCGAAGCCGCCCGTGACCACCGAGAAGAGATTCTCGGCGTCGGGCGCCAACACCAGGAACTGCGTGGCGCCGATGTCGGGATTGTGGCGGGCGACGACAAGCGGCAGATCGATGGCGCTGGCGGCCACGATGGACTGGGTGTGCCAAACGATGGTCTCGGCATCGTGACGCAGGAAATACTCGTCGTCGAGCGCGTCCCAGCAGCGCATGACCGCGTCGTCGCCGATACCGAGCGCCGCCAGGCTGGAGCGGGCCTCGTCTTTGAGTTCCCGCAGCCGATCGCCAAGCGCGATGGGCGTCGTGACGCCGCGGCGCAAAGCGCGCGAAGCCCCCGCATAGAGGTCTGCGAGCAGACGGCCCTTCCAGGCATTCCACACCTTGGGGCTGGTGCCGCGGATGTCGGCCACGGTGAGCAGATAGAGACTGTCGAGGTGCTCCTGGTCGCCCACTGTCTGAACGAAGCGCGACACCACGTCGGGATCGGAGATGTCCTCGCGCTGTGCGGTCCAGGACATCAGCAGATGATGCCGCACGAGCCAGGCCACGAAATGGGCATCGTAGTCGCTCATGTCGTGACGCTTGCAGAACGCAAACGCGTCGTGCTCGCCGAGAACCGAGTGATCACCGCCGCGGCCCTTGGCGATGTCGTGAAACAGCCCCGCCAGATAGACCCGCTCGCGCTTGAACAGCCGACTCATGATTTCGCTGAGCTGCGGGAACTCGGCACGAAATCGGGGCACCGCGAGGCGCCGCAGGTTGCGCACAACGAACAGCGAGTGCGCGTCGACCGTGTAGACATGGAACAGATCGTGCTGCATCTGGCCGACGACGCGCCCGAAGGTCGGGATGTAGGCGCCCAGCACGCCGTAGGCGTTCATGCGGCGCAACGCGTGCGTGAGTCCTTCGGGTTGCCTCATGATCTCCATGAAAAGCGTGCGGCAGGCGATGTCGTCGCGAAACGCCTGATCGATGCGATGCAGGTTGGCGCGCACGAGGCGGATCGTGCTCGCGCGAACGCCCTTGAGCGCGGGCTGCTGCTGCAGCACGAGGAACATTTCGAGCATGGCGAACGGCTGGCGCCGGAACACGTCGGGGTGGTTGGCCTCGAGAAAACCGTCTATCGAGCAGAAGCGCCGGTTGATCTCGCGCCGGACGCGCCGTCGGTTCGATAGGATGGCCTCCTGCAAGTGCTGCAGCAGGATCTCGTTCAGCAGCCTGAGCTCCTTGACCGTCCGGTAGTAGCGCTTCATCAGCTGTTCGACGGCGAGATGATTCTGCCGGTCCACGTAGCCGAGCTCCTCGGCGAGGCTGCGCTGGTGGTCGAAGAGCAGGCGGTCCTCCCGGCGGCCGGCCAGGAAATGCAGGCCATTGCGCAGTCGCCACAGGAAGTTGCGTCCGCGTATCAGCGTCCGATATTCCTCATCGCTGAGAAAATCGTGATCGATGAGCTCGCGCAGCTCGGTGCAGCCGAAGTGCCGCTGCGCAACCCAGGCGATCATCTGAATGTCGCGTAGCCCGCCGGGGCTCTCCTTGAGATTCGGCTCGAGATTGTAGGCGGTATCTTCGTAGCGTTCGTGCCGCGCGAGCTGCTCGCTGAGCTTGGCCCGGAAAAACTTGCGGGCGGGCCACAGCTTGGCGGGGGCCGTGCTTGCCTTCATGCGCTCGACGAGCTCGAGGTCGCCCTCGAGGTGGCGCGCCTCCATGAGATTGGTGGCGATGGTGATGTCGCGCCGGGCCTCGCGCACGCAGTCCGCCACCGAACGGACGCTGTGCCCTACGTCGAGGCCGATATCCCATAGAAAACGCAGCAGGGTTTCGCTGAACTCACGCAGCTCCCTGCGTGGGCGGCCGTGCACCAGCAGCATCAGATCGATGTCCGAGCACGGATGGAGCTCGCCCCGCCCGTAACCTCCGACGGCGACCAGCGAGATGCGGTCGCTTGTCTCGAGCGCCGAGGCAAACAGCCGCCAGGCGAAATGCAGTATCTGGTCGATCAGCCAGGCGCGGCCGTGAACGATGTCGGCGGCCGGCGTGCCTTGCAGGTGATGGGCGCGCAGCTCGCCTTCCGATTCGCTCAGGACAGCCCGAAAGACCTCGATGGGGCGCTCGCTGGCCGCGAGGCGCTGCGCGAAATCTCTGGCGTCGAGCAGCCGCGTGCGGGCCAGATGCATGGCTCAGAGCGTATGCTCGGGGAGCAGCGTGAGAACTTCGTAGCCGTTCGGTGTCACCAGCACGGTGTGCTCCCACTGGGCCGAGAGGCTGTGGTCGCGGGTCACGACCGTCCAGTTGTCGGAAAGCAGTCGGGTATCCTTGCGGCCGGCGTTGATCATGGGCTCGATGGTGAAGGTCATGCCAGGCACGAGCTCCAAACCGGTGCCGGGGCGCCCGTAGTGCAGCACCTGCGGGTCCTCGTGAAAGCGCCGCCCGATGCCGTGGCCGCAGTACTCGCGGACGACGGAGAAGCGGTGCTTCTCGGCGTGGGTCTGAATGGCGTAACCGATGTCACCCAGCTGTGCCCCCGGCCTGACCAAGGAGATCCCCATGACCATGCATTCGTAGCTGACCTGGCACAGCCGCTGGGCCAGAATCGACGGCTGACCGACGAAGAACATCCGGCTGGTGTCGCCGTGAAATCCATCCTTGATGACGGTGATGTCGATATTGATGATGTCGCCGTTCTTGAGCTTCTTTTCCCCCGGAATGCCATGGCAGACCACGTGATTGACCGACGTGCAAATCGACTTGGGGAACCCCCGGTAGTTGAGGGGCGCCGGGATGGCGTTGATCTCGTCGACGATATAGTCGTGGCACAGCCTGTCGAGCTCGCCGGTGGTGACGCCGGCGCGGACGTGGGGTGCGACATGCTCCAGCACCTGCCCAGCGAGGCGGCCCGCTGTGCGCATGGCTTCGATCTCCTCGCCGGATTTGATGCTGATTCCCATGATCGACTCCGCGATCCGCTGTTCTCTCATCGTGCAGCCCGACTGCGTTGTGGGTGCGCCCAATGCTACACCAAATCGTCCCATCTCCGCAGAGCCACAGCTTTGCGCAGCGGAGGCAGGATGTGTTATAACCCCGCGGCTTTCAACTTCGCACATGGGTCGAATATGTCCCGCCCGGGTGCCTTCGGGCCGCAGGGTCGGAGGTCGGCGGGCAGTCCCCATGGTGGCTAAACCCGAACTGGAGAGATAGACATGGCTGACGTGACCATGCGTCAGATGCTCGAGGCCGGCGTGCATTTCGGGCATCAGACGCGGTACTGGTGCCCGAAGATGGCCCCTTACATCTTCGGCGAGCGCAACAAAATCCACATCATCAACCTCGAGCACACTCTGCCGCTGTTCCACGACGCGTTGAACTTTCTTGGCAGCATGGCCGCGAAGGGCGGCACAGTGCTGTTCGTCGGCACGAAAAGGCAGGCGAGTGAGGTCGTCATGCAGGAAGCGGTCCGCTGTGGCAGCCCGTACGTCAATCATCGCTGGCTAGGCGGCATGCTGACCAACTTCAAAACGGTGCGTAACTCCATAAACCGGCTCAAAGAGCTGGAGACGTTGTTCGAGGAAGGCGGTCTCGAGCGGCTCAGCAAGAAAGAGGGCCTTCGTGTGCGGCGCGAACATGCGAAGCTCCATCGCGGGCTGGCCGGCATCAAGAACATGGAGCGTCTTCCCGATGCGCTGTTCGTCATCGACGTGCAGCAGGAGTACATCGCGGTCGCAGAGGCCAACAAGCTGAAGATTCCGGTTGTCGCCGTGGTCGATACGAACTGCTCACCTGCGGGGGTCGATCACATGATCCCGGGGAACGACGACGCTATTCGGTCGATCCGGCTGTATCTGAGTGCCACTGCCGACGCCGTCACCGAGGCGCGGGCGGCCGCCCAAGCGCAGCTTCTCGGTGGCGAGGACGAATACGTCGAGGTGCAGGAATCCGAGCTCGCGGAGCCGGTCGCCAAGCCCGAGGCGCCCGCCGCGGAGGCGCCCAGACCCAAGGTCGTCAAACGGCAGGTGCGCAAGAAGGCAGCGGCGCCGCCGGAGGTTGCGGACGAACCGGACGCGGCCAGCGCCGAGGCCGAGCCCGCGGCCTCCGCGCAGCAGACGGCCGCCGAGGAGGCTCCTGCCGAGGCGGCGCAATCCGAACAGCAGAATTGAGGAGAGCGGCATGGCGATAACCGCATCGATGGTCAAGGAGCTGCGCGAGCGCACCGGGGCCGGCATGATGGACTGCAAGCAGGCGCTGACCGAGGCGGATGGTGACCTGGACAGCGCCGCCGCGCTGCTTCGCAAGCGTGGAGCGGCAAGCGCCGACAAGAAGGCGGGACGCATTGCCGCCGAGGGCGTGGTGGCGTCGGTGCTCGCCGATGGCGGCAGCAAGGGCGTGCTCGTCGAGGTCAACTGTGAGACGGATTTTGTCGCCAAGGACGCGAGTTTCGTCACCTTTGCGCGGCAGGTCGCGGAATGCGTGTTTGCCAACGAACCCGCCGACGTGGAGGCACTGTCGGGCATTCGCCTCGGTGACGGCGGCACGGTCGAGGAGGCGCGCCGGGCGCTGATTGGGCGCATCGGCGAGAACATCGGCATTCGGCGTTTTGTCACACTGACCGCTGGGGACGGTCGGCAGGTGGCGAGCTACGTGCACGGTAACCGCATTGGTGTGCTCGTCGAGTATGCCGCGCAGGACCCGGAGCTTGGGCATGATCTCGCCATGCACATCGCAGCGAGCAGACCGCTGTGTGTCGCGGAGCGCGACGTGCCGGCGGAGACCCTGGCCAAGGAGCGCGAGATCTACCTGGCGCAGGCCGCGGACAGCGGGAAGCCGCCCGAGATCGCCGAGAAGATGGTGGCCGGTCGGCTCAAGAAGTACTTGACAGAGGTGACGTTGCTTGGCCAGCCTTTCGTGAAGGACCCCGATCAAAGCGTGGCTGCGCTGCTCAAAGCGCGGTCGGCCCAGGTGCATGGATTCGTGCGTTTCGAGGTGGGCGAGGGGCTCGAGAAACGGACGGATGACTTCGTGACGGAGGTCATGGCGCAGGCCAAGGGAGGGTGAGTCTTGGGTTCGCAAGGCGAGCCCCCGGTCTATCGACGACTTCTGCTGAAGTTGAGCGGCGAAGCGCTCGCCCCAGCGACGGGCTCGGGACTCGACGCAGACCGTCTGAACGCCGTCGCCGCCGAAGTGGCGGAAGTGGCGGGTATGGGTGTTGGCCTCGGGCTTGTGGTTGGCGGCGGCAACTACTTTCGGGGAGCCCGCGCCGTGGGGCTACCCATGGACCGCATCGTGGCCGATCACATCGGTATGCTCGCCACGGCCATGAATGCACTGGCGCTTGGTCAGGCGCTCGAAAGCGCCGGCGTGGCCGTGCGCGTGCAGTCGGCGGTGGACTTGACGCCGATTGCGGAACCCTACGTGCGCGCCCGCGCTCTCGCGCACCTCGACAAGGGGCGCGTGGTGATATTCGCCTGCGGCACCGGCAATCCGCTGTTTACCACCGATTCGGCGGCCAGTCTGCGAGCCGTTGAGATCGGTGCGCAACTCATGCTAAAAGCCACCAAGGTCGATGGCGTCTACAGCGACGATCCCTTGTGCACGCCCGATGCGGTTCGCTACGAGTCGTTGAGCTACGATGACGTGCTTACGCGCAGCCTGGCGGTGATGGATGCGGCGGCCGTGGCGCTGTGTCGGGATCACCGGCTGCCCATTCGCGTCTTTGACGTCATGGAGGCAGGCAACCTGCGTCGCATTGTCAGCGGAGCGAACGTTGGCACTTTGGTGTGGGGAGGCACGGGCGAATGATCGAGGAGATCCGCAAAAGCGCTTCGGGGCGGATGACGAAGACGCTTGAGGCGCTGCGCACCGAGCTTGCCAAGCTGCGCACGGGTCGCGCCAGCCCGGCGTTGCTCCACCATCTCAGGGTCGACTACTATGGAACGCCGACGCCGATCGATCAGGTGGCGACCGTCAGCGTCGGCGATGCACGTACTCTGTCCGTCACGCCGTGGGACAAGAAGATGATCCCGATGCTCGAGAAGGTAATTCTCGAGTCCGACCTCGGTCTCAATCCGGTTACCTCTGGTGAAGTAATCCGCATTCCGCTTCCTGCGCTGACAGAGGAGCGGCGCCGTGAGATCACGAAGCTCGTTCGCGCCGAAGGTGAGAATGGCAAGATCGCTGTTCGCAATATCCGCCGCGACGCCAACACCCGCATGCGCGAGCTGCTCAAGAACAAGGAGATCACCGAGGATGACGAGAAGCGTGCCCACGACGATATTCAGAAGTTGACCGACGAGTACATTGCCAAGGTCGATGAGCTCGTTGCCGACAAGGAGAAAGAGATCATGGAGGTTTGAGGTGGGATTTCGCGCGCACGCGCTCCCGAGTGGTCTCGGGTGACCGTTGCCGTCGAGGCCGATTCAGTTAACGCTTAAACAGGTGCTTGGCTGAGTATGAACTCCGAGGACATTGCGCAGTATCCGAGCACGAGTCTCGAAATCCCGCCGATTGACATCCTGCCCCGGCACGTCGCGGTGATCATGGACGGTAACGGGCGCTGGGCGCACCGCCACGGGCTGCCGCGTATCGCCGGCCACCGCCGCGGCGTCGATTCGGTGCGACTGCTGGTGCGCCGCTGTGGTGAGCTCGGCATCCCGTATTTGACGCTGTTCGCCTTCTCGACCGAGAACTGGCGGCGACCCGCCACAGAAGTCCGTCTGCTGATGGAGTTGCTGGCGGCCACGCTCGAGAACGAGGTGCGTAAGCTCCACGAGAGCGGCGTGCGTCTGCGTGTGGTGGGCGAGCGCACGCAACTCAATCGACGGATCCAATCGCTGATAGCCGACGCCGAGGACCTGACAGCGGCCAATACGCAACTGAACCTAACGATTGCGGTGAACTACGGTGGTCGCTGGGACATCGTCGAGGCGTGCCGACAGCTGGCCGAACGGGCAAAGAGCGGCGAGATTGAGCCGCACGAGATCGACATCGAGGCTATCGAGCGGCATCTCAGCACGCGCTTTCTGCCGGAACCGGATCTGTTCATTCGCACCGGCGGTGAGCAGCGCATCAGCAACTTTCTGCTGTGGCAGCTCGCCTATTCCGAGCTCTACTTCACCGAGGTGCTGTGGCCCGAGTTCGGCCCGGACGCCTTCGACGAGGCATTGGGCTCGTTCGCCAACCGGCAGCGGCGTTTCGGCCAGACCGGCGATCAGGTCGCCGCACGCAGCCGTGCGCATGTGCAGAACGGCTGATTGATCGAAGCGTGGCCCGGGCGGAAAGGCGACCGCCGACGCCGCCGGCGTGCCGGGCGCCTCCTTCTAGGTAATGACCGACTCGGTCGTCGTCTTCGGGGATGGGCGCCTCAGGCGTGACGCCGTGGCGGTGTCCTGACGTGATGGCGGGGCTGCATTCGCGGCTCGCCACGGCGGCCGTACTGACCCCACTTGCGCTGCTCGCCGTTCTGATGCTGCCGAGCGTTTTCTTCGCGCTGCTGATCGCTGCCGTGGCCGTGCTCGCTGCCCTGGAATGGGCGGAGCTGTGCGGCGTCCGAGACCGGCGCGCTCGGGCCGCGTATGCCCTTGCCTGCGTTGTCTTCGGCGCGGCGTTGCTCGCCGGATCACGGCATTCGCATTGGCTGCTGGCCGTGGGCGTAGGCTGGTGGCTGTGGGCCGCCTTCGAGATTTGCACTTGGCGGGCCCCGGAGTCGCGCGCGCCGGGCACGCCCTGGCTGCTGCGCGGTCTCGTCGCGATCGCGCCGGCGTGGTGCGCCGTGGTCTACCTGCACGTGTCGCCGGCCAATGGCCCGCAGCTGGTGGTAACCTTGTTCGCGCTGGTCTGGCTCGCGGACTCCACGGCGTACCTCGTCGGCAGGCGTTTTGGTGCGCGTAAGCTCGCACCGTCGCTTTCGCCCGGCAAGACGATCGAGGGGCTGATCGGCGGCATGACCGCTGTTGCGGCCGTCGGTTTGGTAGGCGGTATACTACTCGGGCAACGGACAGGCGTCGGGCTGACTGGCTGGGTCGTGTTGTGTCTGATAGCGGGGCTGTTCTCCGTGCTGGGCGACCTTACCGAGAGCGCCCTGAAGCGGCGGGCCGGCGTCAAGGACAGCGGCAGCCTCCTGCCGGGGCACGGCGGGGTACTCGATCGCATCGACAGCCTGCTTGCTGCGGCGCCCGTGCTGGCATTCGGCTGGGCGCTCTTGCTGCGCGCCGCTCCGGCGTCGGGGGGGTGACCGAATTGCGCGGGAGCGCGTATGGATAACTTCGCCTACAGTGTTGTTGGATTCGCCGTTGCCATCGGCATTCTGGTCGCGGTGCACGAGTTTGGGCATTTCTGGGTCGCCCGTCGTCTGGGCGTCAAGGTCCTGCGTTTCTCGATTGGGTTTGGGCGGCCGCTATGGTCGCGCCGCGCTGGTGCCGACAACACCGAGTACGTGATCGCCGCGATCCCTCTCGGCGGCTACGTCAAGATGTTGGACGAGACCGACGGCGAGGTGGCCGAAGCGGAGCGCCATCGCGCTTTCAATCGTCAGGGGCTCGCGGTGCGCAGCGCCGTCGTGTTGGCGGGGCCTTTCTTCAATTTCCTGTTCGCCGCGGCGGCCTACTGGCTCGTTTTCGTCGTCGGGGTCGCAGGTATCCGGCCGGTGGTGGGCGCAGTGGAGGAAGGCTCGCTCGCCGCCCGCAGCGGCATCGCGCCCGGTGACGAGATCGTCTCGGTCGACGGCCGGCAGAACACGACGTGGGACGAGCATCGGCTGTATTTGTTCAACAAAGCGCTGCAGGGGGCCGTGGTCAACCTCGGCGTACAGCGGCCCGACGGCACCGTGCAGGAGACGGCGCTCGATCTCGGGCAGATCGCGACGGGACAGATCGACGCCCGCCTGCTCGAGAATGGGCTGGGACTGCGCGGCTACGTGCCGCCGCTTCCGCCCGTAATCGGCCGTACCCTCGAGGGTTCTCCGAGCGATCGTGCCGGTTTGCGCGCTGGTGATCGCATCGTTGCCCTCGACGGCCGGCCGGTCGAGACGTGGCCCGAGGTGGTTGAGTGGATCGTTGCGCGGCCCGGACAGCCGGTGCGCTTCGGGATCGAGCGAGGGGCGGAGCGACTCGAGCTGAGCATCGTTCCTGAGCCCGTAGAGGTCGGCGAGCAGGTCGTGGGCCGTATCGGCGCCGAGCGCGAGCCGGTGGAATGGCCGGCAGCGATGCAGGTCCAGCTCAGCTACGGACCGGCGCAGGCGATCTGGCGTGGTGTCGAGAGCACGTGGATCATGTCGTCGCTGACGGTGCGTATGCTGATCAAGATGGTGCAGCTCGAGGTGTCGAGTAAGAATATCAGCGGTCCTTTGACCATTGCCCAGTACGCCGGTCACACGGCGCGCGTGGGCTTCGATCGCTTCGTGCTGTTCTTGGCCGTCGTGAGCATAAGCCTGGGTATTCTCAATCTGCTTCCCATCCCGGTTCTGGATGGCGGTCACCTTCTGTACTATCTGGCCGAAGCCGTGACCGGCCGACCGTTGCCGGACTCGGTGCTGATGTGGGGCCAGCAAATTGGTATTCTCCTGCTTATCGGGCTGATGAGCCTCGCTTTCTACAACGATATCGTGAGGCTGCTTCAGTGATGCCCACCGGCCGAGCGCAGAAGATGATCTCCGCGATGACAACGATAAGACTATACGCTGCGCTGGCACTTCTCACAGTGGTCGGTGCGCTGCACGCTCAAGGCGACTTCGTGATCGAGGACATCCGCGTCGAAGGACTGCAGCGCATCTCGCCGGGAACGGTGTTCAATTATCTGCCGCTGAAGGTGGGGGATCGCGTCGACGCGTCCAGTGCCGAGGACGCCATCCGGGCGCTGTTTCGCACCGGTTTCTTTCGTGACGTGGAGCTTCGCCAAGAGGACAACGTCCTGGTTGTGGTTGTTGTGGAGCGACCGTCGATCGCGCGCGTTGACATTGTCGGCAACCGAGAGTTCGACGAAGATACGCTGCGCAAGGCGCTTGATGATATCGGTTTCGTCGAGGGGCGGGTGTTCAACCAATCCGCTCTCGATCAGGTCGTGCAGGAGCTCAAAGCGCAGTATTTCGGCCGCGGCCGCTACGCCGCCTCGCTCGAGGGCATCGTCACGCCCCTCGAGCGCAATCGTGTTGCGGTGACCCTGAACATCGACGAGGGTGAAACCGCCAAAATCAAGAAGATCAACATCATCGGCAACGATACGTTCTCCGAGAAGCGGCTGCTCAGGTCGTTCAGCTCGGGCACCGGCGGCCTGCTCAATTTCATCACCAAGCGAGATCGCTATTCCAAGCAGAAGCTTTCCGCCGATCTCGAGGTGCTCCGCAGCTACTATCAGGACCGAGGTTTTCTCGATTTCGAGATCAACTCGACGCAGGTGTCGATTACGCCGGACAAGCGAGACATCTACATCACCATCGCCATTACCGAGGGCGACCGGTACACGGTGGACCAGATTAGTCTCTCGGGAAATCTCGTGGTTCCCGAGGCGGAGCTCACTCCGCTCATTTCGGTCGCGCCCGGCGACACGTTTTCCAGAAAATCGGTCAGCCAGTCGCGTGCTGCGCTGGCCGATCGCCTAGCCGCTGACGGCTACGCGTTCGCCAACGTGAATGCCATTCCGGAGATCGACGAGGAGCGCCAGACGGTATCCTTTTCATTCGTCATCGATCCGGGTCGCCGCGTATACGTCCGGCGCATCAACATCAGTGGTAACGCGACCACCCAGGACGAAGTCATCAGGCGTGAGATGCGCCAGCTCGAAGGCGCCTGGTACTCGGCGGAGAAGATCAATCGCTCACGCGAGCGATTGCAAAGACTCAATTTCTTCGACGACGTCAGCATCGAGACGCCTACGGTGCCCGGCACAATCGACCAGGTCGATGTCAACGTCGCGGTGAAGGAGCGCCTGACCGGAAGTTTTCTCTTCGGCGTGGGCTGGTCGGAAGGGGACGGGCTGTTGCTGCAGGCGAGCATCGCACAGCGTAACCTGTTCGGCACTGGTCGCGAGCTCGACATCAGCATCGACAACTCCGATGCCGTTGACATCGTGCGCATCGGCTACAAGAATCCTTACTTCACCCTCGACGGTGTCAGCTTCGGTGCCGATATCAGTCGGCGGGAGGTCGACGCGGGAGAGGGCAACACGGCCGACTACCTGGCCGACACGCTCAGTGGAGGGCTCGAGTGGGGTCTGCCCCTTAGCGAGATTCACGCCATCAATTTCGGCGTCGGGGCGGAGAACGTGAAACTCAAGAGCACGTCTTCGACACCGCCAGAGTTCCGGGACTTCATCGACCAGTATCCCGACAGTGACCTTTTCAAGATCACGTCGAACATGTCCCGCGACACCCGGGACAACGTTCTGTTCCCGTCATCGGGGATGCTCAGCAGGTTCGCTGCAGAGGCCGGCGCCGGCGATCTGAACTTCTACAAGCTCACGTTGGGAACCTCGTGGTACCTCCCGCTGAGCGAGCAGCTGACGTTCAAGCTCTTCGGCGAGGTTGGCTACGCCGACGGTTACAGCGATACCACTGAACTGCCGTTTTTCAAGAACTTCTATGCGGGGGGGCCAGGCAGCGTCCGCGGCTTCGAAGCGCGGTCGCTGGGACCGCAGGACTCGCTCAACGCGGATCCTATCGGCGGCGACAAGCGAATTCTGTTCAACGCTGAGCTGCTGCTCCCCTTTCCAGGGGCTCGCGAGTCCAAGGACAAGCGCTTCTCGCTGTTCCTCGACGCCGGCCAGGTCTACGGCCCTGACGACGGCTTCGAGCTCAGTGACGTCCGCTACTCGGCGGGGCTTGCATTCCACTGGTACTCGCTGCTCGGGCCATTGAGCATCAGCTACGGCATTCCGTTGAACGACGAGCCCGAAGATGACGTGGAAAACCTCCAGTTCACGCTGGGCACCCTGTTCCGTTAGCGGTAGAGTCAAGATGCTGGCCAGGCTCGTAATAGCGGTGTGCATTGCTCTCGCCGGGGTCACGGCGGCCGAAGCACAGAGCTTGAAGATCGGCTATGTCAACGCCGTGAAACTGGTCGAGGAGGCCCCACAGGGTGAGGCGGCGCTCGAGAAGCTCGAGGCCGAGTTCGGTCCGCGTGACGGCGAGCTTCGATCGCTGCGTGACCAGGTCAACCGTCTCGAGGAAGAGTTGGAGAAGGACTCATTGGTGCTACGCGAGTCCGAACGTCTCGAGAAGGAGCGGCAGCTTCGAAGTCTTCGTCGCCGCCTCACACGCAGCCGGCAGGAGTTCCGTGAAGACTACAATTTGCGTCGCAATGAAGAGCTGGGTAAGCTCCAGTCGGTCGTCACCGAGGCCATCGTCGAGATTGCCAAGTCGGAGGGATTCGACTTGATTCTTCAGGACTCGGTGTATGCGAGCCAGAAGATCGACATCACGGAGAAGGTGCTCCGTAAGCTCCGCGGGACAGAGTAGGTTTCCGTCGCCCATGCCCTTCACGCTTGGTGAGCTGGCGAGGCGAGTGGGCGGCGAGCTTCGCGGGGCGGCGACCCGTCCGATCCGTCGGGCTGCGGCGCTGGGCACCGCCGGCGAGGATGCCATCTCATTTTTCTGCGAGCCGCATCCGGTCTCGGCCCTGCATTCGACGCGGGCGGCGGCCGTCGTGCTCAGTCCCGAGGACGCCGAACGGTACGGCGGCGACCGCATCCTGGTCTCGAACCCGAAGGCGGCCTTCGCGCGCATCGCCGCCGCGCTGCATCCGCCGCTGCGCAGCGAGCCCGGAATCCACCGCTCGGCGGTGATCGCCGACTCGGCGCGTATCGCATCGACCGCCAGCGTCGGGGCATACACGGTCGTGGCCGAAGGGGTCAGCATCGGCGATGAAGCGGTGATCGGGCCCAACTGCACCATTGGCGCAAGGTCCATGCTGGGCGCGCGGACCCGCCTGCATGCAAACGTGACGCTCTATGCCAACTGCGAGGTGGGTCAGCGCTGCGTAGTGCACTCGGGCGCAGTCATCGGCAGCGATGGTTTCGGGTATGCCCGAGACGGCGAGCAGTGGGTGCCTCTCCCGCAACTCGGACGGGTGATCATCGGCGACGATGTGGACATCGGTGCCGGAACCACCATCGATCGGGGAACGTTTGGAGACACCGTAATCGGCAATCGTGTCAAGCTCGACAATCAGATACAGATCGCGCACAACGTCGTCATCGGCGACGATACGATCATGGCCGGCTGTGTCGGTGTCGCCGGCAGCGCTACAATCGGCAAACGCTGCGCGATCGGGGGCCGGGCCAATATTGCCGGTCATCTGGAGATTGCTGACGACGTGACGATCACGGCGACGAGTTTCGTGACGCGCTCGCTGCGCGTCGCCGGGGTCTACTCGTCGTGTATTCCGGTGCAGGAAAATCGGCTGTGGCGCCGCAATGCCGCGCGCGTGCGCCGGCTCGAGGAACTGGCCCGGCGTGTCGCGCGCCTGGAAGCGCGGCTCGACGGGACAGCGCAGGGAGAAGAGATCATTGACTAGTCTGGACATCGACCGGATACGGCAGATTCTTCCTCACCGCTACCCTTTCCTGCTGCTCGACAGAGTCGTTGAGCATCGGGGCGGTGAGTGGCTCAAAGCCGTCAAGAACGTCACTATCAGCGAGCCATGCTTCGAGGGTCATTTTCCACATCGACCGGTGATGCCCGGCGTGCTGATCCTCGAGGCGATGGCGCAGGCTTCCGCCGTGCTCGCGAGCATCGCGGAGCAGGCAACGGCGAGCACGAATGCGGTCTACCTGTTCGCGGGAATTGACAAAGCGCGCTTCAAGCGGCAGGTCAGACCGGGCGATTGCCTGGAAATCGAAATCACCATGCTGCGCAAGCGACAGTCGCTGTGGAAGTGCGGCGCGACGGCGTCGGTTGATGGAAAGCTCTGCTGCAGCGCCGACCTGCTGTTTACCTATCAGGAGAACTGATGATCGATCCACAGGCCATCGTCCACCGCGACGCCCGTCTGGGGGACGGCGTCAGTGTCGGCCCATATACCGTGATCGAATCGGGAGTCGAGATTGGTGACGGCACCTGGATCGGGCCACACGTCGTTATCAGAAGCAACACCCGAATCGGTCGCGACAACAAGATTTTCCAGTTCTGCTCTGTGGGGGAGGATCCGCAGCATGCGGGCTACCGGGGTGAGGCGACTGCTCTCGAGATAGGTGATCGCAATGTCATCCGCGAGCACTGCACGTTCAACCGCGGGAGCTCGGTTGGCGCGGGACTGACGCGCATCGGCCACGACAATTTCTTCATGTCATACGTACACGTCGCGCACGACTGTCAGATCGACAATCACACGATATTCGTGAACTGCTCGAGCCTCGCCGGTCACGTGCTCGTCGGCGACTACGCGATCCTCGGCGGGTTCACTCTCGTGCACCAGTTCTGTCGAATTGGAGCGCACTGCATCACGGGTGCCGGTTCCGTGTGCCTCAAGGACGTCCCGCCGTATGTCGTCGCCATGGGCAACACGGCGACGCCGCACGGCATCAATGTCAAGGGTCTCAGGCGGCGCGGCTTCTCCGAGGAGGTCATCGGCGCCTTGCGGCGCGCATATCGACAGATTTATCGCACAGGGCTGGACTTGCGCAGCGCGATCGATGCGCTCGAGCAGGACGACGCGCGCGTGAACGAAGTGACGGCATTCGTTGAATTCATCAAGACCACAGAGCGCGGCATCATTCGGTGAGGGTGGCGAGGATTCAAGGTGCGACGCGACCATCTCCGGGGCCCTCGCGGTGTACGTAGGAATCGTCGCTGGGGAGACCTCGGGCGACAATCTGGGTGCCGGACTGATCGCGGCGGTCCGCGACTCGGTGCCCGCGGCGCGCTTCGTCGGTGTCTGCGGTCCGCGAATGACCGCATTGGGAGCCCGAAGCCTGTGCCCGATGGCCAGCATCTCGATTATGGGGTTCGACGGATTGTTGCGAGGCCTGCGGGACATTCTCGCGATCCGGCGCCGTCTGTATCGCTTTTTTCTCGACGATCCACCGGACGTCTTCGTCGGTATCGACGTGCCTGACTTCAATCTTGGCCTGGAGCAGCGTCTTCGGCGGGCGGGTATCCCGACTGTTCACTACGTCAGCCCGACGGTCTGGGCCTGGCGCGGTTACCGCATCCGCAAGATACGGCGTGCCGTCTCTCATATGTTGACGCTGTTTCCCTTCGAGGCTGACTACTACAGGCGGCACGATGTGCCCGTCACGTTCGTCGGTCATCCGATCGCCGACCAAATTCCCGACGCCGACGGTCGCGAGGGCGCCCGCAGAGCGCTCGCGCTGACGGCGGAGGCCACCGTCGTGGCACTGCTGCCCGGCAGCCGCAAGAGTGAAATCGAGCGGCATGCGGGGCTTTTCGTGGACACCGTGCGCTTGTTGCACGAGCGCCGGCCGCAGGTGGAGTTCGTTGCACCTTTCGTCAGCGCCGAGACGCGACGCGAGTTCGAGCGCGCCCTGGAGCCGCACGACCCGGTGCTTCCTGTCACGGTGATCGAGGGGCGTGCTCGAGAGGCCATGGCGGCAGCCGACGTCGTGCTGTGCGCATCGGGGACGGCGGCGCTCGAAGCTGCGTTGCTGCGCCGGCCCATGGTGGTCACGTACCGAACCTCTACCGTCATGAAATGGGTGGTGAGAGCGTTCAGTCACGTCGATTACTATTGCATGCCGAACAACCTGTTGCCGCAGCCGCTTATTCCGGAGTATCTGCAGGACGAGGCGCTGCCACACCGGCTGGTGCCGGCGCTTGAAACGTATCTGGACGACCCCGAGCGTGTCCGCCGCCTGCAGGGCCTCTTCGCCGAGCTGCACGCGCGACTGCGACAAGGCGCGAACCGGCAAGCAGCCGATGTCGTGCTGCGAACGGCGGGCGCGTCGCCCTGACCATGGGATGCGCCACGGCTTCGTGTCGGATTGCTGATGCTACGGTGCGTCGGTAGCGCACGGTGAGCACTTCGTTCGTCCATCTGCGTGTTCATACCGAGTACTCGCTCGTCGACGGCATCATACGCATTGGGAATCTCGTCGAGCGCGTGCGCGAACTCGGCATGCCTGCGCTCGCCATCACCGATGTCAACAACCTGTACGGCATGGTGAAGTTCTACCGCGCCTGTGTGCAGGCCGGAATCAAGCCGATTGTCGGCGTTGATGCCTGGCTTGAGAACGCCGCGGACGTCAACAAACCGACGCGCCTTACTCTGCTGTGCCGCGATAACACCGGATACCGCTCGCTCTGCGAGCTGCTCTCGCGCGCTCATCTCGACGGCCAGCATGGCGGGCGGGCATGTCTGCACAGGCGCTGGCTGCGTGAGAGCAGCGACGGCCTGATCGCGCTGTCCGGCGCCCAGGACGGCGCGCTCGGCCGGGCGCTGCTGGCGGGAAATGCCGCGCACGCACGCCAGCTGACAGAGGAGCTTATGGCGATGTTCCCTGGATGCCTCTATGTGGAGATATCCCGCACTGGTCGCGCGGACGACGACCCTTACATCGAAGCGGCGCTGGCACTGGCCGCCGAATCCGCGCTGCCGGTGGTCGCTACCAATCCGGCGGTCTTTCTCGAGGCACAGGATTTCGACGCCCACGAAGTGCGGGTGTGCATCAACGAAGGCCGTGTCCTGGCCGATCCCAGGCGCCCACGCCGGTACTCGGAGCAGCAGTATCTGCGCAGCCCCTCGGAGATGGCCCAGCTGTTCGCCGACATCCCCGAAGCGCTCAGCAACGCCACGGAGATCGCCAAGCGATGTAACGTCTCGCTCGAGTTCGGGCGTGCCCACCTGCCGGACTACCCGCTGCCCGAGGGCATGGCGAGCGATGCGCAGCTGCGCGAGCAAGCAACCCAAGGACTCGCCGGTCGCCTGAGGCCCGAGGAGATCGGTGACGTCCAGCGCGACGAGTACGAGACGCGCCTCGCCAGCGAGCTCGATATCATCGTTGCGATGGGTTTTGCCAGCTATTTCTTGATCGTTGCGGACTTCATCCGCTGGGCGAAAGACAACGACATACCGGTGGGTCCGGGGCGTGGTTCGGGAGCGGGTTCGCTTGTTGCGTACTGCCTCGGCATCACCGAGCTCGATCCGATCGCCCATGGCCTGCTTTTCGAGCGTTTCCTCAACCCGGAGCGGGTGTCGCTGCCGGATTTCGACATCGACTTCTGCATGGAGGGACGCGATCGGGTAATCGAGTACGTCGCAGACGTCTATGGGCGCGACAAGGTCGCCCAGATCATCACGCACGGTTCGATGTTGGCGCGCGCCGTGGTGCGCGATGTGGGCAGGGTGATGAATCTGCCTTACGGATACGTTGACTCGATTGCCAAGTTGATTCCGTTCGAGCTCGGCATGACGCTCGATCGGGCCCTGCAGGAGGAAGAACAGCTGCGCGCGCGCTATGAAGAGGATCCTGAGATCGCCGAGCTCATCGACACGGCGCGCTCGCTGGAAGGACTGCCGCGCAACGTGGGCAAGCACGCCGGTGGTGTGGTCATCGCGCCGTCTCAATTGACCGACTTTACGCCGCTCTACTGTGAGTCGGGGTCGAGACAGACGGTGACGCAGCTCGACAAGGACGACCTGGAGAAGATCGGTCTGGTGAAGTTCGACTTCCTGGGTCTGAAGACGCTGACCATCATCGACCGCACCGTGAAGCTGGTCAACGCCGAGCGTGCGGCGGCTGGCGCAGAGGCGGTGGTGCTCGAGCGGCTGCCCAGCGATGACGCCCCGACCTATGAGCTGATCAAGA
This sequence comes from Arenicellales bacterium, assembly GCA_041550555.1. Classification (GTDB taxonomy): domain Bacteria; phylum Pseudomonadota; class Gammaproteobacteria; order Arenicellales; family JBFEOO01; genus JBFEOO01. The sequence goes on from JBFEOO010000013.1 coordinate 47,846, forward strand.
GCGGCCGCGCGACCGGTCTTTTCCAGCTCGAGTCGCGCGGCATGCGCGACCTCATTCAGCGTCTGCAGCCGGATCGTTTCGACGATCTCGTCGCACTGGTCGCGCTGTATCGCCCCGGCCCGCTGCAATCGGGCATGGTCGACGATTTCGTCAATCGCAAGCACGGCCGCGAGGCGATCAGGTACCTGCACCCCGAGCTGGAGACCATCCTGGAGCCGACGTACGGTGTGATCTTGTATCAGGAGCAGGTCATGGAGATCGCCCAGGTGTTGGCGGGATACTCCCTCGGGGCTGCCGATCTGCTGCGCAGGGCAATGGGCAAGAAGCTGCCCACCGAGATGGCCCGGCAGCGGGAGGTCTTTCTCGCCGGGGCGCGTGAACGGTCCATCGACGCAGACGTCGCGGCGCTCATTTTCGACCTGATGGAAAAGTTCGCGGGCTACGGCTTCAACAAATCGCACTCGGCCGCTTACGCGCTTATCGCCTACCAGACGGCCTGGCTCAAGGCGCATTACCCGGCGGCGTTCATGGCCGCGTCGCTGTCGGCCGATATGGAGAACACCGAGAAGGTCGTGACCCTGATCGCCGAGTGTCGCGAGATGGGTATCGAGGTGCTGACTCCAGACGTGAACCAGTGCCGGCGTGAGTTCGTGCCGGTCAGCGACAAGCGTATACTGTACGGTCTGGGCGCCATAAAAGGTCTGGGCCAGTCCGCGATCGAATCGGTCTTGGACGCGCGCGAGCGGGGGGGTGACTTCGAGAACCTCTTCGACTTCTGCGCCCGGGTCGACACCAAGCGGGTCAACCGGCGCGCGATGGAATCCCTGATCAAGGCCGGGGCTGTCGACGCCCTGGGCTCGCACCGGGCCGCACTGATTGCGACGCTGCCGGTGGCGATGGATGCGGCCGATCAGGATGCTTTCAATCGCAGCGCGGGCCAAGGCGACCTGTTCGCTGACAGCGGGGCATCCGATCGCGAGCAGTTTGCCGTGCCGGCGCAGCCGTGGCCGGACGAGCAACGCCTGCAAGCGGAGAAGGAGACCCTCGGCCTGTATCTCTCCGGCCATCCGATCGAGCGCTACATGGGCGAGCTCGGCCAGATCTGCGAACGGCGCCTGGCCGATCTCAGGGCTGCCCCCGGTCGGTCGACGGCGGTCGCTGGCCTGGTGGTAGCGATGCGTACCATGAACACCCGCCGCGGTGAGAAGATGGCCTTTGTCACAATGGACGATCAGACGGCCCGACTCGACGTGAGCATCTTCGGCGATCTGTACGGCGAGGTGCGCGAGATGGTGCGCAAGGACGTTGTCCTCGTCGTCTGGGGGCAGGTCAGCGTTGACGACTTCAGCGGTGGTTTCCAGATGCGAGCCGAGCGGGTGCTGGATATCGACTCGCTGCGCGCGCAGTGGATTTCGCAAATCGTCGTCGACCTCGATGGCGGCAGGCGCGGCGGGGCGATGCTCGACGAGCTCGCCGAGATCCTGGCCGCCCATCGAGGGGATGTGTGCGCGGTGACGGTGCGCTATACGGCTCCAGGCGGAGAGAGGGTCGACCTGCGCCTGGGCGAACGTTGGCGCGTCGCGCCCTCGACGGCGCTCGTCGAGGCGTTGCAGTCGGTCGTCGGTGCCGAGCGCGTGCGCGCCGTATATGCGCTCGCCGCGCTGCGCGGCACGGGTACCGCAGGCAACGGGCGATCGGCCCGCGTGCTGGTTGGCCCGTGGGCGGCCGCGGGCTAGGGTCGGCGTCGAATGGCCCGGGACAACGCTGCACCGCGACGCACGTTCAGTTTTCTCGAGTTCGAGCGTCCCATCGCCGAGCTCGAGGAGAAGATCGAAGAGCTGCGACATGTCGCCGAGGCCGGCGCCAAGGTGAATCTCAGCGACGAGATCAAGCGCCTGCAGAAGAAGAGTTACAAGCTCACCGAGTCCATCTTCTCCTCGCTCACGCCGTGGCAGGTCACTCAATTGGCCCGACACCCGCAACGACCGTACACGCTCGATTACGTGCAGCGCCTGTGCTCGCACTTCCAGGAGCTGCACGGCGACCGCATGTTTTCCGACGACCACGCCATTGTCGCAGGGGTTGGGCGCATCGACGGCATCTCTGTAGTGATCATCGGTCATCAGAAAGGACGGGACACGAGCGAGAAAGTGCATCGCAATTTCGGTATGCCGCGGCCGGAGGGTTATCGCAAGGCGCAGCGCGTGATGCGGCTGGCAGAGCGTTTCTCGTTGCCTGTTCTGAGCTTTATCGATACGCCAGGGGCCTACCCCGGCGTTGGCGCCGAGGAGCGTGGCCAGAGCGAAGCCATCGCGCGCAGTCTCACGCTGATGGTCGATCTGCGCACACCCATCGTCGCCACGGTCATCGGCGAGGGCGGATCCGGAGGTGCGCTCGCCATTGGGGTCGCCGACCGCGTGCTGATGCTCCAGTACGCGATCTATTCGGTGATCTCGCCCGAAGGCTGTGCTTCCATCCTCTGGAAGGACAGCAATCGCGCGTCGGAGGCTGCAGAGATCATGGGCATCACTTCCGAGCGGCTGCAGGCGGAAGGGCTGGTGGATGATGTCGTTGCCGAACCGTTGGGTGGTGCTCATCGAGACGTCGATGAGATCGCCCGGCGGCTCGGCGCCGTGTTGACGCAGGAGCTGCGCCGTCTCAAGGGGCGACCCGTCGACGAACTCATTGAGGCGCGCTATCAGCGGCTGATCAACTACGGCCGGTACGAATCAACCGGTGGCCGCAGCGGCAGCTGACGTCGCGGAGTCGTTCTCGGCGCAGGTGCTCGCGCGTGCGCTCTTCGAGCATCTCGAACTCAGATCCTCGAGTCGAATCTGGGTGGCCTACAGCGGCGGCGTTGATTCGCACGCGCTGCTTCACGCGTTGGCGTCGCTGCGCGAGAGCGAGAAGCTCACGCTCGCGGCGCTGCACGCCGACCACGGTCTGGTCGCCGAGTCGCGCCGCTGGGCCGCCCACTGCCGAGCCGTCTGCGCCGAACTTGCAGTACCCCTCGAGACAACGCGCCTGAACATCGATGCGGAGGCAGGCGGTCTGGAAGCAGCTGCTCGTCGCGCGCGCTACGCATGGCTCGCCCAGTTCGTCGAGCACGATGATCTGTTGCTGACGGCCCATCATCAGGACGACCAGGCAATTACGCTGCTTCAGGCACTGCTGCGCGGCGCGGGTCCGCGCGGCGCCAGCGGTATCCCTGCCGTACGTCGATTTGCCCGAGGTTGGCTGGTGCGGCCGTTGCTGGGCGTCTCTCGCTCGGCGCTGCGCGGCTACGCCGCGCGCGAACGACTGAGCTGGATCGATGACCCGAGTAACGAGGACCTGCGCTTCGACCGCAACTACCTGCGCACGACCGTTCTGCCGTTGCTGGCCGCGCGCTGGCCAGCGGCGACCCGCGTGCTGGGGCGGTCGGCGCAGCTCATGGGCGAGGCCGAGCAGCTGCTCGACGAGCTGGCCGCGGCCGATCTCAGAGCCTGCCTAACGGACGCAGGCGGCGCCCTGCTTCCGGTCGCGCCCACCCTGTCGCTGATCGCGCTGCGGGGGCTCTCCGAGGCACGGTTGCGCAACGTGCTCCGGCACTGGATTCGCCGCGCCGGCGTTGTCGCGCCGACGTCGGCGCGGCTGCACGAGGTCTGCGAGGGCTTGGTTCGCCGCGCGGGAAGCTCCGGGGGCGAGGTCACGTGGGGTGGGGTGGCGCTGTGCCGCTACCGCGATCGGCTCTATCTGTGGCGTCCGCGGGCAGTGCCGACGGTCGCCCTGGGCTGGCGCGTTTCGTACCCACTCGATATCGAGCCGCTCGGTGTGCGCATCACCGCCGTGCCGGTGCACGGCGCCGGGCTCGCGCCTGCTCGCTGCGGCAGCGAGCTCTCGGTGCGCTGGCGCCGGGGCGGGGAGCGGTGCCGGCTCGCCGGCCGGCGCCATCACCATCAGCTGAAGAAGCTGTTGCAGGAGCTCGGGGTGCCACCGTGGGAGCGACGTGTTCTGCCGCTGGTGTACGTCGGTGGGGACCTTGCCGCGGTTCCGGGGCTCTTCGTGTGCGAGCCGTTCGCCGCGCGGTCGGGCGAGGCGGGGCTGGATCTGCGTCTGGAAGCGCTCGCGCCGCGGTGATCCTCCGGCCGGCCGTCGGTTTTCTGGGTACAGACCCCCCGGGCTTTGTGTTACCCTGCCGTTCCCTCTGGTGTCCGTTCGCGAGCGTCGGGTGACGCCAGGCCGGTCCAAAGGGTGTGCCGCCGGCCCATGACGTCGCCAACCTCTGCGCACCGGTGCGGCGTCGCGAAAAACACCCCATTCTGAAGGCTGGTCTCGCGAGCATGGCAAAGTACATCTTCATCACCGGCGGCGTTGTCTCCTCACTCGGCAAAGGGCTCTCGGCGGCGTCGCTGGGCGCCGTGCTCGAAGCGCGCAAGCTCAAGGTCACGTTTCTAAAGCTGGATCCCTACATCAACGTGGATCCCGGCACCATGAACCCCTTCCAGCACGGCGAGGTTTTCGTCACCGACGACGGGGCAGAGACAGATCTCGATCTTGGACACTACGAGCGCTTTGTGCGCACGACGATGTCCCGACAGAACAACTTCACCACGGGGCAGATCTACGACCGGGTCATCAAGAAGGAGCGCCGCGGCGACTATCTCGGTGGCACCGTGCAGGTGATCCCGCACATCACCGATGAAATCAAGGATTGCATTCGGGTTGGCGCCGACGACGCCGATGTCGCGCTCGTCGAGATCGGCGGCACGGTCGGCGATATCGAGTCGCTGCCCTATCTCGAGGCGATTCGCCAGATGCGCATCGAGCTCGGCCGCGAGGAGACGTTGTTCATTCACCTCACACTGGTGCCCGCGCTCGAGTCGGCGGGCGAGATAAAGACCAAGCCCACCCAGCATTCGGTCAAGGAGCTGCGCACCATCGGTATCCAGCCGGACATCGTGCTGTGCCGGGCGTCGCGGCGGCTGCCCGATGATGCACGACGCAAGATCGCCCTGTTCACCAACGTCCCCGAGCAGGCAGTCATCTCTGCCGCCGACGTCGCGAACATCTACGAGATTCCGCGCCTGTACACCGAACAGCATCTCGACGATATCGTCGTGAGGCAGCTCGGAATCGAGGCACCGCCGGCGGATCTTTCCGAGTGGGAGGCGGTGGTGGAGCGACGGACCCATCCGACGGGGGAGGCGACCATCGCCATCGTCGGCAAATACGTGCACCTGACCGACTCCTACAAGTCGCTCTCCGAGGCGCTCATTCATGCCGGCATCCACACCGGAACCCGGCTCGACATCGACTATGTCGATTCGGAAGACATCGAAAGGAACGGCGCTGAGTGTCTCGAGCGGGCGGACGGTATCCTCGTGCCGGGCGGCTTCGGTGCTCGTGGCATCGAGGGCAAGATCGAAGCCGTGCGCTTCGCGCGCATCAACAAGATTCCCTTTCTCGGGATCTGTCTCGGCATGCAGGTCGCCGTGATCGAGTTCGCCCGCAACGTGGCCGGGCTCGAGCGCGCCCACAGCACAGAGTTCGACGCCGACACCCCGGATCCGGTCATTGCGCTGATCACCGAATGGGTCAACAGAGAGGGCGCCCTGGAGACGCGGTCAGTCGACGTTGATCTCGGCGGCACCATGCGGCTCGGTGCGCAGGTCTGCCGGCTGCGGCCCGGCACGCTCGCGCGGACGATTTACCAGAGTGCGCAGATCAACGAGCGTCACCGCCATCGCTACGAGTTCAACAACAACTACCAGCGTTTGCTCGAAGACAAGGGCCTGGTGATTGCCGGTACGTCGCTCGACGATCTCGTCGAGGTGATCGAGCTCCCGGATCATCCGTGGTTCATCGGCTGTCAGTTCCATCCCGAATTCACTTCGTCGCCTCGCGGCGGTCACCGCCTGTTTTCCGGCTTCGTGACCGCTGCCCGCAGCTGCCGGGAGTCGCAGTCGCCCGCCACCAAGATCGCCAGCGCATGAAGCTGGCCGGCTTCGAGGTGGGGCCGCAACGGCCTTTCTTTCTGATCGCCGGCCCCTGCGTGATCGAATCCGAGACGCTGGCACACGAGACGGCGGGGGCGCTCAAGGAGATCACCGATCGGCTGGCGATTCCCTTTGTCTTCAAGTCCTCCTACGACAAGGCCAATCGGACGTCATCGCGCTCCTTCCGCGGTCCGGGGATCGAGCAGGGTCTGAAGGTGCTCGAATCGGTGAAGAGCCGCATCGGCGTGCCCGTACTTACCGACGTGCACACGGTGGCCGAGGTCGAGGCCGCCGCCCAGGTGGTGGATGTCCTGCAGACGCCCGCGTTTCTGTGCCGGCAGACCGACCTCATTCAAGCCGCGGCGGCCAGCGGTTGCGTGGTCAACATCAAGAAAGGACAGTTTCTCTCTCCCGAGGAGATGATCCCCGTCGTCGCCAAGGCCGTCGACGCCGGCGGGGGCGATCGCGTGCTGGTGTGCGAGCGGGGCACGTCGTTCGGCTACCGCAATCTCGTCGTCGACATGCGATCGTTGGCTATCATGCGCCGCACCGGCTGCCCGGTGGTGTTCGACGCGACGCACTCGGTGCAGCTTCCGGGTGGGGAGGGCGACCGCTCCGGCGGTCAACGCGAGTTCGTGCCGGTGCTTGCGCGGGCCGCGGTCGCCTGCGGTGTCGAGGGGCTGTTCATGGAGACGCATCCCGATCCCGACAAGGCGCTCAGCGACGGGCCCAACGCCTGGCCGCTCGATCGCATGGAGACGCTGCTCGGCGTGCTGAAGACGCTCGACGCGACCGTCAAAGAGCGCGTCGCGCTGACCACGGAGGCGGCGTGACGAGCGCGGGGGCCCGCATCCGCGACATCCGCGGACGGGAGATACTCGACTCCCGCGGCAACCCGACCGTGGAGGCCGATGTGCTGCTCGACGACGGCTCGCTCGGCCGTGCCGCGGTGCCGTCGGGGGCGTCGACGGGCACACACGAAGCCCTGGAGCTGCGCGACGGCGATGCGGCGCGCTATCACGGCAAGGGGGTGACGCGTGCGGTCGGCCACGTCAACGGTGAGATCCGTTCAGCCTTGCTGGGCACGGACCCGCTCGATCAAGCGAGCCTCGACCAGCTCCTGATCGACCTCGACGGCACGCCGGCCAAGAGCCGACTGGGCGCCAATGCCGTGCTCGCCGTGTCCATGGCGGCAGCGCACGCCGCTGCGCAACACCGGGGTATGCCGCTGTACCGACACCTCGGCGGTGCGACGGCCTGCGTGCTGCCGGTGCCGCAGATGAACATTCTCAACGGCGGCGCCCACGCCGACAACAACGTCGATCTGCAGGAGTTCATGATTGTGCCCGTCGGTATGACGCGGTTCAGCGAGGCGTTGCGCTGCGGCGCCGAGGTCTTCCAGGCGCTCAAAGCACTGCTTCAGCAGCGCGGCTTGAACACGGCAGTCGGTGACGAGGGTGGCTTCGCTCCAGATGCCGAATCCAATGCACAGGCTTTCGACCTCGTGCTCGAAGCAGTCGAGCGCGCCGGCTACGTGCCGGGCGACGAGGTACTGCTGGGACTCGACGCGGCAAGCAGCGAGTTCTATCAAGACGGCGAGTACACCCTCGCGGCCGAGGGGCGCCGCTTCGACTCCGAGGCTTTCGCGGAACTGCTCGAAACGTGGGCCGAGCGTTATCCGATCGCGTCGATCGAGGACGGCATGGCAGAGGACGACTGGGACGGCTGGGTGCTGCTCAGCCGTCGTCTCGGTGATCGGCTCCAGCTCACGGGCGACGATCTGTTTGTGACCAATCCGCGTATTCTGCAGCAAGGCATCGAGCGGGGGGTGGCCAATGCCATTCTCATCAAGCTCAATCAGATCGGCACCGTCACCGAGACGCTCGAGGCCATCCGTATCGCCCAGCAGGCGGGTTATGGGGTGACCATTTCCCATCGTTCAGGGGAGACCGAGGACACGACGATCGCCGATCTGGCGGTGGCGACCGGCGCCGGGCAGATCAAGACCGGGTCACTGTGTCGATCCGAGCGGGTGGCGAAGTACAACCGCCTGCTGCGCATCGAGGAGGAGCTCGGCACCCGCGCGTTGTTCCCCGGCGCCGAGACGCTTCGGTACCGCGCCCGGGCGTGACGGCGATGCGCTGGTGGCTGACGGGGCTGGCAGCTTCGCTGGTGGTGCTTCAGTACGTCCTTTGGATGGGCAGGGACGGCATCCTCGATCTGCATTACTTACGTCGCGCCGTGCAGGCCGCTGGCGAGGAGAACGAGAAGCTGCGGGCGCGCAACGAGTCGTTGACGGCCGAGGTTGCCGACCTCAAGCAGGGGCTGGACGCCGTCGAGGAGCGCGCACGCTCCGAGCTCGGCATGATAAAACCCGGCGAGACCTTCTATCGGGTCATCGAAGAGCCGCGGCCGCCCCGCTGACCTCGTAAGGGAGCGGACGGACACGGAGCGTCGGTCCGTCGCCGGCGCCGAGGCGCAGCTCACCCGATGCCATGTCGGCCAGCGGCACGACCGCCAGCACGGCCCAGTCGCCGTCCGGAGCGGCGGCCGCATCCACAATCTGCCCGGCCCGCTGCGAGCCGTAGGAGGGTGCGTACACCGGATCGCCGGCCTGTGGGCACTGGGCGGCGGCGACGGATGCCAGAATCATGCGCGACTTGAGGCCGCCGCGATAGTGCAGCCGTGCCACGACCTCCTGGCCGGGGTAACAGCCCTTGGTGAAGCTGACGCCGCCAATCAGATCGAGATTGACGCTCTGGGGAATGAGGGTGTCCACGGTGGCGGGCAGCACGGTGGGCAGACCCGCCGCGATGTCGAGCCAGCGCCAGCAGGGATAGCCCGCCGGGCGCGCTTCCCGCGCAAGGTGTCGCCAGGCGCGGATCGTGTCGCTCACCGCGCCGATCAGCTGTATGCGTTGCTCCAGACCCGGCAGGCATACGGCAATGCAGCCACCGGCCTCGCGCACCTCATCGATGGTCGTGGGTGCATCGCCGAGCGCGGCGCGTACCAGCGCCGCAGCGCGAGGGCCGGAGACGCCGATCGTTGCGAGGCGCGTGTCGACGTGCTCGAGCGTGACACTCGCGCGCAGCACGTACAGGCGCAGCCGCTGGAGCGTCGGCGCGAGCACCGTCTTGGGCATACAGAGCAGATAGCCTTCGTCGGCGGCCAGCAGCCGAAAAACGGTGAGCATCCTGCCCTTGGGGCTCAGGTAGGCGCTGAGCTGCGAGCGCCCCGCGTTCACGGCGCCCGCATCGTTGGTGAACTGCGCCTGCAGGAATGTCGCGGCATCGGCTCCGTTCACCCGCAGCAAGCCGAGATGCGACAGATCGCAGACCACGTCGGCGCGCCACGCCGCACGCAGCTCTTCGCGCGGGTCACCGAAGTCCGCCGTACCCGTGTCGTCGAACCGAGCGCCGGCCGCGGCCAGGGTCGAGGTCCACTTTTTCATCATCCGCGAGGCATCCTCTCTCGAGCACACGTGCATAGCAGATACCGTCCTCTTTGACAACATTCGTCAGGGCTCCCCGCAGGGGTAGCCCTTGTGTTCGCTCAGGGGCGCGTGGACAATACGGAGGCCGTCCGCCATGACTTCGTGTTCCAAGGCCCGTTAATGTCGACGCCCGACCGGCCCCTATCGCCGCATCTGCAGATCTATCGCCCGCAGCTGACATCGGTGCTGTCGATCACGCACCGCGCCACGGGTGTGTTTTTGTCATTCGGCGCGGTGGCCCTCGTCTACTGGCTCGTGGCGGTAGCAGGCGGCGAAGAGAGCTACCTTCGCATGCAGGCCGTGCTTGCGTCGTTTCCCGGGCGGCTGTTGCTGTTCGCCTGGACTTTCTCCTTCTTCTACCATCTCTGCAACGGCATTCGGCATCTGTGCTGGGACGCCGGCCTGGGGTTCGAGCTCTCCGTCGTTTATGTCACCGGTTGGGCCGTGGTCGTGGTTGCCGCCACGCTGACGATCGCGACGTGGGTTGCGGCGGTCGCGCTGTGATGAGCCGAGGCGGGTTGCGTACGCCGCTGGCCCGCGCGCGGGGTCTGGGATCGGCGAAGGAGGGGGTCTCGCACTGGTGGCGGCAGCGCCTGAGCGGTATCGCACTGGTGCCGCTCGGCATCTGGTTCGTGTTGGCGCTCATCCCCCGGGTCGGCGCCGATCATGAGGTGATCATCGCCTGGATGGCCTCGCCCTGGGTAGCGCTCATGCTGGTGCTGCTGGTGGTCGTGCTTCTGTACCATGCGCAGCTCGGCCTGCAGGTGGTGATCGAAGACTACGTCCACACCGAGTTGACGAAACTCGCTCTGCTGATCGCAACGAAGTTTCTTGCCGTCGTGCTCGGACTCGCGGGCGTCCTGGCAGTGCTGCGCGTGGCGCTGTAGCGATGGCCATCGGTGGGTATGAGATCATTGATCACCGCTACGACGTTGTCGTCGTCGGCGCCGGCGGCTCGGGTTTGCGCGCATCGCTCGGCATGGCGTCGACGGGCCTCGCCACGGCCTGCATCACCAAGGTGTTTCCGACGCGCAGCCACACGGTGGCCGCCCAAGGCGGCATCAGCGCCGCACTCGGCAACATGGGCGAGGACAACTGGCGCTGGCACATGTACGACACCGTCAAAGGCTCGGACTGGCTCGGCGACCAGGATGCCATCGAGTTCATGTGCCGCGAAGCCCCGGCGGCGGTCATCGAGCTGGAGCACTACGGCGTTCCCTTCTCACGCACGGAGCAAGGCCGGATTTACCAGCGTGCTTTCGGCGGCATGACCACACACTTCGGCGAAGGTCAGGCCATGCGTACGTGTGCCGCCGCCGACCGTACCGGTCATGCCATACTGCACACGCTCTATCAGCAGTCGCTGAAACATCGGGTCGAGTTCTTCATTGAATACTTCGCCCTCGACCTGATCATGCACGAGGGTGAGTGCCGCGGTTTAATGGCATGGTGCCTGGAGGACGGATCGCTTCATCGATTCAACGCCAAGCTGGTCGTGCTGGCTACGGGAGGGTACGGCCGCGCCTACTTCTCGTGCACCTCCGCGCATACCTGCACGGGTGACGGCAACGCCATGGTGCTGCGCGCCGGGCTGCCGCTGCAGGACATGGAGTTCGTGCAGTTCCACCCGACGGGTGTATACGGATCGGGCTGTCTGATCACCGAAGGCGCTCGGGGGGAGGGCGGCTATCTGACCAACGCCGACGGGGAGCGATTCATGGAACGCTATGCGCCCAACGCCAAGGATCTGGCCTCGCGCGATGTCGTCAGTCGGTCGATGACGATGGAGATCCGCGCCGGGCGAGGCGTAGGCCAGCACAAAGACCACATCCATCTACATCTCGAACACCTCGGTCCCGATATCCTCCGGGAACGCTTGCCTGGGATCTCTGAGACGGCCAAGATTTTTGCCGGCGTCGACGTCACCCGCGAGCCGATTCCGGTGCTGCCGACGGTGCACTACAACATGGGCGGAATCCCCACGAACTATCACGGAGAGGTCGTGACGCTGCACGATGGCGATCCTGAATGTGTCGTCGGCGGGGTGATGGCGATTGGCGAGGCGGCCTGTGTGTCGGTGCACGGCGCAAACAGGCTCGGCTCGAACTCGCTGCTTGATCTGGTCGTGTTCGGCCGCGCCGCCGCGCACCGGGCAGCGGAGCTGATCGAGCCGCGCACGCCCCCTCGACCGCTGCCACGACACGCCGGCGAGGAAAGCATCGAGCGCTTCGACCGTTTTCGGCACGCCGACGGCATCACCCCAACCGCGGCGGTCCGTGTTGAGATGCAGCGCACCATGCAGAACGACTGCGCCGTCTTTCGGACCGGTGAGGTCTTGGCCGAAGGTATCCATAAGCTCCAGCAGATTTGGGATGCGATGGACGATATCCGGGTATCGGATCGATCGCTGGTGTGGAACTCCGATCTCGTAGAGACGCTCGAGCTGGACAACCTGCTGCGACAGGCGCTGGTGACGATACATTCCGCGCGTAATCGTGAGGAGAGCCGCGGCGCGCACGCGCGAGAGGATTTCGCCGAGCGCGACGACGTGCACTGGCTCAAGCACACCCTCGCCTGGTGCGGCGACGAAGGGATACCGAGGATCGATTACCGCCCGGTTCACCTGAATACGCTGACCACCGAGGTCGAACCGATACTGCCGAAGGCGCGGGTGTACTGATGGCGCAATTTCGACTGCCCACCGGCTCGGAGGTGATGGCAGGCCGCACGTTCGAGGCGGCGGGTGAAGCCGGTATCGTGCGGGACTTTTCCATCTATCGCTGGGATCCGGACCGCGGCGAGAATCCGCGCCTCGACACCTACCGCATCGATGTGGCGGACTGCGGTCCGATGGTGCTCGACGTGCTGATCAAGATCAAGAATGAAGTGGATCCCACGCTTACCTTTCGCCGCTCTTGCCGTGAAGGGGTGTGCGGGTCGTGTGCGATGAACATCGCCGGCACGAACACCCTTGCCTGCATCCAGCCCCTCGAGGAGCTGGGTGACAGCGTCAAGATCTATCCGCTCCCGCATCTGCCCGTGGTCAAAGACCTGGTGCCCGATCTGACTAACTTCTATGCGCAGTACGCGTCGGTCGAGCCGTGGCTGCAGACGGACACCGCGAAGCCGAGCCGCGAACGGCTGCAGTCGAGGGAGGATCGCGAAAAGCTCGATGGCTTATACGAGTGTGTGCTGTGCGCCTGTTGCTCTACGAGCTGCCCGAGCTACTGGTGGAACGGAGACCGCTATCTGGGACCAGCGGTGCTGCTGCAGGCGTATCGGTGGATTGCCGACAGCCGCGACGAGGCCACGGGCGACAGGCTCGATGCGCTCGAGGACCCGTTTCGCCTCTACCGCTGTCATACGATCATGAACTGCACGCGCACCTGCCCCAAGCATCTCAATCCGGCGAAGGCCATCGCCGACATCAAGTGGCTGTTGCTCAAGCGACGATGACGCAGGCGCCGAGCGGCAGCAGCGATACGGCGCGCGTTCGCTGGCGCTGCCGTCGCGGCATGAAAGAGCTCGATCTGCTGCTCGAGGCATTCGTCGCCAGGCGCTACGCGTTGCTGTCGCCCGTCGAGCAGGACGAATTCATCGGCTTGCTCGAAGAGGACGACCAGCGTCTCGTTGCCTGGATTCTAGGCGGCGAACCGCCGCCGCGGGCTGCCTGGCGGCGACTCGTCCAGGGGATCCGCCAGGCCCGTGCCGAAGCCGCGGGCTGAGCGGCGGGCCCTCGGCGTGCTCGAGCTCAGGCCGTAGCACCCGTTCCCATTCGTTCAGCAGTGGCCGATGCGGCGTAGTTCTCCGGCACGAGCACGGTGTCGAGCGGCGGTCTGGCGTCGTCTCGGAGCGGATAGTCGAGCGTGTAGTGCAGCCCTCGGCTTTCTTTCCGCGACATGGCGCCGCGCACGATAAGCTCCGCGACGACCACGAGATTGCGCAGCTCGAGTAGATCGCTGCTCACGGTGAAGTTGCGGTAGTACTCGCGGATCTCGTCGGCCAGCATGTCGATGCGCCGCTCGGCGCGACGCAGGCGCTTGTTGGTTCGGACAATGCCGACGTAGTCCCACATCACTCGTCGAAGCTCATCCCAGTTGTGGGCCACCACGATCTGCTCATCGGGATCGGTGACCTGACTCTCATCCCACGCCGGCAATGCAGGCTCGATCGACGGCGCCTTGCCCGTCGACGCGGCGATATCCTTGGCCGCCGATTCGGAGAACACCAGGCACTCCAGCAGGGAGTTGCTGGCCAGGCGATTGGCGCCGTGCAGCCCCGTGCAGGTGCTCTCTCCCACGGCGTACAGCCCGGCGATATCAGTACGGCCACGCAGATCGGTGACCACGCCGCCACACGTGTAGTGGGCGGCAGGCACGACAGGCAGCGGCTCGCGCGTCATGTCGAAGCCGAACTCCCGGCAGCGCTCGTAGATCGTCGGGAAGTGCTCGACGATGAACTGGCGCGGCTTGTGGGAGATGTCCAGATACACGCAGTCATGCCCACCCCGTTTCATCTCGAAATCGATCGCGCGCGCGACGATGTCACGTGGCGCGAGCTCCCCGCGCGGATCGTGTTGCGTCATGAAGCGCGTGCCATCGGCGAGCAACAGCCGCCCGCCTTCGCCTCGCACCGCCTCCGAGATGAGGAATGACTTCGCGTGCGGGTGGTACAGACAGGTTGGATGGAATTGGATGAATTCCATGTTGGCCACGCGGCAGCCGGCGCGCCACGCCATGGCAATGCCATCGCCTGTGGACGTGTCGGGATTGCTGGTGTAGAGGTAGACCTTCGACGCGCCGCCGGTCGCCAGCACCACGTTCGATGCGCTCAATGTCTCGACGCGACTGGTAACGAGGTCGAGCAGGTACAGTCCCAGACAATGAGGCGGACCGGCGAAGCCGAGCTTGTTCGAGGTGATGAGATCGATGGCGATGTGGTTCTCCATCAGCGTGATGCGGGCGTGCTTGCGCACCTGCGCCTCGAGAGTGTCCTCCACCGCGCGCCCCGTCGCGTCCGCAGCGTGAATGACGCGGCGGGTGCTGTGGCCGCCCTCACGGGTGAGGTGGTATTCGTCGTAGGCACCCTCGTTGACGAAGCTGCCCGGTGCGGTGCGGCTGAACTGCACGCCGTGCTCGATGAGCCAGTCAATGCAGGCCGGACCGCGGCTGACGACGAAATCGACCGTCTCGGGGCGGCACAGGCCGGCCCCGGCTGTCAACGTATCGGTGGCATGCGCCTGGAACGAGTCGTCCCTGCTGAGCACGGCGGCGATGCCTCCCTGCGCGTAGAGGGTGGAGCTCTCCGTAAGCGCCCTCTTGGTAATGACCGTGGCGTCGAGCCCGGCGTCGGCGACCCGCAACGCGAGACTCAACCCCGCGAGTCCGCCGCCGACGATGAGTACGTCTGCCTGGGTCCTTTCCGCCATGGCGGCCGCAGTCCTCGATGCAATTGCGCTATTATAGCCCCGCGGGGGCGGTGCTGCCGTGACGTTGTGTCAATGAAATCGGATGGATTTCGTCGAACTTTGTGCGCCCAGCGTTGTCTGTTTGGGTGGCGCCTGTGAAGGTGGCTGCTTGCGGCGTCGGTAGGCTATGGGCAGTCAGACACTTGACAGGGCGCTGGTCGATCGGGTTCAGCGAGGGGACAAGCTGGCATTCGATCTGCTGGTGCGACGCTACCAGTTCAAGGTCGCCAATGTGGTCTCGCGATACGTAAGCGATAAGGCAGACGTCGAGGACATCGTCCAGGAGGTCTTCATCAAGGCCTACCGGGCGCTGGCCCGATTCCGGGGTGAAAGCGCCTTCTACACGTGGCTTTATCGAATAGCCATCAACACGGCAAAGAACTACCTGGTGGCGCAGGGTCGGCGACCGCCGGCAACGGATGTCGACGCCGACGAGGCGGCCCACTCTGACGCCGGCCGCGGGCTACGTGAGATCGGTACGCCGGAGGCCAATTTGCTGAGCCGCGAGGTGGCCGAAACGGTCACGCGGGCGCTGGATACGCTGCCGCCGGACCTTCGGCAGGCGATCACCCTGCGAGAGCTCGAGGGGTTGAGCTATGAGGAAATCGCGCAGGTCATGGACTGTCCGATCGGGACGGTACGCTCGCGGATTTTTCGGGCACGGGAGGCTATTGATCGGGATTTGCGCCCGCTGCTCGATTAGCGGGTTGGCTATTGTAGCTGGACGATGCAGAGGCTGATGCCATGAAGGAGACTGTTTCCGCGCTTGTAGACGCTGAGGTTGAGGGTGCCGAGGGCGATGCGCTTCTCGAGCGGGTGCGCAGCGACCCCGAGCTGCTAGCTGCGTGGCGCCGATACCATCTCATCGGTGCCGCGCTGCGCCACGAGCTTCCCGGCGATGCGTGCCTGAGCGAGGATTTTGCGCAGCGCGTCGCGTCGGCGCTCGACAGCGAGCCCGCGACGCTGGCTCCCGGATCGGTGTCGGCGCGGCGCGGGCGACTCGCGCCGCTCAGTCTCGGGAAGCTCAAGTCGGCACTGAGTCTGGCCGCCGCCGCGGGCCTCGGCGCGCTGGCGGTGTTGGTCTTCCAACCCAGCGCCGATACCGGCCCCGAGTACGTGGCGCAGCAGACGACACGCTGGCAGACCGATCAGCCGGAGCACGAGCAGGAGCTCAATGCGCTGCTGGTGGAGCACGGCGAGTTCATGCCGCCATCGGGCATGAACGGCCTGATGGCGTACGCGCGTTTCGTCAGCTATGACGCGGGTCGCTAACGTCCGGCTTGCGCTGGCGCTGGCGGCGGGGCTGGCGGTCGCCCCATCGGCGCACCCGGAGTCGGTGACGGATTGGCTCATGCGCATGACGACCGCGGCCAACGACCTCAGCTACCGTGGCACCTTTGTCTACCTTCACGAGAACCAGATCGAGACGATGCGCGTGGCTCGCATGGCCGAGGCCGACAACGTGCGGGAGCGGCTGTACTCGCTGAACGGAGCGGCGCGGGAAATTATCCGTGATCAGGAGCAGGTCTGGTGCTATCTGCCCGACCAGCAGATGGGGGTTCATCAATACCGGCAGACCTCGGACAATACGTTCCCGCGAATCTTGCCCCGCGACATTGCCGATCTCGAGGCGAACTACCGCCTTGAGATGCGGCGCCAGGAGCGCATCGCCGACCGCATGGCGCAGGAGATTCGCATCTCGCCCAGGGACACCTTTCGCTACGGCTACGCGCTCTGGGTGGATGCCGAGACCGGGCTGCTGCTTCGCGCGGACCTGCTGGACACCGACGGCATGTCCATAGAGCAGTACATGTTCACCGACATCGAAGTCGGCGCCGACATCGACGAGGGCGATCTGCGGGCAGTCACCCCCGAGCAGGATCTGGTCTGGATTGGGGATCGGAACGAAGCGCCGCCCCCGGGCCCGGCGCGGCTCGAGTGGGCCGTCGGCCGGGTGCCCGACGGCTTCATGCTCACACGGCAAATTCAGCGTCTGTCGCCAATGCGTAAACAACCGGTGGAACATCTGGTATATTCGGATGGTCTGGCCGCCGTGTCGGTCTTCATCGAGCGTCGAGCCGGATTGAAGAAGACACCCATGGAGGGACTGAGCCGAATGGGGGCGGTACACGCCTTCGCGACCGTCATAGACGATTATCAGGTGACTGTCGTCGGCGAAGTGCCGGCCGATACCGTCGACATGATGGGCATGTCCGTGCGGCGGAACTGATGTGGCGG
>JBFEOO010000014.1:0-63883 GCA_041550555.1 Arenicellales bacterium
CCGCGGCTTCGGGCGCTCGCCGCCGAAGCCGCGCCGCTGCCAAGCGTCGAAACCCTGCTGCGACAGGCGCTGCGTGACGATGCCGCCGCCACTCTGCGCGAGGGCGGGGTCATTCGCGGTGGTTACGATGTCACCTTCGACGAGCTGTGCCGGCAGCGCGACCATTCGGGCGAGTTTCTCGCCGAGCTCGAGGAGCGTGAACGGAAGCAGACCGGCATCAAGGCCTTGCGCATCGAGTACAACCGCGTTCACGGCTACTTTCTCGAAGTGCCTCGCAGCCAGGCCGGCGCAGTACCCGAGCACTACAGCCGTCGCCAGACGTTGAAGAATGCGGAGCGATACATCATTCCCGAGCTGAAGGACTTCGAAGACCAGATACTGGGGGCGACGGACAAGGCGCTTGCCCGCGAGAGATGGCTCTACGAGGACCTGCTCGAACGACTCGCTCCCTCGCTGGCTGACATGCAGCGCTGCGCGCGCGCGCTGGCGGAACTGGACGTGCTGGGCAGCTACGCCGATCGCGCCGTCGCCCTCGAGCTGACGCAGCCGGAGCTCGTCGAGCGTCCGTGTATCGAGATCAAAGGCGGGCGTCACCCGCTCGTTGAGGCGTCGCTCACCGACAACACCTTCATCGCCAATGACGTCGCCCTCGACGACGACACACGCATGCTTCTGGTGACGGGTCCGAACATGGGCGGCAAGAGCACCTACATGCGCCAGATCGCGCTCACGACCCTGCTGGCCCACACCGGCTGTTTCGTGCCAGCGCTTGGCGCGCGCATCGGTCCCATCGACCGAATCTTCACGCGCATCGGCGCCGGCGACGACCTCGCTGGCGGTCGATCGACCTTCATGGTCGAGATGACGGAGATGGCGCACATTCTGCGCAATGCCACACCGCACAGTCTGGTGCTGGTCGACGAGATCGGCCGCGGCACGAGCACCTACGACGGCCTCGCGCTGGCGTGGGCGTGCGCTGACGCCCTGGCGACCCAGGTTGGCGCGTTCACGCTGTTCTCGACCCACTATTTCGAGCTGACGAGTCTTGCCGAGCGGCTTCGGGCCACCGCTAATGTCCACCTCGACGCCACCGAACATGCCGGCGAGGTGGTGTTTCTCTATGCGGTCCGCCCCGGCCCTGCCAGTCAGAGCTACGGGCTGCAGGTGGCGCGTCTCGCGGGAATTCCCGATCCCGTGGTCGCCGTGGCCCGGGCCAAGCTCGAGACATTGGAGCGGCAGTATGCCGAGGCGATGCAGCTGGACCCGCCTGCGCAGATGCAACTGTTCGAGCCTCGGCCGCGCGGCGCCGACCTCATCGCCCGCCTGGGAGCGTTGCAACCCGACGCCATGACGCCGCGCGAAGCGCTGCAGGCGATTTACGAGCTGAAAGCGCTCGCGAGCGGGGACGATGACCGCTGAGCCGGCGAGACGTCCTCGCCGGCGCTCATGGCGCCGAGGGCGGCGGCTTCAGAATCAGAATGTCGTAGGTGGCCGTGCGGCCCACGATGCGCAGCGGGGTGACGCGATCGACCGTCCCGTTGCGGCCGGTTAGCTCCAGCGGCTGTCCCGGGCGGAATGTGGCGCGCGCGACGATGAGCGACTCCGGTTGATGCAGCGTCGAATTCTCGGGCAGCAGCAGCGCTGCGCACGGCGGTATCTCGGCCTGCGTGCCCGCGCTGTCGTCGGCGGCCCTGACCATCACCGCGTCCACCCGCGGCGACAGCATGTGGACGCCGAATTCCAGCGCGCCGGACGCGGTTTCCCAGAGCCAGCGGACCACGCCGGCCCGCCACGAGACCTCACCCGGATAGCGCAGTCCGAGCACGTCGCCGACGCGGAACCGAAGCCGCGGTGACGACACCACCCGCAAGCGCAATCCAGCCGCGCTCTCATTGGCGACGCGACAGACCTGCAGCGCATGTCCCGTATCGTCGGCTGCGCCAGCGTCGCCGGCAGGCGCCATCGTTGCTGGCGTGTCCGGTCGATCGCCACCGCCCGTCGCGCCCTGTGGCCGGACGCCCGGGTCGTCGTCAGCGGCAGGCAGCTCCGGCGACATCGCCGCGCCAGTCTCATCGAGCGGCACCGCTTCGACCTCCACGCCCGCCGTTGCGGGAAGGTCGGGCGCATCGTGGTGCTCGTCGGTCATGGCCGCGCCGGCCGCGAAATGGTGAATAGCGTGAATACCCGAGCAGAGGGCGATGTCGACCGAACGCGCCGTGCGCCGCGAACGGCGGCGACAGGCAGTACCGCCCCAGGCCTGGCCCGCGCGCCGGAGCAGATCATGGTCCAGCGGATCGACGGTAGTCGACCCTCCCGGTAGATTGACCGGTCGTCCGCGCTCGAGCTCGACGACGATGCCGTGAACCTCGCGCACGAGTCTGTAGGTGTTGAGCACCCTCACATTGAGGTCTGTCTGCAGATTGCCCACTTTGCACAGCGGCACGGGGGACACGTCGCTATCGAGGCTGACGACAAAGTGGCATAGCGGTTGCGATTGCGCCGGGCGCGAGCCGAGGCGGGCTTTCTCTGCCATAGCTTCCAACAATAGATACAGACGCTTGCATTCTCCGTCGAACAGACTGTACGGCTCCGCCGCCGCAAGCAACAGCAGACGACGATACGTGTCGGCAATCGACGGTGCGGCAGCGTCGAGCGGACCGTTCGCTTTCGCGAACCCCTTCGCCTCCGCGATTCGGTAAAGCTGATGAACATCGCGCCAGGTCCCCGGGGGAACGGGCAACCGGGAGATGTAGGCGTTGATCAGCACGCCGCCGAGGTACTCCATCGCTTCGCGGAGCGCCAGGATGAACTCGGCTTGGCGCGCCTCGATCTTGGCTTCCGTCAGAATGTCACGCGCGACGATCTTGTACGCGACAGCCGCCTCCGAGAGCAGATCACGGGACAGTGCGGCAGCCTGGGCGTTTCGCTCCGAAAGCGGGTGGGTGCTGGCCTCGAAACCGTGCTCGAGGGCGGAGACGATGTTCGCGAGCGGGCGTCGGTAGAGGTGCATGAGCTGGAGCCGATTCGCGAAAGACAGCCGGGCGCGATTCTGAGTGTACAGCGCCTGCCGGATGTGCCCCCCGCGCTCGACGTTGTTGATCTTGGGGAGTGTCTCGAGCCACTCGGCCACCCGCTGCATCCGTAGCTCGGCGGGCTTGCCCGAGTCGGACCGAAGCTTGGGCACCGCAATCTCGAACTCCCGAGATGCCGGCCGGCTCGCCACACTCGCCACGTTTCGTATGTCTCCCGCTCAGTTATTCGCTTCGACGCGCACGGCGCGACGACCCCGGATCGTCGTCGCCGTCTGCTGCCCTTGGCGCCATCTGACCACCCATACCCGGCCGCAGGCTATCCTCGCACTGAGGATAGCAAAGACTTTGCGGTCCTGCCCCCGGCGAGCTACGGTCGGCACCGACGAACGGTATGATTGCCCGTCGAAGGGTGCCGATTTACCCTCCGCCGACGAGCCAATACAATACCGGCCGCGGCTTTTCGCCGAGCGACCCTCCGCGGGCGACGCCTCGCGGATCGCAGCTGCCGTCCGGTAGCACAGGGTCGCAGCCATACCTCTTTCGACGAGCCCGGAGTGTGCGCATGACCTACGTGGTCACTGAATCCTGCATCCGCTGCAAGTACACCGACTGCGTGGAGGTCTGTCCCGTAGACTGCTTTCACGAAGGCCCCAATATTCTCGTCATCGATCCCGAGGAGTGCATCGACTGCAGTCTGTGCGAGCCCGAGTGCCCGGTCGAAGCGATCTTCGCCGAAGACGACTTGCCCGACGATCAGCGCGACTTTCTCGAGCTGAATGCCGAGCTGGCCCGCGAGTGGCCGGTGATCACCGAGAAGAAGCCGGCCCCACCGGACGCGTCCGAGTGGGAGGCGGTCAAGGAAAAGCGCCAGTATCTCGAGCGCTGACGCCCACTCTCGGGACGGGCGATGCGCCGCTCGGCGCGGCTGCGCCCCGGTCGACCCTGCGCTTGCTGCCGTCTCCGGCGCGCTTCAAGGCCGCGCTGCGCGGCGCGGCCTCGGCGCCCGACGCGCGCTGCCGGGCAATGCCACGCCCTCGGCGCCAGCGAGGGGTCGCCAGGTGGTGACCCCGCGAGCCCCTGTCTATACTTCGATGAGCTAGCAACGAATAACGAGTCTCTAGCGAATCGTGACGGGTATCGGGATTGACGGGGCTTCGGCCGCGCCGGGCAGGGTGACGCGACCACGGGTGAAGCGCCTGTGGCGGGCGCTCGTCGTGACCGCGGCGTTGTCGGCGTCGGCCGTCCCGTGCTGGGCGCAGACGGTTTACGTGTACGTGCGCGCGGACGGCTCGCGGCTGATCACCGATCATCCGAGCATCGAGCCCGACTACCATCTTCTCAAACGCTACGAGATCGGGGCCAGCGGTCTCGACGCTGCGGCGACGGCACCGCAGCCGCCGTCGCACAGCGTGCCACGTCGCGCCGCGCACTACGACTCGCTGATCGAGCGGACGGCCCGCACGTACGGCGTGGAGTCGGCGCTGGTCAAGGCTGTCGTGCAGGCGGAATCGGCATTCAACCCACAGGCCGTGTCCCACAAGGGGGCCTACGGTCTCATGCAGCTGTTGCCGGCAACCGCGCACCGCTATGGCGTCACCGACATCGCCGATCCGGCGCAGAACGTGCGCGGCGGCGTACGCTACCTGCGCGATCTCCTGCAGCTTTTCGATGACGACACGCAGCTCGCCTTGGCGGCGTACAACGCCGGTGAGAACGCGGTCAAGCGCTACGGGGGCATCCCACCTTACGCCGAGACGCAGAACTACGTGCGCAAGGTATTGTCGCTCCGCCGTCGCTACGCGCAACGCTGAGCGCGCGGCGTCGGTCGCCGCCGGCTCATCGGCGGCTGCGGCGAAAGTGGTCGTACCCGCCAGCGTCGAACTCGACGCGCTTACCCTCGCTGTCGATGATGCGCAGCCCAGGCGCGCGCTCTATCGTACCGACACGCGTCACAGGCGTGCCCAGCGCGCGCATGGCGGTGTGCACCCCGGCGGATCGCTCGGGCGCCACCGTAAAGCACAGCTCGTAGTCGTCCCCGCCGCATGCGGCCGGGCCCCAGCCGAGCCCGGCGTCCCGCGCACGGGCGTACACCGCCGACACGGGAACGCAGGGCAGCGACACCGTGGCACCGGCGCCGCTGGCCGTGAGGATATGGCCGAGATCGGCTGTCAACCCGTCGGAGATGTCGATGGCAGCGGAGGCGAGCCCCCGCAAAGCAATGCCTTCCCGCACCCGGGGTGTCGGGCGGTCGAGGGCACGGCGGACGTGGTCGACGTCACCCGCGGCGATGTCGATGCGCTCGTCGGCCGCCGCGAGAGCGAGCGCCGCGTCGCCCAGCGTACCGCTGACGAAGATATCGTCACCGACGCGCGCACCGTCGCGCCGCAGTGCCCGGCCCCGCGGAACCCAGCCCATGAGCTGCACGCTGATCGTGAGCGGCCCGCGCACCGTATCACCGCCGATGAGGGCGACGTTGTGCTCCGACGCAAGGCGCGCGAAACCGTCGACGAACCCCTCGAGCCAAGCGGGATCGACCGCCGGCAGGGCAATCGAGAGGGTTGCCCAGGCGGGCTCGGCACCCATCGCCGCCAAGTCACTGAGATTCACGGCAAGCGCCTTGTGCCCCACCGCGCCCGGCTCGGTCGCCGTCGGGAAATGAATGCCCTCGGCCAGCATATCGGTGGTGACGACCAGCTGGTGACCCGCGCGGGTCTCGAGAACCGCTGCGTCGTCGCCGATGCCAATGACGACGTCGGGTCGAGGCGACGTCGCGCTCGCGAAATAACGTGAAATGATCTCGAACTCGTCCACCCCGCTACACCGGGCGGTGGTGGCTCAGCACCTTCGTGCGGTCCCGGCTGTGGTGGCTATTCACTCTCAGGAGCGCCGCTCTCACCTGCGCGCAACTGTGCCGCCAGCCGGTCGAGCACGCCGTTGACGAACCGATAGCCGTGCTCGGCGCCGAAGATCTTTGCGAGCTCCACCGCCTCGTCGATGATCACCTTGAACGGTATCCCGCGCTGGTACTCGAGCTCGTAGGCACCGACGCGCAGGATGGCCTTCTCGACCGGATCCACCGCCTCGACGGGCCGATCCAAGAACGCCTTCAGATGATCGTCGATCTCTCGTTGATAGAGCGGCACATCGTGGACCAGTCGGTGGAAGTACTCGCCGTCCGCCGCGCCCATATCGTTCCGGCCGATGAAACGGCTCTCGATTTGCAGCGGATCCTGCGCGGTGAGATCCCACTGGTAGAGCGCCTGCACGGCCCGCAACCGCGCCAGGTGCCGGCTGGGGCGTTTCATCTAGGCAGACATCCCTGGCGGCGGGTGCACGAGCGGGGGGTCAGGAGGTCGGTATCTTCTTGAGCAGGCTCACCATCTCCAAGGCCGCCATCGCTGCGTCAGAGCCCTTGTTGCCGGCCTTGGTACCCGCCCGTTCGATGGCCTGCTCGATCGTCTCGACGGTAAGAATGCCGAAGCCGACGGGGATGGCGTGCTGCAGTGTGACCTGCCCCAGGCCCTTGACGCATTCCCCGGCGACGTAGTCGAAGTGCGGTGTGGCGCCGCGGATGATGCAACCGAGGGCCACCAGGGCGTCAACGCGGCCGGAGGCCGCCATGCGCTGAGCGGCCAGCGGAATCTCGAAAGCGCCGGGAACGCGTACGACCTCGATGTTCTGATCGTCCACGCCGTGGCGGCGCAACGCGTCCAGCGCGGCCTCGAGCAGTCGCTCCGTTATGAAGTCGTTGAACCGCGCTGCGACGACTCCGAAACGCGCACCGCGCGCACTGAAATCTCCTTCGATGACTTTCATGGATCCTCCATGGCGTCACTGCGATCGAGCGTATGTCGTCAGCGTTCGCTGGTCCCGACGTACTCGACGATTTCGAGCCCAAAGCCCGACAGACCATGCACCTTTTTCGGCGTGCCCATCACCCGCATCTTGCCGACGCCCAGGTCCGCCAGAATCTGACTCCCCACACCGAGCATGCGCAGGTCGGGGCTCGGCACGTCGGTGACGGATTCAATGCCCATATCCTGAATGTGCTTGGACCGCAGGCGATCGAGCAACGCTTCGGCGCCCTGCTCATGGCGCAGCACTACGAGAACACCCGCGCCCGCGCCTGCTAAGCGAGCCAGGGTCTCCGCCAGCGGCCAAGCCTGATCGCCTCGCGCCTCCGCCAACGCGTCGTAAAGTCCCGTAAACACGTGGACACGAACCAGCACCGGCGTGGCGCGTGCGATTTCGCCGGTAACAAAGGCAAAGTGTATCTCGCCGTCGACCATATCGCGAAAAGCGACCACCCGGAACGTGCCCGACGCCGTCGACAGCTCGGTCTCCGTCAGGCGTTGCACCGTGGGCTCGTGCGCGAGCCGATAGCGAATGAGATCGGCGATGGTCCCGATGCGAATTCCGTGCTGCTGCCCGAATCGAAGCAGATCCGGAAATCGCGCCATGCTGCCGTCGTCCTTGAGAATCTCACAGATGACGCTCGCCGGCTCGAAACCGGCGAGCCGCGCGAGGTCGATCCCCGCCTCGGTGTGCCCGGCGCGCGTGAGCACACCGCCCGCCTGCGCCATTATGGGAAACACGTGTCCCGGGGACACCAGATCGTCGGCGCTGGCGCCAGGCCGTACCGCAGTGCGCACGGTAGTCGCACGGTCGGCGGCCGAAATACCGGTCGTCACCCCTCTCGCCGCCTCGATCGAAACGGTGAAATTGGTCGAGTAGTGCGCATTGTTGTCGCGCACCATCAACGGCAGCGCGAGCTGCCGGCATCGCTCTTCGGTGAGGGTCAGACAGATCAAGCCGCGGCCGTGCTGGGCCATGAAATTGATGTCCTCGGCGCGTACCCGCTCGGCCGCGACGAGCAGATCGCCCTCGTTCTCGCGATCCTCGTCATCGACCATGATGACCATGCGGCCTTGGTTAAAATCCGCGATGATCTCCTCGATCGGGCAGACGCCGCCGGGCTCGTTCCGCTCCGGTGCGCCCACGGGCTTGCCCGGCGCGGTCATCGCCGGCTTCCCATCCAGCCGTTGTGCTGGAGCAGCTCGCGCGAGACACCCTGTCGGGACTCCTTGGGCCCCTGTCTCGCCTCGATGAGGCGCTCGAGATAACGCGCTACGACGTCCACTTCCAGATGCACGGCGCGGCCGGGCGCAAATTCGCCGAAAGTGGTCGCCTGCATCGTGTGGGGCACGATGTTGACATCGAAACGCGCAGCGTCCGCCTCGTCGACGAGTCCGTTGACGGTCAGGCTGACGCCGTCGATGCAGATCGAGCCTTTCTCGGCGATGAAGCGCGCGAGCGGCCCTGGCGCCCGGAACACCATGCGCCAGCAACGGCCATCGCGACGCCTCTCGAGCAGCGTGCCCACGCCGTCGACATGCCCCGAGACGAGATGCCCGCCGAGGCGATCCTGAGCCTTCAAAGCAAGCTCCAGGTTGACCCGCGCGCCCGCACTGAGATCACCGAGCAGCGTGCACGACAGCGTCTCGGCGGACACGTCGACGCGGACGCTGCGAGCGTTGCATGCAACTGCCGTCAGGCACGCGCCGTTGACGGCGATGCTGTCGCCAACGTTCAGCGACTGCCGCTCGAGCCCGTGTGTCGCGACGTCGAGAGTGAGGTCCCGATCGTGCCGGCGCACCGATTCGATCTGACCGACGGCTTGTACGATTCCCGTGAACATGCGCTTTATGACATCAATAAGTAGCGCACATTCGGGGTTCGGACAATACCCGAGGCCGGCCGTGGCGGCGGTCACTCGGCGGTAAGCCGGCGTGGCGTGGCCACGATGCGCAGATCGTGGCCGACATAGCGAACGTCCACGAAGTCCAATCGCGTGCGACTCTCGAGTCGTTCCAGCCCAGGCACCGAGAACATGCCGCGGCCTTTGTCGCCGATCAAGCTGGGCGCCAAATACAGGATGAGCTCGTCGGCCACGGCGGCCTTCAGAAAAGCGCCGCACAGCGTGGGTCCCGCTTCGACGAGCACCTCGTTGACCTCGCGCCGCGCCAGCTCGTCGAGCAGTGCATCCAGATCCACCCTGTCTTCCGCACCGGGCATGGACAGGATCTCGGCACCCGTCGCGCGTATCGCCTCGACGGCCGGAGCCGCTGGGCGCACCGCCACGACCAGCGCCCGATCCCGGCGCAGAATCCTGGCCGCTGGCGGCGTCTGCAGGCACGAGTCGAGCACCACGGGAAACGGCTGCCGCGCGACACCCGGTATACGCACGCTCAGAAGCGGATCATCGGCCAGCACGGTTCCCACGCCGGTCACGATCGCGGAGCTGCGCGCGCGCCACCGCTGCACGTCGGCGCGCGCCGCTGGTCCTGTAATCCATTGGCTCTCCCCGGCGGCCGTCGCGGTGCGGCCGTCGATGCTGGCCGCCACCTTGAGCCGGACCCACGGCCTTCCTCTGCCAAGTCGCGCCAGAAAGCCGCAGTTGAGCGCCCGCGCCTCGCCGCCGCAGGGGCCGACAGCCACGTCGACGCCCGCCCGCGACAAGACGGCCAGCCCGCCAGCGGCCTTCGGATTCGGATCGCCGATGGCGGCGACCACCCGGCCGACCCCCGCTGCGATCAGCTGATCCGCACACGGCGGGGTGCGGCCCTGATGCGCGCACGGCTCCAAGGTCACGTAGGCGGTCGCTCCCCGGGCCTCGTCACCGGCGGCCGAAAGGGCGTGGATCTCAGCGTGCGGCTCGCCGGCGTGGCGGTGCCAGCCCTCGCCGACGATGCGTCCCTTGCGAACGATGACACAGCCGACGCGCGGATTGGGATCACAGGTGAACAGACCGCGGCGAGCGAGCTGCAGCGCGCGGGCCATGAAGCGCTGGTCTTCCAGTGCCAGCTGATCGGGCTGCATGGGCATCGGGGCGCCTTCGGTGCTCACGGCGTCTTCGGGGGACAGGCTGTGCTGCACCCATCCGCCAGCGGAGTCATTCGGATTCGTCGTCGCCCGGCAGCAGCGACAGCTGACGGCGGCGCACGCGCGCTGGCGGCTGGCTGCGCAGGCGCCGCACCTCTTCGCTGAACGCGTCGACGTCTTGGAAGCGGCGGTAGACCGACGCGAAGCGAACGTAGGCGACCTCGTCGAGCTCGCTCAGCTCCTGCATGACGGCCTCGCCGATCTCCTTCGAGCGCACCTCCCGCTCACCGCTGACCATGAAACGGTGGAGGATACGGTTGACGGCCGCTTCGACCGCATCCGCATCCACGGGCCGCTTCTCGAGCGCCCGCTGGATGCCCCCGCGCAGCTTCTGCTCGTTGAACGACTCGCGCCCGCCATCGGATTTGATCACCTGGGGGAGCCTGAGCTCGGGCCGCTCGAAGGTCGTGAAACGCTCCTGGCAGGCTTGACATTCCCGGCGGCGGCGCACCGTCGCGCCGCTGTCGGCGAGGCGCGAATCCACCACCCGGGTGTCCTCCGAGCTGCAGAACGGGCAACGCATTACCGCGACCGCAGCGCGCGCAGCGCCGCACGGGCGATTGAGTCGATGACAGCAGCGGTCGCGAGCACGCTCCGGCTTCCTTGGGGGCTGCGGTCCCGGGTCAGGGCATCGAGTCCGCCTCGGCCCCTTCCTTCTTGACCGGCAACATGTCCTCGCGCGAGATGCCCAGGGCGAGGACGGCCGGGCTCGCAACGAAAATCGAGGAATACGTGCCCACGACGATGCCGACCAACAGCGCGGTGGCGAAACCGCGAATGACCTCGCCGCCGAGCAGCAGCAGCGTCAACACGACCAGCAGTGTCGTGGCCGAGGTCAGCAACGTCCGTGGCAAGGTCTGGTTGATCGAGGAATTCATGATCTCGACCGGCGAGCCGCGCCGCATCTTACGGAAGTTCTCGCGAATGCGATCGAACACGACGATGGTGTCGTTCAACGAGTAGCCGATCACCGCCAGGATCGCCGCCAGCACGGCCAACGAGAAGTCCAGGTGCAGCAGCGAGAACAGGCCGACGGTGATGACGACATCGTGAACGAGCGCCGCCACCGAGCCGATGGCAAAACGCCACTCGAAACGCCACGCCACGTAGATGAGAATCCCGATCAGCGCATAGATCATCGCGAGACCGCCCTTCTCGGTGAGCTCCTCCCCCACCTGCGGGCCAACGAACTCCACCCGACGCATCTGGACGTGACAATTGCTCGCCTCGACGGCTCCGCTCCGGGTGCACTGCTGCAGTCCGCCTTCGGGGCTGTCGGCAAGGACTTCCCCGAACGGACCGCGCAGCGCCTCGGTGACGGCGCTGCTGACATCCGCGGCCTGGCGCTCGGCGTCCGCCGGCAGCCGAATCATGATGTCGCGCGAGGTACCGAAGTACTGCACGAGCGCCCCCTCGAATCCTGAGCTGCGCAGCTGAGCGCGGACCTCACCGACGTCAACCGGCTCGGAATAGGCCACCTCGACCAACGTACCGCCCGTGAAGTCGATACCGAAGTTTAGCCCGCGCACGAGCAACGCGCCGAGGGCGACGACCATCACCACCGTGGAGACGGCGACGGCAAAGCGGCGCTTGCCGAGGAAGTCGAAATGCGTATCGCGGGGTATCAGTTCCACGGCAATATCCCTAAATGGCGAGCCTGGCGACGCGCCGGCCACCGTAGATCAGATTGATCACGCCGCGGGTCCCCATGATCGCCGTGAACATCGACGTCAGAATACCGATGCTCAGCGTGATGGCAAATCCCTTTATCGGCCCGGTGCCGAAGTTGAACAGCACGATGGCCGCGATCAGTGTCGTGATATTGGCGTCGACGATGGTCGACAGCGCGCGGTCGTAGCCGACGTGAATACTGGCCTGGGGCGAATTTCCGTTGCGCAGCTCCTCACGTATGCGTTCGAAAATCAGCACGTTGGCGTCAACCGCCATGCCGACGGTCAGGACGATACCGGCGACGCCCGGTAGCGTCAGCGTGGCCTGAAACAGCGAAAGGACCGCCACGATCAGCACCAGATTGAGCGCCAGCGCGAGGTTGGCTACGGCGCCGAACAGCCGGTAGTAGAGGATCATGAACACCATGACCAGCACGAATCCCACCATGACCGATCGGAAGCCCTGGGCGATGTTCTCTTGACCGAGGCTGGGCCCAACGGTTCGTTCCTCGACGATGTCGACGGGTGCAGCGAGCGCCCCGGCGCGCAGCAGCAGCGCCAGGTCGCGGGCCTCGTTGACGCTATCGAGACCCTCGATCTGAAAGCGCTTACCGAGCTGATCGCGGATCACCGGCGCCGTGATCACCTCCTCGATGCGCTGCTTGGTCTTGACGACGTTGCCTTGCTCGTCGATCAGTGGCCGCCCGCTCTCGTCCTTCTTGGTTTCGGTGCGCAGCTCGATGTAGACGACCGCCATTCGCCGGCCGATGTTGTCGCCCGTGATACGCTGGTTGATGGCGGCCCCGCGCGCATCGAGGGTAATGCTCACGATCGGTCCGCCGGTCTGCGTATCGAGGCTGGCCGCGGCGTCGACGATATTGTCCCCGGAGTAGATGACCGGCTTCTTCAGCAGAATCGGTGATCCGTCGCGCTGCCGGTAGACTTGCGCGCCGATAGGTATCGATCCCGCGAGCGCCGCCTGCACGTCATGCTCCTCGTCGACCATGTGCATCTCCAGCGTCGCCGTGCGTCCGAGGATGCGTTTGGCCCGGGCGGTATCCTGCACACCGGGGAGCTGCACCACGATGCGCCGTTCGCCCTGCCGCTGCACCACCGGCTCGGCCACGCCGAGCTCGTCGATGCGATTGCGCAGCGCGGTGATGTTCTGCTCGAGAGCGAATGCCGCCAGCTCTTCCAGCTGCTCGGGGCGGATCACCCCCATCAGGTAGGAATTGCCGTCGCGGTCGACGTCGCTCAGCAGTAGATCCGGCAGGTCGCGCTCGATCAGCTGGCGCGCTGCCGCGCGCTGATCGGCATCGCGCAGCTTTATCTCGACCCCGCCGCTGGCCGGGCGGCGAATCGACGCGTAGCGCACCCGCTCGGTGCGCAGCGCCGAGCGGAGGTCGTCGACATAGCGTTCCTCGGCACGCCGTACGGCGCTTTCGAGATCCACTTCCATCAAGAAGTGGACGCCGCCGCGCAGGTCCAGTCCGAGATACATGGGCGCCGCCCCCAACCGTTCGAGCCAGGGAGGGGTCGCGGGAAGAAGGCTCAGCGCCACGGTAAACTGATCGCCGAGCGCGCGCTGCAGCACGTCGCGCGCCCGCAGCTGCTCCTCGGTGTCGTCGAAGCGCAGCTTGATGCTGCGCTCGTCGAGGCTCGCCGAGCGCGCGGGCAGCTGCGCGTCGGCCAGTGCCCTCTGCACGCTGTCGAAGGTCGCGGTGTCGACGCGGAGCGCCCGCGCGCCGCGGATCTGGATACCGGGCTCGTCGCCGAAGAGGTTAGGCAGCGCAAACAGCAATCCCGGCACGATCACCGCCGCGATCACCAGGTACTTCCACCAGGGGTATCGGTTGATCATCCGTGCCGACAGCGGTCAGGCGTCCTTAACCGTTCCTTTCGGCATCATTTGCGCAACGGCCTGCCGCTGAACCTTGATGTTGATACCGTCGGCGATCTCGAGACTTATGAAGTTGTCGCCAACCTCCGTGATCTTACCCAGCGTACCGCCGTTGGTGACGACCTCGTCGCCCTTCTTCAGTGTCGATACCATTTCCCTGTGCTGTTTTGCGCGTTTCTGCTGCGGCCGGATCAGCAGGAACCAGAAAAGCACGAAGATGGCCACCAACGGTAGCAGACTGAGCAGACCGCCGCCGGCGCCCTCGGCTCCGGCCTGGGCCCAGGCATCCGCTATCAGGACGTTCATAGGTTCTTCCCTTGCTTGATTGGATGATGCCGCCGCCCGGTGAACGGGGAGGCCAAGCCAATTATGCCACACTGGGGAGCGGAACACCTTGTCCGACGAGAAAGGCGCTGCAGAAGGCGTCGAAGGTCCCGGCGCCGATG
The DNA here is from genome assembly GCA_041550555.1 of Arenicellales bacterium. Taxonomy (GTDB): domain Bacteria; phylum Pseudomonadota; class Gammaproteobacteria; order Arenicellales; family JBFEOO01; genus JBFEOO01. The sequence goes on from JBFEOO010000014.1 coordinate 13,991, forward strand.
GCGCCTCTGACCGCCCGCATCAGATCTTGGTAGAAATGCAGATTGTGCAGCGTGCACAAGCGGGCGCCGAGAATCTCGTTGCTCTGATGAAGGTGCCGCAGATACGCCCTGCTGTAATTACGGCATGCATAGCAGGCGCAGCCGCCGTCTATTGGATTCCGGTCGCGCGCATAGCGGGCATTGCGGATCTTGAGCACGCCGTCGCGCGTATACAGCCAGCCATTGCGCGCATTGCGCGTGGGCAGTACGCAGTCGAACATGTCGACGCCCTGCGCCACCGCAGAGACGATATCCTGCGGCGTTCCCACACCCATCAGGTAGCGGGGCTTCTGCCCCGGCATGCGCGGCACAATGTGGCGCAGCACGCGCTGCATCGCGTCCTTGGGCTCGCCTACCGATAGCCCGCCGAGCGCGTAGCCGTCGAAACCCATCTCCTCGAGCGCGTCCAGCGAGCGTTGCCGCAGGTTCGGGTACATCCCCCCCTGCACGATTCCGAACAAGGCCCGCCCCGGGCGCAGCGGCCCCTCTCGGCAACGCGCGGCCCAGCGCAGGGAACGTTCCATGGACAGCGCCGCCTGGCTTTCGCTCGCCGGATACGGCGTGCACTCGTCGAACACCATGACGACATCGGCGCCGAGGTCGGCCTGAACGGCCAGGGACCGTTCCGGGCTCAGAAACACGCTGGCGCCGTCGATGGGGGAGCGGAACGTCACCCCGTCGTCGCTGATGTCGCGCTGCCCGGCAAGGCTCCACACCTGAAAGCCCCCCGAGTCGGTCAGTAGCGGCCCGTCCCAATGCATGAAGGCGTGCAGACCCCCGAGATCGCGAATGACGTCCGAGCCTGGTCGCAGCATCAAATGGAACGTATTGGCCAGGATCATGGCGGCGCCGACCGCCTCGAGCTCCTCGGGCGTCACCGCCTTGACCGAAGCGCACGTTCCGACCGGCATGAAGACAGGCGTCTCGACGACGCCGTGCGCGAGGGTGAGCCGCCCTCGGCGCGCCAGCTTGTCTTCGGCGATGATCTCGAAGTGCACGAGTTCTCTCCTCGGCGGCGTCTGTGCAGATCGGCCCTGTCCCGGGTGGTCGACACTGAGGTCGAGCCGGTTCGGCCGCCGCACTCGGCGCGCCGGCACTGCCCGGATCGACTCTGGGGCGACGGCCAGGCTAGAGCTCGCCGCGCGCGGGGTAGTTCCTCTCGAGGATGACGTCGAGCGCAGCGACGACCTCGCGAAAATGGGGCCTCGCAAACGGCATCGTCGCCGTCCAGGCGGCGTAGAGCGTGCCGTCGGGGCGCACGAGGAACAGACCGGGCTCGTTGAACCGAGCCGGCTCCTCGATGCCGACTGAGGTCTTGCCCCTGCCGCTCGATATGTACAGACCCCATGCCTGCGCCTGCTCGATCGGTAGCCCGTAGCCGATGGTGAGACCCGCGAGCTCCCACTCCTCGCGGGTCGCCCGCGCTCGCTCCTCGCTGTCGGTGCTCAGCGCGATGACGTCGACGCCGCGTGCCGTGAAATCGTCCACATGGCGCCGGAGATCCTTCAGATAGGTCTTGCAGATCGGGCAATGCTGCCCGCGGTAGGCGACGATCATGGTGAAGTTGGCGGGTCGGCGGTCGCTGAGTCGCCAAGGCTCCCCGTCCACGGTCTCGACTTCGAGCGACGGTGCTGGCGTTCGAGGCTTTACAGTCATCGCGGTGCTCTACCCAAGGCGGTCTCTGACCTGGAGCGAACGGACTTCTGCTGCGGGAACCGGCGCGCCGCCTTCTGAAAACGCAGAGGCGGAAAGATCACTCGAAATCCTCGATGGGGCGAGGGAAATCGACCGCGTAGCCCTGAGCAAAATCCACTCCGATACGTCGCAGCTCTTCGACGATGCGGGCGCTGTCGGCACACTCGGCGATGGTGCGGATACCTTTGACATGGGCGATCTCGTTGATGGCCGTCACGACCGAGAGGTCGACGGGGTGATCGATCATGTCGCGCACGAAACTGCCATCGATCTTGACATAGTCGACGGGCAGGTTCTTGAGATAAGTGAAAGACGATAATCCGCTGCCGAAGTCGTCGAGCGCGAACCGCACGCCGCGTTTGCGCATCTCGCTCATGAATCGCCGAGCGCGCTCGAAGCTCAATACGGCGGCCGTCTCGGTAATCTCGAAGCAGACGCGCCTGGGATTGATGTTCGAGATGCGCATCTGCTCGCGCACGAACTCGAGCAACCCGTCGTCGTTGAGCGAGTTGCCCGAGAGGTTGATGGCGACACCCGAGTCGGGGAAAAGGCTGAAGCCGCGCCCGAAGCGCCGGAACACGTTCCGAATCACCCAGCGATCGACGTCGCTGATCAGGCCGTAGCGCTCAGCCGCCGGGATGAAATCCTCCGGCAGCGCAATGTCACCGTGATCCTCCCGCCAACGCAGCAGCAGCTCGAAATCCACCGGCGGCCCGCTCGCTGCTTCCAGGGGAACGATGGGCTGACAATACAGCTTGAGGCGATTGTTCTCGATCACGTCGGCGAGGTCGGCTGCGCGCAGGATCTCGGATTCGCGACGGGCCAGCTCCCGATCTCCACGCCGGTAGACGTGGACACGGTTGCGACCGAGGTCCTTCGCCATGTAGCAGGCCACGTCGCCGAAGGTGAGCAGTTGCTCGGTGTCCTCGATCGCCGCGTCGATCGGCACGAGGCCGACACTCACGCCGCACTCGAAAGTGCGACCTTCCCAGGCGAAGCGAAAAGCGCGAATGGCCTTGACCAACGATTCACACGCCCGCTCGGCGTGATCCAACGTGCAATGCCTGAGCAGCAGACCGAATTCGTCGCCGCCGAGACGACCGAGCGTGTCAGAGCCGCGAATCTTGGTGACCAGCAGATTGGACAGATGCCGCAGCAGCTCGTCGCCCGCTCGGTGACCGGCGACGTCGTTGACGATCTTGAACTGATCGAGATCGAGGTAACACAGGGCGTGCTGCGCGCCCAAGCGCTTCGCGTCGTCGAGCGCTTGGCCCAGCTGACGCTCGAATTCTCTGCGATTGACGAGGCCGGTGAGATCGTCGTGAGCGGCCTGGTACGCAAGATTCGACGACTGCCTGTGAAAGGACGTGACGTCCTCGATGACATGCACCACGCACGCCCAGTCGTCGCGGTGCTCGGCCGGAAGGTAGGCGATGTCGCGCAGGTAGAGGCGGGTGCCGTCGTAGGCCGTCTGCCAGCCCTCCGTGACAAACTCGTGCGCACCGCGGCAGAATCCCGCGAGGGTCGCGCAGAATGCCTCGAAGACCCCTTCTCCGAGGACCTCGCCGGCCACCATCTGCCAGATGGCATCGCGGCTCGGCGCGCGATACAGCTTCATCGTTGCGGCGTTGAAGCCGATCACACGGGTCTCCCAGGCGAGTTTCCGGGCAAATTCCGGGTTGCGCAGCAGGTGCCCGCGGAAATCGTCGAGATCCCGTTGCTTGAGCGCGTCGACGTAGGGCTTGAGCGCGGACCAGTCTTCCCGGCGCACGGCCACGGGGATGGCTTCGAAGACCCGCTCGCCGTCGAGCGCGACGCCGGGCCTTTGGCGCCGCTCCCCCGTCGCGGCGTACGAGTCGTCTAGCGCCTCCGATGCAATCGACGCCGTTTCGCGTTTTGCCATTTTATTGTTCCTCGCCCCGTCCCCGCCGCCGGGTCCAACCCCTCCTACCCGCCGCGGCAAGGGATATGATACGGGGATCGCGCGGCGGATTCATCCGCCGGGAAGACGATTCGCGCGAATCGCCGCCCGGGGAGCCAGAGGGGCGCCGGGCCTCTCGTCAGCCGACACAAACGTGATGATCCGAGGATGAGACGGCCGGCAGCACCCCCATCCCCGCAACGGGTCGCTCCGAGCCACAGCAGGGAATATGGGGTCAGATCCGCATTTCAAGACCGGGAAAAGGACGAAAACTCGGCTCCCGCCCGCCATCAGCGGCCAAGTCCCGCGCGATGACGCGCGAAACCTGACGTCCGCAGCCAATGTGCTCCAGGGAGCGCGCCTGACCGCATCTCGGGCAGCGCCGGCGAAAACCGGAAGTGGCCCCGTTTTCCCGTGGCTGCACCGGTCGTGCCCAGAGCGGATCCGGCAAATAACCAAGGCGCACCTTCTTCGAGGCCGGCCGTCACGGCGCGTCGCGCCGTGCTCAGACGATGGTGGGCCCACCGACAGTGGGGCGCGCGCTCGCGCAGCGTGCACCGCAGATCATCCTTCGTTGCGGGCCTGGCGGCCATGCGGCGCAGCTCTCCCTCTGCCGTCACACGGCGTATGCAGGATGCCGGATCGGTACATCGTCACGAAGTATTAAAACACTTTAATTAACGTTCACAACTATTTATTTTTAAGCAATATTTTTCAGCAGTCTCAACATCTGCTCGGCTGTAACCGGGGATCGTCTGCTGGAGCGCCCGACGCTCGATGCGGCGGCAAGCCCGCTGAACGGCGAGGGAGACGAGCTCGCCGACATCGATGCCGCTGATGAGGGCTATGGCGTCGCTCACAGCGACGAACGGCACGCCAAAGCGCCCGGCGCGCAGCCGACCCAGCGTGATCTTGCCGGCGCCCCGAGACCCGCCCGGGACGACGCCGTGGCGCGCAAGGTCTGCCGCCTGCAAGCGCGTCTCGAGCAGCCGCTTTGCGGTGCGCCGCTCGTCGAGAGCAAGCACCTCGAGACGACGCCACAGCGGCACGTTGTGGTGCTGGTGCGCCGGGTCACTCGGCAAGAGCGCGCCGACGGCGACGTCGAGCCCCCCGATGCGGCCCGGGACACCGACCGAGACATCGGCCCGCCCGCTTTCGACCCGGCTCCGGTGGCGTTCGGGGGTGTCGGCGTGGACGGCGAGCGTGCGACGGCTCAGGCCACGCCGCGAACGGATTGCGCGCCCACGCTCGCCAACGGCTGCGGCATCGTGATCGCCGTTGGCGGCACCGCCGCCGTCGACCGGTGCGGTCTCCCGGTTGCGTGTCGAGCGTTCGCGAGCCATGAAGTATGATGCGTAGCTTACTGCCGATATTCGCTGTCGTTGTCGAATCCGTCGGCACTATCATTCGCATTTTCCAGCGCCACAAGACGCACCGCAGTGACACGAGGCCATGGCCGACGACCCAGCTGACATCGTCGATTTCCGCGTGCCGTCGGGCCGCTACCGGCACTGGCGGGTCCGTGTCGATGGGCCAGTGGCGACCCTGGCCATGGACGTCGACGAGCACGCGCCCCTGCATCCCGGCTATGAGCTCAAGCTGAACTCCTACGATCTGGGCGTCGACATCGAGCTCCATGACGCGGTGCAGCGTTTGCGCTTCGAGCACCCCGAGGTAGGCGCGGTGATCATCGCTTCGTCGAAAGAGCGCGTATTCTGCGCCGGCGCCAACATTCGCATGCTGGGTCAGGCCTCCCACATGCTCAAGGTCAACTTCTGCAAATTCACCAACGAGACCCGCAACGCCATCGAGGACGCTACCACATACTCGGGCCAAACCTACCTCTGTGCGGTCAACGGGACGGCCGCCGGCGGCGGCTACGAGCTGGCCATGGCTACCGAACACATCATGCTCGTCGATGACGGCGCCGCCAGCGTGTCGTTGCCCGAGGTGCCGTTGCTCGCCGTGCTGCCCGGCACCGGGGGACTCACGCGCCTGGTCGACAAACGCAAGGTGCGCCGCGATCATGCCGATTTTCTCTGCACCACCGAGGAAGGGGTGCGCGGCGAGCGGGCCCTCGCGTGGCGACTTGTCGACGAGCTCGTCCCGCGCTCGCGGTTCGAAGAGGTCGTGCACGAGCGGGCGCTGGAGTTCGCGGCCCGCTCACCGCGTCCGCGCGACGCCCGTGGCATCAGCCTGACGGCGCTGGCTCGATCCATCGGGCGCGATGGCATCGCCTACGACCACCTGCAGGCACAGATCGACCGCGAAGCGTCCACGGTCGCCATCATGATACCGGGCCCCGACACCAGGGCTCCGTCAGATCCCGAGGCGCTGGCGGCCGCAGGCAGCGGCTTCTGGCCTCTGGCCATCGCGCGGGAGCTCGACGATCTCGTGCTGCACCTGCGGGTCAACGAGCCGGAGATCGGCACCCTCCTCTTTCGCTCACGCGGGCGCTTGGATCTCGTGCAGGCACACGACGAGTTCCTCGACGCGCACCGCGACCACTGGCTCGTCAACGAGATCGTGCTCTACTGGAAGCGCGTCCTGAAACGGCTAGAGGTGTCGTCGCGGAGCCTCATCGCCTTGATCGAGCCCGGCAGCTGTTTCGCCGGCAGTATGCTCGAGATCGTCCTGGCCGCGGACCGAAGCTATATGCTCGACGGACAGTTCGAGGACGATCCGACCCCGGCGCCCGCCGTGTGTTTGACGGCGATGAATTTCGGCCCGCTGCCGACGGTCAACGGCCTCGGCCGCCTCGCCGCCCGGTACCTCGATGACCCCGATGCATTCGAGAGCCAGCGCGCGGCGATCGGCCAGACCCTCGACGCCCCGGCAGCCCTCGCGGCGCGCATCGTCACTTTTGCCCCTGACGACATAGACTGGGAAGACGAGGTGCGCATCGGTATCGAGGAGCGGGCGAGCTTCTCCCCCGACGCGTTGACCGGCATGGAGGCCAGCCTGCGCTGCGCCGGCCCCGAGACCCTCGAATCGAAGATATTCGGCCGCTTGACGGCCTGGCAGAACTGGATTTTCCAGCGCCCCAACGCCGTCGGCGAGGATGGCGCGCTGTCCCGCTACGGCACGGGCAAGAAAGCAATTTACGACAGACGGAGAGTGTAACGACATGGCCAGCGTGGACCTCCACGAGCGCATTCCGAACAACGTCGACCTGTCCCACGATCGACGCCTGCGCCGGGCGCTCGAGGCATGGCAGCCGCATTTCCTCGAGTGGTGGAACGAGATGGGTCCTGCGGACAGCCAGGCCAAGGAGGTGTACTTACGCACCGCGACCAGCGTCGACCGCAAAGGCTGGGCGACCTTCGGCTACACGCATATGCCCGACTATCGCTGGGGCGTCTTTCTGAACGAGCCGGAGCCGGAAAGAAGGATCGCCTTCGGCGAACACAAGGGTGAGCCGGTCTGGCAGGAGGTGCCGGGGGAGTATCGCGCCGCGCTGCGCCGGTTGATCGTGATCCAGGGCGACACCGAACCGGCGTCGGTCGAGCAGCAGCGTCTGCTCGGGATCAGCTGCCCTTCGCTTTACGACCTGCGCAACTTGTTTCAGGTCAACGTCGAGGAGGGTCGTCATCTGTGGGCGATGGCCTATCTGCTGCATGCGCACTTCGGGCGCGACGGGCGGGAGGAAGCCGAGGCCCTTCTGCAGCGTCGCTCGGGCGACGAAGACAAGCCGCGGCTGCTCAGCGCCTTCAATGAACAGACGCCCGACTGGCTGTCGTTCTACATGTTCACGTTCTTCACCGATCGCGACGGCAAGTACCAGCTCTCGGCGCTGGCCGAATCCGGCTTCGACCCGTTGGCCCGCACCTGCCGCTTCATGCTCACCGAAGAGGCCCATCACATGTTCGTGGGCATCACGGGGCTGTCGCGCATCACGCAGCGTACCTGCGAGGTCATGCGCGAGCGCGGTGTCGACGACGTGCGCCGGGAGGGACTCATCGATCTCGAGACCATTCAGCGGTACATCAATTTCCACTTCAGCGTGACCCTCGATTTGTTCGGGGCCGAGGTCTCGAGCAATGCCGCTGGCGGTTTCACCATGGGTCTCAAGGGCCGCTTCCGCGAGGAGAAGATCGAGGACGATCACGTGCTGCACGACGCCACCTACCCGGTGCTGCACTGGCGCGACGGGTGCTTTCGGACGGTCGACGTGCCGGCGCTCAATGCCCTTAACGAACGGTTGCGCAACGACTACATCGACGATTTGCATCACGGCCTGCAGCGCTTGAACCTTCTGGTCAGCAAAGCAGGAATTCCGTTCGAGTTCACGCTGCCGCACCGGGCCTTCAATCGGAAAATCGGACTGTTCGCCGATCTTTACGTCTCCCCTGACGGACGGGTCATCTCCGAAGAACGTTGGAACGCTCACGCGAGCGAGTGGTTGCCGTCCTCCGAGGACCGGGCTTACGTGCAATCGCTTATGGGTCGCGCCATCATGGAGCCGGGCAAGTTTGCGAACTGGATCGCCGCTCCCGCCCGCGGCATCAACGACCAGCCCATCGACTTCGAGTACGTGAGGACGGATTGAACATACCGTGCCGTGCATGGCCTCCGTCTCGACCGACGCGCTCGACGAATGCGAAGCGAGAACGCGGCGATGGTCGGTGATGCCAGGGCTGCGGGAAAGACGCAGTAGATCGGGCTCCGATCCGCTATCGGACCAGGAAGTGGATGTGACGCCGAGTCGTTGACCGCGCTTTTTCGGACTACGCCGCCTGTGGCATATTCGACGCCTGCGGCAGACGCGAGGACCTCGAATGGCAGCGCCGGCAGCGACAGATCGCCGCAGCTACTACACCCGGCTGCGTTCGCGGCATCTGGCACCGCTGTGGGAGGTGCTCGGTGATCTCATCACCGCGCAGCCCGCCAGCGACTGCCGGCCTGCGCTGTGGTCCTACGAGACGATTCGGCCCATCATCATGGAGGCCGGCGCGATCATCTCCGCGCGCGAGGCCGTACGCCGGGTGCTGGTGCTCGAGAATCCGGGCTTGCCCGGACAGTCGCGCGCGACGACGTCGCCGTACGCCGGCCTGCGGCTGATTGTTCCGGGCGAGACGGCGCCGGCGCATCGCCACAGCCAGTCGGCCCTGCGTTTCGTCGTCGAGGGTGAAGGCGCCTACACCGCGGTCGACGGTGAGCGAACCGTAATGCGCGCAGGTGACTTCGTCATCACGCCGTCGTGGGCGTGGCATGACCACGGCAACGAAAGCGATCGCGCGATCCAGGAGAAACTGGGGTTGTGGCGCGAACAGCGCGGCAGCAGCTAGGCGCGCCAAAGGTGCCGACCGCACCGTCCATGAACCTCGTCGACGCGCTGCTGCACGACAAGACGGACGCCGCCGAGGCGGCGCTCGTGACCGACGCCGAGACGTGGAGCTACCGGCAGCTTGCTGCCAGCGTGAACCGCTTCGGCAATGCTCTGCGTGCACTCGGCGCAGCACCGGATGCGCGCGTGCTGTTCGTGGCCCGCGACACGCCGAGTCTCGTCGCGGCGCTTCTGGGGGCGATGAAGATCGGCGCTGTCGCTGTCGTGGCGTCTACCCGCGCATCCGTCGACGACCTTGCTCAGATCGTCTCGCAGAGCCGACCTTCGTTGATCGTCTGCGACCCGCCGTTCCTGGACAGCTGTCGGGAAGGCGTTGACGGTGCAGCGTCGCGCTTCGTATTGCTTTGCTCAGCGGGCTCGGCCACGGCGCAGTCCTCGCTCAGCGCTCGCGCAGCGACCTGCTCGGACAGACTTCTCGCTACGCCACGGGGACCCGACGACGAGGCCTTCTGGGTGTGTTCTTCGGGATCCACCGGAACACCCAAGGGCGTCGTGCATACGCATCGTGTCCTGCAACGCGTTTGCACCGCCTTCCACCAGGACACGCTGGGTCTCCGCCGCGGCGACCGCGTGTTCTGCACGTCCAAACTTTCGTTCGCCTACACCCTGGGAAACGCGCTGTTGGCACCGCTGCGGCTCGGACTGGCAGTGGTGCTCGAGGCAGACTGGGCGACTCCCGAACGGACCCTGGAGATCATCGACCGGCACGCACCGCGAGCGGTGTTCAGCACCCCGAGTCTGTACCGCGCGATGTTGAACTGCGCTGCCGGCGCGCGGCTGGGGCGCGTCGCGCACTTCATATCGGCCGGCGAGCACCTTCCCGAAGCGGTCAGCGGTGCCTGGAGACAGCTCACCGGCCGCGGCATCGGCAATTGTTACGGGTGCTCGGAGACCGTATTCCTGGCGCTGGTCAGCGAGCCCGGCGAGAGCACGGCGGGATCGGTCGGGAAACCGCTGCCCGGCGTGAATGTGCGCATTGAGCCGCTGCCTCACGACAGCTCCGGTTCGCGCAGGGGCATGCTTCATCTGCAGCATCCGTTTTTGGCGATCCGCTACGGTTCGGACGCGGCGCCCGCCGGCGGTCGTCTGCGCGACGGCTGGTTTGCCACCGGCGATGTGTTCGAGATCGATGACAGCGGCTGCTGGCACCACCGCGGACGCACGGACGATCTGGTCAAGATCGCCGGTCAGTGGGTCTACGTAAGCGAGCTCGAGGAGATCGCTGTCGTCCAGCGCGGTGTGGCCGAGGCGGCTGCCGTCACGGCGCGCGACGCCGACGGCATGATTCGCCTGGGGCTGTTCGTCGTTCCCGACCACGGTGAGGATGCCGCGGCCCTGCTGGCCGCAGCGGAACAGCACCTCGCCGAACGGCTGCCGCGTTACAAGCGGCCGCGCTGGCTGCGTGCAGTGGCGTCACTGCCACGCACGACGACCGGCAAGATCCAGCGCGCTCGATTGCGTCAGTGGATCGAGCAGGCACCTTCATGAGCGCCGTTTCGCGAGTGATGATCGAGGTCGGCTGGGGGGACTGCGACCCTGCCGAGATTGTCTTCTATCCGAATTACTTCAAATGGTTCGACGTCGGCACTCATCACTTGTTGGCAGCCGCGGGGCTCGCACTGGGCGCCCTGCGCGAGCGGTACGGCATCGTCGGTGTGCCTCTGCTCGAAGCGCAAGCAAGCTTTGTGAAGCCGAGTCGCTATGGGGAGCGTATCGGCGTCGAGAGCCAAGTTGTCGAAGTCAATCCCAAGACCTTTCGCATCGGCCACGAGATCTTCAACCGCGGCGAGCTGGTGGTGAGGGGCGCCGAGCTGCGCGCATGGGTCGCCTACGACGCCGACGATGACACCCGACTGCGCGCCCTGCCCATCCCGGCCGAGGTCCGGTCGCGGCTGCTTGCCGAGCGGGCGTGAGACGGTGCCTGTGCGGCGCGCACGGCCGACGTCGGCCCGCTCACACACCCAGGTAGCGCCGCTGGATCTCCGATGCCGCCGAGAGCTCCGCCGAACTTCCGCTCCACACGGCGATGCCTTTCTCAACGATGTAGTGTCGGTCGGCGATACGGGTCAGAACGTCGACGTTCTTGTCGATGACGAGAATAGCCTGGCCTTCGCGTTTGAGCATCTCCAGCACGCGCCAGATCTCGCGGCGAATGAGCGGCGCCAATCCCTCCGTCGCCTCATCGAGAATCAGCAGCCGGGGATTCGTCATCAGCGCACGCGCGATGGCGACCATCTGCTGCTCACCCCCCGAGAGCTGCTCGCCCATGTTCGCGGCTCGCTCGGCCAGCGCCGGAAACAACGCCATTACCCGCGAAAGTGTCCAAGGCGCCGCTGCGGCGTTTCGTTTGGCGGCGGTAGCGACAAGATTCTCGCGCACCGTGAGGTTTGGAAATATTTGGCGTCCCTCCGGAACGAGGCCGATGCCGTATTGCGCCACCTTGTAGCTCGCGATGCCGTGAATAGGCTCGCCGCGGAAGACGATGCTGCCTGCGTCGGGCACGAGCAAACCCATGATGGTGTGCACAGTCGTGGTCTTGCCCATGCCGTTGCGGCCGAGCAGCGTAACCATTTCACCCGCGCCCACCTCCAGCGACATGCCAAACAGCACCTGGCTGGATCCGTAACCGCTGTGCACATTCTGTACGGACAACATATGGCGGCCCGTCAATCCTCGCCGAGGTAGGCGGCACGCACCGTTTCGTCAGCGCGTATCGCCGCCGGCGTACCGTGGGCGATGACCTTGCCGTAAACCAACACGGTGATACGGTCGGCCAGGGTGAATACCGCGTCCATGTCGTGCTCTACCAGCAGCATGGTATGGCGCCCCTTGAGCGCCAGGAGAAGCTGCGTGGTGCGCTCGGCGTCCTCCGGTCCCATGCCTGCCATCGGCTCGTCGAGAAGCAGCATTCGCGGCTGGGCGGCAAGCGCCATGGCGAGCTCGAGTTGACGCTGTTCGCCGTGGGCGAGATTGCCGGCGAGCCGCTCGGCGCGATCCGCCAGCCCGAGCTCTTCGAGGGCGCGACGGGCCGGCTCGCGTAACGACGCTTCGCGCCGTGCCGGCCGCCAGAAGCGAAAGCTGTGACCGGCATGCGCCTGTACCGCGAGAGCGACGTTGTCGATGCAGCTGAAGTCGCGCAATACCGACGTTACCTGAAATGACCGAGCCAGCCGCCGGCGCGCCCGTGCTGGCGCCGGCAGGTTGGTGATGTCGATGCCGTCGAACCGGATGCGCCCGCTGTCGGAGCGCAGCATGCCGCTCAGCTGGGCCAGCAGCGAGGTCTTTCCGGCTCCGTTGGGACCGATCACCGCATGCACCTCGCCTTCGGCAACGTCCAGCGTCACATTGTCAGTCGCGGTGATGCCGCCGAAGTGCTTGCTCAGCCCCTGGACTATCAGCAGCGGCTCAGTCATCACGCGCACCGATTCGCGCGAGCAGGCCATCGAGACCGCCACGGGCGAACAGCACGACGAGAACCAGAAACGGTCCGAAGATGAGATGCCAGTGCTCGGTGAGCCGTGACAGCAACTCGGAGAGCAGCCAGAACACGACGGCGCCGAAGACAGGACCGAACACCGTTCCCATGCCGCCCAGCACGACCATGAAGATCAGCTCGCCCGATTTCGTCCAGTACATCATGTCGGGGCTGACGAACTTCTCGACATTTGCGCTGAGAATACCAGCCATGCCGCAGAGGACACCGGCGATGACGAAACACACCAAGCGATAGCGATAGATCGAGAAGCCCATCGCCTCCATGCGCTTTTCGTTGGACCGCGCCCCGCGGATGACCATGCCGAAGCGCGACTCGACCAGGCGTTTGGTCAACACCAGCGAGCCGACCAGGACGACGAAGATCGTGTAATAAAGATGCAGGGGCTCGTCGAGATCGTAGATGCGCGACCCGAAAAAGCTGCGAACGTAAATGATGAGACCGTCGTCGCTGCCGTACTCCTCGGCGCTGACAGCCAGGAAATAAAGCATCTGGGCCAGCGCCATGGTTATCATGATGAAGTAGACGCCCCGGGTGCGCAGGCTGACCACCCCGAATGCGAGCGCGACAAGTGCCGAGAACCCAAGCGCCAGCGGCCACTGAATCCACGCGCTCTCGATCTCGTGATATGCGCAGATGCCGACGGTGTATGCGCCGACGCCGAGATAAACGGCGTGACCGAAGCTGATCATGCCGCCGTAGCCGAGAATGAGATTGAGACTCACCGCCGCGATGGCCCAGATCATCATGCGCATGAAGAGGTCGACGTAGTACGGTTGGCCGGCAGCCTGAGCAATCAGCGGCATCAGCGCACAGAGCGCGATGACGCCGGTGACGAACAGTGCCTTTACGCTCGCTGTGGACGACACCGCGGTGTCACCCCCCGCGCGGTGGAAACAGTCCCTGCGGACGCAGGAACAGCACGGTGGCCATGAAGAGGTAGATGAGCATCGACGACAGCGCCGGTCCCGCGGCTTCGGCCGCGTTCGCCGGTAGGAAGGCGAGCAACAACACGTCGAGAAACGACCGGCCCAGGGTGTCGACCAGACCGGTGACCACCGCGGCAATGAAGGCGCCCCGGACGGAGCCGATGCCGCCGATCACGATAACGACGAAGGCAAGAATAATGATCTGCTCGCCCATGCCGCTGGTCGCACCGAGAACCGGCGTGACGAGCATGCCGGCGAGGCCGGCCAGCACAGCGCCGATGCCGAATACAAGGCTGAACAGCAACCGAATGTTGACGCCGAGCGCGCTCACCATCTTCCGGTTCGATGCGCCGGCACGGATCAGCATGCCGGCACGGGTCTTCGCCACCAACACCCACAGCGACACCGCGACCAGCAGGCCGACGGCAATGATCATCAGCCGGAACGCGGAGTACTCGATGCCAAAAGCGAGCTCAACGGTGCCGTCGAAGCGCGCCGGGAAGGGCACGTTGAGCCCGTCCAGCGGCCAGACCACCTGAACGAGCTCGTTGAAGAACAGGATCAGGCCGAAAGTCGCCAGCACGTGGTCGAGGTGATGGCGCTGGTAGAGCGACCGCACCACCGTCATCTCGAGCAACGCGCCTATGACGAACATCAGCGGCAACGCCAACAGGATGCCGGCGAAGAATGAGCCCGTCCACAGCATGAAGGTTGCGCCAACGAAAGCGCCCAACATGTACAGCGAGCCGTGGGCGAGGTTGACGAAGTCCATGATGCCGAAGGTCAGCGTCAACCCCGCGGCTATTAGAAAGAGCAGAGCACCGAGCTGAAGCCCGTTCAGGCCCTGCTCCGCCAACAGGATCCAGTCCATGGCTGAGAAGGGGTCACCCTCGTCGCTATCGACGCGGAGCGTCGGGGCGCGGCGCGCGGGATGCCCGCCGCCCGCGCGACAACTTGGGCCGTCGCCCGCCTAACGCATCTTACAGTCAGCCGCGTAGGGGTCCTGATGGTTCTTCAATACGACGTCACGCACGGCCGTCGTCCAGTTGCCCTCTTCGTCGACCACCACCTCGCGGCTGTAAAAGTTCTGGATCGGATAATGGTTGGGTCCCATCGTGAACTCGCCGCGCACCGAGGGGAAGTCGGCCTTCTCGAGCGCAGCACGCATGCCGTCGACGTTGCCGAGATCACCCTGCACAGCCTCGACCGCACTTTTGATGAAGAAAATGGAGTCGTAGCTTTGGGCGGCGTAGAAGCTCGGATAGCGCCCGTGCTTCTTCTTGAAGTCGGCGACGAATCGCTTGTTCTGCTCGTTGGGCAGATCCGGAGCCCAGAACTGCGTCATCATAGTCCCCATCACGCCCTCCATCGCCGCCTGCTGGAATCGAGGCAGGCTGATGGAGTCGAGCGTGTACACCGAGTAGAGCGGGATCTTTCCCTCGAGACCGGCCTGCTTGTACTGGCTGATGAACGCCGGGCCGTGCTTGCCCGGATAGAAGATGAATACGGCCTCCGGCGCGGCGGCTTTGACTTTGGAGAGCTCGGCCGCCCAGTCGATCTGGTCCGGCCATTTGGTCATGTCCTTGCCGACGATGTTGCCGAGGTACGTCCGCTCTACACCGGCCACCATGTTCTTTCCGGCCGCGTAGTTGGGCGCGATGACATAGAGTGACTTCACCCCCTTCTCATTCAGCACCTTGCCGAGCGCCATCGGCGTCTGGTCGTTCTGCCAGGAGATGTTGAAGTAATTCTTGTGGCAGCCTTCCCCCGCCAGCTGGGACGGTCCCGCGTTGGCGCTGATCAGAATCTTACCGGCGTCGAGGACCGTGTTCGCCGAAGCCAGTAGCACATTGGACCAGATATAGCCGGCAACGATGTCTACCTGATCCTGCTTGACGAGACGCTCGGTCGCCTGCTTGCCCTTCTGCGGATTGAACTCGTCGTCGCCGTAGATGATTTCCACGTCGAGCGGGCCCATCTTGCCGCCGATGTGCTCGAGGGCCAGCTCGACGCCGTCGCGCATGTCGTTGCCGATAACCGCCGCGGGCGTCGTCAACGTCGTCACGAAGCCGATCTTGATCGAGTCAGCGACCGCTGCGGTCGCCCACATCGCTGTCGCCGACACCGCTACAACCACGTGCCGTATCATTGCGCGTAACCTCCTTGCGAACTCGTTGGCCTAGTTTGCATCTATACTACGTCACCCGCAGTGGAACCGGAACCCCCGCAACCCGCCAGGCACACGGTGCAACCGCGTTGTTGTCGGACACGTTGTGCCCCCGCCACGACGGCCGTTCTGCACGCAACGGGTACGAAAGCGTCGCCGCAGCGCGCAACGGCCGTGCGTCGAGGACCTGCGATTCCGGCTTTACAGCAGCCGCGGCCGCCAAGCGCGCTGACCGTTGCCGCCCGGCCTGGCCGCCGAGTCATTCTGCGCCGGGCCGGGGCGGTGATCGTTTTAAATGCGACGTCGGCAGGGGCCGGGGTCGTCGGGTGGCGGCTCACCGCATCGCCGAACCGTCGGGCAGGCGCGGCTGGCTTCGTCACCGTTTCTGCCGGCGTCAGAGCCCGAGCGAGAACATCGATTCCAGGTCGTGCCTGGAAAACACTTTGAACGCGACCAGCGTCTCGGTGTGCGAGATCTCATCGAAGTGGCCGATCTGATCGGTCACCAGTTGGGCCAGGTCCTCGTTGCTGGTAACGCGCAACAAAGCCACCAGGTCGAAACGACCACCGACCGAGTACACCTCGGAAACGCCCGCCAGCTCGGCGAGTTTTTCGGCAAGCTGGGTGACCTTACCTTGCTTGACGTTCAAAAGGACGATAGCAGTGACCATGTGTTGATACCTTGTGTTGCAGCGTCCCGCGAGCATACCACGCGGCGCGGGCCGAGCGCAGAGCACGGTCGAGCGCGAGCGCGGCGTCGCGGTTCGGTCGCAGCACCCGCGGGTTGGCCTGCAAAAACGCCTAGGCCGCCGACACCGACGGCAGACCGGCCAGCGCCATGGCGATCTCCTCGTCGCTGTAAACGTGGTCCTCGAGCTTGCCGGCGAAGTAGTCGCTGTAGGCCTGCATATCGAAGTGGCCATGGCCACACAGATTGAAGAGAATCGAGCGCGATACGCCTTCTGCCCTGCAGCGCAGCGCTTCGTCGATCACCCCCTTCACGGCATGGGTCGCTTCCGGGGCGGGCACGATGCTCTCGGTGCGGCTGAACAGCACCCCCGCCTCCAGGCATTCCGTCTGGTGGTAGGCGCGCGCCTCGACCAGCCCCAGTTCGTGACAGTGGCTTACCAGCGGCGCCATGCCGTGGTAGCGCAGTCCGCCGGCATGCAGGCCGGGCGGCACGAAGGCGGAGCCGAGGGTATGCATCTTGACGAGCGGCGTCAGCTTCGCCGTGTCACCGAAGTCATAGGCAAACCTGCCGCGCGTCAGCGACGGGCAGGCCGCGGGCTCCACCGCGATGATTCTGACATCCCGCCCCCCGCGCAGCTTCTCACCGAGGAACGGAAACACCAGACCGGCGAAGTTGCTGCCACCGCCGGTGCAGCCGACCAAGACGTCGGGATAGTCGCCGGCCATCTCCATCTGCGTCAGCGCCTCCTGTCCGACGACCGACTGATGCATCAGCACGTGGTTGAGCACGCTGCCCAGAGCGTAATTGGTGTCGGGGCCTTGCGCCGCCTGCTCCACCGCCTCGCTGATGGCGATACCGAGGCTGCCTGTGCTGTCGGGATGCTCGGCGAGCACGGCGCGTCCCGCCTGCGTCTCGTTGCTCGGGCTCGCAACGCACTGCGCTCCGTAGACGTCCATCATGATCTTTCGGTAGGGCTTCTGCTGGAAGCTCACCTTGACCATGAATACCTTGACCTCGAGGCCGAAAACCTGTCCGGCGAAGGCCAGCGACGAGCCCCACTGTCCGGCGCCCGTCTCGGTGGTCAAACGACGAACGCCGGCCTCCTTGTTGTAGTACGCCTGGGCGACGGCCGTATTGGGTTTGTGACTGCCCGTGGGGCTTACCCCTTCGTACTTGTAGTAGATCTTCGCAGGCGTATCGAGGGCGCGCTCGAGGCGGCGCGCCCGATGCAACGGCGTCGGCCGCCACAGACGGTAGACATCGCGCACCGGGTCGGGGATGTCGATGTAGCGCTCGCCGCTGACCTCTTGCCCGATCAGCGCCATAGGAAACAGCGGCGCCAGGTCGTCCGGCCCGATCGGCTGTCCGGTTCCGGGGTGAAGCACCGGCGCCGGCGGCGAGGGGAGATCCGCCTGCAGGTTGTACCAATGGCGCGGTATTTGCTGCTCTTGCAGGAGATATTTGACGGTGTCCGACATGGCGCACTCCGGGGTTCGGGGCTGTCGTAGAATGATCGTCGGATTGTGGTTCACGAGGCTCTGCTAATCAACAACGGTTGAATTGCCTCGCGGCGTCATCAAAGATACGATCGTTACGCCGCGACGGGAAACGACGCGCTGACGGCGGATCACAAGCGCAGATTGCCGTGCCGCGAGGACGGCCGCACGACACCACACCCTACACCATGACGTTGAGACTCTCGGGCCGGGTCTTCACCGGCGGAGGCTACGGCGCGCGCTACACGCAGCTCGGCTGGGCCCGCGCACAGCTTACGGCGGCACTCGGTGTGGATCCGTTCCCCGGCACCCTCAATCTGATCCTAGAGGGGCCCCAGGCGCTGGCGTCTTGGCGCACGCTGCAGAGCGCCCCGCAGCGCAGCGTCGTCGCACCGGCGAACGACGGTTGCGACGCCCACTGCTACCCGGTGCGTATCGCCGAGCGTTTTCCCGGCGCCATCGTGCGTCCTTCGCTGCCGGGCTATCCACGCGATCAGCTCGAGCTCGTGGCGTCGCTGCCGCTGCGCCAGACCTTGGCGATCGACGACGGCGACACGCTCTTGCTGGAGGTCACCGGACCGGTGGTTGCCCGTGCCGTCATCTTCGACGTCGACGGGACTCTCGTCGACTCGCTCGGCGTGTTCGCCGACGTCGCGATGCGGGTGGCTGAACGATTCGACATCGCCCTCGAACCCGCCGTAGTCCGCGAGGTGCTCAACTACCACATTCCGCGGTTCTGGGAACGGGTCATTCCGCGCCGACGGGGCAATCGTGACGCCATCGCCGCGGCCATGATGGCGGAGGCCCGCCGCGAGTGGCCCGAGGCGCTGGCCGCGGGCGCGGCGCTATTCCCCGACGCTGCGACCACGCTCACCGGACTCGCCCGCGCCGGTTGGCGGCTCGGCATCGTCACCGGCTCCGAGGGCGACTCCCTCGAGCCGCTGCGGGCGGCAGGATTGCTCGATCTGTGCCAGGCGGTGATCACGGCGCGCGACGTCAAGCACGGCAAGCCCAACCCCGAGGGGCTGCTGCGGTGCGCGGCGCGCCTGGGTGTTGCCCCGGGCGAGAGCGTCTACGTAGGGGACTCGGTCGCCGACATGCGCGCTACGCGGGCGGCCGGGATGATGGGTATCGCCGTGCTCTCCGGTGCCGGCGACTGCGCGACGCTGACAAGCGAAGGTCCGCATCGCATCCTGCAGCGCCTCGAGCAGCTGCCGACGGCGCTCGAGCTCGGGACCGCAGGGTCGTCGACGGTGGCCACCGCCGACACGGCACGCTTTGCGACGGGAGGATCGACATGAACGCGCACGTTTCCTGGTTCGACGAACCCCCCTACCCTTACAACGCGGCGAGCGATTTCATCGACCGCCACCTCGTGCAGGGGCGTGCCGAGAAGACAGCGTTCATCGACGACGAGGGGGAGTACAGCTACGCACAGCTGGCGCAAGGTGTCGCCCGTTTCGGCAACGTGCTGCGCGAGCGGGGCATACGGCGAGAAACTCGCATCGCGCAGATCCAGCTCGACACCATCGATTTTCCAACCGTCTTCTGGGGCAGCATCAAGGTCGGTGCCGTGCCCGTGTGCATCAATACGCTGCTTACCACGGAGCAGTATGCGCATATTTTGCGCGACAGCCGCGCCAAGCTGCTGGTCGTCAGCCGCGCGCTCTACGAGCGCGTTGCCCCGGCGCTGGAGACACTGCCCGACCTCGAACAGATCGTCGTGTGCGGCGGGGAGATCGCCGGCCGCGACACGCTCAGCGAGCTGCTGGCCAAGGCAGACGTTC
Source organism: Arenicellales bacterium (assembly GCA_041550555.1). GTDB lineage: Bacteria > Pseudomonadota > Gammaproteobacteria > Arenicellales > JBFEOO01 > JBFEOO01. The sequence continues at coordinate 33,555 of JBFEOO010000014.1, forward strand.
GCTGCGAGCCGGCGGACACGATCTCGGACGAGACGGCGTTCTGGCTTTACTCCTCCGGCTCGACCGGCGAGCCCAAAGGGGTACGCCACCCGCACAAGAACCTCACCGCGACCGCCCGCTACTATGGCCAGGGACTGCTCGGCGTGGGCGAGGACGATGTCGTGTTCTCGGCCGCGAAGCTGTTCTTCGCCTACGGCCTCGGCAACGCCATGACGTTCCCGCTATGGGTCGGTGCGACGGCCGTGCTGCTGCCCGAGCGTCCGACGCCGGATGTGGTGATGGCCGTGCTCAGGCGGCATGCACCGACGATCTACTACGGCGTGCCGACCCTGTATGCCGCGATCCTGGCCGATCCCGCCAACACGGCGGCACAGGGCTCGCCGCGGCTCAGGCGCTGCGTGTCGGCGGGCGAGGCGCTGCCCAAGGACATCGGCGAGCAGTGGCAGGCGCGTTTCGGGGTGCCTATCCTCGACGGCGTCGGCTCGACCGAAATGCTGCACATCTACTTGAGCAATACGCCCGACGACATACGCTATGGGACCTCGGGCAAGCCGGTCCCGGGGTACGCGGCACGGCTCGTCGACGAGCACAACCGCGACGTGGCGCAGGGGGCCATCGGTGAGCTGCTGGTCAGCGGTCCCTCCGCGGCGGAGGGCTATTGGAATCAACGCGCCAAGACCGTCAACACCTTTCTCGGCCCCTGGACGCGCACCGGCGACAAGTATTTCCAGGACGAGGCCGGGTACTTCCACTACTGCGGCCGTACCGACGACATGTTCAAGGTGAGCGGCAACTGGGTCTCTCCCTTCGAGGTCGAATCGGCGCTCATCAGTCACGACAAGGTGCTCGAGGCCGCAGTCGTGCCCCATGACGGCGGTGATGGCCTGCTCAAGCCGAAGGCGTACGTCGTGTTGAAGACCGGCCTCGCCGCAGCCGACATCTCTGCCGACGAGCTCAAAGAACACGTCAAGACGCTGCTCTCGCCATGGAAGTATCCACGCTGGGTGGAGTTCGTCGACGAACTGCCGAAAACGGCAACGGGCAAGATCCGGCGATTCAAGCTGCGCGGTGCGCCAGACGTCTGATGGGTGAGACGCCGCGCGTCGCGCAATGCACCCGGTCCGGGCCGGCCGGGCGACGCTGATCACGGTGGACGACTGCGCCTTCCTCGAGGCTGCCGGCCGCCGCATCGAGTATCGCTGGGTAGGTCCCCCGCCCGATCGTGCGCCGACGCTGGTGTTCCTCCACGAGGGACTGGGCTGCGCTGCCCTGTGGCGCGATTTTCCCGACCGGCTCGCTGCGCGCACGGGCTGCGGCGCCTTCGTCTACAGCCGTGCGGGCTACGGTCGCTCGACGGCCGTGCCGCTGCCGCGCCCGCTCTCCTACATGCACGATGAAGCGCAGCATCATCTCGGTCCCACGCTGGATGCCGCCGGGATACGCCGTGCGCTGCTCGTGGGCCACAGCGACGGTGCCTCCATCGCTACCATCTACACCGCTGTCACCGCCGACGACCGCATCGTCGGACTGGCGCTGCTGGCACCGCATTTCTTCAACGAGGACCTCTGCGTGGCCAGCATTCGCCGGGCCAAGGAAGCCTTCGAGACGTCTGATCTACGCGAGCGCCTCGCCCGTTATCACGGGGACAACGTCGATTGCGCGTTCTGGGGTTGGAATCGTGCCTGGCTGGATCCCGCATTCCGGCACTGGAACATCGAGCAGTACATTCCGCGGATTCGCGTGCCGGTGCTGCTCGTCCAGGGCGAGAACGATCAATACGGCACGCGACGTCAGCTCGACGCCTTCGTGCGCGGCGCGACGTGCCCCGTCGAGACGCGGCTCTTGGCGGGCGCCCGACACGCCCCGTTCATCGATCAGCCGCGAGCAACGCTGGGGATTCTGGTTCGCTTCGTCGCCGCGACCTGCGGCGATGCGCGGCGCGCCATCGACGATACGCCGTGATGACGCGCGAGCGTGCGCCTACATGTTGCGGCGATACTGACCGCCCACCGCGAACAAAGCGCGGGTGATCTGCCCGAGTGAGCAGCAGCGGACGGCATTCATGAGCTCGTCGAACACGTTGCGGTTCTCGATGGCGGCCTGCTACAGCTGTCTGAGCGCGTTCTCCGCTGCGTCCCGGTGGCGGCTGTGAAACTCGCGCAGACGGCGGATCTGACCCCGCTTCTCCGCTTCGGTCGAACGCGCAAGCTCGACGGTGTCTGCCTCCGTTGTCGGATTCGGATCGAGGAAGGCGTTGACGCCGATGATGGGCAGGCTGCCGTCGTGCTTACGTCGCTCGTAGGACAACGACTCTTCCTGGATCTTGCCCCGCTGATAACCCGTCTCCATCGCGCCGAGCACGCCGCCGCGCTCGGACAGGCGCTCGAACTCGGCTAGCACCGCTTCTTCGACGAGATCGGTGAGCTCTTCGATGATGAAGCTGCCCTGGTTGGGATTCTCGTTGCGCGCGAGTCCCCACTCGCGGCTGATGATGAGCTGGATTGCTATCGCCCGGCGCACCGAGTGGGGCGTGGGCGTCGTGATCGCCTCGTCGTGCGCGTTGGTGTGCAGGCTGTTGCAGTGGTCGTAAACGGCAATCAGCGCCTGCAGCGTGGTGCGGATGTCGTTGAAGTCGATCTCCTGAGCGTGCAGCGAACGCCCCGAGGTCTGTATGTGGTATTTGAGCTTCTGGCTGCGTTCGCTGGCGCCATAGCGCTCGCGCATGGCCGTGGCCCAGATCCGCCGGGCGACGCGCCCCATCACCGAGTACTCGGGATCCATGCCGTTCGAGAAGAAGAACGACAGATTGGGCGCGAAGTCGTCGATGTGCATGCCGCGGGCGAGATACGACTCGACGTAGGTGAAGCCGTTCGCCAAGGTGAACGCAAGCTGCGTAATGGGGTTCGCGCCCGCTTCGGCGATGTGATAGCCGGAGATCGATACCGAGTAGAAGTTGCGCACGCGATGACGCACGAAGTACTCCTGGATGTCGCCCATCATCTTGAGACTGAACTCGGTGGAGAAGATGCAGGTGTTCTGCCCCTGATCCTCCTTCAGGATGTCCGCCTGCACCGTGCCGCGCACGTTCTCGAGGGCGCGCGCCCGGATCGCCGCGGCTTCCTCCTCCGTGGCAGGCCGACCTTCGTCACGCGCGAACCCCTCGAGCTGCTGATCGATGGCGGTGTTCAGGAACATCGCGAGCAGCGTCGGCGCCGGCCCGTTTATCGTCATCGACACCGAGGTGGTTGGACTGCACAGGTCGAAGCCGTCGTAGAGCACCTTCATGTCGTCGATCGTGGCGATGGATACCCCGGAGTTGCCGACCTTTCCGTAGATGTCCGGCCGCTCGTCGGGATCCCAGCCGTACAACGTAACCGAGTCGAACGCCGTCGACAGCCGTTTGGCGCTGGCGTGCGCCGAGAGAAGCTTGAAGCGCCGATTGGTGCGGGCCGCATCGCCTTCGCCGGCGAACATGCGCGTCGGCTCCTCGTCGTAGCGCTTGAGTGCAAACACGCCCGCCGTGAACGGGAAACTCCCCGGCACGTTCTCCAAGAGCAACCAGCGCAGGAGGTCCCCGTCGTCGTGATAGCCGGGCAGGCACACTCGCGGCAAGCGGGTTCCGGAAAGCGTGGTCCAGGTGAGCGGAGAGCGGAGCTCGCGGTCGCGCACGCTCGTGACGAGCTCGTCGGCCGTGTAGCGTCGCCGCAGCTCAGGCCACTGCGCAAGCAGTGCTCGTGAGCGCTCGTCGAGTGCTGCCTCGCGCTCAGCGATCAGCGCATCGAGCTGGGACCCCGCCTCGCCCGCGGCGGCGAGCATGCGTCGCGCCTCCATCAGATGCTGGCGCTCCCGCGCAAACCCGGCCTGCTGCTCGGCGTGCGTGCGGTAGCGCCGAACGCTAGCGGCGATCTCCGCCAGGTAGCGCTGGCGCGCCAGCGGCACCAGCGTATCCCGCACCGCGGAGGTCTTGGTTCCCGCCGGCGGCAGCCGCGGCGTGGTGTCGCGCAGCCCTTGCTCGACTAGCGCCCGGCGTATCGCCTGGTAGAGCGCCGTCACGCCGTCATCGTTGAAACGGGCGGCAATGGTGCCGTAGACGGGCATGTCCTCCAACGGTACGTCGAACGAGCCGCGGTTGCGCTGGAGCTGCTTGCGCACGTCGCGGAGCGCGTCGTTCGCCCCTTTGCGATCGAACTTGTTGATGGCGACGATATCGGCGAAGTCGAGCATGTCGATCTTCTCGAGCTGACTTGCAGCGCCGAACTCCGGGGTCATGACGTACAGCGCCGAGTCGACGTATGGCACGATCCCGGCGTCGCCCTGCCCGATCCCCGGCGTCTCGACGATGATCACATCGAACCCGGCCAGTCTGATGGCCGCCAGGATCTCGCCGAGCACCGCCGGCAGCTCGCCGTCGCTGTGACGCGTGGCGAGCGAACGCATGTAGACATGCCGCTCGTCGAGGGCGTTCATACGAATACGGTCGCCGAGCAGGGCGCCGCCGGTCTTGCGGCGCGTCGGGTCGACGGCAATGACGGCGATGCGCAGCGTGTCCCCGAAGTCGAGCCGCAGGCGCAGCACCAGCTCGTCGGTGAGCGAGGACTTGCCCGAGCCGCCGGTACCGGTGATCCCCAGGATCGGCACTGCCGCGGCGCGATGCTCGAGCACCCTGCCGCGCAGTGCCTCGTCGAGGGTGCCGTTCTCGAGCGCAGTGATGAGCCTGGCCAGCGCCGACCAGTCGCCACCCCGGACGCGCTCCAGGTCGACGGGCCTGTTGGCGTCGACTGCACCGTCGCAGCGCGCCATCATGTCGTCGACCATTCCCTGCAGCCCCAACGCCTGACCGTCGGCGGGCGCATAGATGCGCGCTACGCCGTACGCTTCCAGCTCACGGATCTCCGCGGGAATGATTACGCCGCCGCCACCTCCGAAGACACGTACCTCCTCGCGACCGCGCTCGCGAAGCATGTCGACCATATAAGTGAAGAACTCGCGGTGACCCCCCTGATAGGAGCTCACCGCGATGGCGTGCGCGTCCTCGTGGACCGCAGCGGACACGATTTCCTGGACGGCGCGGTTGTGGCCGATGTGAATGACCTCGACACCGCTCGACTGCAGGATCCGCCGCACGATGTTGATGGCCGCGTCATGGCCGTCGAACAGACTGGTCGCGGTTACGAAGCGCAGGGGGCGGGCGAAACGCGGCGCGGCGCCCGGGGCGCGGGGGAGAGCTTGAGCCGTCTGCGCCATGGATCGAGGGACACGGGATCGAACCTGGGATTTTCACTTACGTTTACGTAAACGTCAAGATGCAGTAGACTGTCTTATAGGCGCCATCCCCGTGCCGTCGCCGGATGTCGATGAACGCGAGAACGACGAAGCTCACCAAGGCGCACCCCTCGGCGCACGCCACGCGCCACCCGGGCACGTTCGCGCTTCCCGCCCGTGGTCGGGGCCGCGCAGGCGCGGACGAGCGCGCGGCCCAGGACACCTATTCGATCTCCGAACTCGCCAAGGAGTTCGACATCACTACCCGAACCATCCGCTTCTACGAGGATGAGGGATTGCTCAGCCCCGCTCGGCGCGGCCGCACCCGCGTCTACACGCCGCGGGATCGGGTACGGCTGAAGCTCGTATTGCGCGGCAAGCGGTTGGGGTTCTCGCTCACCGAGATCGGCGACATCATCAACATGTACGATTCGGAGAGCGGCGAGAGCGGACAGCTCGAGTACTTCCTGAGCAAGATCGACGAGCGCCGCGCCGTGCTGCAGCGCCAGCGCGAGGACATCGACATCACCCTGCAAGAGCTCGCGGCGATCGAAGCCCAGTGTCGCGGACGCCTCGAAAACGTCGCCGTCCGCAACGACCCGCGCCATCGTCGGTCCTAGCCCATGGCTTCGCAGGCGCACCGTGCAGAGGATCCCGATTTCGAGGCACGGGTGCGGGCCAGCTTTGCCGCCCAGGGCATCATGAGGCTGCTCGGCGCCGAGATCTCGACCCTCGCTCCGGGTCATTGCGAAATCCGCCTGCCCTACCGCCCGAAGCTCAGCCAGCAGGATGGTTTCTTCCACGCCGGCGTCACCAGCACCATCGCCGACTCCGCCGGCGGCTATGCGGGGTACACGCTGATGCCGGCCGGCGCAAGCGTGCTCACCGTCGAATTCAAGACGAATCTCCTCGCACCCGCCGACGGCGAGATGCTGATCGCCCGCGGCAGCGTGCTCAGGCCCGGCCGGACGCTCATTTTTACGCGCATCGACGTCGACGTCGACAACAGCGGGCAGCGCACGCTGTGCGCCACCTATCTGCAGACCCTGATTTGCCGTCGCGCACGCTCATGAGCAGCCGATCGCAGATACGCCGCAGCGCGCAGCCCGGAGCCGTGGTCCCATGACGGCGCCCGCGTACGCCGGCCTCGACTTCGCGCTCGGCGAGACCGCTGAGCTGCTGCGCGAGACCGTGGCCTCCTTCGCCGCCGCGGAGATTGCCCCGCGCGCCGCGGAGATCGACCGGCTCAACGCGTTCCCCATGGACCTCTGGCGCAAGATGGGCGCGCTGGGTCTGCTCGGCATCACCGTCGAGGAGCGCTATGGCGGCGCCGCCATGGGCTATCTCGAGCACGTCGTTGCGATGGAGGAGATCAGTCGCGCCTCCGCGGCGGTCGGTCTGTCCTACGGCGCACACTCCAACCTCGCCGTCAATCAGCTGCGGCGCAACGGCAGCGAGGCGCAGAAGAGGCGCTATCTGCCCAAGCTCTTGAGCGGTGAGCACGTCGGTGCCCTGGCCATGAGCGAACCCGGCGCAGGCTCCGATGTGGTCGGGATGCGGCTGCGCGCGAAGGCCAGCGGCGATCGCTTCATACTGAACGGCAGCAAGATGTGGATTACCAACGGCCCCGATGCCGACGTGCTGATCGTCTATGCGAAAACGGACGTCGACGCGGGCGCACGCGGCATCACGGCGTTCATCGTCGAGCGCGGCTGGGCCGGCTTCTCCACCGCGCAGAAGCTGGACAAGCTCGGCATGCGCGGATCCAACACCTGCGAGCTCGTCTTCGATGACTGTGCGGTGCCGGCTGAGAACGTTCTCGGCCGCGTGAACGAAGGCGTCGGCGTGCTGATGAGCGGTCTCGACTACGAACGCGTGGTGCTCGCCGGGGGGCCACTCGGCATCATGCAGGCGTGCATGGACGTCGTCGTGCCGTATGTGCACGAGCGTGAGCAGTTCGGCGAACCCATCGGCCGCTTTCAACTCATGCAGGCCAAGCTCGCCGACATGTACACGACGATGAACGCATCGCGGGCGTACGTGTACGCCGTGGCGCGCGCATGTGATCGCGGCCGCACTACACGCAAGGACGCCGCGGGCGCCATCCTCTACGCGGCGGAGCAGGCAACCGCAATGGCGCTCGAGGCGATCCAGGCGCTCGGCGGCCACGGCTACGTCAACGAAACCCCGACCGGGCGTCTGCTGCGCGACGCCAAGCTCTATGAGATCGGCGCCGGCACCAGCGAGATCCGGCGTATGCTGATCGGCAGAGAGCTCTTCGAGGAGAGCGCATGAACGCCCCCGGGGCGACAGCCGGGCCGCGCTTGACGCGCGGCCACGAGCACGCGGCGGCCGACGAGGGGCCGGGTCCATGAGTGACGACCCGATCGTTGTGGTGGGCGCCGCACGTACACCGCTCGGCAGCTTCCAGGGCGCGCTCGCAAACGTCACCGCGCCGGCGCTCGGTGCCACGGCCATACGGGGGGCACTCGCGCAGGCTGCCCTTGCCGCCGAGAGCGTGGACGAAGTGCTGATGGGCTGCGTGCTGCCCGCGGGCCAGGGCCAGGCGCCGGCGCGCCAGGCCTCGCTGGCCGGCGGCATCCCGATGTCCGTCGGCTGCACCACGGTGAACAAGATGTGCGGCTCGGGCATGAAGACCGCGATGCTGGCCTTCGACTCGATTCGCTCGGGCACCAACCGCGTGGTCGTCGCGGGCGGCATGGAAAGCATGTCGAATGCGCCGTATCTGCTGGGCAAAGCCCGCGTCGGCCTGCGCATGGGCCATGGCGAGCTCAAGGATCACATGTTCCTCGACGGCCTCGAGGACGCGTATGACAAGGGCCGACTCATGGGCACCTTCGCCGAAGACTGCGCGCAACGCTACGGCTTCACGCGCGCGGCGCAGGACGCCTTCGCCGTCGAGTCGCTGACTCGCGCTCAACGCGCTGGCGACAGCGGCGCGTTCGACGCGGAGATCGTCGCCGTCACGACGAGCGCGCGCGGCAGCGATCAACGGGTCGAACGCGACGAAGCGCCATTCAAGGCCAACGCGGAGAAGATTCCCCTGCTGCGGCCGGCCTTCCGCGCCGATGGCACGGTCACCGCGGCCAATTCGAGCTCGATCTCCGACGGCGGCGCCGCATTGGTGCTGATGCCGATGAGCGAGGCCGAGCGGCGCGGCTGCCGCCCTCTCGCTCGCGTGCTCGGGCACGCCACCCATGCGCAGGAACCGGGCTGGTTCACCACCGCGCCGATTCATGCGTTGCGCGCCTTGCTGGACCGGCTCGACTGGTCCGCCGACGCCGTCGATCTGTTCGAGATCAACGAGGCGTTCGCCGTGGTGACCATGGCGGCGATGCGTGAGCTGGACCTGCCCCACGACAAAGTCAACGTCCATGGCGGCGCCTGCGCGCTCGGTCATCCGATCGGCGCCTCCGGCGCGCGCATCATCGTGACGCTGCTGCACGCAATGCGACGCTACAGCGTCGAGCGTGGTGTGGCGGCGCTGTGCATCGGCGGCGGCGAAGCGACGGCCATGGCCTTCGAGCGCATCAGCTGAGCGATAGGGCAGCGAGTGGCAACCCCGACCGACAGTCCACGGCTGCGTCGAGCGGGGAGCACGTCGTGACCCCCGACTCGGCCGGGCCGCCCGCCCCGGCGCGGCGGACGCCGATCCCCTGGCCGGTGTGGCCCGGCGACAGGCCGTCGGGCACCGTGGTGCACGCGGCGCACCAGCAGGAACGATACCGCGCAGGACTCGAGTGCTCATGAATGACAGCGGCTCCATCGACTTCTATTTCGATTTCTCGTCGCCTTACGGCTACTTCGCAAGCACCCGTATCGATGCACTGGCTGCGCGGCACGGGCGCGTTGTTCGCTGGCGCCCCTACCTGATGGGCATCGCGCTGCGCGCCACCGGCAGACGACCGCTGGTCGAGCATCCACTGTTGGCGGATTACACCCGGCACGACACGACGCGCACCGCCCGCTATCACGGGATCGAGTTTCGATTTCCGGAGCCGTTTCCGCTGCAGACCGTGTCGGCCTGCCGCGCGTACTACTGGTTGCAGGAGCAGGACACCGAGCTGGCCAAGCGCTGCGCGGCCGCGCTTCTGCGTGCGTACTTCGTCGATGGCCGGAATATTTCCCTGGCCGATGTCGTCGTCAGCACCGCGGCCTCGCTCGGCGCCGAGTCGGCCGCCGTCACCGAAGCGCTCGGCGACGACGCAGTGAAGCAGCGCCTGCGCGTGGAGACGGACGCGGCGATCGCCGCCGGCGTGTTCGGCTCGCCTTTCATCATCGTCGACGGCGAGCCCTTCTGGGGCAACGATCGCTTGGAGCAGGTGGACCGCTGGCTGGCCACCGGCGGCTGGTGAGACGAGCGCACGCGCGCGATGAGCGTCCTTGAAACAGCGATCGATCGTCGGTCAGCGGACTTCGCCGCCAACGCTAAGGTCATGCGCGGGCTGGTCGACGACCTGCGCGCCCGCTTCGATGCGATCCGCCAGGGTGGCAGCGAGAGCGCCCGCGCCAAGCACGTCGGCCGCGGCAAGCTGCTGCCCCGCGAGCGGCTGCGCCGGCTGCTCGACGTGGGCGCACCATTCCTCGAGCTTTCCCAGCTCGCCGCGCTCGGCGTGTACGACGGCGCGGTGCCCGGTGCCGGCCTCATCACGGGCATCGGCCGCGTGTCGGGCCACGAGTGCGTGATCGTGGTCAACGATGCGACGGTCAAGGGCGGCACCTACTATCCCCTGAGCGTCAAGAAGCATCTCCGCGCGCAGGAAATCGCCTACGAGAACCGGCTGCCTTGCATCTATCTCGTCGATTCCGGCGGCGCGCACTTACCCGAGCAGGACGCCGTGTTCCCCGATCGCGAGCACTTCGGCCGCATCTTCTACAACCAGGCCCGGCTGTCGGCGGCCGGCATCCCCCAGATCGCTGCAGTGATGGGCTCCTGCACGGCGGGCGGCGCCTACGTGCCCGCGATGTGCGACGAAAGCGTCATCGTTCGCAATCACGGCACCATCTTTCTCGGTGGACCGCCGCTGGTCAAGGCAGCGACGGGCGAAGTGGTCGATGCCGAGTCGCTCGGCGGTGCCGACGTGCACACGCGCATCTCGGGCGTCGCCGACCACTACGCCCATGACGACGCCCATGCCCTCGGCATCGTCCGGCGCCTCGTCGCGCACCTCAACCGGCGCAAGGCGTGTTCGCTGGACGTGCGGGAGCCGGTCGAGCCACTGCACGATCCCGGCGATCTCTACGGGCTGATCCCGCCGGATCCGCGTCAGCCCTACGAGGTGCGCGAGGTGGTAAGCCGCATCGTCGACGCGAGCGAGTTCGACGAGTTCAAGCAGCGCTACGGGACGACGCTGGTCTGTGGTTTTGCGCGCCTGCTGGGTTATCCGATAGGGATCGTCGCCAACAACGGCATCCTGTTCTCCGAGTCGGCGCTCAAAGGGACCCATTTCATTGAGCTGTGCGCGCAGCGTCGCATTCCGCTGGTGTTTCTGCAGAACATCACCGGCTTCATGGTAGGACGCAAGTACGAGGCGGGCGGTATCGCCAAGGACGGCGCCAAGATGGTGACGGCGGTGGCCTGTGCGCGGGTGCCCAAGCTGACGGTCATCATCGGCGGCAGCTTCGGTGCGGGCAACTATGCCATGTGCGGACGGGCGTACGGCCCTCGCTTTCTGTGGATGTGGCCCAACGCCCGTATCTCGGTAATGGGCGGCGAGCAGGCTGCCAATGTGCTGGCTCAAGTGCGGGGCGACAATCTGGCGGCACGCGGTGAGCCGTGGTCGGCGTCCGAGGAGCAGCGCTTCAAGGCGGACATTCGCGCCCAGTACGAAACCCAGGGCCACCCCTACTACGCCAGCGCACGGCTTTGGGACGACGGCATCATCGATCCGCTCGACACGCGCATGGCGCTCGGCCTCGGGCTGTCGGCGGCACTCAATGCGCCGATAGCGCCAACGTCGTTCGGCGTGTTCCGCATGTGATGGCCACAACGGACAACAGCGGGCCCGGATCCGGTTTCGGGGGCAAATCTCCAGCGGGGCCGGACCGCCGTCAAAGCGGAATCGACCGCCCGTTTTCCGGGAATCCCAGCGCGTTTTTTGACCGCCTTACTTTCTGCCGGGCAGGATGGCCATGAAGACGATCGACATTGACATCGACGGCTCGGGCGCGGCGACCGTGACCCTCGATCGGCCCGCAGTGCACAACGCCTTCGACGAGACCCTGATCGGGGAGCTCAGCGCCGCGCTGGGCGAGCTGGCCGGCGACGAGCGCGTGCGCGCGGTGGTGCTGGCGGCGCGTGGAAAAAGCTTCTCCGCCGGCGCCGATCTCGACTGGATGCGACGGATGGCGGGCAACACCCGCGACACCAATCTCGCCGACGCCAACGCTTTGGGACGAATGCTCGCCCGGCTCGACACCATGCCAAAGCCGACGCTGGCGCGCGTGCAGGGTGCGGTCTACGGCGGTGGCGTCGGTCTCGTCGCCTGCTGCGACATCGCCATTGCCGCCCGGCGCGCCGTGTTCTGCCTCGCCGAGGTGAAGCTGGGGCTGATCCCCGCCACCATCAGCCCCTATGTGGTCGAGGCGATCGGTGCGCGCGCCGCCCGCCGCTATTTCCAGACGGCCGAGCCGTTCGACGCCGCCGAGGCGCATCGTCTCGGCTTGGTGCATGAGGTCGTTGCAGACGACGCGCTCGACGCGACCGTCGGCCGTCTCGTCGCCGCCCTCGCCGATGCCGGCCCGGAGGCGCTCGCCGAGTCGAAGCGACTGGTCGCGTTAGTCAAGAACCGCCCCGTCGACGACGGCCTCATCGCGGAGACGGCGCGCCGCATCGCGGAGCGTCGCGCGTCCGATGAGGCGCGCGAAGGTGTCTCGGCGTTTCTCGAGAAACGAGACCCGGCGTGGCGTCTGTCCCGAGGTTGAGTTCCACGCGATGTTCAACCGCATTCTGATCGCCAATCGCGGGGAGATCGCCTGCCGCATCATCGCCACGGCGAGACGGCTCGGCATCGAGACGGTGGCGGTCTACTCCGACATCGATGCCGGGACCCGCCACGTCGAGCTGGCCGATGAGGCGGTCCGCATCGGCGGCGCAGCGCCGCGCGACAGCTACCTGCGCGGCGAGGTGATACTGGACGCTGCGCAGCGTCGCGGCTGCGAGGCCATCCACCCGGGATACGGCTTTCTCTCCGAGAACGCCGATTTCGCCGAGCTTTGCCGTGACGGTGGCGTTGTGTTCGTCGGCCCGACCGCGGACGCGCTGCGACTGATGGGCTCCAAGCGCGAGGCGAAGGCGCTCATGGAGCAGGCCGGCGTCGCTACCGTGCCCGGTTACCACGGCGAGGATCAGGACCCGGACCGGCTTCGCGTTCACGCCGAGCACCTTGGCTATCCCATTTTGATCAAGGCGGCTGCCGGCGGCGGCGGCAAGGGCATGCGCGTGGTGCGCGCGCCTGCCGACTTCGATGACGCCCTGGCCGCTGCGCGCCGCGAGGCGCAGGCGGCATTCGCCGACACGGCGATGATCATCGAGCGTTATCTGCTGGACCCGCGTCACATCGAAGTGCAGGTGTTCGCGGACCGCTTCGGCAACGTCGTTCACCTGTTCGAACGCGACTGCTCCATCCAGCGCCGCCACCAGAAGATCGTCGAGGAGACCCCTGCACCGGGTATGGAGCACGAGTGGCGCGAGCGCATCGGTGCCACCGCCATCGGCGCCGCGCAAGCAATCGGCTATCTTGGCGCGGGCACGGTGGAGTTCCTCGTGCAAGACGACGTGTTCTACTTCATGGAGATGAACACGCGTCTGCAGGTGGAACATCCGGTGACGGAGCTGGTCACCGGGCAGGATCTCGTCGAGTGGCAGCTGCGGGTTGCCGCCGGCGAGCTGCTGCCGTGCGGGCAGGACGCCTTACGACTGAACGGCCACGCTATCGAGGCGCGGATCTATGCCGAGGACCCGGCCCGGGACTTTCTGCCGAGCACGGGCACCCTCACACATCTGCGCCTGCCGCCGGCGGACGCGCACGTGCGCGTCGACACGGGGGTGCGCGCGGGCGACAGCGTCAGCCTTCACTACGACCCGCTCGTCGCCAAGCTGATCGTCTGGGGCGCGGATCGCAGCGCGGCGCAGCGGCGGCTGCGCACGGCGCTGCGCACCGTTCAGATCGTGGGCGTGGCGAACAACGTCGAGTTCCTCAAACGACTCGTGGCACATCCGACCTACGCCGCCGGTGGGCACGACACGCGTTTCGTCGATCTGCACCGGGAAGCGCTGCTCGAGCGCGTCGAGGCGCCCATTGCGGACAACGTGTTTGCCGTGGCCTGTCTGTTCCTGCAGCGCGAGACCGAGCAGGCAGCCCGCAGCGCTGCGCGCCGCTCGGCAGATCCCTTTTCGCCCTGGAGCAGTGTCACGGGCTGGCGGCTGAACGAGGAAAGTCAGCATACCCTGCATTTCCGCCACCGGGCCGGCGAAACGCGCGCCGTGGTGCGGTGCCGCGGCGAGCGCCTGGGCATCGAGCTGCCCACGGCTGCGCTGGCCGTGGAGGGTCGCCTCGACGACGATGGCGACCTCGTGGCGAGGGTGGACGACGTCTCGCTGCGGGCGACCGTGATTCGCCGCGGCCAAGCGCTCACGGTGTTTGCGGGCGGCCAGCGATTCGAGCTCAGCTGCTTCGACCCCGACCGGGTGGACGCCGAGGAGGAAGCGCTGGCCGGCGTTATCTCGGCACCAATGCCGGGACGCATCGTCGAGGTGCGTGTCGGGCGCGACGCGACGGTCCGGCGCGGCGACGTGTTGCTGGTCATCGAGGCGATGAAGATGGAGCATGCCATCCGCGCGCCCGCTGACGGCATCGTCACGGTCGTCGCCCGCGAGGCAGGCGACGTCGTCGAAGACGGAGAGGAGCTGCTGGTCTTGGCAACGCAACTGCCAACGCCGTGAGGGCGCTCGGCGGCGCCGGCCGCCGCGCTGACCTCTTCGAGGCCCGCCGCTGCCTCGGCGTCCGCCTCCCCCTCCTTCCGCAGAAGTGCGTCGACCGATGCCGGCTAAGTTCGTGCCGCGCCCGCGCCGGCGGCCAGCGGCTCGTTCAGACGCGCCAGCCCGCGCTCGAGATCCACCTTGATGTCGGCGAGATTCTCGAGGCCGACCGACACGCGCAGCAGATTCTCGCCGATTCCGGCACGCGCACGCTCTTCGGCCGTGATGCGCGCGTGGGTCGTGGTGGCAGGATGGGTGATGGTGGTCTTCGCGTCACCGAGGTTGGCCGTTATCGACATCATGCGCGTGGCGTCGATGACCCGCCATGCCGCTGCTCGTCCGCCGGCGACCTCGAATGAGACGATGCCCCCGAAGGCCCGCTGCTGCGAGCTCGCCAACAGATGCTGCGGATGGGACTCGAGGCCGGGGTAGTACACGCGCTCGACACGAGGGTGGGTGCTGAGCCAGCGGGCCAGCTCGAGCGCCGCCGCGCTGTGCGCCTCCATGCGCAGGCGAAGTGTTTCCAGTCCCTTTAGAAACACCCACGCATTGAACGGGCTCATGCTCGGCCCCGCCGTGCGCAGCACTGCGAAAATCTCGTCGCGCAGCGCCTCGTCCCGAACGACGATGGCGCCGCCGATGCAGCGTCCCTGACCGTCGAGGTACTTGGTTGCCGAGTGGATGACGACATCCGCACCGTATTCGAAGGGCCGCTGCAGTGCCGGCGTGCACATACAGTTGTCGATGATCAGCTTGCAGCCGTGCTCGCCGGCGAGTTCAGCGAGCCGACGCATGTCCGCAATCTCACAAAGCGGGTTCGAGGGCGTCTCGAGGAAAAGCATGCGCGTGTCGGGACGAATGGCCTGCCTCCACGCCGCCATGTCGGTCAGAGGCACGAATGTCGTCTCGATGCCAAACCGGCGCAGCACCTTGGTGAACAACGACACTGTAGAGCCGAACAGATCCCGCGCCGCCACGACATGACTGCCCGCTTCGAGCAAAGCCAGGCAGGTAGCAAGGATCGCCGACATTCCCGACGCCGTACCGATCGCGAAACGTCCGCCCTCGAGCGCCGCCAGCCGCTCCTCAAACGTGCGCACGGTCGGGTTGGTGAAACGCGAGTAGACGTTGCCCTTCTCCTCGTCGGCAAAGCGCGCAGCCGCCTCTCGAGCGCTGGCGAAGACGAAGCTCGAGGTGACGAAGACAGGGTCGTTGTGTTCGCCCTCGCCCGTGCGCACCTGGCCGGCGCGCACGGCGAGGGTGTCGAAGCCGAACGCGTCATCGGCATCGGTATCGGCACCGCAGGACGGCGACCTTCCGCGACTCATGAGCGTGCTCTCCCAACAAAAAAACCCGCTTCAGCTCACGCTAAAGCAGGTTTCGGAGACCTCGCTTTAGCCGTATTTGTAACGCGCCCGCAAGCTGAAGATCAAATCGGCGCCCAATCAGAATATGAGATGCCTCCGGAGCTGTCAACCTCCGCGTGCGCGGAGCCGCGCCGGCCCGGCGTCGGCAACGCCCGGTGTGGGCTCGTGAGCCGTTTGGCGCTCGAGGCCGGGGCAGGCGTCGCGGGCTCTTTCCTCGTCGTAGTAGGCGCCGAGACGATCATAGCTCGGTCCGACACCGCCCGGCGCCACGTTGCGCTGGTAGTAGCCGCGCGCGAACTTCTCGTAAACGTAATCACTGCTGCGCGGGGCGTAATGGGGCGCGAGCAGCGGCTCGGCGGTCGCCTGCTCTTCGAGCAGGCTGGCTGCGACCAGCCGATCTATCGACACGATGCCGGTCGAGAAGCGCTCCCCAGCGGGCAAGGTCTCGATGCTGAGGTTCCATGTGTAGACGTCTAGCCCGCTCAGCAGCTTCTCGAACATGAACGACAGGGCATTGTCAGCGTCGACGGTATCGAGCTCGCGATGCAGATCCGCGTGCCATGGCGCGGAAAAACGCTCGCTGAACAGCTGCCGCACCCGAGCGGCAAAGCCGTCACGCTCGGCCTCGGGACAACCGAGCAGCCACGACCACACGGTTGCCGGATGCGTGCGCATCAAGGGCGCGGCGGCGATCTGTCTGGCAATCTTGCGGGCGTTGAGGCGCGCCAGAAGATTGCCGAGACGATTGTTGGGACGCCACCGGTGCTCGTTGGGTCCGGCCCCGTAGGGATACCAGCCGGAGCCCGGGTGGTCGAGCATGAGATGGCGGTAGCGCTCATGACCCGCAGCACGCTGCCTGAAGTGCTGGAAGGCGTCGCGCTCGGCGGGCGTCAGTGCCGGCGCATCGTGGGTGGAGCCGTAAACGCCCGGCCAGTGTCCTTGGGAGTCCGGCGCGTAGCGGTAGCTCTCCCACAGCGGGCGCGGACTCTGTCCGTGGCAGCTCAGGCACAGGGGCGGATTGGGCTCGGAGATCTGCACCTGCGAGCCGAAAGTGATGGAACGAAACTCGAACTCGCGACGGGCTTCGCGGAACTGGATCAACTCGAGCCGATCATAGTAGCGCTGCGTGGGATGGCCGTTGAACGTCACCACGAACCGGGCGTCGCTGCCGAACAGAACAGCGCGCGGATACTCGTAGCTGGCACCCTGCAGACTGCGGCTCGCGTAGACCAGCGTGTAGTTGGCCTTCATCTCATCGGGCAACCGCCCGATCACCCCGGGCAGGTCGCGAACACCCTCGACCTCCACGATCGCCCGCAGCTGCTCGAAGGCGAAGCGTGTTGCGGCAAACGCCGGCTCCAGCGCCACCGTGATCATGAATGCGATAAGCATGGCAAGCCCGTGGCAGCGCCCGGCGCGCGCAGCGATACGGGCGATGGCGGCCAGCGCGGCGTGCGCGCCTCGCGCGCGCCTTGGCCGGGGCGAGCAACTGCGATACCGTTCGCGCATCACATTCGAGGAGCCCGTCATGCTGGGCTGGATGAGCTTCGGGTTATGCATGCTGCTGATCGGCGTAGCCGGAAGCAAGCTCTCCCGTTACGGTGACGCCATATCCGAGAAAACCGGTCTCGGCGGCTCGTGGGTCGGTTTCGTGCTGCTCGCCAGCGTCACCTCGCTCCCCGAGCTCGCCACGGGCGTCAGCGCCGTGACCGTGGCCCGCGCGCCCGATATCGCCGTGGGCGATGCGCTCGGCAGCTGCGTGTTCAACCTGGTGATCATCGTGATGCTGGACGTGCTCCATGGTCCCGAATCGCTCTACGCGCGCGCCAGCCAGGGGCACATTCTCTCGGCGGCCTTCGGCATCATGCTGATCGGGTTCATCGGCTTCAACATCCTGCTCTCGGCCGCCGGCATGACATTCGCCGTCGGCCACATCGGCGCCTCGAGCATCATCATCCTGCTATTGTACGCCGTGGCGGTGCGAACGGTTTTCCGCTACGAGAGAGGCCGCCTCGAGGCATACGTCGAGGCCGAGCCCGAAGCTTACCGCCACCTCTCTTTGAGAGAGGTGCTGCTTCGCTATGCCCTGGCCGCCTGCGTGGTGATCGTAGCGGGCGTGTGGCTGCCGTTCGTCGCCAAGGATCTTGCCCTGACGATGCAGTGGCAGACCAGCTTCGTCGGGACGCTCTTCGTCGCGCTGGCCACATCGGTGCCCGAGATCGTCGTGACGGTAACCGCACTGCGGCTCGGGGCGCTCGACATGGCCATCGCCAGCCTGTTCGGAAGCAATCTCTTCGACGCCGCCATCGTGTGCATCGACGATTTGCTGTTCACCTCGGGCCCTCTGCTCGCTTCGGTGTCGTCCACCCACGTCGTATCAGCGTTGTCGGCGGTCATGATGAGCGGCGTGGCCATCGTCGGCCTTCTGTATCGGCCGCGCAGGCGTGTTTTCAAGCTCATCGGCTGGACCAGCCTGCTGCTGTTCTGCCTCTATCTCGGCAATACCTTCGTGGTCTACCTGCTGGACGGGCGATGACCGGACCCATCGCGTGCCGTGCCGACGCGGAACATATTAGACGCCGAGCAGCGGGGCGAGATCCGACAGCGTCGAGATCTCGGCGTCGGGCGTCGCCGGCAGCCGTTCGCGCCGCTGGCCGAAGCGGTTTACCCAGCCGACTCGAAAACCGAAGGCGGCGGCTGCCACCGCGTCCCATGCGTTCGAGGACTGGAAGCTGATCTCGGCGGCAGCCACGCCCAGACGATCTACCGCCAGCTGGTAGACCCGCGGATCCGGCTTGTAGACGCCGACCTCCTCGACCGACAGTATCGCGTCGAGCAAGGACCGTAAGCCTGAGCTCGACACCGCCGCGTCGAGCATACGCGGCGAGCCGTTGGAGAGGATGGCGATGACGAACCCGGCATTCTTGAGCTGCCGCAACACGCCGGGTACTTCCGGATAGCAGTCGAGAGCCATGTAAGCCTGCATGAGGTCGCCGCGCAACGCCGAATCGGCGATGTCATGGGCGTCGAGCGCGTAGTCGAGGGCGTCTGCGGTGACCTGCCAGAAGTCGGCGTGCCGGCGCATCAGGCTGCGCAGCCACGTGTACTCGAGCTGCTTGCTGCGCCACAGCGCGGAGACCGAGTCGGCGTCGTCGCCCAGTCGCGAACGATGCTGCCCCACGGCCGAGTGCACATCGAACAGCGTGCCGTAGGCATCGAAGACACACGCTCGAATGCCGTCGAATCTGGTTTCACTCATGACGTCACTCCTTCGTGCAAGGGACCCGCGGGCGAGCGGCGCTGACCGCCGCCTCGCGCCTCAGACGCCCGCGACATCGGGTGGGATGGAATAGGTGCAGGTAACGTGCGCGACCAGATCGTCATCGGCGTCGCGTCGCAGCCCCACCTCTCCCACGGCCAGCCGCTTGCCGAGCTTCAGCACGCGCGCCTCGGCGAGAATGTCTCCCGGTGCCGGCCGACGCAAGAAATTGATGTTGAAATTGATGGTCACGGCCAGCTCCACGGGGCCGATCATCGACAGCACGGCCCCGTACATGGCGAAATCGGCGAGCCCCATGAGCACGGGGCCCGAAATCGTCCCGCCGGGGCGCAGAAAATCCTGACGGTACGGCGCCCGGGCGATTGCGAACCCGCGGTCGATGGCCTCGAGGCGATAACCCAGCTGTCCGGCGAACGGCAGCCGCTCGCTCGACAACTTCTCGAAATCCACCAGGCTGATCCGGCTCATTGGTCTTGCTCGTATATGGGTTACACTTCCGAAACAGCGCATCGACGACACGCGGGCGGCGGGAGACCCGCCCCTGTGTCAGACCATACCTTATGAGGTTTCACGCTGATGAGCCGATCGGCCGCACAGGCGCACACGCAGCAACCGCTGCTCCTGCGTCACGACGAGAACGGCATTACCACGCTGACCATGAACCGACCGCGGCAGTATAACGCGCTGTCCGACGAGATGTTAGCCGCGCTGCAGGACGCGTTCGACGCTATTGCCGGGGAGCGCAGCGTGCGTGTCGTCATTCTGGCGGGCACGGGAAGAGCCTTCTCGGCCGGGCATGACCTCAAGCAGATGAGAGCCAATCCCGACGAGGCATACTACCGGGAGCTCTTTCAGCGCTGCAGCCGACTCATGTTGAGCATCATCAGACTGCCGCAGCCGGTGATAGCGCGTGTTCAGGGTATGGCGGTAGCCGCCGGCTGCCAACTCGTGGCCAACTGTGATCTGGCCATTGCCTCGGAGGACGCCCAGTTTGCGGTCTCCGGCATCAGCCTCGGTCTGTTCTGCTCCACACCGAGCGTAGCACTGAGTCGCAACATCTCGCGCAAAAGGGCCATGGAGATGCTGCTGACCGGCGGCTTCGTGGACGCGAAGACGGCTGTGGACTGGGGGCTGGTGAACCACGCGGTCGCACCCGAGGCGCTCGAGCGGGCTACCCTCGACCTCGCCCACCGGATCAAGCGCCATCCCTACGAGCCGCTGCGCCTGGGCAAGGCGCTGTTCTACCGGCAGATCGACGAAATGCTCGAGGACGCCTACGCCACCGCCGGTGAGATCATGGCCTGCAACATGATGCTCGACGTGGCCGGCGAGGGCATCGACGCTTTCATCGACAAGCGCGAGCCGGTATGGCCGGAAACGGACTGACGCACGACGGCAGGTCGCGGCGGTCAGGTCGCGCCGATGCGCATCTTCGCGTAGGAGCCGGGCGCGGCTTCCAGTACCGGTAGCTTGCCGTCCCCCGGACGCCGCGCCGGGACGCGTCCGCCGCCGTAGCGCTGGCACCATTTGCCCCAGTTCGGCCACCACGACCCTTCGTGCGACTCCGCCCGCTCGAGCCATGCCTCGGGCGTGGCGGGCGGCCTGCCGCTGCTCGTCCAGTAGCCGTACTTCTGCGCCAGCGGGGGATTGATGACTCCCGCGATATGGCCGGAAGCGGCGAGTACGAAGCGCACCGGTCCGCGGAACAGCTTCGCGCCGGCGTAGGTCGACGGCCACGGCGCGATGTGGTCTTCTTTGGTCGAGAGGAAGTATGCCGGCGTCTTGACGCGCGTCACGTCAATCGGCGTCCCGGCGAGCGTGATTCCGCCGGGCTCGCGAAGCCGATTCTCCAGATACATGTTGCGGAGATAGAAACTGTGCATCGCGCGCGGCATGCGGGTGGAGTCGGAGTTCCAGTACAGCAGGTCGAACGCGAACGGCTCCTTCCCGAGCAGGTAGTTATTGATCACGAACGACCAGATCAGATCGTTGGCACGCAGCATGCTGAACGTGGTGGCCATCGAAGAGCCGTCGAGATAGCCCTTCTTCTCCATCTCGGCCTCCAAGTTGGATATCTGGTACTCGTCGATGAACAC
Source organism: Arenicellales bacterium (assembly GCA_041550555.1). Lineage (GTDB taxonomy): Bacteria > Pseudomonadota > Gammaproteobacteria > Arenicellales > JBFEOO01 > JBFEOO01. The sequence goes on from JBFEOO010000014.1 coordinate 54,561, forward strand.
CCCGAGCTCACCCGGCTCGGCAAAGTCGATGAGCGAAGTGAGAAAGGTGGCGCATTTGGCGCGCTCGTCGCCCCGCGCCGCCATATAGCCTAGCGTCGCCGCCAGCAGGGTACCTCCGATGCAGTAGCCGACAACATTCACCTCGCGCTCTCCCGTCGCGTCGGCAATGGCTTCGAGCGCCGCCAGCGGCCCGTCGAGCATGTAGTCATCGAAGCTCTTCCCGGCGAGTGCCTCATCGGGATTCACCCAGGAGATCACGAACACCGTGTGACCCTGCTCGACCAGCCACTTGACGAACGAGTTCTTCGGCCTCAGGTCCATGATGTAATACTTGTTGATCCACGGTGGCACGATCAGCAACGGGCGCCGGAACACGGTCTCCGTCGCCGGCTCGTACTGGATAAGCTGCATCAGCGAATTCTCGAAGACCACCTTCCCGGGTGTGGTGGCGACGTTGACGCCCAGCTCGAAGGCGTCGCTGTCGGTCATCTTGAGCTGCAGGCGACCGTCGCCGCGCTCGAGGTCCTCGAGCATGTTCTGCAGCCCCTTCACCAGGTTCTCGCCCTTGGAATCGAGGGTCGCCCTCAGCACCTCTGGATTGGTGAGCACGAAGTTGGTCGGCGCACAGGCGTCGATGAATTGACGCGTGAAGAACTGGACTTTCTCCGCCGTCTTGGCCTCGAGACCGTCGCCTGTGCCAAGCGTGGAGAGTATGTAGCGCGATGTCAGCAGGTAAGACTGCTTGATGTAATCGAAGACGGCGTTGTCTTCCCAATCGGTGTGCGCGAAGCGTCGATCCGAGTCGTGGGGCACGACCACGGGAGGCGCCTCCATGCCGAGCATCCGCGTGTAGGTGTTGCGCCACAGCTCCAGCGAGTCGCGCCAAAAATCGATCTGCGCCTTGCCAAGCGCCACCGGATCCGACATGACGCGAAACATGGCTTTGGAAAAGGTGTCGGCCAAACCCAGCGGGTCAGGATTGGTCGACCCGTCCCGGGCTCTCTTCTCGAAGAAACGCGCGGCCAGCCGCTGACTGCGGGTGGCGACATCGAGCATGGTCCGCGAGATCTCGGCGGGGTCGAGCGGTGTGCCGTCGTCCGAAGGGGTGGGATCGCTCATCGAGGGTCCTCGGTGCTCGGCCATTGTGCAGTGCAGCATCAACGGCGGCGCACTATACCCCATCGTCCCCCCGGTCACAAGTTCGGGGCCACCGCCGCAAGCGCGTCTCGCCCCATCGCCACGCCCGTTCGCCGGTGCGGCGGGATACAATACCGCGCCGTTGCGCTCCGTCGGCGACGAGGCGCCGCAGGGACCGTGAGCACGCCCCCGCACGCGGCCGCCCCGCTCGAGGGGCGAGGAGACGTCGCCCGCGCTGCATCGACGCGCGCGATGCGCAGTGGTCCACGCGCTGGGGGCAGATCCACGTCCATCCGCGTCCGGCTCGCGCACAACCCGGGCCAAACGCTGTTAACGAGCCGCGAGCACCCGACCATGGCTGAGCAACCCTACGAGCCCGATCTCGATCGCAACCCGGCGAACTTCTCACCGCTCACGCCGATCAGCTTTATCGACCGTGCGGCGCGCGTCTATCCGGCGCACACCGCAGTTATCCACGGGGCACGGCACTACAGCTGGGCACAGACCCACGAGCGCTGCCGGCGATTGGCCTCGGCGCTGACGCGACGAGGTGTGCGGGCGGGCGACACCGTCTCGGTCCTGGCGCCCAATGTGCCGGCGATCTTCGAGGCCCACTTCGGCGTGCCCATGTGCGGAGCGGTGCTCAACACGATCAACGTGCGACTCGACGCCGAGACCATCGCCTTCATACTCGACCACGCCGAGACCAAGGTGCTTCTGACCGACGTCGAATTCGCCCGGTTGGTTCGGGCGGCGCTCGGACGCGTCAACCGCAAGCTGCTCGTCGTCGACATCGATGATCCCGAAGCGCCGACCGGCGAGCGACTCGGGGACGTCGAGTACGAAGCGTTGCTCGCCGAAGGCGATGCCGATTTCCGCTGCTTGCCGCCCGAGGACGAATGGCAGGCCGTTTCCCTCAACTACACCTCGGGCACGACAGGCAATCCGAAGGGCGTGGTCTACCACCACCGTGGCGCCTATCTCAACGCATTGAGCAACGCCGTCGGATGGGGGATGGGCATGCATCCGGTCTATCTGTGGACTCTGCCCATGTTCCACTGCAATGGCTGGTGCTTTCCGTGGACGCTGGCGGCCCTCGCCGGCACCAGCGTCTGCCTGCGCAAGGTCGAAGCGCGGCGTATCTTCGACGCTATCGCCGAACACCGCGTGACGCATTTTTGCGGGGCGCCCATCGTGCTCAACTTCGTGATCAACGCCCGTGCGGAGGAACGCCGCGCCTTCGCTCATCGGGTCGAGGTCATGACGGCGGCGGCGCCACCGCCGGCGTCGGTGCTGGCGGCGATGGAGGACGCCGGCTTCCACATGACGCACGTGTACGGCCTGACGGAGACGTACGGGCCCGCCACCGTATGCGCCTGGAAGCGTGAATGGGACGATCTGCCACCGGCCGAGCGCGCCCGGCTGAAGTCGCGCCAGGGGGTACCCTATCACGTGCTCGATGGACTGACCGTCATGGATCCGGAGACGATGACGCCCGTCCCTGCCGACGGTGAGACCATGGGCGAGGTCATGTTCAGGGGCAACATCGTCATGAAGGGTTATCTCAAGAACGCCGCGGCGACCGAGCAAGCGTTCGCCGGCGGCTGGTTCCACTCCGGCGACCTCGGCGTGGTGCACCCTGACGGCTACATTCAGCTGCGAGACCGCTCCAAGGACATCATCATCTCCGGCGGTGAGAACATCTCGTCGATCGAGGTCGAGGACGTGCTCTATCGGCATCCCGCCGTGCTGGAGGCCGCCGTGGTGGCGCGCCCAGACGACAAATGGGGTGAGACGCCGTGCGCCTTCGTAGCGCTCAAGGCGTCGGCGGTCGATGTGAACGAGGCGGCTGTCATCGCCTTTTGCCGCGACAACCTTGCGCACTACAAGGCGCCGAAGACGGTCATCTTCACCGAGTTGCCCAAGACGTCCACCGGCAAGATCCAAAAGTTCAAGCTGCGCGAACGCGCCCAGCGCCTCGGTAGCCTTTCCGAATGAAGCACGGCGAGTGGTTCTTCGATTTCGTCTCGCCGTTCTCGTACCTGCAGTTCGAGCAGCTGCAGCGCGCGCCCCCGCGGGGTCTCGAGCTCGCGCTGCAGCCGGTGTTGTTCGCTGGGTTGCTGCAGCACTGGGGCCAACTCGGGCCGGCCGAGATCCACAGTAAACGCCGCTTTACCTACCGACACGTCCAGTGGCTCGCCGACCGGCTCGACATCCCGCTACGCTTTCCAACGGCGCACCCCTTCAATCCGCTGCCGCTGCTGCGTTTGGCCGTCGCCGCGGGCGGCGACCCGCAGATCGTCGGTGCGCTGTTTCGTTTCGTCTGGAGCGAGGGACGGCGGCCGGACGACGAACACGACTGGCGCACGCTGTCGCAGCGCCCGGGCATCGCCGAGCTTGCCGGCCGTGTCGGCGAGCCCGCCGTCAAGCAGACGCTGCGAGCCGCTACCGATCGGGCGATCGCGCTGGGAGTGTTCGGCGTGCCGACGACGGTCGTCGACGGCGAGCTGTTCTGGGGACTCGACTCGACGGAGTTTCTGCTTGACTATCTCGCGCACCCGGATCTGCTCGAGAGCGAGCCCATGCGCCGAGCGGCTGCGCTGCCGATGACTGCCAGCCGCCGACGCTGAGCGGCGTCGTCGCGCACGGGTGGGGCTCGCGTTGGACGGCCTCAGCGCGGCGCCATGCGCATCGCGCCGTCGAGGCGGATGACTTCGCCGTTCAACATCTGATTCTCGATGATGTGACCGACGAGTCGGGCGAACTCCTCCGGCTCGCCGAAGCGCTTCGGGAACGGCACTTGATGGGCCAGGCTGTCCTGGATCTCCTCGGGCATGCCCAGCAGCATCGGCGTGCGGATCAGGCCCGGCGCGATGGTCATGACCCGGATGCCCGCGCCAGCGAGCTCGCGCGCCGCCTGCAGGGTCAGCGCGACGACGCCGCCTTTTGAGGCGCTGTACGCTGCCTGGCCAATCTGTCCTTCGAAGGCGGCGACGGAGGCGGTGTTGACGATAACACCGCGCTCACCGGCGGCGTCTACGGGCTCGAGCTCGCGCATCGCGGCGGCAGCCAACCGCATGGCGTTGAACGTCCCGACGAGGTTGACGTCGACGACGTGCGCAAAATCCTCGAGCGGCATCGGGCCGTGGCGCCCGACGATGCGTTGAGCCGGCGCGATGCCGGCGCAGCTCACGAGGATGCGCGCCGCGCCGTGCGCCGCTGCGGCCACCTCGAATGCGGCCTCGGTGTCGGCCGCATCGCGCACGTCGCAGCCGACGGCGAGAGCGCCGATCTTATCTGCCGCCGCCGCCGCCTGCTCCTCGTTGCGATCGAGAATCGCCACCCGGGCGCCGGCGTCGCGCAGCCACCGTGCCACCGCTTCGCCCATTCCCGATGCGCCACCCGTGACAATGGCTGCGCTGTCCTTAATCTGCATGACGGCTCGACTGTTGCCTCCAATAGGGCGCAGATATACTACGAGGGACTTCGTCCGATCAACGGTCGATGCGATCAAGACCGCGCGGCTGCCCGCCGGCATCCTGCGCTGCGGGCCAAACTGCGCCCGCCGCGCCCTCTTCGCAATGAGCAACAGCGCAGAGAAGTGAAAATTGATGAGCGAGCCCAGCGAACGCGAATCGATGCAATACGATGTGGTGATCGTTGGCGCCGGTCCCGCCGGGCTGGCGGCGGCGATTCGCCTCAAGCAGCTCTGCGCCGACTCCGGTCACGACTTGAGCGTTTGCATCGTCGAGAAGGGATCCGAGGTTGGCGCGCACATTCTCTCGGGCGCCGTTCTGGAACCGCGTGCGCTCGAAGAGCTGCTTCCCGAGTGGCGCGACAAGGGGGCGCCGCTGAATACGGCTGTGGAACGTGACCAGTTCTTGCTGCTCGGTGAGAAGTGGTCCATTCGCCTGCCCACGCCCCCGCAGATGCGCAACGAGGGCAACTACATCATCAGCCTCGGCAACCTGTGCCGCTGGCTCGCGACACAGGCCGAACACCACGGCGTGGAGATCTATCCCGGATTCGCCGCCGCCGAGGTGCTCTTCGACGAATCCGGCGCCGTGCGCGGTGTCGCCACTGGAGACATGGGCGTCGGCAAGGACGGCCAGCCCACCGCCAATTACCAGCCCGGAGTGGAACTTCACGCGCGGCTGACCCTGCTGGCCGAGGGGTGCCGCGGCTCGCTCACCAAGGTCCTGTTCGATCGTTTTGAGCTGCGCGCCGGCGTCGATCCGCAAACCTTCGGCATCGGCATCAAGGAGCTGTGGGAGGTCGCACCGGCACAGCATCAGCGCGGACTCGTCTGGCACAGCGTCGGTTGGCCCCTGGACCAGCGCACCTATGGCGGCTCCTTCCTCTACCATCTCGAGGACAATCAGGTCGCCGTCGGCTTCGTCATCGGCCTCGACTACGAGAACCCGCATCTCGACCCGTTCGAGGAGTTTCAGCGGTTCAAGACACATCCCGGCGTGCGCCCGACCTTCGAGGGCGGCAAGCGCATCGCCTACGGTGCACGCGCCCTCAACGAAGGCGGCTTCCAGTCGATACCCAAGCTGACCTTTCCCGGCGGCGCGCTGATCGGCTGCACGGCGGGCTTCCTGAACACGCCGAAGATCAAGGGCACGCACACGGCCATGAAGTCCGCGATGATCGCCGCAGAAGCCGCGTTCGAGCACCTGCGCGACGGCCGGCGCGGCGAGCTCGAGGCCTACCCCGAGCGACTGCGCGAGAGCTGGCTGTGGGACGAGCTGTTCCAGGCCCGCAACGTGCGCCCGGCCTTCCGCTGGGGGCTGTGGGGCGGACTGCTCTACGCGGGTCTCGACACCTACGTGTTGCGCGGCCGGGCACCGTGGACGCTGCATCACCACGCCGATCACACGCGCCTCAAAAAGGCCGCGCAGAGCTCGCCCATGAGCTACGCCAAGCCGGACGGCGTGATCACCTTCGACAGAAACTCCTCGGTCTACCTCTCGAACACGAATCACGAGGAGAACCAGCCCTGTCACCTCAGACTCGCGGATGAAACAGTGCCCATCGAGGTCAACCTCGCCGAGTATGACGCGCCCGAGCAGCGCTACTGTCCAGCGGGCGTCTACGAGATCGTCCGCGAGGCCAGCGACGGCATCCCGCGGCTGCAGATCAACGCGCAAAACTGTGTCCACTGCAAAACGTGCGACATCAAGGACGTTACCCAGAACATCCGCTGGACGGTGCCCGAGGGCGGCGGCGGGCCCAACTATCCCAGTATGTAGGACGAACGAGCACCCAACGCGATGCGCTCACACGACGACGAGGGCGGAGCCGTAGCGCCCGAACACAGTGACCCCGGCCACATGACGCCGGACGAGTTCCGGCGCTGGGGACACGAGGTGATTGACTGGGTGGCGCGCTACATGGAGAGCATCGCGTCCTATCCGGTGCGCTCGCAAGTCGCGCCCGGCGAGATTCGCGCCAAGCTTCCCGCCGGACCACCTGTGCAGGGCGAGTCGATCAGTGCGGTGTTGAGCGATCTCGACCGTATCATCTTGCCGGGCATCACCCACTGGCAGTCGCCGAACTTCTTCGCCTACTTTCCCGCCAATACCTCCGGGCCGGCCATTCTCGGCGATCTGCTGTCGTCGGGCCTCGGCGTGCAGGGCATGTTGTGGGTGACGAGCCCCGCCTGCACGGAGCTCGAGAGTCACGTGCTGGACTGGGTCGTTGACATGCTCGACCTGCCGCCGACGTTTCGCTCCGACGGCAACGGCGGCGGGGTCATTCAGGATACGGCGTCGAGCGCTTCGCTCTGCGCGCTGATTGCCGCGCGCGAGCGTGCCACGGCCGGGCGCAGCAACATCGAGGGGGTGCAGCGCCCGCTCACCGCGTACACGTCGACCCAGGCGCACTCATCGATCGCGAAGGCGATAAAGATTGCCGGCATAGGAGCACAGCAGCTGCGCCTGATAGAGGTCGATCATCGTTACGCCATGCGCACCGACGTTCTCGAGCGCGCCATCGAAGCCGACATTGCCGAAGGTGCTTTGCCGTTCTTCGTCAGCGCCACCGTGGGCACCACCTCTTCCACCGCCATCGACCCTGTCGACGACATCGGCCGCATCTGCGAGCGATACGGCATTTGGCTCCACGTCGATGCGGCGCTAGCCGGCAGCGCTGCGGTCTGTCCCGAGCTGCGTTGGGTGCATGAAGGCGTCGAGCGAGCCGACAGCTACTGCTTCAACCCACACAAGTGGCTGCTGACGAACTTCGACTGCGACTGCTTCTATGTCGCCGACCGCGCCGCCCTGATCGACGCGTTCTCGGTGCTGCCTGATTTTCTGCGCAACGCGCCCACCGAGTCGGGTGCGGTGGTGGACTATCGCGACTGGCAGGTGCCGCTCGGACGCCGTTTTCGCGCGCTCAAACTCTGGTTCGTGATCAGGCACTACGGGATCGAGGGTCTGCGGCGCCACATTCGCGGCCACATTGCGCTCGCCCGCGAATTCGCCGGCTGGGTCGAGAGCGACCCGGATTTCGAGCTCGTCGTCCCTGCCCCGCTCAATCTGGTCTGCTTTCGACACCACGCCGGCGACGAGTTCAACGAGCGGCTGGTGGAGCGCCTCAACGATTCGGGCGCGCTCTATCTGACCCATACCCGTCTCGACGACCGATTCGTGCTGCGCATGGCCGTCGGCGGAACCTGGACACGCCGCGAGCACGTGATCGCCGCCTGGCAACGCATCCGCTCGGAGGCGTCGGCGCTGGCCACCGCCTAGCCGGGCGGCGCGCCGCATCGCTCGGCGATGAGCGCGGGCAGCTTGAGTCGCTGAATCTTGCCCGAGGGACCCTTCGGCAGCTCGGCCATGAAGTAGATGCGCTGCGGAGATTTGAATTGCCCCAGATGCCGCTCGCAGTGGGCGATCAGCTCCGTAGCCGGGCAGCGGACATTCTCGCGCAGGCGCACGCACGCGACCACGTCCTGCCCGTAGCGCGCGTCGGCCACGCCTACCGCGGCGGCCTCGAGCACCGCCGGGTGCTGGTAGAGCACGTCGTCGATCTCTCGTGGCGCGATGTTTTCTCCGCCCTTGATGATGAGCTCCTTGAGCCGGCCAGTTATGAAGAAGTAACCGTCTTCGTCGCGGTAGCCGAGATCGCCGGTGCGGAACCAGCCGGACGCGGTGAAAGCGCTGCGCGTCGCCTGCTCGTTCTTGTAGTAGCCCCGCAGCACATTGTCGCCCTTCACGATCAACTCGCCCACCTCTCCGACACCCAAGAGCTCGCCCGTCTCGCTCGCGACCTCGACGAGGTTGCCGACCGGCACGCCCGGAGACCCGGGTTTACGCGGCGCCGGCGGCATCGGATTCGACAGTATCGGGGCCGCCGTCTCGGTGAGCCCCATTGTCTCGATCATTGGGATCGCGAACGTCGATTCGAAACGACGGTGAACGCTCGCCGCGAGCGGCGCCGACGCCGAACGACCGAAACGCAGCTGAGCGAGATCAGCATCGGCGCCGAAGCGATAGCGCTCCTCGGCGGCGCGGTCGAGCAAGTAGTGAATGATCGTGGGCACGACGCTGAACCACGTGCAGCGGTGCGTCGCGACCAGGCTCCAGAACCGGCTCGCGCGGAAACGATGGGGCATAACGACGCTGCCGGCGCTGACCAATGGTCCCATCACGGTGACCACCTCACCGTTGATGTGATAGAGCGGCAGCACACACAGCGCCCGATCCGATGGGCCCAGCCCGTGCGCGGCGACGGTATTGCGGCCTCCGGCAATCAGATTGCGGTGCGAGAGCAGCACACCCTTGGGCACGCCGGTGGTGCCGGACGTGTACAGCAGCAGCGCCGGGCTGCTCGGCTGCAGCCCGGCGGCGGACGCCGGCGGCGACACAGCGCGCTCCGGCCACTGCGGACCGGCGTCCTCGTCAGTGGCGATCACGGTGACCCTGTTCTCGAGCGTCGCTACGGCGCAAGCAACGTGCTCCGCGTACCTGCTGCTGACGAACAGCACCTGGACGTCGGCATGCGCGAGCACGAAGGCCAGAGTGTCCGGACCCGCCACCGCGTTGAGCGGCACGCTGACCAGACCGGCGTGCATGGTGCCGAGAAAGAGCAGCGCGGTCCAACAGCCGTTGTCGAGCAGGAATGCCGCCTTGGCGCCGGGCTCGAGGCCAAGCCCGTAAAGGCGGCCCGCCACCTCGTCG
>JBFEOO010000015.1:0-63722 GCA_041550555.1 Arenicellales bacterium
ACCGACCCGCAGCGGTCGCCCGCTCTCGCTGACGTCGACGATGAGCTCGTCGCTCGACGCCCCGATGATGGACATCCCCACACCGAGCGGACGCAGGCCTTCGGGGTCGATGTCCTGACGGCCGATGGCCAGAATGGCGCGATCGCGCTCGCCCCTATCCACGAAGTGCGGCTTCCTGCCGAACGCATCCGTGCCGAGCTCACCCACCGGCACGGACGGTTTACGCTTGAGCTCGACCACCTCACTGTGCAGCGCGAAGGCGTCTTGATGGGTATCCGGCCACGGTGTGCGGTGCATGGTTTCCCGCCCCAGCAGTATGGCCTCCCCGATACGCACGTGATTGATCCGGGCCGGCATCTTACCTGCCGCAATCAGCGGCAGTGCGCTGGAGTTGCCGCCCGAGACGCAGCGCAGGCGGACGCCGAGCGTTCGCTCCAGCTCGTCGACATAGCCCACCAGGCGTCCCATGTTCTCGGGTGTCGGGACCACACCCCCGTAGCACGTGAGATTGGTGCCGAGACCCGCCAGCCGCACGCCCGGCAGGGCGACTGTCCGGCGTGCCACGGACACCAGCTCGTCGGGCCACAACCCCTCGCGCAGATCGCCGACGTCGACCATGAGCACGACGTCGTGCACGCGGCACTGCTCGACGGCGGCGGCGGAAAGCGCCTGCAGGACGGCGAGCTCGGAATTGAGGCTGACGGCGGCCCTGCGCACGACGGCCTCCGCCTCCGAACGGGCCGGCAGACGCAGCATCATGAGCTCGGCGTCGACACCCGCCGCGGCCAGGCGCTCGAGGTTGACGAGCCGCGACTCGCCGATCGCGCGCACGCCGCCGCGTTGCATGGCGCGGGCCACCTCGGGCAGCCCGCAGGTGCATTTGGTCACGCCGGTGACGGCAATCCCGTGTCGCGCGCACAGCGCGGTGATCGTCCTCGCGTTGTGCTCGATGCGGTCTAGATCCACGGTCAGGTAGGTATTGGCCACGGTTGTCGCTGATTCGCCGCTAACCCGCCCGGTGAACAGTGCCCGAGGCGACGCCGGCCGTCGTCAGACGCCGTCGCGCGCGCGCAGTCGCCGCACGATGAACGTGGCCACGTCGCGGCCGGTCGTCCCGCGTCCGAATCCGGCATCCAGCCCGCAAGCCCGCGCCGTCTCGTCCGTGACCTGGGTGCCGCCGGCTATCAGCAGCACACGCGGGCGCAGCCCGCGCTGCTCGGCGAGCCTGCCCAGGTGCTGCATCTGGGTGCGGTGCACGTCGCCGTGCGTGATGATGGTGGAGATCATGATGGCGCAGGCGTCGACCCCGACAGCCGCATCGACGAGCGCGTCCACCGCTACCGACGTGCCGAGGTAGTGGCAGCGGAAACCGTACTTTTCGATGCCCCCGTGCTTGATGTCGAGAATCTCGCGCATCCCTACCGAGTGCTCGTCCTCGCCCACCGTTGCCGCGACGACGTGCAGCTGCCGCGGCCGGACGAACGCTTCGATGTCGGCATCGGCGAGCGCCGGCTCGCGCGCACCCAGCAGCAGCTCGTCGCGGCGGACCGGGTCGCTGAGCGTCGCCTTGATCTCGAACACGCTGCCTTCGGCGGGATGCATCACGCGCCGACTGATCACCTGCGCATCGACCAAGCCCATGCGCTCCACCATCTTGAGCGCAGCGGCCTCGGCCAGCTGGGGTTCCTCGGCCACGAACAGCGTGACGCAGACCACCGCGTCACCGGCGCGTTCGACCTCGGGTCGGATCAGCCCCGCCGTGCGCTCGGCCAGCGGTCGGCGCAGCCGCCGATGCACGTTGTCCTCGTCATCGAGCTCGTCGACGTAGCGGATCTTCGTCGCATCGCACAACGTGCAACCGTCGATGGCGTCGCACGGCTTGCCGCCCTCGCTCATGAAGACGTTGTGCCCGAAGTGGCTGCAGACCGGCGCACCGTACTCCGGCGTCCGGGCCACCACGGTGCCTGCGCCGACGCCGCCAACGGGATCGCGCGCGATGCCGTCGCCGGCGCGCTCGGGATACAGGCCCGAATCGACGAAATGGCCGGCCTCGACAGCGGCTTCAAAGCCGCCGCTCGCGAGGATCTCCTCGAGAAACAGCACCGCCCGCTCCTTGAGCTCGCGCGAGCGCTCACCGAGCTCGCCGTCGCGCCTGAGCGCCACCACGTCGAGCAGACCGTCGACCGCCATCAGCGTCTGCCGCGCCGTGTTGACGCCGGCGACGCTGTTGTAGTGCCAGGGAATGTTACGACCCTCGTCCGGGGTAATGGTGCTCTGAATGTCCGCCGACGTCATGCGCGAGATGAGCGTGTCGAGCACATGGGTGACCGTCGTCTCCAGCATGTCGGACTCCATATAGCGCGTGTTCTGCTGCGCGCGGATGCGGTAGCCGGCGAACAGCTCGCGCAGCGCCACGGCGAACGGCAGATCGAGGCGCAGCTTCGGCGCCGGGGATGCCGTGGGCGGCACGGTGGACAGCGCGATGTTCTCCGACGCCATACCGACCGCGACCGAGAACGCGGTGTTGACAGCGTGCTGCACGAGCACCTCTGGCAGGATCTTCCACGCTGCTTTGGCCGTGGCGGTGGCGTTGTGGGCGCCGTCGATCTGCAGAATACCGGCGTCGGCCATGAGGCGTTTGGCCTCGGCCGCATCGACGAAGGACCGCTGCAGGTTGATGTTGCGATAGAGCAGATTGTACTGCGGGTCCTGGTGCGCACCGTTGACGCCTTCCTCCGCATACAGCACGGCGATCTCGGGGCCGGCGAGCCCGCTCACGTAGGAGTGCAGGTTGATCGCTCGGCCGACCTCATCCTCGATGGCGTCGAGCGCCTTGCGCGTGGCGCGCAGCTGCTTGCGGGAGATGGGCACGCCGCCCACACCTTCGGGGGTGCCCTCGATGAGCCCGTCGATGTGCGACTGGCCGGTGGTGCGGATGACCATGATGTGGTCCGCGCCATGCCACGCCGCCATGCGCATCCGCCGCAGGTCGTCCTCGAAACGCCCCGAGGCGATCTCCGTCGTGATCACGAAGTCGCACTGCGGGTCGATATCGCCGAAGGCGTGGGCGGCCGGCAGCGGCACCGAGCGCGCAAGTCCCGCCGAAGCGTTGCGGTACTCGAACGGCCCGAGCGTCTGCCGGGCGGCGGTCGTTCGCCAGGTCCAGCCGCGCCGCCGCGGCCGGTAGCGCTCGAGGTCCTCGAGCACCGCCTCGACGTCGAGTTTCGCTGTGGGCGCGAGGGGCTTCATCGCGGCGCCTCGGCGCGGTAGCGTCCGTCGACCAGTCCCCGGCCCGCCTCCGCGACGGAGACGCCGTGCGTGCGAGCGAGCTCGAGCACGACACGGCCGGCGCCCCGGCCGAGCAGCGATGCCGCCTGCAGCACGTCGACGATGGCCTTCGCCTCGAGACTCGAGAACCCCATCCGCAGCAGCACCGACCGCTCGATCGACGGCGTGGTGTGCGAGCGTGCCTGCTCGACCAGAGGCGCGACGAGCCGCGCCGCGAGCGCCCAGAAATAGGCGTGCAGCTCGTCGTCAGACATCTGCTCGAGATGCCGACGGCGGGTCGGAAAGTCGTCAGCCCGCTTGAGCGTGCTCATCGATCACCTTCCTCACGAATGCTTCGCTCGAGCGGGTCTCGGCGACGAGAAACGCGATATCCACGTCGTTCGGCGTCTCGCCCGGGGGCAGCGCCTCGAGCGCGTAGCCGAGGTAGGCGCGCTTGAGCCGCTCGAGATCGACGTCGACCACAGCCAGCTGCGAGGGGTGCTCGGGGATGACGATGGCCTGCCCGGGACGATTGTCGCGCGGCTCGCCGCGTCTCACCTCGATACCGAGTCGCCGGGCGAGGTTGAGCTGGCTAATGGGATGTTTACCGGCGCCGGTGTACTCGGTTTCCTGCACCACGATGACGCTCTCGGCCGGCATCTCCCGGGCCATGGCGAATGCCGCCGCGAGCGAGGTATTGCCCGCCGGGCCGCGCTCGAGACCCTCCAGCTCCGCGAGCACCTGCGTGATGTAGAAGACTTCGCCTTGCGTCACGGTGACGAAGCGGTCGATGTAGCGGAGCGCGCGCGCCGCGTTGAACGGCACGTCGGCGCGATCGGGCCGGCTCGTGAACGGTATCGAGAAACCCGTGTGACCGGTCGTGAACGACTTGCGGTTGAAGTCACGATCGGACGCCATGTGCAGGCCGCCGAGATCGACGCTCGCGGCAACCACCTGCGTGTCGACGGCGCCGGCCTTGAGCAGGCCGCGCGCGGTACCGGTGAGATTACCGCCGCCGGCGTGGGTGACGACGACCACATCGGGATACCCGCCGGTGAGATCGCGCACCTCGCGCGCGAGCTCATCGCCTAGCGTCTCGATGCCGAGAATGGAGTACGGGGAATACAGCGAGGCATTGAAAAAACCGGTCTCCTCGAGCACCCGCAGAAACACGTAGAAGAGCTCCGGTCCCACCGAGAGCCGCAACACCTCCGCACCGTACGCTTCACAGGCTCGGGTCTTCTCGGCAATCTCCGGCTGCGCGACGCCGCGACTGTCGAAGGCCTCCTGCACGACTATGCAGGGCAGGCCGATCTTGGCGGCCTGCGAGGCCACCGCCGCACCGTAATTGCCGCTGGTGGCGGCGGCGATACCGGGATAGCCGCGTTTGTGGGCTTCGAACGCGGAGAGCGATGCGCGGCGATCCTTGAACGAGCCCGACGGGTTGGCCGCCTCGTCCTTGACGAAGAGGCGTGCGCCGTTGCCGGCGGGGGCGATGGCGCGCACGAGCGCGGTGATGTTGCGAAGCTCGACGAGGGGTGTCTCGCCCACACCGGTTTGCGCCTGGACCCTGCGCACGGACGGCAGGTCGTAGCCGGTGTCCGCCAACAGGCGCTCGTAGTCGAACGAGAGCATCCCACTTCGGTAGCGGTCATAGTCGATGCCGACCGAGTCACGCACGATGGCCGCGCGGCGCTCCATGACGTCGGCGTAGCCCGCGTCCGCACTCAAGGCCGTCGCCTCCGCAGGATCGCGCGCACCTCGGCGCCGATGGCCAAGAGCTCCGCTAGCGGTTCACCGAACGCATGACGGTAGGCAGGATTGACCTCGGTCAACACGCCGCTCGCGCGACGCCCGGCCGGCGTGACGATCTCGACGCGGTCGCCGACGGCGCCGGAATCGACCAGCACGCCCTTGATGCGCATCTCGAGCGGCACCCGACGGGTGTCGTCCGGCACCTGTGGCGCGCGTTGTCGGGGCTGGAGCACGACGTCGCCGATCTCCACCCAGCTCCCGGCGGCGGCGCGATCAGCCACGGGTCGCTGCCTCGAGCGGTATGCGCAGACGACGCCGCACGTCGCCGACGACGGCCGCGGGCACGGGCAGCTCGGCCATGGTGCGCAGACCCGGGGCAGCGTTCATGACATGCGCGACCATGTTGACAGCCAATGCGACGGTCGCGATGCCGCCAGGGATCTCCGGCCGGGCGCTGACCTCGAAGCTGGGCTGCCCGGTGATCGCGATCGAATCGCCTGTCGCCACGCCTTCGAGCTCCGGCCGGATCTGCTGGGGATGGACCAGCTCGATGACCGGTCGACCAGCCGCGTACGCGGTCGCCGTGTGCAGGCAGCCGGCGACGCAGCCCGGGCGAACCGTGACCAGTGCCGTCCGGCGCTCGACCCGCGAGACGATGGGCTCACGTTGCTGCTCGATCCGCTCGATGGTCCAGCCCAGCGCCTGGCCGATCATCGCTATCGATTGAGGGAACCCGACATGTCCTACTACCTCACCGCGCTCCACGCCCTCGCGGAACGCGGCCGGCTCGAGACCGACCCCCTGGGCGGCCAGCACGGTCGGTCCGTAGGGAGTGAGGTCGTTGACGCGCTGCGCGCGGATACGGTCCACGCGCTGGCACACGCCGCTGAGCGCGATGACGAGGGTGTCGAGCACGAAGCCCGGGTTGATCCCGGTGCCGAGCACCGTCACGCTGTTGGCGACGGCCAGCGCATCGAGCGCGGCCGCGATATCGTCCGAGCTGACACGTGGGTAGGCCATCTCCTCGGCAATCGAGATCACGTTGACCCCGTGCGTCACCAAGGTGGCGATCTCGTCGCGCGCATCGGACACGCGGGAGCAGGTCGCCTGTATGGCGACATGCGGCCGTGTCGTCCGGCACAGCGCGGCCAGCTCGCCGCTCACGGCGATGCCGAGCGGACGCCCGAGACCGACCGCCTCGCCCACGTCCAGCCCGGCGCGCTCGGGCCGGCGCGCATAGACGCCGGTCAGCGCGACGCCCTCCGTGCGCAGCAGCAAATCGACGATACCGGCGCCCATGCGGCCGGTCCCGAGCACGACGACCCTGAGCCTTGTGTCCACGCCTCGCGCCCCAGCAGTGCAGGCAGTGCAGCATAGGACGCCGTCTGGGCCCATGATGCGGATCAACTGTGATACAACCCCGGCAGCGGCGCGCCGATCGCGAGGGTCCCGCAGGGCCCGCCTCGGACGGCGTCTCCGACGCCGGCACCTGAGAGAGATTGCACATCGATGACAGCGGAACGACAGATCGAGACCCTGCAGCAACGGCTGAAGAACGGCGGCGTAGTGATCCTCGACGGCGGCACCGGCACCGAGCTGCAGCGCCGAGGGGTACCCATGCACGACAAGGCCTGGTGTGCGGCGGCGACGCTCTCCCACGCGGAGGCGCTGCGCCAGATTCACGAGGACTACCTGCACGCCGGCGCGGACGTGCTCATCGCCAACACCTATGCCTCGAACCGCGTCATGCTCGACTACGCGGGGCTCGGCGATCAGTTCCCCACCATCAACCGTCGTGCGGTAGAGATCGCCCGCGAGGCTCGCGCAAGAGCGGCCGGCGACCGTGTCATCGCAGTCGCCGGCTCGATGTCGCACATGGTGCCGGTTTTGCCGGGAACGGATCGGCGCGATCCCGATGCGCTGCCGCCGCCGGCGCGATTCGCCGCCAGCTGCCGCGAGCTGGCCGATTGCCTGGTGGAGAGCGGCGTCGACCTCATCATCATGGAGATGATGTCCGATCCCGACCTCGCCGTGCCGGCTGTCGAAGCGGCGTGCGCAACGGGCATGCCGGTGTGGATCGGTTTGAGCGCTCGCGCGGGGGCCGCCGGACCGGTCGCCTTCTCGCGACCGGAGCTGCCGTTTGAGCTGGCGGCACGGCAGATCGTCACCGAGTACGCCGACGTCGCAGGGGTGATGCACAGCAACCTGGAGATCACCGCTGACGCCATCGATGCGCTGAAGGACCTGTGGCCGGGCGTACTGATGGTCTATCCGGATAGCGGCTATTTCGCCATGCCCGAGTGGCGCTTCGACGAGGGGCTCGCGGGCGAGGCGTTCGCCGCGCGGGCACGGTCCTGGCGACGGCAGGGCGTACAGGTCATCGGCGGCTGCTGCGGAATCGGCGTCGAGCACATCGCGGCGCTCAGCCGCGCACTCGGCGAGGGCGACCGGTGCGTCGAGGCGTAGCGGGCGCGGCGGTGGATTCCGACGAACCACCGTCAATCGCATGAAAAGCCGTGGATCGCTGAAGAAGATGGCTGTCGAGGCCTGCTCGCCGGTCGCATACTGGTTGCGCCTCGACAGCATAAGCGTTCCGCTCAACGCGTTGCTGGGCCGGCACCTGGGGATTCGATTCGAGCACCGCATACTGTGCGTGGCCTGTGGCCGCGAAACGAAGAAGTCGTTCGCCAACGGTTTCTGCTTTCCGTGCTTTCGTTCATCACCCGAGAACGCCGAGTGCATCATCCGGCCGGAGCTCTGTCGAGGCCACCTGGGCGAGGGGCGCGACCGCGAGTGGGAACGGCGCCATCACGCGCAGCCGCACTGCGTTTACCTCGCGCTGTCGAGTCAGCTGAAAGTCGGCGTGACGCGGACGTCGAACGCCCTGACGCGCTGGATCGATCAGGGCGCGTCGGCCGCCATCGTGGTGGCCGAGACACCTCACCGCCGGCTCGCCGGTGATATCGAGGTCGCGTTGAAGCCACACTTCGCCGACCGCACCGACTGGCGCAGGATGCTCACCGGCGAAGCGCCGGACATCGATCTGGCTACGCACAAGGCGCACGCCCTCGAGCTTCTGCCCGGTTCGCTGCGGGCGTACGCTTCGCCGCGCGACGCCGTGACCTCCATCGGCTATCCGATGACCGGCAGTCCTCGCAAGCCGAAGAGCGTCAACCTCGAGAAAGCGGTGAGCATCGACGGAACGCTAACCGGCATGAAGGCTCAGTACCTGATTTTCGCCGACGACACCGTCATCAACATCCGCCGTCACGCGGGCTACGTCGTCACGGTGTCGACGTGATTCCGGTGCCGTGCGGGCCGTCGGCGCGCGCCACGCGGCGGCGAGACAGGTGCGGCGCCGGCGACGTTCGCTGCCCCGCACGGGCTTTTGTCCCGGGGTTGCCCGCGAGCTTGGCAGCGTCGACGCCCAACGGCCCCGTCGCTCGCACACGCCGACAGCCGATGGCGGCAACCCCCACCGGACGTCTGCACCACGCGCTCGCGAAGAATGTGCGCTAGACTCGCCTCTCCCTGGGGGCGTCAGCGGATCAATGGACGAGGTGCACACGGTGTACCGTTCGGTGTACCGTCTCGACCGCGGCCTGCTGCAATCGGGAGCCGAGGGCGGTCGGCGCTGGGATCCCATGCGCCGCGGCAAGACGACGCTCGCGGCCCGGGCCTTCTCTCACTATCGCGACCTCGAGGAGGAGACGCGCGCGGACCAGCTGTCAGCGGCAACCAACGGGCTCGAGCTGTGGGTGGACTGCGACAACACCGACATCCTGCGCAGTCCGGCAACAGGCAGCCGGCAGCAGTTCGCGCTGTCGCGCGATTGCGGCTGGTTCGACAGCAGCAACAGCTGCACCAACCTCGAGCTCTGGAGGTATGTTGATCTCGGCACCTCGGGGTGGTCCCGCCAGCAGGTGCCGGCGCTCAACTTCCGGACGTCGAACACACCCACTCGAGAGACGGATCGGGAAAACCCACAAATCGTCAACCGCCGCCCGCCCCCCGCGACACGGCTCCTATCCGGGCGGCTATGACCGCATGCGGGCCTACCTCTGGGCGCGTCTTCACGACGAGTCCGCGGTGTACTGCGCGGCGGAGCTACGCCTGACACCCGAGACCAATCCGCCGCGTGATCTTCCGGTGCTCAACTATTTCGAGATCGACTGGTGGCAGTGGGTGGGCTTCGTCGAAGCGGGACGCGTCGCGCCGAGCTACGACGGCGACCTGTTCACCGACGACCTCAAGGTAGACGGCGGCCTCGGGCTGCGCTTGATGACGTCTCGCAACGTGGTGCGCCTCGAGTGGGCGGTCTTCGACGAGGGCAGCTCGGTGTGGGCCATGTTCCAGCAACCCTTCGCGCGCTGCGCGCATGCCGAACGGCAGCCGGTGGTCTGAGGGAGACCGTTCACCATGTCCCGGAACAGGCCCGAAGAACCACGCGCCAACGGCGTCCCACGCCGTCGCCTGATCGGCTTGATCGTCGGTCCGGTGGCGGCCGTTCTGCTGCTGCTAGGCCCGCAGCCCGACGCACTGTCGCAGCACGGGTGGTGGATCGCCGTCGTCGGCATCTGGATGGCGGTGTGGTGGATGACCGAGGCGCTGCCTCTCGCCGTCACGGCTCTGCTGCCTCTGATCCTGTTGCCGGTGCTTGGCGTTCGCAGCATCGAGGCGACGGCAGCCGCCTACGCCCACCCCATGATTTTTTTGTTCCTGGGCGGCTTCCTGCTGGCACGGGCCATGCACGTCTGGGGTCTGGACAGGCGTCTCGCGGTGCGGGTTCTGCGCATCGCCGGCACCAGTCCGCGCAGGATGATCGCCGCTGTGATGGCGGTCACCGCGTTCCTCAGCATGTGGGTGAGCAACACGGCAACGGCGATGGTCATGCTGCCGATTGGCCTGTCGATCGTGACCACACTCTCCGTCGATCGAGACGAGCGTGGAGACGGCTTTGCCCCCGCGCTGCTGCTCGGTATCGCCTATGCCGCAACCATCGGCGGGATGGGGACCATCGTCGGGACTCCGCCCAATGCCCTGTTCGCGGCTTTCATGACCGAGTCCTACGGCGTCGAGATCAGCTTCGTTCGATGGATGTTGATCGGCGTGCCGTTGGTGTTCGTGCTGTTGCCCTTGAGCTGGCTGGTGTTGACGCGCCTGGCATTCCGCATCGGTGCCCGGGAGGCGATTCGAGTCGCCGATACGCTCAGTCGGGACGTGCTCTCGTCGGCGCCGATCTCCAGGGCCGAGCGCGCTGTCGCCGTCCTGATGATCGTGGTCGCCGCCGGCTGGATATTCCGACCCTTGATTGTCAACGCTCTGCCGTGGCTGCAGCTCTCCGACGCGGGGATCGCGCTGGCCGGTGCGCTGATGCTCTTCGTGGTTCCGGCCGATCTCCGCCGCGGACGTTATCTGCTCACGTGGAAAGAGGCCGCAGCGATTCGCTGGGACGTGCTGATTCTGCTCGGAGGTGGATTGGCGCTCGCCGCCGCCATCGGAGAGTCGGACCTGGCCGATTGGATCGGCGCCCGACTGACGGGCGTGCAGGCGCTGCCGGTGTTCCTGCTGTTATTGGCTGTGGGCGCGATGATGGTTTTCGTCGGCGAGCTGGCCAGCAACACGGCGATGGCGGCCGTGTTTCTGCCGATTGCCGGCGCCGCGGCGCTGAGCATGGGCGAGGCGGCATTCGTGCTGACCTTACCAGTTGCCCTGTTCGCGAGTCTCGGCTTCATGCTGCCCGTGGCCACACCCCCGAACGCGCTCATCTTCGGCAGCGGCGCGGTAGAGATCCGCCACATGCTGCGGGCGGGTGCGGCGCTCGACGTCGGCGGCATCGTCATCGTGTCGCTCGCCATCGTCACGCTGGGGACGTGGGTGCTGGGTCCGAGCTAGGCCAATAGACGCGTCCCCGCGCCCGACGCCTCGGCGGGCCGTTTGGCGCTGCTCACGGACGAACCCGCCGGTGGCACCAACCGAGCGAGAGACCTGACCGCGAATCGCGGCGCCGCGCGCGACGAGGGCCATGAACACGTGTTGGTGGCCCGATCCGCTGTGGCGCGGCGCGTGGCGCCGCGCTCGGCTGCGCCGCACATCCCCGCCACCTGCCGCCGTGATAGGCTTCGCGAGAGCGTCAGCGAGCAAACGCACCTCGAGAACCGGCCGCGCCGGCAGCGGCGCGATGTTCCCGAGAGGAAACTGCTGCGTTGCGCGGCGCCGGCTTTCCGGGTTTCGGCGCGCGGGACGTACAGCACGGCGGAGGTCGAACGATGAGTGGAAAAACGCGGTTCGCCAGCACCATCACCGCTCTGATGATCATGGCGGGTGGCGTCGAAGCGTCCCACGCCGAGCCGCTCAGGATCGGCTATCTGACCTGGGTCGGCTTTGGGCCGCTGTTCGTCGCCCAGGAGAGAGGTTTCTTCGAGAAGGAAGGGGTCGAGGTCGAGCTCGTCAACATGGCGATCCACGAGGCCTCATATGCGGGGCTGTTTGCCGACCAGGTCGACGCCATAGGGGCCACGGTCGACGACATGCTGCCTCGTTACGATGAGGAGAATCCGTATGTATGCGTCATGGCGATCGATGAGTCGATCGGCGCCGACGGTATCCTCGCCACCAACGAGATCCAGTCGATCGCCGATCTCAAGGGCAAGGTGGTCGCGCGTGATCCCACCACGGTGACCCAGTTTTTCCTGAACGTTCTGCTGCGGGAAGCCGGTCTCAGTGAGGCGGACATCGAGGCTGTGGAATTGAGTGCCGACGATGCCGGCGACGCGTTCTTGCTGCGCGAGGTCGATGCGGCCGTCACCTGGGAGCCGTTCCTCACCCAAGGCCGGCAGTCCGAGCACGGACACATTCTGGTCGATTCATCGCAGACACCGGGGTTGATCGTCGACTGCATGATCGCCAAGGTCGCCGTGTTCGAGGAACGCTTTACGGAATTCCAGGCGCTCGCTCGTGCTTGGGATGCCGCCGTCGCTTTTACAGAGAGCCATCCCGACGAGGCCGTCCGGATCATGGCGCGCCATGTCGGCGATTGGCTCGAAGATCCCGACGTGTTCGCCGAGACCCTCAAGGGCGTCCGATTCCCCGACGCGGCGAGAAACCGGGCGCTTTTCGGTACGCGCGATCGTCCGGGCCAGATCTACCAGACCTCGCAGTACGCAATCACCGTGTGGTCCAGCCTCGGCATGCTCAACGTCGAGGTGTCACCGGCCGACGTGATCCGACATGACCTGTGGTCGGAGTAGACGCGGCATCCGCTGGGTGCGGGAACCGATGGCGTCGGTAGCCGCTCAGGTCGGGTAGCGTCGATGGTACGGCGGATGGGCGTGCGAGGCCGGTTGCTGCTGTCCTTCCTGGGTATCAGCGCGTTCGCCCTGATCGCTGCGGCGGCGGCCATGTACTCGTTTGGCGAAGTCGGTGCGGTGCTCGCGCGAATTACCGAGAAGCGGGTACCCGCCACGCTCGATTCGCTGGCGCTGTCACGCCAGGCGGAGCGAATCGTGGTCGCGGCGCCGAGGCTGCTCGCCGTGGTAGATCCGGGGGAGCAGGCCGCGATTTCGGGAGAGATCGCCCGCGAGGTCGATCGGCTCGAGCAGCTCCACCGCGGGCTCGACGGTCGGGTCGACGCGGCGATTCTCGACGGCTTGCAGCGCGACATCGCCCGCATGCGAGTCAATCTGGAACAGCTCGACGACATCGTCGCCGAGCGGCTGACCCTCGCTGCCCAAAGGCAGAAAACCACGCTCCGCGTGCTCAACACAGCACGCACAGCGCGACGCATTGCCGAGCCGGGCCGGACGCTGATCGAGTCGAAACTCGGCGAGTGGCGCAGCGCCCGCGAGGACGGTGATTCCCGGGCGGTCATCGAGACCGCCGAGGTGACCGATTCGCTCGACTCGCTCTTGCCACAGCAGCGGGCGGAGCTGGTGGTGGCGACGCTTACCGAGGCGACACTTCGGCTGGCGAGCGCTGACGAGCCGGCCAAGCTAGCTGTCCTGGCAGGTCCGGTCCAGCGAGCCTTGAGCCAGCTCGAGGCGCACATCGGCGATTTCCCGCCCAAGCTCAGGCCCCGAGCCGACGAGCAGCTCGCCACGTTCCAAAGCGGGTTGGTCGGTGAGCAAGGTCTGATCACGCTGCGCCGCCGGGAGCTCGAGGCGCTGGCGAGCGCCCGCGCCGTGCTCGAAGAGAACGCGGCGATCTCTGAGCAGCTGCGGGCGGCGGTCGAGCAGCTGGTGATTGGCGCTCGGGGCGAAATGGCGGACGCGACGAGCGACGCCGCATCGGTGCAGCGTGTGAACGCGAGCGTGCTCATCGCGGTGGTACTGCTGAGTCTCGCCTGCTCGGGCCTGATCGTCTGGCTCTACGTGGATCGCAACCTGATCGCCCGTCTCACTGCGCTCAGCCGCGGCATGCAGGCCGTCGCCGGCGGCAGCTTGCGCGTGCCGCTGCCACCCTCCGACGGCTACGACGAGATCGCCGAGATGGCCCGTTCACTCACGGTGTTTCGCGACACTGCGGTCGAGATCGAGGACAAGGGGCTGCGCGAGATCGAGACCACCCGCCAGCGGTTGGTGGACGCCATCGAAAGCATCTCCGAGGGGTTCGCGTTCTACGACGCCGAGGATCGGCTTCAGCTCTGCAACGCCCGTTATCGACAGCTGCTCTACGGCGGCAGCGACATCGAGATCGAGCCGGGCATGCCGTTCGAGGCGATTGTGAGGCGCGCGGTCGAGCTCGGCTTGATCCGGGAAGCCGGGGACGACGCGCAACGCTACCTCGAGCAGCGCTTGGCGCAGCACCGCGATCCCGGCGCGCCGACTCTGCAGCGTCGCACGGACGGTCGCTGGGTACTGATCGCGGAGAGAAAAGTCACCGGAGGGGGTACGGTCGCCGTCTACTCCGACGTTACCGAGCTTAAGCAACGCGAGATCGAGCTGGAGAGCGCCAACCGGCGCACTCAAGAGGCTGCTGCCGAGATCGGTCGCCGCCACCGGGAGCTGGAAGTTCTGTCGAGCAAGTTGGCCAAGTATCTGTCACCCCAGGTCTACGCTTCGATCTTCGCCGGCAAGCAGGAGGTCAAACTGGCGAGTCAACGCAAGAAGCTGACCGTGTTCTTCTCCGACATCGAGGGGTTCACGGAGACCGCGGACAAGATGGAGTCGGAGGACTTGACCCAGCTGCTCAACCAGTACCTCAGCGAGATGTCGCGCATCGCGCTCGAGCATGGCGGTACCATCGACAAGTACGTCGGCGACGCGCTGATGGTGTTCTTCGGTGATCCGGAGACGCGAGGCGTCAAAGAAGACGCTCTGGCGTGCGTGAACATGGCGATCGCGATGCAGAAGCGCATGGACGCGCTGGGCGCACTGTGGCGCAACGCCGGCGTCGAGCGGCCGCTCGCCTGCCGGATCGGTATCAGCACGGGATACTGTACCGTCGGCAATTTCGGCAGCGAAGACCGCATGGACTACACGATCATCGGAGGCGCGGTGAACCTCGCCTCGAGGCTCGAGCACGAAGCCCCAGCCGGCGGCATCCTCATCTCCCACGAGACCTATGCTCACGTAAGGGATAAGGTTCACTGCGAAGCAGTCGGCAAGATCCGCGTGCGTGGAATCAGCGATCCCGTCGCCACCTACCGGGCGGTTGATCTCTACGCCAATCTGGGGGCTGCCCGCAAGCCGCTGCGTGCCGAGCTGCCGCATCTAAAGCTCGACGCCGATCCCGAGCGCATGTCGATCGAGGAGCGCGAACACGCCATCACGGTGTTCCGCGAGGCGCTGAGGCGCCTTGACGGCGGATCGGCGCAATCCGACGCTCCGCGCTCCGCCCCGGACGTCGATCCCGCGTGAGCAGCGCCATGAGCTGAGACCGCGCCGCGGGGGCCTGATCGTCGCGCTGCCTGCCGAGCTCATGCCGCAAGGGAGGCGGTGGGTCATCGAATCGCGCCGGGCAGCATCAACGTTTAAGAGTGCGGGCGATGAATACGACGCAGGCACGAGGTTCGCGTCGCGGGCATTGACCCTGGACCCGCGGCCGGGCATCGCCGTCGGCAACGGCGGCGTCAGTGCCGCCTACGGCGAACCCCGCTGAGCAACGCCAGTTCATGGTGGCTATCGGGACACGTGGGGTGGGACGGAAGCCGAGGTGAGCCGACCCGCTTCCGGTGCGACAACTCGTCCGGTCTGCGCGGCCTCGAAAACCGCCAGCGTCGCCGCCAGCGTGCGGGTAGCGTCCTCGGCGGGTATCCGGGGTACCTCGCGTTGGCGGATTACCGCACAGAAATGCCTGCATTGTTCCGCGAAAGCGTCCACGTTTTCGAAGGCGACGTCGTGGCTGCTGATCGGGTGATTCCAGCCCGATGCCGCGCCGTCATGGTGCCAGAGCGTGAGCTTCGGAAACTCCAGCGCCGCAAGCGTGCCGCTGAAACGATGGGTGTTCTGGTTGGAAGTCGGAAACAGCGGATTCTCTCCGGTGGCGAATTCCCACGCCCACGGTGACGGCGCCACGTCCGACAGCAGGAATGTGCCGCAGGCGCCGTTTTCGAAACGCATCACGATTGCCGCGGTCTCTTCCTTGTCGTGACCGCGAATGCTATCGGCGATCACGGCACCGACGTGCGTGACCTCGCCACAGATAAAACGCAGGGTGTCCATCTCGTGGATGAGATTGGTGAGCACCGGTCCGGCGGCACGCCGCTTGCGCCAGTCCGACGAGAAGTACGCGGCGGGCTTCAACGCTGTCCACTGCCCGCTCACGGCGACGAGCGCACCGAGCGATCCGCCCTGAACGATCTCCACCGCACGATGCATCAGCGGGTAGTAGCGCCTGTGGTGCCCGACAAGTACGCGCACCCCGGTCTCGCGCGAGCGGCCGACGATGGCATTCGCCTCCTGCATCGTCGCCGCGATCGGTTTCTCGACGAGCACGTGCACACCCGCTCCCAGCGCGGCGAGCACCGCCTCGCCGTGGTGCTCGGTCGGCGTCGCGACAATCACGCCCTCTGGCCGTGCACTCGCCAACATCGCGGCGATATCGCCAAAGCGATCGACGCCATGAGCCTGCGCGATCTCCTGCGCCTGCGCACTCGGGTCCGCGATCGCTACCAGCTGCGCGCGCGGCTCGGCGACAATCGTCGAGATGTGCCTCTTGCCGATCACACCGGCCCCGACGACACCGAGGCGTACACGCTTATCGCTGCGGGCGGGTGGGGTGAACATCCTGCAGGATTTGCGGCTCTTTTCCGCGCCTAACCAACGCTCGCCGTTGCGCCTGCCCGGCGGAGCGCGGGATGCCACGTCGAAGCCGCTTTGGCGTGCGGCAGCCGTCGTTTCACGGCCAACTCCGAAGAGCCGCACGGAACACCTCGGCGGCGCGACGGTGGCGAACGCGGGGTCTCCCCTCGGTCGTGTCCCGGCAATGCACGCATAGGATACCCTCGACACACGTCTCGGCCCGCCGCAGGGCGCGAGTCGGCGCCGCCGGCCCTGTCACCTCGAAGCGAACCTGCGCAAGAAGTGACACTGGCGAATCCACCTCCGAGATCGGCCATGTCAAGCTCCCGTCAAGCTCTCCAGACCCATGGTGCGGCTGCCCGCTAAGGGGCGCCGACGAGTCCCGCTTCTCTCTCGTTCCGCCCTGTACGGGAAGCTGGCCGACCGCCAGCAATGGCATTGTAGTGGTCGACGGCGCTTGGGATGCGCTCTCGCGACCGGAATCGGGAGCAGCAGCTCGGCCTCGAAAACGCCGTCATGCGTCGGCGCGCCACACCTCGGGCGGGCAGCGGGCGCGCCACGGCCAGCCGCGCATGGCGCGCCGCCGCGCCGCGAACCGCGGCATCCGCGGCCAGGCCAGAGCAACCCGCTGCGCGCGCTGTCCCGGCCCTGGCTGACCCAACGTCGACGCATTACCGGCGACTCCGGCCGCTTTCCCCTGCGCCGTTGGCCAAAATATCGAAAGAAACGAACAGATTTTTTGATCATACGAAAATATTCTATTGACAAAACGAACTTCTCTCTGCTATGACGTCGGCGCGTTTATCGCAACACAACACAAGCTGGAGGACGTTCCATGTTTAGAAAAGTCGCGCTCGTCACGGCGACGGCTGCCCTTTGTAGCCACAACGCTTATGCCGGTATGGCGGAGGCGGAAAAGTGGATCAACGAGGAGTTTCAGCCTTCGGTCCTGTCGAAAGACGAGCAAATGAAAGAGATGGAGTGGTTCATCAAGGCGGCCGAGCCGTTCAAGGGCATGGAGATCAACGTGCTCTCCGAGACCATTCCGACCCATGAGTACGAGTCGAAGACGCTGACCAAGGCATTCGAAGAGATCACCGGCATCAAGGTCAATCACCAGCTGCTCGGCGAGGGTGAAGTGGTGCAGGCGGTGCAGACCCAGATGCAGACCAAGCGCAATCTGTACGACGCCTATATCAACGACTCCGACCTCATCGGCACCCACTCGCGGCTGCAGCTGGCGGTGAACCTCACCGACTGGATGGCCGGCGAGGGTAAGGATGTCACCAATCCCATACTCGACGTCGATGATTTCATCGGCAAATCCTTCACCACCGGGCCCGACGGCAAACTGTATCAGCTGCCGGATCAGCAGTTCGCCAACCTGTACTGGTTCCGTAAGGACTGGTTCGATCGTCCCGAGCTCAAGAAGCGCTTCAAGGAGATGTACGGGTACGAACTCGGCGTGCCGGTGAACTGGTCCGCCTATGAAGACATCGCCGAGTTCTTTTCCGAGCATGTCAAGGAGATCGACGGCGTTCGCGTGTACGGTCACATGGACTACGGCAAGCGTGCACCCGACCTCGGCTGGCGTATGACCGACGCCTGGCTGTCGATGGCCGGCGCCGGCAGCAAGGGCCTTCCCAACGGCGTGCCCGTCGACGAGTGGGGCATTCGCATGGAGGAGGGCACCTGCAATCCGGTGGGTGCCTCCGTCTCCCGCGGTGGTGCCGCAAACGGGCCCGCAGCGGTCTACGCGATCCGCAAGTGGGACGAGTGGCTGCGCAAATACGCCCCACCGGGTGCGGCCAGCTACGACTTCTATCAGTCGCTGCCCGCCCTCTCCCAGGGCAACGTCGCTCAGCAGATCTTCTGGTACACCGCCTTCACGGCATCGATGGTGGCGCCCAAGAGCGAAGGCAACAACACGGTCGATGATGACGGAACACCATTGTGGCGGATGGCCCCCTCCCCGCACGGCCCGTACTGGGAGGAAGGGCAGAAGCTCGGTTATCAGGACGCCGGCTCCTGGACGCTGTTCAAGTCCACCCCCGTCGATCGCCGCAAGGCTGCTTGGCTGTACGCCCAGTTCACGATCTCGAAGACCGTCGACGTCAGAAAAAGCCACGTTGGCCTGACGTTCGTCCGCGACAGCTCCATTCGACATCAATCCTTCACGGATCGGGCCCCCAAGCTCGGTGGTCTGGTCGAGTTCTACCGCTCGCCCGACCGGGTCCTCTGGTCGCCCACCGGCATCAATGTGCCTGATTACCCCAAGCTCGCGCAGATATGGTGGCAGCAGATCGGTGACGTGAACTCCGGCGCATTCACGCCGCAGGAAGCTATGGATCGCCTCGCCGCCGAGATGGATCTCGTCATGTCGCGCATGCAGGCGGCCGACGAGAAAGCCGGCACTTACGGTGGCTGTGGTCCGCGCCTCAACGAGGAAATGGATCCGAACGAGTGGTTGAGCAAGCCGGGCTCACCCAAGTCCAAGGTAGACGAGAAACCGCAGGGCCAGACCGTCGACTACGACGAGCTGATCAAGCGCTGGCAGGGTTGATCGGGAAACGACCCGCATCGGACGGTGGACCCCGCACCTCAGGGTGCGGGGCCTCCCCCGAGCAGCCTCAGGGCAAAGGGTTTTCATGGCCGCGTCGACCAGCATAACCACACGCCAGCAGTTCATCATGGACTTCATCCGCCAGCACGGCGCCGTGCAGGTGGAGCCGCTGGCGGATGCGTTGAACGTGACGCCTCAAACAATACGGCGCGATCTCAACCTCCTCTACGAGATGGATCTGCTGGACCGCGTGCACGGCGGCGCGGTCATCAAAGACGGTGTCGAGAACCTCGGCTACAGCGCGCGAAAGATGCTGATGGTCGAGGCCAAGACGGCGATCGCGCGACGCGCCGCAGAACTGATTCCCAACCACTCCTCTCTCTTCATCAATATAGGCACCACGACGGAGCGCGTGAGCGAGTTCCTCCTCGAACATAAGGGGCTGCTCGTCATTACCAACAACATCAATGTGGCGACCACCCTGTGGCCGTGTCGCAGTCTGGAGGTCCTGATCGCCGGTGGCACCATTCGCCACGCTGATGGCGGCATCGTCGGTCCCAGCACGGAGGAGTTCGTCGATCGATTCAAAGTCGACTACGCGGTCATCGGCTGTTCGGCGATCGACACCGACGGCGAGATCTTCGACTACGACCTGAGAGAAGTACGGGTCGCACAGGCGATTATCCGGCGGGCCCGTTCAGTCATCCTCGTCACAGACTCACTGAAGTTTCAGCGGCGGGCGCCCATCACGATCGCCGGATTGGACCAGATCGACTATCTCGTCACCGACAGCGGTCTTCCGCCGGGAATCGAAACCCTCTGTGCCGACCAGAACGTCAGGCTCGAAGTCGTGGACGTTGCCGATCCCCGCGCCGCCAGGACGACGTAGATGGCGATCGAGCTGAGAGGGGTAACCAAGCGCGTCGGCGGCGAGATACACATCTACGAAACGAGCTTGGCGCTCGAGCGCGGTGGATTCAACGTGCTGCTCGGCACGACCCAGAGCGGCAAGACCACACTGATGCGCATCATGGCCGGCCTCGAGAAGCCCACCACTGGCGAGGTCTGGTTCGACGGCGAGAACGTCACCGGCATCCCGGTCCAGAACCGCAGCGTCGCCATGGTGTATCAGGCATTCATCAACTACCCGAGCTTCACGGTTTTCGACAACATCGCCTCGCCGCTGAAGGTGGCTGGTACTCGAAAATCGGAAATTACGGCGCGGGTGCGGGACATCGCCGAGCTGCTCAAACTCAGCCCAATGCTGGACCGCTTGCCGAACGAGCTCTCCGGCGGTCAGCAGCAGCGAACGGCGCTCGCGCGCGCGCTGGTCAAGGGTGCCGACCTGGTGCTGCTCGACGAGCCGTTGGCGAACCTCGACTACAAGCTGCGCGAGGAGCTGCGCGACGAGCTACCGAAGCTTTTCGCCGACACGGGTGCCACGGTGGTGTACGCCACCAGCGAGCCCCTCGAGGCGCTCATGCTGGCCGGCCACACCGCTACCCTGGCCGCCGGCCGCGTGGTGCAATTCGGCAAGACAGCGGAGGTGTACAGAAGTCCGGCGACTCTCGAGAGCGCTCGGGTATTCTCCGATCCGCCCATCAACACCGCGTCGGTGGAGAAGCGGGGCGACTCGATACACCTGAGCGAGCTCGTGAGCTGGAAGACGCCCGAGCGGCTGGCGTCCCTGCAGGACGGCCGATACGTGATCGGAATCCGGCCCTACCACCTGCTGCCGTTCGGAACGGGGGTCAAGGTCGTCGGCGTTGTGCAGATCGCAGAGCTCAGCGGCTCGGAAAGCATCGTTCGCCTGATGGTGGAGGGCAACAACTGGGTCTCTGAGGCGCACGGCATGCATGCCTACGAGATCGGCGCGCACGCGGAATTCCATTTCGATCCGGACCGCTGTCTTTATTTCGATGCCGACCAAAACCTCATTCGGGCATAGGGCAGCGACGGTCATCGAATCATGGCGAGAATTGAGCTCAAGGGTGTCCGGCATGCCTATTGGACGGCGCCCGGGCAGCAGCCGGTCTACGCGGTTCAGGAAGTCAATCAGGTTTGGGAGGACGGCGGCGCCTACGCCTTGCTCGGCCCGTCGGGATGCGGCAAGACCACCTTGCTCAATATCATCTCGGGGTTGCTGACGCCAACCGATGGCACGGTTCAGTTCGATGGTCAGGACGTCACCCAGCGTCCCACCACGGAGCGTCATATTGCCCAGGTCTTCCAGTTCCCGGTGGTCTACGACACGATGACCGTCTTCGACAATCTGGCGTTTCCCCTGCGCAATCGCGGCGCACCGGAAAGCCACATCGCCGAGCGTGTCCGGCAGATTGCCGAGATGCTCGACCTCGAGAACAGCCTCAAGAATCGTGCATCGGGGCTCACCGCCGACGGTAAGCAGAAAATCTCTCTCGGTCGCGGCCTGGTACGCTCGGATGTCAACGTCATCATGTTCGACGAGCCGCTGACGGTCATCGACCCGCACCTGAAGTGGTTGCTGCGCTCGAAGCTCAAAGAGCTGCATCAACAGATCGGAGTGACCATGATCTACGTCACCCACGATCAGACCGAAGCCCTGACCTTTGCTGACGACGTCGTGGTGATGCACGAAGGCACCATCGTGCAAGTGGGCACGCCGGTGGAGCTCTTCAGCAGGCCGAATCACACCTTCGTCGGCCATTTCATCGGATCGCCGGGCATGAACGTTCTGCCCTGTCAGCTCGAGAACGGCACGGCGTTTTACCACGGGCACGCCGTCGACGTCAGCAATCCGGCGCCTTCGGGACTCGACGGAAAGATGGAGATCGGCGTGCGCCCCGAATTTGTACGCTTCGCCGCAGACGGCATACCGGTACGCGTGGAGAAAGTGGACGATCTCGGTCGGTTCCAGATCGTGACGGTCAACCACGACGGCGACATCATCAGACTGGTCGTCGAGGAGGGTCTCGAGATCCCCTCGGAGGATCCGCGCATCGGCTTCGATCCCGACAACACCCTTCTCTATCGCGACGACTGGATCGTAGACGGGGTCGCGCAATGAACAAGACGCTCAATCAGAGGGCGTGGTGGCTGGTACTACCGGTGTTGCTACTGGTTGCTTTCAACGCCTTCATCCCACTGATGACGGTGGTCAATTACTCGCTGCAGGAAACCTTCGGCGACAACGTGTTCTTCTGGGAGGGGCTCACCTGGTTCGAGTCGGTGCTCAAGTCCGAACGCTTCCACGCCGCCTTTCTTCGCCAGCTGCTGTTCACCGCGATGATTCTCGCCATCGAGGTGCCGCTCGGGATCGCCGTCGCGTTGACCATGCCGCGCAGAGGGCCGTGGGTCTCCGTGTGTCTCGTGCTGATGGCGCTGCCGCTGCTCATTCCCTGGAACGTCGTCGGCGCCATGTGGAACATCTTTGCCCTGCCCGATATCGGATTGCTCGGCTACACCCTGAACTCGATGGGGATCGACTACAACTTTACTCAGCAGCCCGTATCCGCCTGGATGACCACGGTGGTGATGGATGTCTGGCACTGGACGTCGCTGGTGGTGCTGCTCTGTTACGCGGGGCTATGCTCCATTCCCGACGCCTACTATCAGGCGGCGCGCATCGACGGCGCCAGCGGCTGGGCGGTCTTTCGCTACATCCAGCTCCCCAAGATGAAGCGTGTGCTGACCATCGCCATCCTGCTCCGGTTCATGGACAGCTTCATGATCTACACCGAGCCATTCGTGTTGACGGGGGGCGGGCCCGGCAACACCACGACGTTCTTGTCCATCGACCTCGTGAAAATCGCGCTTGGGCAGTTCGATCTGGGTCCCGCCGCCGCAATGTCCATCATTTACTTTATGGTGGTGCTGCTGATCTGCTGGGCGTTTTACACCGTCATGATGCGCAACGAGGAACGATGACAGTGACCCGCTCGAAGCAATGGTTGGTGCCGACGTTCTACATCCTGTTCCTGATGCTGCCCATCTACGGGCTGCTGACCATGTCGTTCAAAACCACCAACGAGATACTGGGTGGGTTCTCCCTATTCCCCAACGATTTCACCTACGAGAACTACGCGAAGATCTTCACCGATCCCACATGGTACAGCGGTTACATCAATTCGCTGATTTACGTGGTGATGAACACGGTCATATCGGTGACCGTGGCGCTGCCCGCGGCCTACGCATTTTCGCGCTATCGCTTTCTCGGCGACAAGCACCTGTTCTTTTGGTTGCTGACCAACCGCATGGCGCCGCCCGCCGTATTCGCGCTGCCCTTCTTTCAGCTCTACTCGGCGATCGATCTCTTCGACACCCACATCGCGGTGGCGCTCGCTCACTGCCTGTTCAACATTCCTCTGGCGGTATGGATTCTGGAAGGGTTCATGTCCGCCGTGCCCAAGGAGCTCGACGAGACCGCCTATCTCGATGGCTACTCGTTCTGGCGTTTCTTCATCAGAATCTTCATCCCCACCATCGCGGCCGGGATCGGCGTCGCAGCGTTTTTCTGCTTCATGTACTCATGGGTGGAGCTGTTGCTGGCGAAAACCCTGACCTCGGTGGATGCGAAACCGATTGCTGCAACGATGACCCGGACCGCAAGCACCTCGGGCTACGAACTCGGCCTGCTGGCCGCGGCGGGCTCGCTGACCTTGATCCCCGGGGCATTCGTTATCTACTTCGTCCGTAACTACATCGCCAAGGGCTTCGCCCTCGGCCGCGTGTAACCGCCGCAACCGGAGGAACTGCTATGGGCTTGACGTGGATGGCGTGGACCTGGCCCACCGCCGCTTTCTTTATCGCCGTGTTCGCCTCCATCGCGGCGATGGGCGTGTGGGAGAAATACAGCCCGGGCGGCGCTCCTCGTCATGGCGTGCTCGGTCTGGATACCACGCGCGGCGACCGGCTGTTTATTTCCTGGCTCGGCACCGGCTTCATCAACCTCGCATGGCTGGCAGTTTTCGGCGCCCCGCTGTGGGGTGCGTTGGTGGTTGCCATCGTCTGGTGGATCTTCGTTTTCAAGTGGGTGTGAGCCGTCGGCCAACGGCGGCGTTTCGTTTCGAAGAGTTGCCGAGCGAGCGTGGGGACATGACTGCAGCCGCCAACCGCAGCGACCGAGTCCTAGGCGGCTCCGTCGACGTGAACGCGATGCGCCCGCGGGGCGCACGCCCCCCTCGAGCCGGCGCAGACGCGGTCGCGGCCGCCGATTGACGCACGATGGATGCTGGCAGCCGACGATCCGACGCAACGCTGCGGGCGCGCAACGTCGAAGCGCTCGGCGGCACCTTCGACGTGCTGGTCGTGGGCGGCGGCATCAATGGTGCGGCAACGGCGGCGGCGCTTTCCGCACGCGGCGCCAAGGTGGCGCTCATCGACGCCCGCGATTTCGCCGGACTCACCAGTCAGCAGTCCTCCAATCTGGTGTGGGGCGGCATCAAGTACATGGAAAGCTACGAGTTTGCCCTGGTAGCGGACCTGTGCAAGTCGCGCAATGAGTTGATGCGGAGCTTTCCATCGACGGTCAAAGAGATCCGCTTTCTTACCACCGTCTCGAAGGGTTTTCGTCACCATCCCTTGACGTTGTGGGCCGGAGCGTGGCTCTACTGGCTGTTCGGCCGAGGCCACACACGAATCCCCGCGTACCTGGCTGCCGGCGGGATTGCCGCAAAGGAACCCATAATCAATACCTCCAACTGCCGCGGCGGTATCGAGTACTCCGATGCTTATCTGCCCGACAACGATGCTCGTTTCGTTTTCAGCTTTGTCCGTCACGCGTTGGATCATGGCTGCACGGCCGCCAACTACGTCGAGTCGACGGCGACGTCGCGGGGCGAGGACGGCCTTTGGACTACGCTCGCACGGGACACGATCGGCGGCGGGTCGATGGAGATCCGATCCCGCGTCCTGGTCAACGCCACAGGCGCGTACGTCGATCACCACAATTCACTCGCCGGCATAAGGACGGAGCATCGCCACGTATTGTCCAAAGGGATACACCTGGTCGTTCCGCGGGTAAGCGCCGAAAAACGGGTGCTCGCATTCTTCGCCGACGATGGGCGGCTGTTCTTTGCCATTCCGATGGCCAACCGCACCTGTATTGGCACCACGGACACACGGGTAACGCAGCCGCAGACGGCGGTGACCGACGAAGACCGGGAATTCGTGCTCTCGAACATCAACGCCCGGCTCAACCTTCCGTCTCCACTGACCCGCAAGGACGTCATCGCCGAACGCTGTGGGGTCCGACCCCTGGCCGTTCGGCGCGGCGCCGACGCGAAGACCGACTTTCTGCAGCTCTCCCGCAAGCACGTGGTCGAAGTGGACGCGGCGATGGCGCACGTCAGCATATTCGGCGGCAAGCTGACGGACTGTGTGAACATCGGCGAGGAACTCTGCAAGCACGTAGCCGAGCTCGGTGTGCCGCTGAGCTGTGCCGAGCGTCGCTGGTACGGCGAGCCGGACGCGGGCGTCAGGCAGGCCTATGAGCGCCGCGCCGGCGCACTGGGGCTCGACGCACTGAAATCAAAGGATACCGACGAAAGCCTGACCGACAGGCTGTGGCGGCGGTATGGAACGCACGCCGAGCAGATGCTCGATGCCATCGAAGCCGACGAAACGCTCGTCGAACCGGTCATCGACGGCACCGGGCTGCGGCGGTGTGAGCTCGACTATCTGGCTGAGCATGAGATGATCATCAAGCTCGAGGACCTGCTCAGGCGGCGATCGAAGCTCGCGCTGGTCTTCGATCGAGCACAGCTGATGGCGTCCCCGGGCGTATACGCCCTGTGCAGGGCGTTGTTCGGCGACGCCGCGCAGGCACGCTTCGACGAGTACTTCGGCAAGGAGAGCCTCCCGCCGGACTCGCGAGAGCTCCGCGTCGGACATCGGGCGAACGCGTGACGATCCCGGCCGCCCTCGAAGACGCGACCAGTCTGGCGCCGCACGGTCGCGGCGCATCGAGGCGCCTCGCCGAGGCGCGGGCGCCGAAGACAGGGGCGCGGCGGCCGCCAAGCCCGTCAACCGAGCGAGCAGCTGCCGCGCATTGCCGAAGACTGCCTACACAACCGACGTTCGACGGCCTGTCGGGACCGTCCGCGCCCGAGGTTAATTAGCATGTCAGACTCTCCGTGTCTCTTGGCCATCGACCAGGGAACCACCAGCTCCCGCGCCATCGTCTTCGACCGTGACGCCCGCCCCATTGGCGTCGCGCAGCAGGAGTACACGCAGCATTACCCGGCTGACGGGTGGGTGGAGCACGATCCCGAGGAGATCTGGAGCAGCACCCTCGCTGTCTGCCAGCGCGTGCTGCGCGATACCGGCGTGCGGCCGGCGGCGATCGGCATCACCAACCAACGCGAGACGACCATCGTGTGGGACCGCGCCAGCGGACGCCCTGTGTATCGAGCCATCGTGTGGCAGGACAGGCGCACCGCGGAGCGCTGTGCCGAGCTGAAGAGCGCGGGCAGCGAACCCGTGGTGACGCGCAAGACCGGGCTGTTGATCGACCCCTATTTCTCCGGCACGAAAGTGGCCTGGATTCTCGACCACGTCGACGGGGCGCGGGAACGCGCCGAACGTGGAGAACTCGCCTTCGGAACGGTCGACAGCTATCTGCTCTGGCGACTCACCGGCGGCAGGCTGCACGTCACCGATGCCACGAACGCGTCACGCACGCTGCTGTTCGACATACACACGCAGCGCTGGGACGAGGAGCTGGCGGCGCTGTTCGGCGTCCCGCTGTCCATGCTCCCCGAGGTCAGAGACTCCGCGGGCGACTTCGGGCAGACCGATACCGAGTGGTTCGGCGCCGCGATACCCATTGCAGGCATCGCCGGGGACCAGCAGGCGGCGCTGGTGGGACAGGCCTGTTTCGAGCCCGGCATGATCAAGAGCACCTACGGGACCGGCTGCTTCGCCGTGCTCAATACCGGTGGCCGCGCCGTGCCGTCCCGGAACCGGCTGCTGACCACCGTCGGCTATCGGCTCGCGGGCGAGGTGAGCTATGCCATCGAGGGCTCGATCTTCGTAGCGGGTGCCGCGGTGCAGTGGCTGCGCGACGGCATCGGTGTGATCGAGTCGGCGCCGCAGACCGAAGATCTCGCGCGGACACTCGAGTCGGCGCGAGGCGTATACCTGGTACCTGCATTCACCGGTCTGGGAGCGCCGCACTGGGACCCGCATGCACGCGGCGCCCTGTTCGGGCTGACGCGCGACACCGGTCCCGCCGACCTGGCGCGCGCGGCGCTCGAATCGGTGTGCTTCCAGACCCACGATCTGCTCGTCGCCATGCAGAGCGACGGCGCCGCACGACCATCGACACTGAGGGTCGACGGCGGCATGGTCGCCAACAACTGGCTGCTGCAGTGCCTGGCCGACATGACCGGCGTAGCCGTCGAGCGGCCTCGCGTGATCGAGACCACGGCGCTCGGGGCCGCCTACCTCGCCGGCCTGCAGATCGGCGTTTTCGACTCGCTCGACGATCTGAGCCGGCGCTGGGAGCGTGACGCGGTGTGCGAGCCGCGCCTGCCGGCGGCGGACCGCGAGCGCATGCTGCGCGGCTGGGACAGCGCCGTGCGCGCTGCGCGCTCGTTCCGCGCCGACTGAGGCGTCGGGCGCAGGCGCCCCGCGAGCTCGCTTCGCGACAGCCCGCTAGACAGCCGTCACGATCACCGCACGGTCGTAATAGCCGGCGTCGAGTCGCCGCGCGGGGAGCCCCGGGTCCGGGACACGCAGCCGGATACGGTGATGACCGGGTCGTTCCGGCCGCCAGCGCGTGTTCCAAAGCGCCCAGCCGCTGGGACGATGCGGCGTGTACCGCTCGACCGGCCTGTAGGGCTCGCTGTGATCGCAGCGTATCTCGAGAGAGCGCGGCGCGCGCTGTCCGCCCCAAACGAGGCCGACGATCCGATACAACGGCTTTCCCCCGACAGACCACAGCTCGACACGCACGGGCAGGGCCGCCACGTCGAGTGCCGCCGGCCGGAAGTCGCGGGCCCGAGCCGGCACCCCTTGCTGGTGCGTACGCCCGGCGTACTCCCGCATCTGCCCCGTGGGTGGCGCAGCGCCCTCGACCACCTCGACCCGCTGCACCCACTTGACGCAGACGCAGCCGTACCAGCCCGGCACGATCAGACGCACGGGATAGCCGTGATCGAGCGGCAGCGGCCCCTCGTTCATGCCCGTGGCGAGGAACGCGCCCTGCTCCAGCAGCTGCCGCGGATGAAAGATCCAGCTCGCACCCGCCAACGAGCCAGGGTCGTGGTCAAGGTGTTCATCGAACCCCGTGATCTTCACCAACGCGCCCGGGGGTGTGCCACCCATGCGCGCGAGCAGCGAAGCCAGCGGGACACCTTGCCAGCGCGCGGCGCTGATCAGGCCAAAACGCCGCCGAGCGCCGTTGCCGGCGCACTCGATCAGATGGACACCCATCGGCTGTGCGTCCGCCGCCAAGCGGTCGGCGCTGAGCGATTGCGCCGGCGTCGAAGCGCCGTGCAGCACGACCGGCCACGGTGCCTTGGGGTCGAGGGTGCGCGGATACCGCGTGCGAATGAAGAACGATTCGTTGGTCGTGACCAGCGAGTGCGCCTCGAGTCGGGACAGATCCAACAGCTGTCGCCCGGCGAGCCCCGCTCCGAAGGGACGACCGAGCGGTGGGCTGCCCTCGCCGGTGAACGGGACGATACGTTCGAAATGCGCAGCGGTCGCTGGCGGGTCGAGCGCCGCAAGCACGTCGTCGATCACGCCGAAGCCGACTAGCCCGACAGTCGCCGAGGTGTCGGCGAGCCGCCTGAGAAATTCGCGGCGGCCGGGGGTGCGATTCGATGGGCGCGACATACGGCAGCTCAACGAGAGAAAGCGAAGCGTCCGCGCAGGCGCGTGCGCCCCCCGGTGGTCACTCGATAGAAACGACTCGCACGTCGAACAAAAGTACCTGGCCGGCCAGCGGGTGGTTGTAGTCGAGCACGATGACCTCGTCGCGCACCTCATGCACGCGCACCGGTCGTTGATTGCCCGACGCGTCGCGCGCAATGAGCATGGTGCCGACCTCGCGGGAGCCTTCGGGAATGAGCTCCACCTCGACATCCCGATAGAGCTCGCCGTCGACAGTCCCGTAGGCGTCCTCTGGCGCCAAGGTGACGGCCCTGCTCTCGTCGACTTCGAGCCCGGTCAGGGCCTGCTCGAGCGCGGGCAGCAGACTCCCCTCACCATGGGTGAACACGAGCGCATCCTTGCCGACATTGGAGTCCACTACCTCGCCGTTCTCGAGCTTGAGCGTGTACTCGATGCCGACGGTCTTGCCGTTCTCCACGGTGGTCGTCTCCTGAGACAGCACCGGGCCTGTGACGGCGCCCGCAACGAGCAGGCCGGCAGTCGTAACCAACGAGCGGATCGATTGCATCAAGAACCTCCTGGCATTGAGACCGACGGCGCCTGCTGCGCCAACGGGCAGCCCATGCGATCGTGAGCATCGGTGAGGCTCAGATCCAGCGCCCCTGTGACAGCGGATGAGGGGAATCGGCGACCCGCGCTATGCCTCGAACCTTCGCGTTCGAATCAGAGCGGACGTGCCAAAGACAGGAACGGTTAGGCGAGTTACGCGCTGAATCTATCACACGTGCATCGCCCCCACCAACGCGGTGCACCAACACATCGACCAACGGTTCGACACTTCGCAACCAGCGCGCCGTTGGACCCGCAGGCGCACTCGCCTACACTGAAGGACACGACGCGCGATCGCCCGAGCCTTACTCGAGCGCCGACTTCCCCGCTATGGCGAGCGACGGAACCCATCACGATGCCGCCGGCGACGACCTGCTGGCGAGCATCGAAGCGTTTGCCCGCTTGACCCCGATCGAGCGGGCGGCCCTTCGGCCCCTTTTTCGATCACGCCGGTACGCCGAAGGTCAACACGTCCTCCACCACAACGACAGCGGTGCGGACGTCTACTTCGTCGCCCGAGGGTCGGTGCGTGCCACCGTCTACTCAGCAACCGGCAAGGAAATCGCCTACCGCGAGCTGGGCGCCGGGACGATGTTCGGGGAGCTCTCCGCCATCGACGGTCGATCCCGCTCGATGCATGTGGTGGCGCTGGAGAACTCGCTGATACTGTCGCTCGCCGAGCGGGACTTCCAGACCATCCTGGGGCAGCATCCCGCCGTCGTCGACTTTACCCTGCATCAGCTTGCAACCATGATCCGGCATCTCTCCGATCGCGTGCTGGAGTTCAGCACCCTGCCGGTAAAAGGCCGCCTGTACGCTGAGCTGCTGCGGCTGGCGAACGCCTCGGCTACGACGGACGACTCGGCGCTGATTGCGGCCGCACCGACACATGCGCAGCTCGCGAGCCGCATCAGCACGCACCGCGAGGCCGTGACCCGGGAGCTCAACGAGCTGGACCGCCTCGGCATTGTCGAGCGACGCGGTACCGCGCTGGTGTTGCGCGACGTGCCGCGGCTGCGGCGCATGCTCGAGGCCCTGCGCGGGGAGTAGACAGACGCAGCGCCCCGCCGCGGCGCGCATCACGAACGACGCCACTCGGGTGCCGGCCGCCCGCACGAGAGCACCCTCATCGGGCGCACTCGCGCGTCGCAGTCCGATCGTTCCCGCTATCACACCGGCCGGCGCGGCTCACGGGCACCCGTGGCCGGCACCCGGGGGCGGCCCCGACCCGTGTGGGATTTCCCACATACGCACGCCGCACGACGGCTCAGGATAGCGAGCAGGGAGTCACTCGCGCGCAGCCGACATGGACGACGGCGACCGCCGTTGACCGAGGAGACACCGCCATGTGGAACTACGACCCACGAGACTTCGGCGCCAATAACCGCGACGTCATCTCGAGCTGGCTCGTGCCGGCAATCCTGATCGTCGCGCTCATCGTCGGCCCGTTAGTGCTGCGTATGATCTGAGACGCCGCTCCGCGCGGTGCGCGGACACATTCCCAGTGTTGCCGGTCCGCGAGCCAACCGACGCTGGCCGGCGGCTCTGCGCTCGAAGGCCGCCTTCCCCCGCTTCCCCGACGACCCCAAGGCGGTGAACGGTATCCGCCGCCAGCGACGCCGTACGGAACACGGATGGAACGCGGCGACCCGTTCAAGAGTGTGGGGCGTCAAGCCGCCGAGGAGAACAGCCGACGTAAGGCGGCGACGGCCTTAGCACCGCAATCCTAAGACGCGACGTGCTGCTGGCCTGCTGACCGTGCTCGATTCGAGCGGACTTGGACGAAGGCGAGCTAGCGTTTCAGACGACGGTTGACGAGCTCCGCCCGCGACACCAGCTCCGCCCGCGAGGCGAGCTCCGCCCGCGAGGCCAGCTCGGCGCGCGAGGCGAGCTCTGCGCGTGAGACCAGCTCTGCCCGCGACGGCATGAGGTTGCCACTGTGCAGCGCCGCCTCGAGCAGAATCTCTTCCATGGTGCCGATCTCGATGTCGAGACGCATGTGGACGTCGCGGCAATCGACCTCCCATTTGCGCATGTCCCCCGAGATGTTCCAGTCGCTGGCCGGGATCATGTCTTGACCGTCCGTGTCCTTCCCCTCGCCCGCCACCACGAATACCGTCGGCCGAGGCATTAGATAAAAGACCCCTTCATAGCTGAAGGCGTAGATACGCGCCAGTCGCGCGTCCTCTCTCGCGAGCAAATTCTCGAGATCGGTGAGACGTCTCTCGCTGGCTCCCCGACCACTCGCGCGCCGTGCGTCGCGATCGCTTCGGTTCGGCAGCTCCCATCCCTTTGTCGGATCCTTAGGATCAATCGGTTTCGGTTTCTTGATCTTGAGACCCTGCATGCGTACGCCGTAGAGCTTGATGGCCGTTGCCGAGAGTAGATTTTCGTACACATCGCTCGCCATCGTGCTCACCTCCGCGGATACTCGAAACCGAACGGATGAGTATGCGCACGGCTCTCCCGCATGTCCACGCGGTCCCGCTCGGACCTGCGACGAGCGGCAGGTAATGCCTTGTTACAGCCGCCAGCGCTGGCGCCCGGGCTGCAATACCCGCTCTATATAGGGTGTGCGTCGGGCAAGCTCTACATGCTCGAGGGTGGGCGCCTCGCCGGGCGCCGGCCGCTCGCCGCCGTGTATCGGCCGCACGGCGATCTCCCGCCACTCGAAGCACTCCTGCAGCGCATCCCGATTTTGGCCGCCGGTCAACGCCTCGTCGGCCACGAGCATGGCCGTGTAGAGCTCGCCGAATCCGAGGATGACGGGATCAAGCTGCTGCCAGGCTACGGCCAGGCAGCGCCCAAGGTAATCGCGTGCATAGAGCAGTGCCTGTTTGAAGGCCTGCGGGCTACGCTCGTAAGCGCTATCGAACTCCCGCTGCACGAGCGCGAAATCGACGCTCGCGTCGGGCGCCTGACGGGAGGCCTCGGTCAACCACGTCGGCACGAGACCCCAGCGCTCCACACCGTCGAGAAACACGTCGACCAGAATGTCGAACACCGCGCCCGTCAGCGGCTGACCCAGCCGGTGCTCGTCGCAGGACTGCGGCAGCGCCGACCACGCATCGGCCACGTCCGAGAGCCGAAGGTCGTTGCTGGCGATGCGGATCTCCTCGGATTCGGACTGCTCGGCGATTCGATTCAGCTCGTTCAGCGTATAGAG
Organism: Arenicellales bacterium; assembly: GCA_041550555.1. Lineage (GTDB taxonomy): Bacteria > Pseudomonadota > Gammaproteobacteria > Arenicellales > JBFEOO01 > JBFEOO01. Next base: position 32,417 of record JBFEOO010000015.1, read on the forward strand.
GTTGCCGCGGCAACCATCGAGCAGACGATCGACGACGCTGTCGAAATGCAGCACCGCGAGCAACGCCATGACATCGCTCATGGACTCATGGAACGCCAGGTATTCGGCCGTCAGCTGCTCACGCGTCGGTGTTCCGACGACCGAATACAGAATGCTGTGACCGAGCTCATGGGCGAGCACGTCGAAGTTCTCGGCGTAGTGCTGAAACACCCCGCTCTCGGAGACCTCGATGCCTGTCTCGATGAATCCAAAACCCGAGTGCGCGTTGTCCCACTCGAGCCAGGGCACGAGCTCGAGACACTCGCTGTATTCGCGGAAATGCCACGGTATGGGCCCACCGTGGTAGCCCTCCCAGATGTCGAGCACCCGGCGCAGCACGGCATACATGTGCGCAGCGCGGAACTCGCGCGTGCCTTCCGCGAGATGATCGAAGTGCCCCCCGGGGCCCGGCTCCACCGGTGGATGGACGGGCCCGCGATAGGGCGGCAGCTCAGGAAACGCGTAGGGTGGCTTGGGCAGAGCCGGATCGACGACCCGCATGCGCGGGTCACTGGGTCCCGGGCCGACGCTGCCGGCCGGCGGCGAAAGCCACACGGTCTCCGAACGGCGCACCGACGCCAGCACCGGCGACTGCGCATAGACGCGAAACCGCGTACCGTCGCGGCGAAAGCGTTTGTCATCCGCCTGGGGCATGGTGTGGCTCTCAGCCCTTTCCTGTCACGTCTCGTCGGTCAGCCGTGCCCACATTGTCGTGCACGCGAACTGAAACGTCACCGGCGGCGCGGCGACCGCAGGCTCGCGCATCGCCGCGAGCATGGCGAGCGCGTCCGCGCGCTTCTGATCGACACGCCCGTGCGGCAGCCAGGCCGCGAGCGCTTGGAGCTCTTCGTCGGGCACCGCGACGCCCGCGCCCGGCGCCAGGAGACGCTCCCAGCTCCGTTCGGGATAGTACTGCCCCTTCGCCCGCGCGACGAGCGCGTCACGGGTCTGCTCCCTGACCACCCCCGCCGCAGCCGCCGCCGCCAGCGTCGCGCGGATGTTCACCATCGCCTCGGAGAACGCCGCGTAACCGCTCGCGGGCGGACCGTGCAGGACAGCCACCTCATCGTCGTCCTCGAAACACTCCCCGCCGTAAGGCGAAAAGCGGCCCGTTCGGTAGGCCTCGAAGATGCGGCCGACGCCGCGCATGCCGAAATCTGCCAGCTCCGCCGCACGCAGCGCGCCCATGCTCGCCGCGCCGAACACCCGGACACCCCGCTGCATGGCCCACAGGATCTCCTTGTGCCAGACCGATGGAACCTCGTGAAAGTAGCCGTCGATGATGCCGAGGGCAGTTGGCGCAAGGCGCTCGGTTGTCCGATAGATGTCACCCTGGCGAACCGGCGGCATGCAGAGCGCCGGCAGAACCTCGCGCACCTCGGCGGCCGAGACCGTCGGACCGCTGAATACGCACAGGGTCATGACGTCACCACACCGGCGTCCCAGGCGCTGCCCGGGCGGTCGCCGTCTCCGAGCGGCAGACGCCGAGCACAGCCCGCGCGTGGAACGTCACCGGGTGTCCCCGAGGTGCGACGCGGGATCGAGAAGGCGCAGCGCCCTGCTGCCCGGAACGTAATCGCTGCGCGCGCCTCGGTAGGGTCCCTCGAGATCGGGCACGATGACGCGGAACACGGGAATTCCCCAGCGCGGCTTGCCGAGATCCACGGCGACGACCTGCTCGATACCGACCGCCGCGAGTCTGCAGAGCAGCCAGCGGATGTCCTCCTGCACCGTGTCCGCCCGGAAATCGGGGACCTCCTCGAAGCGACGCGCAGGCCGGTGGCGTTCCACGAGCAGGCGTCCCGTCTCGCGACGACGCAGCTTGGCCACCTCGGCATACCAGTCGGGATCGAAATCGTCGCGCGAGCCGGCGATGTAGGTCGTGCGTGCCTGGGCCGCTTCGCTCAGTGCACGCGCGAGCGCGACCCCGCGGGTGGGATGACAGCCCGCGCCGAACTCGGGCACGGAGCCCTCGGCGGTGCGATCGACGATCACGCAATAGAACGCGGCCACGCCCACGTCCGAGGTGGCATCCCAGATCACCGTATCGATACCGCCGGCGGCCAGGCGCTCGAGCAGCGTCCGGCACAACGGGTCGTCGACGCTCTGCGGATCGATCACCGTGGCGCGCCGCGCGTCGTCGAGACGCAGCTGCCACAGCGTCGTGGCGTCACGCTCGATGGTCTCGCACAGCGCGTGAGCGATGGCCTCGAGCGCGTGGTTGCCCGATGCCAGGCCGTTGGTGGTCGCCGAGAAGCAGCGATGCGGCTCCGGCCCCGGCAGCGTGTAGTCCGTGTGGACCAGCTCGAATGGCACGTGCAGCAGCGCGCCGCTGACGAGATCCCGCCCTTGCACCCACATTCGCGGCAGCTCGTCGTGGAAATCGCTGTCGACACACCACGGCAGACGATGAACATCGACGACCGCGCCGTCCCGGGCAAGCTCTCCATAGCAAGCGGGAGTCTGGGGAAGCTCGCAGGTCTCGGCATGGTAGGACTCCACCGCCTCCATCAGCGCCGAGGCTTTCGCCGCTTCCAGTGTAAGCCCCTTACCCTGAGACACCGCAACGGACCGCGAGTTGGGACGACACGCCATGACCACCGGAATCCCGAGCGAGTCGAGTCCGGTGATGTTGGCGAGTCGTGTGATTCCCATTTCCGGCATGAGCGGACGCACGCGGGCCAGTGTCACATCCGGGGCGCAGACGCGATGCGTGCCCGTGTGATACTGCTTGGTTCCCGGATCGCCGTGCTCGCGCAGCAGGGCGCGCAAACCGGCGGCGTTCACGGCGACGTATGCACCGCCGCCGTCGACGCGCCACGTCCGCTGCTCATGGCCGTCGCGCCATGAGCACCCGCGCCTCGCGCAGGTCGTCGCTGTCCTGCGCTGCGGCGAACCCGTCGAGCGCCGCCGCCAGCGTCGCTCGCGCCTTGTCCGCTTGGCCGCCGTCAAGCAGGTGGCGGCCGAGGCTGATCGCGGCACGCAGCTCGAGGCTGCGCGCACGCTGCCGGCGCGCGATGCCCAGCGCGCGCTCGAAACACGACCGCGACTCGTCGCCTCGGCCAGCGATGAGGCGCAGCACCTCACCCCTTCGCCGGTGCAGCTCCGCCGACCAGTACAGGATGTCGTTCCGGCCGGCGATCTCCAACGCTTCGCCAATGACCTCGAGCGCCTGCTCGGGTGCACCGGCCAAACCCAGCATCTCGGAAAGACTCTCGAAGAACACGGGGAAGTCCTCCGGCGTGTTGGTCCTGCGCTGGGAATCGAGCTCTCTGCTGAGCGCTGCGACCGCCTCCTCGACGCGGCCCTGCTGCCCGGCGGTCCAGGCCAGAAAGATGCGGGACTTCGAGACGTGGTCGTGCATCCGGTGTTCCTGGGCAAAGCGCTGCATAGCTTCCGCCTGCCGCTCGAGTGCACCGACGTCGCGTCGGTAGCGATGCAGCATCGCCGCGATATCCATTGCGTGCACGATGCTGCCCGAGTGACCGAGCTCCTCTGCCCAGGCCAGCGCCTGCTCGAGGTGGCGCAGGGCCTCCTCCGGCCGGCCGATCAACCACAGCGAAAGCGCCGCCTCCCCATGACCGCAGACCTTGGGATCGTGACCCGCGTAGCGCAGCCCGTGGTCACGGTAATCGCCCTCGTCGTAGAGGTGCAGACCCACGCGCACGTGCTCGAGGCATTCGGCGTGGCGACCGATGTGAAACACCGTAGCCCATTGCCGGTGGTGGGCCTGCAACACATAGCCCGGGTCGCCCAGCCGCTCGGCCAGACTCTGCAGCCCCTCGACGCGCTTGAGCTTGCTCGAATAGCTCTCGTCGATACGCAGCGAGCCCCAGTACGCCGCGAAATGCAGCTCCGATTCCTCGAGCTGCCCACAAAGCTCGAGGGCACGATCGTAGTTGTGGCGGACGCTGCGCGTCGCCGCGCCGCGGGTGGTGAGCAACGCGGGACCGCGAACGACCCGCAGCTCGAGCTCGCGCTGCAGATTGCTGGCCGTGCGCGGCAAGCGTCGCAACAGCCGCAGGGCCGTGGTCAGGTGTGTCACGGCTTCCACGGTGAGCGAGCGCGCGGCCGCGCGTTTTCCGGCGATCAACCAGTACTCCGCCGCCTTGTCGACAGCCTGCCCAGCGCTGTAGTGCTGCGCGACCACCTCGGGGTGACGGGTGACGAATTCGGGGAACCGCGACTCCAGCGCCCTCGCGATGCGCAGATGACACTGCCTGCGCTCGCTGCGCAGCAGGGTGCCGTAGGCCACGTCGCGCACCAAGGCATGCTTGAACATGTACGTCGCATCCGGCGGCTCCCCCTGGGCAAACACCAGACCCGATGTGAGCAAACGCTCGAGCAGCACCGCCAGCTGCTGCTCCGACCAGTCGACGACGGCGCAGATCAGGTAGTAGGCAAACTCCCGGCCGATGACGCTGGCGACCTGCGCCAGCTTGCGTGCCTCGGCGAGCGCGTCGAGCCTGGCCATCAGCGACCCTTTCAGAGTCGACGGAATGGCCTCGCCGCGCCGCACACCCGCATCGGGGCGCCTCTCCAAGCCGGCCCCGACGATGGCGGCGGTCATCTCTTCCACGAACAGCGGAATACCGTCGGTCCGCTTGACCACCTGGGCCGCCAGCGCGCGAGGCAGCTCGGCGCCGCCCTGCACGCGGTCGACCAACTTCGCCGCGTCATCGGGCGTTAGCCTGTGCAAGGCCCGGGCCGAGACGTGCGGCCGGTCGAGCCAGGGGGGAACGAACTCCGGGCGATGAGTGACGAGAAGCAGCACCGGCAGCGTCTGCACGTCCGCCACGATCAGATCGACGAGCTCCAGCGTCGTCGGATCGATCCACTGAACATCCTCGATCACCAGCAACAGCGGCCGGCTCTCACTCCACGCCCGAACCTGATCACGACACGTCTCGATGATACGGCCGCGACGCTCTCGCGCATCCAGTGTCGGATCGGGCTGCGGCGCGCCCGGCGGCGCAGCGATGCCGAGCAGCTCGGCGAGCCACATGCGGGCCTCTTCGCGCTGCTGCTCGCTGCCGCCCACTGCAGACAGCAGCTTGGCCCACTGGGTCTCGTCGCTGTCACTGCGGCGGATCCCGGCCGCAAACTGGAGATGCGCTACGATCGGCGCCAGTGCGCTCGTCGTGTGCATGGGCGAGCACTGGTAAACCAATCGCGCATGCGGCTCACTCAGGCGCTGGTGCACGGCCTCGGCAATCCTCGATTTGCCGATACCCGGCTCACCACCGATCACCACCACCTGCCCGGCGCCTTCGCTGGCACGCCGCCAGCAGCGGTCGATGTGAGCGAGCTCCTCGTCGCGATTGACCATGGCCGTGATGCGACGACGGTGCGAGGCGCGGAACAGGCTCTCGTAGGTTCCCGGCGACGTCACCTCCCAGGAGCGGACCGGGCGGGCAAACCCTTTGAGCTCCTGCGCGCCGAGGTCCCGGCACTCGAACAGCTCGCCGAAAAGCTCTCGCGTCGCGGCGTCGACGACCACGCTGTTGGGCGGCGCCCGGCTCTGCAGGCGGGCGGCGAGATTGATCGCGTCACCGACGACGGTCTCCTCCTCCGCCGCACCGTCGCCGATAATGTCGCCGACGACCACGTCCCCCGTGGCGATGCCGGTCCGCACCTGAAGCCGGGGCGCCCCGGCGACACGCGGCGGCACCTCGAGCTGCGGCACCGCTTCGGCAATGGCGAGTCCCGCCCGCACGGCGGCCTCGGCGTCACGCTCCGTCGCCGCCGGATAGCCGAAAACGGCCAGGATGCCGTCGCCGAAGTAGCGGGTAATGCGACCGTGGTTGTCACGGATACAGCGGCGCGCGCAGTCCTGATAGCGACGCAGCACGCGCAGCCAATCCTCCGGATCCATGGCGTGCGTCCAGCGCACGGAGTCGACGAGATCGCAGAACAGGATGCTGATCTGGCGGCGCTCCGGGGACGGCTTGCCGTGAACCTCCGCGCTCAGCTGCGCACCGCAGCGGATGCAGAAACGGCTGCCTTCGGGGCTACTCTGCCCGCAGCGCTCGCAGTACGCTCGTGAGACGGCGCCGCACGCCGCACAGAATTTCGCGGTTTCCGGATTGCTGGCTCCGCAGCGTGCACATTTCATCAGGGGACTTCTGCCCGGCATGGGGCCGATGGGAACCGACCCGGTCATTGTAACTCACAGCGCGGCTGCGGCCCGCCTCCGGGCGGGCCTTCGGGCGGGCCTTCGTACGGCTGTCCTCGCTGGCGCACCCATCGCGCTGCGGGATGCCGCTGCGCGACGTTCGAAACGAGCGCTTCCTTGACAAGGATCAACGCAGGCGCCGCGCCATCGGCAAACATTGTCTCGCGCGAGGGCACCAGGCACATGTACCGAATCCGTTTCCACGGCCGCGGAGGCCAGGGCATGAAGACCGCCAGCCGCATCCTCGGCTCGGCGTTCTTTCAATCCGGCTTCGAGGTCCAGGACGCTCCGCGCTACGGGGCCGAGCGGCGCGGAGCGCCTATCTTTGCCTACGTACGGGCTGCCACAACGCCGATTCACGAGCGTGGTGTCATCGGCGCGCCCGATCTGGTTGCGGTCGCCGACGATACGCTGGTTCCCGTCCCCTCCGCCGGTGTCACGGCCGGCGTCAGCGCACGAACGGTGCTGCTGTTGATGACCGACGTCCCGGCTGGGGAATGGGCTCATCGGCTGCACACCGCCGGCCCCGTGCTCACGCTGCCGATACCGGCTGGCCAGGAGGATCCGATGCAGCGGGTATATGCGGGGGCCGCCTGCGCCGGCGCTGCCGCCCGGCTCACGGGCGCGGTCTCCCGCGACGCGTTGGCCGACGCCATCCGTCAGGAGCTGGGGCCCATCGGCGCCGACGCCGTGCGCCACAATCTCGACACCGCGCTCGAAGCGTACGATGCGATGGCCGCGCACGAGGGCGTCGTCGCCGAGGGGGAGGAGCCGGACGCCGACGCCTACCAGCCCCCCGCCTGGATCGATCTGCCCTTAGACGAAGCAGGCGTCGCCGCGCCAGCCATCCATGCCGCGGCCACCAGCGTCGAGGTGCGCACGGGGCTGTGGCGCACCATGCGGCCGGTCATCGACCACAGCCTGTGCAAGCAGTGCTGGTGGGTCTGCACCAGCCTCTGCCCCGACAGCGCTATCGCACTCGACAACCAGGGCTACCCGCAGATCGACTACGACCACTGCAAGGGTTGCATGATCTGCGTCGCGCAGTGCCCGCCCCACGCAATCGGCGCGATACCCGAGCGAGCGGCGCGCGCCGAGCCGCAGACCACGCCATGACGCGCCGGCTGCTGACGGGCAACGCCGCCGCCGCCTGGGCCGCGCGCCTCGCGCGCGCCGATTACGTGCCCGCGTTTCCCATCACCCCGCAGACCGAAATCATCGAGACGATTGGCGGCTGGATCGACTCAGGCGAGATGCCGGCGCGCATGGTCACGCTCGAGTCGGAGCACTCGATGATCACGGCGGCCGGCGCCGCCGCAGCCACCGGCGTGCGAGTGTTCACCGCCACATCGAGCCAGGGGCTGCTCTACGGGATGGAGATGCTATATACCGTGACGGGCTGGCGAGCGCCTTTCGTGCTCGTCAATGTCTCGCGCGGTCTCGCCACGCCGATTACCCTCGAACCCGACCACAACGACGTGCTCGCGGCCCGCGACAGCGGTTTTCTGCAGATCCACTGCGCCACGTGCCAGGAGGTCCTCGACAGCGTGCTGATCGGCTACCGGTTGGCCGAGGACCCGCGCGTACGGCTGCCGCTCATCGTCAACCTCGACGGCTTCTACCTGTCCTTCACGCGCGAGCCGGTGTCGCTTCCCGACCCCGGGGCTGCGGCACGCTACGTCGGTGAGTTCGACGTCGGCAGGCTGGGGTTCCGTGCCAGCGCGCCGCTCAGCCAGGCTGTGGCGGTGCTCGGCGGCGGTAGCTACTCCTACTTCCGCTACGAGACGCAGCTCGCCGCACTGAAGGCGCTCGACGTCTACGACGAGGCGGCCGATGCGTTCGCCCACACATTCGGGCGGCGCCACGAGGCGCTCGACCGTTATCGCACCGAGGATGCCGAGCTCGTGTTCGTCATGATGGGGTCGTTCGCCACCAAAGCCCGCGACGCCGTGGACCGCCTGCGCGCCAGCGGACGGCCTGTCGGCCTGGTGCGTCCCCGCCTGCTGCGACCCTTTCCGGCGGACAGCGTACGACGAGCCTTGGCCGGCAAAAAGGCCGTGGCCGTAATCGACCAGAACCTCTCGATCGGTCAGGGCGGGGTGCTGCACACCGAGCTGGCAGCGGCGCTCTGCGGCTACGCTGACGCACCAGCCGCTCTGGTCAGCTTCATCGGTGGACTGGGCGGCCGCGACATCAGCGTCGAGGAGCTGTTCGAGATGGCGAAGGTGGCGCAGCGAGCCGCGGAAACGGGAGAGATCCCGCCGCCGCGACTGCTGTACACGGAGAGCGAGCTGCGCGAGGTACGCAAGCTGCAGGCCATCGCACACGTCGAACGCGAGGAGCTGAGGCCGAAGCCATGACCGAGACGGCCTTCAAACGCATGCGCGATCTGCCCTCGACACACCTGCTCGGCGCCGGCACGCCCATGTGCGCCGGGTGCGGCGGGTTGCAGGCGCTGCACCAGCTCTACGACGTGCTCGGCGAGCGCACCGTGTTCGTGAACGCCGCGGGCTGCATGACGCTGCTCTCCGTGTACCCGTTCACCCCCTTTCGGGGGTCGTGGCTGTACACCGCCATGGCCTCGGCCCCGGCCGGAGCACAGGGGGTGCGCGACGCCCTCGACGTGCTGCGCGAGAGCGGGCGAATCGCCGAGGCCGACGATCTCCAGGTGGTGGTGCTGACCGGCGATGGCGCCGCTTACGGAATGGGTCTGTCGGCGACCTCAAGCGCCATCGACCGCGGCCTGGATTTCCTCTACATCTGCTACGACAACGAAGGCTTTGGCAATACGGGTCAGCAAGCCTCCGAGGCCACCCCCCATGCGGCGCTCACCGCCACCACTCGCGGCAGCCGCGGTTTTCCGGGCTACAAGAAGGATCTGTTCTCGATCTGGGCAGCGCACCGCCCGAGCTACGTGGCGACCGTCATCGGCTCCGAGCCGCTCGACCTCGCGCGCAAGATCGAGCGGGCGAAATCGCTGCGGGGTCCGCGCTTGGTGCTTGCGCTGGCCCCCTGTCCCACGGGGTGGGATTACGATCCTCGGGAGAGCGCCCAAATCGGTCGCCTGGCTGTCCGCAGCGGCGTTTGGCCGCTCAAGGAATACGTCGACGGACAGATCGTGCACACCAAGATCCCGCACCCTCGGGTACCGGTCGAGGAGTATTTGCGCCTGCAGGGCCGCTTCAGCCACCTGTTCCAGCCCACGCGCGCCGAGGCACTGCTCAACGAGATCCAGGCCCGCGTCGACGCCTACTGGCAGAACGTCCCCTGACACGCCCCGCGGCCGGACGGCGCTCCGACGCGGTGGGCGAGATGCCGCGGCGTGCCGACGCGCGTCGCCGCGTCTGGCGACAGCGCGCCGATCGCGGAATAATTGGCGACATGACCAGCAAATCCGGCGGTGACAACGCGTTCACCGCGACCAGCCTCTACGGCACCTCACCCGAACAGCTGTTCGCCGGGGCACTGAGCTTTGCGCGTCGCAAGTACACGCGGGAGCTCACCGGCGTCGACGTCGCCGTGAGCGGTGTCCCCTTGGACACCGCCACCAGCAACCGGCCGGGCGCCCGCTTCGGGCCCAGGGCGATCCGCGCCGCGTCGACAAACATCGCCTGGGAGAGGCAGTGGCCGTGGGAGTTCGATCCCTTCGACCGCCTCGCGGTGATCGATTACGGGGACTGCGTGTTCGACTACGGGCGGCCACAGGCGATCCCCGAAGCCATTGAAGCCCACGCGCGTCGTCTGCTCGATCACGACGTGGCCATGCTGACATTGGGCGGCGACCACTTCATGACCTATCCGCTGCTGCGCGCCCACGCCGCCAAGCACGGGCCCCTCGCTCTCATCCATTTCGACGCCCACACGGACACCTGGAAAGACGAGCACGGGCGTGTCGACCACGGCACGATGTTCTATCACGCCGCACAGGCGGGTGTGATCGTCCCGGAGCGCTCCGTGCAGGTCGGTATTCGCACGACGAATGATGACACACTCGGCTTCAACGTCATCGATGCTCGCCGCGTGCACGGCGCATCACCCGCGGACGTCGCCGCAGAGATCAGACGCATCGTCGGCAGCGACCGCGCCTATCTGACCTTCGACATCGACTGCCTCGATCCGGCCTTCGCGCCGGGAACCGGCACGCCGGTGTGCGGCGGGCTGTCCAGCGCGCAGGCACTGGAAATCGTGCGCAGCCTGCGCGGCGTTCGCCTGGTCGGCATGGATCTGGTCGAGGTTGCACCGGCTTATGACGTCGGCGAGATCACGGCGTTGGCCGGCGCCACCCTCGCCTACGAATTCCTGTGCCTGTATGCGCTCGCCAAAGCGGCGTCCGAAGGGCAGCCTTGAAGCCGGCGTCGATCCGGGAGGTATCGATCCGGTCGCGGCCGACCCCAGATCGCGGCGTGCCGCTGCAGCGCGCCGGCGCCCCCCGACCGCGCGCGGCAGCACCGGCGTGCACGGCGCATGAGGCATGCCGCGATCACTGGAGCCGCGGCTCGCAGCGCCGTGGCCGGCGACGCCGCGCCAGCGCAACGTCGCCGTACCCGGACGCAGCAGCCGTCGTGCCGGGAACGAGCACGCGGGGCCGCGCGCCCCAGCGCCGCGCGCCGCCGGGTCGAACGTCGCCCGACCGTCAGCGAGGCGGGGAAACGCGGTGGACGTAGCAGGCAAGCGTATTCTCGTGCTGGGCGGCGCCGGGCTCGTCGGCACGGCGGTCTGCCGTGAGCTGATGGCACGCACCCCGTCGGCCCTCGTCGTCGCTGCCCGCCGCCCCGAACGCGCACAGCAGCGCAGCGCCGCGCTGCGCGCGGAATTTCCGGGGGCATCGACACGCATTGAACCGGCCTGGGGAGACGTGTTTCTGCGCGCGGAGTGGCAGGCCGGCAGCCCGCTCACGCGCGCGGCCGTGCTCGCCGACCCGCAGCGACGCCGGCGACTGATCGCCGACGTCCTGGAGCCGTTGAACGAGGAGATGATCGCGGCCTCGCTGCTGAACCAGCTGGTGTCGGGACGCGCCGCGGGACTCGACGGCACGCCGGCGGATGCCGTCGTGGACTGCATGAACACGGCCACCGCGCTCAGCTACCAGAATATTTATGCGGCGGCGGGCCGCATGGCGCGGCTCGCCGCCGACACGCAGGCGGCGGTCGACTGGGCAGAGGAAGTCGAACAGCTGCTGGCCGCGTTGTACGTGCCGCAGCTGGTCCGCCACGTCCAGTTGCTCAACGAAGCCCTGCGCCGCGCCAGGACGCAGGCCTACATAAAGGTGGGCACCTCCGGGAGCGGCGGCATGGGCCTCAACATCCCCTACACCCATGGCGAGGAGAAACCGTCGCGCATGCTGCTCTCCAAAGCGGCCGTGGCCGGGGCGCAGACACTGCTCACCTTCCTCATGGCGCGAACGCCCGGCGGTCCGGAGATCGTCAAGGAGATCAAACCGACCGCCTGCATCGGCTGGCGCGCCATCGCGCACGGCGCTATCCGCGCCGGCGGGCGCAGCATCAGCCGCTACGACTGTCCGCCCGAGAGGGCAGTCTCGCGCGACGACCCCCGCAGCCTTGAGCCGCGCGGCGAGTTTGGCGAGCCCGCGGGCACGGACCTCGAAGGCGTCTACATCGACACGGGCGAGAACGGCCTGTTCAGCGCCGACGAGTTCGAGGTGATTACGGCACCCGGCCAGATGCAGCTGGTCACCGCCGAGGAGATTGCGCGCAACGTCGTTCGCGAGCTCACCGGCGGTAATACCGGCCGCGACGTCATCGCCGCCCTCGACGGCGCCGTCATGGGGCCGACCCATCGCGGGGGCCACCTGCGCGAGGCGGCGCTCACTCGGCTGCGACAGCTCGAGCGCGAGCATGGCACCTCGGTGGCATTCGAGATGCTGGGCCCGCCGCGGCTGTCCAAGCTGCTTTTCGAAGCGCATCTCCTCAGGCGCCGTTGCGGCGCGGTCAACGCCGTGCTGTCCTCGGCGCCCGCAGAGCTTGCCGCCGACCTCGAGCGCGAGGTGTTCGCCGATGCGGACCTGCGTCAGCGCATCGTCTCGATCGGAATACCGATACTGCTGAGCGACGGCGTGCAGCTGCTGCGCGGTCCGCTCGCCAAAGCGGACGACCCCGAGCGCGGCTGGGTCGATCTCACCGCCGCCAACATGCGCCGATGGCAGCAGCGGCTCGAGACCATCAGCGAGCAAGCGGTCCGCGAGTCCGGCGCAGACAGCTCGTCTCGCTACGATCGCACTTCCGCGGCGAGCATGGCCTGGCGAGACGGTGACGAGCTCGACACGGCCGCCGTCGTGGCCTGGATCATGACGGTCGAGGAGGGCGGTGCCCGTTACAAGAGTTAGTCGGAGGCGCGTGCCGGCCCGACCGACGCAGCCTCCGTCGGCCGGTCTCGGCGTCCCCCCGGACCGGACGCGACCGGCGTGTCCGTCGCCCGCCCCAGGGTTTATCCTTGGCGGTGGGCGACGCAGCAAACCTTTCGTCCGCGCTCTGCGCAGGACGCCAGCAGCGGGAGGGCAACGATGGAGATCAAGGGTAAGCAGTCATTCTCGCACCAGCAGGCCGACCAGGCCGAATGGGATCCCGGCCTGCGGGAATACTTCGATTATCGCGACCTCGGCATCAAGGCAGCCACCGGCGGGGACGTCGTCGCCCATGTGCTGAGGGCGAAGCGGGGCCACAACGCCACCGGCCAGTGGCACCAGCACGACTGTGACTTTCAGATGTACTACGTGATGAACGGCTGGGCGCGCTTCGAGTACGAGGGACAGGGCGTGCGCCTGGTGCGCAAGGGCGACTGCGTGCTGCAGCCCGCCGGCATTCGCCATCGCGAGATCGAGCACTCGGATGATCTCGAGATACTGGAGATCGTCGCCCCGGCCGACTTCGCGACCCGTACCGACGACGCGTCGACGTAGGGCAGGCTCTAGGCGGGCGCATCGAGCCGGGACGCCCGTGCGCCCGGCCCCGGCTGGGCACCGCGCACGAGCACGCCCGGCAGCTGGCCGGTGTGCGTACCATCGCGAGCGACCTCGACACCGGCGACGAAGGTGTGACGATAACCGGTCGAGCGCTGCACCAGACGGCGTCCGCCGGCGGGCAGGTCGTACCGCAGCTTCGGCTTCGTAACGCCAAGCTCCGCGAAATCGACGATGTTGATATCCGCCCTGTAGCCCGGTGCCAGCACGCCACGGTCACGCAGACCATACGAGAAGGCGCTGTCCCGGGTCTGCTTTCTGACCAGGAACTCGAGGGGCAGACGCTCGCCGCGAGCACGATCGCGAGCCCAGTGCGCGAGCAGGAACGTCGGGTAGCTGGCGTCACAGATCGTGGCCACGTGGGCACCGCCGTCACCGAGACCGCACACCGTGTGCGCGTCGAGCAGCATACGCCGCACGATGTCGAGGTTACCTTCGTAGTAGTTCTCGAAGGGGTAGAGCAGCAGCGCCTGGCCCTGCTCCTTCATCAGCAATTCCAGGGCGAATGCCCATCGGTCGCGGCCCGCGGCGTCTGCCCGGGCAGCGATGTTGGTGGTTGGGTCCGGCTCGTAGTCGGGCGGATCGCCCAGCTCGTAGCTGCGGGTCAGAGCGTAGGCCATTCGCGCCGTCTGCTCGTCATCCGGGCGCTCCTCGACGAGCCGTTGTCGCAAGCTCTCGTCGACGCACAGACGGCGATAGCGCTCGGACGGGGAGAGATCGCTCATCGCCAACCAGGCCGGATGTGTCGCAAAGGGGTGCACGGACGTTTCGAGCCCCATGAGAATGCCGATGGGTCGGCAGCCGACCTGGCCGACGACGTCGAGACCGGCGCGATTCGCGGCATGGATGCCTGCCAGCGTCTCGCGCCAGCGCTCGGGCACCCCGTCCATTTGCAGCAGCAGAATCGACAGCGGGCGCCCGGCGCGACGCGCCGCCTGGCACAACAGCTCGAGCTCGCCCGCCTCCAGATCGGAGTTGCACTCGATGACGCCCTTGCCCGCTCTCGCCATCGCCGCCGCGATGCCCGCAAGCTCTGGCTCGGCGGCCGACAGACTCGGCGTCGGCCGCCCGTCGGCGGTCACGTGCTTGGTCGTGCGTGACGTGGTGAACCCGAGGGCGCCGGCGTGCAGCGCTTCCTCGAGCAGCGCTCCCATGCGCCGGATCTCCGCATCGCTGGGCTGCGCAGCGTGGTCGGCGCCGCGCTCGCCCATCACGTAGAAGCGCAGCGCCCCGTGGGGCACCTGCGCCGCAACGTCCATGACCCGGGGTGTGGCGGCCAGCACGTCCAGGTACTCGGGAAACGATTGCCAGCGGAAATCGATGCCTTCGGCCAGCACGCTGCCGGGAATGTCCTCGACACCTTCCATGAGGTTGATCAGATAGCCTTCCGTGCCCGGGCGCAGCGGTGCGAAACCGACACCGCAGTTGCCGAACACGGCTGTGGTGACGCCATGCCAGGACGACGGCGTCAGCAACGGGTCCCACGTCGCCTGACCGTCGTAATGGGTGTGGATGTCGACCCAGCCAGGCAGCACCAGCAGCCCGTCGGCGTCGATCTCGCGACGCCCCGGGCCGCCGAGCTTCCCGACTTCGCTGATGCGGCCGCCGTTCACGGCCACGTCGGCCGTGCGGCGGACAGCGCCCGTGCCATCGACGACCGTGCCGCCGCGGATCACCAAATCGTGCATATGCGCGTCTCCGCCCGCTGCCCGAGCGTTGTTGCCGCTGCCGGCGGGTGGCAGCTTGCAGCGCCCTCGGTCAATACCTGCCCGAGCCGCGGGCCTCCCCCGTCACCGTTGCCGCGACCGTTGCCGAGCGCCGCTTTTAGGGCAGGGCCTTGCGACAGCGAGGCGCTGCGGAATTGCGTGTCAGGTCGGCGCGAATGCTCGGCCGGAAGTCGCCAGAGCACGCCGCCGGGGAGTGTGCCGCGCTGCACGCGCTGCGACAAGCCTTCTCGGCCGCCGTCGTCGCCGAGCGAAGCTCGCGCGCCGCCGTCCTCGGCACGGACCCCGTCGCTGCTGGCGTCACCCCATGACACCGCCGATCAGCATACGCGCGGCGAGCAGCGTCAGCACGACGCGGAACAGCCAGCGAAAGGTCTGCTCGGGAAGACGCAGCAGTATGCGGCGGCCGAGGACCGTACCCGCGAAGCCGGCCGCAATCATCGCTGCCGCGAGCGGCAACCACGGTAGCAGGTGAAAGCCGATGAAGCCGAATGCGACCACCTTGAAGCTGTGCTGCACCGACATGCATGCCGCATGGGTGGCGACGATCCCTTCGCGGTCGAGCGGCTGCGAGGAGACGAACGCTGCCACCAGTGGCCCGGTACCGCCGACGAACATGGTCAAAAACGTCGTCACCACCCCGACCGGCAGAAAGCCCGAACGCGGCATGCGACTCAAGCGCAGGCGGGGCGCCCAGACCGAGTACAGGATGAACAGCGCGATCGCCGCCTGCAGCACGCCGACCGGCAGCGCCACGAACACGCGCGCTCCGAGCGCCGCGCCGATTACGGCGCCAACCGTGAACGGCAAGACGATTCCGCTGCCGATACTGCCCCGCATCAGCGCAGCACGGCCGACGTTCGAGCCGATCTGGACAATGCCGTGAACGGGCAGCAGGGTCGCGGGCGGCAGCACCGAGGCCATGACCGCGAGCAGCATCAAACCACCGCCGAGCCCGATGGCGGCGGTCACCGCGGAGGTGAAGAAGCTGAGCGCGACGAGGCCGGTGATCGCGAGCGGAGCGAGGTCGGGGGGAAACATCGGCACCATGGCGCGCGCCCCGCGGCTACTGGACCGCTGAGCTCGGGTCCATCCGCCCAGCGCCGGCGCCCACCCGGACGGCCAGACTGATCAGCAGTCGCTCCGCGGCGCCCATCTTCTCGCGCTGGGCGAGCACCTCCCTGGCCAGCGCCGGCTCATCGGTGATGATGCCGTCGGCGCCCTTGCCGATCACCCGCAGCATGCGGAGGGGGTCGTTGATGGTCAACACGTGGACCGTCTCGCCGACCTGCTGCGCCGCGTCGATGAATCGCCGCGTCGCAAGACCGCTGTCGACGGCGAGAAAATCCACCTCCACCCGGGTCAGGTCGCCGATGGCCGCTGCGCTCAGCAGGCCAACCGTCCACCGCGGCCGCGACGACGCATCCGGGCCCCGCCCCCCGGCGTTCCGACACCTCATGGCGTTCGCCCGCTCAGGTCAATGCCTGATAGCTGAGCACGCGCAGCTCGCGGCGCAGCGGATAAGTCGACGACGGCAGCAGCTGCGTCAGCGCAATGACGGTCAGATCCTCCACCGGGTCTACCCAGAAAGAGGTGCTGGCGAAACCGCCCCAGGCGAACTCGCCCGGGGAGCCGAGGATCTGCGCTCTGGCCGGGTCGAGCAGCACCGATACGCCGAGGCCGAAACCGATGCCTTCCACGGTGCTCTCGTTGAACACGGACTCGCCCATGGCGGCCATGTCCCCCGCCAGATGATTGCTCGTCATGAGCTCGACCGTTTTGCGCCCCAGCAGACGTTCGCCACCGAGCTCGCCCCCGCGCCGCAGCATCTCGGTGAAGCGGAAGTAGTCTCCGAGGGTCGAGACCAGGCCGGACCCGCCGGAATGCGTGACGGCGGTCCGCGTGAACACGCTCTGCTGCGACGGGTCGAGCAGCTCCAAGCGTCCACCGCGACCCGGCCCGTAGAGTGCGGCGAGTCGATCGACCTTCTCGACGGGCACGTCGAAGCACGTGTCCGTCATGCCGAGGGGGCCCAGGATATGCCGGTGCAGGAAGTGATCGAATCGCTCTCCCGACAGGACTTCGATCAGATAGCCCAGCACGTCGGTCGAGACGCCGTAGCGCCAGCGGGTACCGGGATGAAACGCCAGCGGGATGGTGGCGAGGCGCTCGACGATCTCCCCGAGCGGTCCCTCGTCCCGCATGAAATTGGTGCGCCTGCCTTTGTAGAGCTCGCTCAACGGCCCCTCGTCGAAGAGCCCGTATATCAGCCCCGAGGTGTGGGTGAGGAGCTGGCGAATGGTGATCGGCGTCCGTGCCGGCTCCGTGCGCAGGGCGTCGCTGGGACCACGCACGTAGACGTGCATGTCGGCGAGCGCCGGCACGAAGCGACCCACCGGGTCGTCGAGCTGGAACAGGCCCCGTTCGTAGAGCACGAGCGCCGCGACCGAGGTGATCGGCTTGGTCATGGAGTAGAACCGAAACAGGGTATCGGAGGTCATAGGGCGGTCGTTCTCAACGACCGAGCGCCCGCAGGCTTCCAGGAAGCAGACCCGACCGCCGCGCGCGAGCAGCACCAGCATGCCCGGCACCTTGCCCTCGTCGACGTAGCGTCCCATCCAGTCGCGGATGCGCCCGAGCCTCGCCGATGCAAGTCCGAGCTCTTCGGGCGTCGACGTCACGAAGGTTTCCGACTCAGAGACCATGACGGCATTCTCTCACGGGCCAGCGGCCCGAGCCCGCACGAGCCTGCGAGCGCCGCCGACATGGCGTCGACCCCGGCCGCCGCCGGCAGCCAAAGGATGTTTTCCGCGCGCCCGCCTCCAGACGTACGGCACGAAGCCCGCCACGGCACTTCAGGCGCGCGGGGCTACGACAGGGGTCCGGTCAGCCGATGGCGGCATGGCGGCAGCGCGGACTTCGCAGAACCGCGCCGGCCGACGCTGCCGGCGTCGCCAGGCTCGAGTGCGGTCGGACCGCTTACCTTAGCGACGCCGCCAGCGCCTTAGGCACTGTTAACGACGAGGGAGAGTGCAGTGAGCTCGTAGGCGACTATCAGGGCATAGCCGCCGAGCACGAGGTGCACGACGCGACCGCCGCGCAGCATTCCAAAAAACAGGTGGTCAGCGTGTCGGACGAAGAACAACAGGCAAATCCCGGTGATGGAGCACTTCATCAGCAGGAACCAGAAGGTTCCGGTATCCAGCAGGACGGCCATGATCGGATTGGCCTCCGTGACGCCATAGCCGCCGAGAACGACTGTCAAGGCGCCATCCGTAAGGCTCAGCACCAGCGCCGCGAGTGCCGCGGCTCGAACGATCGCCGCCTTGCGCAATCCCGCGCCTCGCGGCATCCGCATGGCGATGCTGCCGGTGGTAGTCCAGGCCGATGTGCTCATGATCACCCCCTGTCACACTGCTCTTGTAGTTTTTTATAGCCGAGCGCGGTGCAAAAATCCAGACGAACGGCAAATTTTGTTGGATTAGCGGCCGCCGCTGACCGTCGAACCGGCTTTTCGGCCCACGCGCCGGGCGCTACGGCCCCGGCGGCTCGGCTCGGCGACCCGAAATCAGCAAGAGCGCGGCGTGTGAGCCGCGCCGGGGGCCGTTTTCACACGCGCCTCGGGACCGACGCGGGCGGGGCGGACAACCGCCTGGCTTATCCGAAGCCGTCGCCCGCGAAAGCCGCCCGCAGCGAGCACACGTCACACCACCATCAGCGCCGCCGCCACGGACACCCAGGCCGTGAAGCCGATCGCGCCCCAGAACATCCAACGCACGCGACGCTTCCCGCGGCCCCGGAACACGTCCCTGCGGGCGTAGCGGCGCTCGATGCGCGCCAGTTCGCTTTTCCGCCGCCGTATCATCAGGTCACTTCACCTCCACTGCGTGTCGTTCAGGCTGCACCGGATACCGACGTAGCGACGGCCGGAAGCTGGCGCAGTCTGCTGCGACTCCCGGCACGCCGCACGCTATGGCGACGTCGGCAGTTTATCGAATAGATGTGGCGAAGTAGTGGCTTTCGCAGCTGCCCTCTCGAGCGGGGTCGAATGTGGGACAATGGTCCGCTGGCTCAGGCCCCGACGACAGCGCGAGTGGCGCTGCGCTCATGCCATGAAGATTCTGGTTATTCAACTCAAGCGGATCGGCGATGCCGTCGTGTCGCTACCGGTGTGCAGCAGCCTGCGCAGGACGTTCCCCGAGGCCCGCATCGACTACATGCTCTACGATCATGTGGCGCCGCTGTTCATCGACCACCCCGACATCGACAACATCGTTGCGGTGACGCGCGAGGAGCGGCGCCGACCGCTGCGCTACCTCGCCAAGATCCTACAGCTTCGGCGCACGGGCTATGAAATCGTGCTGGATCTCAAAACGCTTCCGGCGAGCGCCCTGACGACGCTCTTCTCGGGGGCAAAGCTGCGTATCGGCTTCGATCACCCCCGCTCGCGCGCGTGGGTGTATGACGTCACCGTGCCGCGCCGCGTCGAGGGCATGAATGTGGTGGAACGGCGACTGCAGTTGCTGGGCGGGCTGGGCCGACCGATTGAAACGGTCAGCGGGTTTTCCATCTACCTCGGCGACACCGAAGTCGCCGCGATGCGGCAACGGATGGCGGCGGCCGGCGTCGACTTCGATGGCCCGGTCCTCGCCTTCGACATCACGTCGTCGCGACCCTACAAAACATGGCCTTTGGACTACTTCGTCGCGCTTATTCGGGGCTGCATCGCCGACTACGGCGCTCAGGCCGTGCTCACCTGGGGCCCGGGCGAACGGCGCTACGTGGAGGACGCGGCACGCCAGGTCGGCAACGCTCACGCCGTAGTCAGCGGTGTGGAGACCGCCGATGTGCGCGAGCTCGCGGCGCTGATCAGTAACTGCGACATACTGGTGGGCAACGACAGCGCATCGCGCCACATCGCCGAGGCCGTCGGCGTCCCGACGCTCGCGGTCTTTTCACCGCGCACCTCAAAGCATCAGTGGATGCCTACGCTCAACGCGCTGCACCAGGGCGTCGATCTCGGCGATGCGCTCCATATTCAGGACAAGAACTGGAAGAAGGCGGTGTCCGACGTCAACGCGAACCTCGCGGCGTACTACCGCATGATCACTCCCGAGGTGGTCCGCGAGCGCCTCGACAGCATGCTGCCGCCGTTGCTCGCGACCAAGCTAGCCTCGGCGACGCGCGACCGGCATCCGGCCTAGCCGGCGCGCACCGGTGTCGACGTCGCCGGCCTCGCCCGGCCAGCAGCGGCCGCCGTCCTGGCGGTGGCCGTCAGACGGCGGCGGCACTCCCGGGGCGCTGCCGCGGAGCCTCGCTCGCCGCCGCGAAATCGAGGCAGCGCTGCCAGTCTTCCCGGTAATCGTCGCGGATGCCGGCGAGCGTCTCTGCGCGGATGAGGGGCTCCTCCGACACCCAGGCCGCGGGTACGACCCGCCCCACAGCCAGCACAGCGTAGCAGACCAGCATGCGCGCCCGGCGCCCCACGCGGGTCTCCTCCTGATAGGCGCGAACGCCGCGGTGCCGGAAGATGATGCGGCTCGCGCTGCGCATGAATCGCAGCTGCTTGTCGTTGTACGACCGGTGCACGGGGTCGAGCGATACCCGCCGTTGATCCCAACGGGCGCCCATGTGATCGGCAAGGCTGTCTATGAAACGCAGCGGCTCGTGACGAAGCACCTCGTGGAACAGCACCAGCGGCGGGCGCCCAAACTGCGCCTCGAGCAAACGCAGCTTGGCGAAGAACTCGAGGTCACTCCTCTTCCACAAGCCGACATCACGCTCGCGATCGAAAAACGCCTCGAATGACCGGTGCCAGCCGTTCTTGACATAACGTCGAAACTGCGAGGCGATCCATTCGTCGTGCCTGCGCAACACGATGATCGGGCTGGCGGTGGGACACCGCTGCGCGAACTCGCTGACCTTCCGCTCGAACTCCAGGCCGAACTCGCGCGACACGAGGTACTTGCCCGGCGGCCCCGCGGCAATAATTTCGGCAGCCCGCGCATAGCGCCGACGAGGAATGTAGCGCACCCCCCGGAGCCGCGGAAACACCTTCTGCTGCAGGTAAGTCGACGCCGCCTTCCCCAGACCAACGTGGAGGAAGACTTCTTTTTGCGCGCCGCTCACCATGTGCCACCGCTGCCGCCCGCCGGCCACTGTATCACCTGACCGCACTCCCTGCTTGCCGGCAGCGGTGCCAACGATGGCGCGGTGACAGGCGGAGCCCGTTCGATGCCGGCAGGCGCCGCCCGCGGCGAGCGCGACGGTGCCCTGCGCGGACGACGGCAAGCGCACGACCTGCTCGGGCAGCGACGAGGCGCTTGCGCCGTCACGCCAACCCACCCCTAGGCAGGCACGGGCGCTTCCCGCACCAACAGACCCTCGTGCTTGAGCTCGGCCCAAAGCTCCGACGGTATGTCCACCGCCATCGAAGCAATGTTGTGCCGCACCTGCTCCGGTGAATCGGCTCCCGGTATGACCGCAGCGACGGTTGCATGCCCGAGCGGGAACTGCAGCGCCGCCGCCGTCATGGGAACAGCGTAACGATTACAGACCGCCTCGATGCGCTGAACCTTCTCGATGACGGCCTGCTCCGGCGGCGCGTAGTTGTACGAGGCGCCCTCGCGGGCACCGCTCGCCAGTATCCCGGACGCAAAAACGGCCCCGATGACAACGCTGATCCCGCGTGCCTCGCACAGCGGAAGCTCTTGCGCGAGCGCCTGCTGATCGAGCAGCGTGTAGGGCATGGCCACGAGAAAATAGTCGACGCTGAAGCGCTCGACGAAACGCGGGATCATACCAAGATGGTTGATGCCTGCCCCGATTGCGCCGATCTCACCAGTGTCCTTCAACTCTTGTAGCGCCGCAAAACCACCGCCTTCCTCGAGCTCCGCGAATGCTTTCGATACACCCTCTTCGTCTCGATGATGCTTGAAGTCGAGATCGTGTATCACCAAGGCGTCCACCGTGTTGATACCGAGGCGCATAAGGCTGTCCTCGTAGGCGCGCAGCACGCCCGTGCGCGAATAGTCGAAGCGCAGGTCGAAACGCAACCCTCCTCGCCAGCGTTGCGCCCACGGCGACTGCTCGAAGGACTGCTGGTCCGCGGGTCGGCGGTACACGCGCCCGACCTTGGTCGCTAGAACGTAGCTACCCCGGGGTCGCGTGCGCAGCAAGTGGCCGAAGCGATGCTCACTCTTGGTGTTGCCATACCACGGCGCCGTGTCGAACAAGCGGATTCCCGCCTCGTGGGCAGCCGCCAGCGTCTGCTCCGCTCGATGCTCGTCAATGCTGTGCAGCGGATCGCCGAGCGGCGCGCCGCCGAGCCCGAGCTGTGTGACGTAGACGCCGGTGTCGCCGATCTCGCGAAGCGCAAACGGATTCATGGGTAAGCCGCCGCTGCCGCGTTGGGGCCGGCCCCGTCCATCGACGCCCCCGTCATCCTCTCACCCCGCCCGCGGCGGCTCGATCGACGAACCAGGTCAGCTCGCCGGAAGCTGGGCAAATCAACGCGGCAGGCAGGCGCTCGTGCTCGCCGTCGCCTGCGAGCACCTGCCGCAGCGCCTGCTGCTTCGCCGCGCCGCCCACCAGGATCCAAACGTGCGCCGCGTTGTTGAGCACGGGCAGCGTAAGCGTCATGCGGCGCGTCGCGACGCCCGCCGCCGCGACACCGACCACCCAGCGCGAGCGCTCGGCAAGCGCAGGCGTGCCCGGGAACAACGAGGCCGTGTGGCCATCCTCGCCCATGCCCAGCAGCACCACGTCGAAGCGCGGGGGAGAGCCCTGCGCGGACCGCCCGAAGACGGCGGCCAGCTCCGCCTCGTATGCCGCCGCCGCGGCGTCGAGGTCGGCGCGCTCGGCCGGCATCCGATGCACGTTAGGCGGCGGTATCTCGATCGCATCGAGCAGTGCGTCCCGCACCATGCCGTAGTTGGAATCGGGATGCGTCGGCGCCACGGCGCGCTCGTCACCGAAGAACAGATGAACGCGACGCCAGCACACCGTACTGCGCAGCGGCTCGGCGGCAAGCAGCCCGTACAAGCGGCGCGGCGTCGTACCCCCAGTGAGAGCGACGGTGCAGCGCCCCTTCGCGGCGATTGCCTCTCGCGCCAAGGCGACGAACTCGCGGGCGACGGTCGCGCTGACCTCGTCGAGGGTGTCAAAGCACCTAACGACGGCGGCGTGCGGCACGGGCTCACTCATCGCCACCGCTCCGCCTGGCATTGACACCGTCGCGCCACGCGAGCCACTCCTTGACCGGCCCGAGGTCATAACGCGGCCCATCGACGCCGACGAAGAGCTCGTCGGCACCTGCCGCCAGCACGTCGTCGGCGAGATCGAGGCGATCGAGTGGCACACCGATCGATCGCTCGATTTCGCCCGGATCGCGGCCGATCTCTCGGCACCAGCCGTCGAGCACCGCGTTTTTGTGGCGGACAGTGTCGGCCTCGCTGCGCGTCTCGGTCCTGTTCGCGAAGCCGTGCCAGATGTTCGCGTACTGGGCGACCAACCGCAGAGTGACCTTCTCACCGCCACCGCCGATGAGGATAGGCAGTCGGCCCACCGGCGCCGGATTGAGGCGCGCGAGCCGCGCCTTGATCCTGGGCAGCGCCGCTTCGAGCGCCCGCAGCCGGCTGCCGACGGTACCGAAGTCGTAGCCGTACTCGATGTAATCGCGCTGAAACCACCCTGCACCCATGCCGAGAATGAAGCGCCCTCCGGCGATGTGGTCTATGGTGCGCGCCATATCGGCAAGCAGGTCCGGATTGCGGTAGGAGTTGCAGCTGACCATGGGCCCCAGCGGGATTCGCTGCGTTGCCTCAGCGAGCGCCGCCAGCAGCGTCCAGCATTCGAAGTGCTTGCCGTCGGCATCGCCCATGAGGGGAAAGAAATGGTCCCACGTGTAAAGCACATCCACGCCGAGCTCCTCGGCTTCCATGGCGGCGCGCCGGATGTCGATGTAGCTGCCGTGCTGCGGGTACAGCGATAAGGATACGCGGACCATGTCGATCACCTCGTTCGCTTGCTAAACCGGATACGGGCAAGGCACATTGCCCAACCATGCCCAATCAACCCTCCCAGCACAAGGATTGGCACCGACACGTCGTGGCGTCGGCCCGCTTCGCCACATCCGGCCTCGTGGCCTGGCCACAGGCCCCGCGCTGATGGCAACCCTGGTGTGGGCCGCGGTGCCCGTGAAGAGCCTCGCCGCGGCCAAACAGCGGCTGTCCCCTCTGCTCGACGGCGCTGAGCGCCAGGCCCTGTTCCGGGC
The DNA here is from genome assembly GCA_041550555.1 of Arenicellales bacterium. Lineage (GTDB taxonomy): Bacteria > Pseudomonadota > Gammaproteobacteria > Arenicellales > JBFEOO01 > JBFEOO01. The sequence goes on from JBFEOO010000015.1 coordinate 56,605, forward strand.
CATGCTCGAGGATGTGCTCGCGGCCCTCACCCGGGTCGACGAGCTTGCCGGGGTGCTCGTCGTCACCGCTGATGCCGAGGTGCAGCGGCTCGCCCGGGGCTACGGCGGGCACGTGCTGCGCGAGCGTACGAACCGCGGCCACACCAAGGCCGCGGCACTTGCCGCCCGTACCCTGGCGGCGCAGGGCGCCGACACGATGCTACAGCTCCCCGGCGATCTTCCCCTGCTGTCGGGCACCGACATCCGTGCGTTGCTCGTGACCCACGCCGCAGGGGCGCCCGCCGTCACGATCGCCCCGTCGCGCGACGAGAAGGGTTCCAATGCGGTGACCTGCTCGCCACCCGATGTGTTGCCGCTGCGGTTCGGCAACGACAGCTTCTATCCCCACATCGCGAAAGCGCGTGAGCTGGGCATCGAGCCCCGCGTCGTGCGCCGCCACGCGCTCGGTCTGGATGTCGACACGCCGCGCGACCTGCGCGCCTTCGCCCGAACGCCCTCGGCGACGCGCGCCTACGCCTATCTGCGCGCGGCCGGCATCGTCGAGCGTCTCGCCCGATGAGCCGTCGGGTCCGCGGCGGCCCAGCGTCGTCGGGCGTGTTTGCGGTCGCGGCGTGCTCAGCCTCCCCAGCGCTCGCGCATGCGCGGCAGCACATCCGCCGCGTAGAGGTCGAGGAACCGGCGCTGATCGGGACCCGGCGCGTGAAACACGAGATGCGTGAAACCGAGATCCACATACTCGTTGATCCGCTCTACGTGCTCGTCCGCATCGTCCGAGACAATCCAGCGGCTCGCTGCCCGCTCGACCGGAAGCGCGTCGGCGAGGCGCTCCATCTCCATCGGGTCCTCGACGCCCATCTTCTCCTCCGGCGACAGAGCAAGCGCGGCCCAGTGTCGCGTATCCTCGAGCGCCCGCCGGCGATCGGTATCGAAGGACACCTTCACCTCGATCATGTGCTCGACGGCACCGGGCTCGCGGTTCGCCTTGTCCATCCCTTCCGCGACGCCGGGCAGCAGCGTCTCACGGTACAGCTCGGGCGCCTTGCCGCTGGTGCATATGAAGCCATCCCCGACGCGACCGGCGAGACGGGCGGCGGTCGGGCCGGCGGCGGCGACATAGAGAGGCACCGGGGTATCGGGGCGGTCGTAGAGGGTGGCGCAGTCGGTGCGGTAGTACTCGCCCTCGAAGCTCACACGTTCCTCGCTCCACAGACGGCGCATCAGCGCGATGGACTCGCGCAGACGCCGGAAACGCTCCCGGAAAGGCGGCCACTCGATGCCCGTCGCCGGCACCTCGTTGAGCGACTCACCGGTGCCCACCCCGAGCAGCATCCGCCCGGGATAGAGCACGCCCAGCGTTGCCATCGCCTGGGCGACAACGGCCGGGTGATAGCGGAACGTCGGTGTGACCACGCTCGTGCCGAGAACGACCCGGGACGTGCGCTCGCCGAGTGCACCCAGCCAGGCAAACGAGAACGGCGCGTGGCCCTGCGAGTGCCGCCACGGCTGGAAGTGATCGCTCACCATCACCGTGTCGAAGCCTACCGTCTCGGCGTGCACGGCAAACTCGAGCAGCTCGCGCGGTCCGAACTGCTCCGCGGACGCCTTGTAGCCAAATCTCATCATTCGCCTCGCTGGGTGATTCGGTGCCGAGGCGCGGCATACGTGGCCGTCTCCGGCGGACGACCACCGCATCGCGCAATCGCAAACATCTTGCCATGCCCGTCAGGACTCTGACCAGCGCGCACCGCCAACGGTGCGCTAGCACGGTGGTGCGTCGCCGTGAATCTCACCGCCGGCGTGGCCGTCGACCCGGCCTTGCCCGCCATCGGCGTTTGCCCGATCATTCCGTAGCGACGACCCGCGCGAGCGTGCGTCCGCCGCCCGCGCGTGAGCGCGGCGCAGCGCCGACTCACAGCGACCCGCCGGCGCGCGGACGCAACCCTCTACGCCGGGGAGACCCGTTGACGAGCGCCGAGCATGACCGTTGAGAGCGAGTTCCTGATTGCCCGCGCGGCCGGTGGCCACCGCTTGAGCGACGAGCAGGCTCGGGCGCTCGTCGGTCACGACGACCTCGACTCGCTGATGGCGGCTGCATCGCAGCTGCGAGATTCAGCCTGGGGGGGGCTGGTCACGTACTCGCCCAAGGTCTTCATTGCGTTGACGCGCCTTTGCCGGGACGTCTGTCGCTATTGCACCTTCGCGCGAACACCGGGCGGGGGCGAGCCGGCCTATCTCAGCGTCGACGAGGCCATCGACATTGCCCGCGCCGGCGCCGCAGCGGGATGTCACGAAGCCCTGTTCACCCTCGGCGACCGACCGGAAGCACGCTACCGCGCCGCCCGCCGCGCCCTCGCCGGGCTCGGCTTTCAATCGACGATCGACTACCTGGCGTCCGTCGCCGAGCGGGTCCAGGCAGCCAGTGGGCTGCTCCCCCATGTCAATCCGGGGGTCATGACGCGGTCGGAGCTCGCACGGCTGCGCCGGGTTTCCGTCTCGGCGGGGCTCATGCTCGAATCGACGGCGGCCCATCTCTGCGAGCGGGGCGGACCGCACTACGGCTGTCCCGACAAGCAGCCGGCGGTCCGGCTCGAGACCATTCGCGTCGCCGGCGAGCTCGATATCCCGTTCACAACGGGCATTCTCGTCGGCATCGGCGAGACCCGACACGACCGGGTGTCGTCCCTGCTGGCTCTGCGAAGGCTGCACGAGCGATACGGCCACCTGCAGGAAGTCATCGTTCAGAACTTCTGCCCCAAGGCGGGCACGTTGATGGCGACGTTGCCGGCGGCGTCGCGCGAGGAGCACCTGTGGACCATCGCCATCGCCCGCCTCGTGCTGGGCCCGACGATGAGCATTCAGGCGCCACCGAACCTGAGCGCGCACCATCTCGGCCAGCTGCTCCGTGCCGGCATCAACGACTGGGGCGGGGTCTCACCCATAACGCCGGATCACGTCAACCCCGAGGCGCCCTGGCCGCAGCTCGACGCGCTGCGCCACGCCACCGAGGCGCAGGGTAAGACCCTCGCAGCGCGCTTGCCGGTCTACCCGCACTTCGTTCGGCAGCGGGCGCGCTGGATCGACCGCGCGCTGCATGCCGCGGTGCTGCGGCGCGCCGATGCCGAAGGGTTGGGCCGCGAAGACCACTGGACGGCCGGGCTGCCGGGGGCGCTGCCGGAGCTCGGCGTCGGCAGGGGAGCGAGCGGCTTGGCGCGCGCCCCCAATGCCGCATTGACCGGCGTTCTCGCCCGTGCCCTCGACGGCCGGGCGCTGACCGAGGGCGACATCGTGGCGCTCTTCCGCGCGCGCGGGCGCGAGTTCGAGCACGTCTGCCGCGCCGCGGATGAGCTGCGCGCGGCGGTCAGCGGCGCGTCGGTGGGCTACGTGGTCAACCGCAATATCAACTACACCAATGTCTGCTACTTCAAGTGCGGTTTCTGCGCTTTCTCCAAGGGCAAGCCTGCCGAGCGGCTGCGCGAGAAGCCTTACGATCTCGATATTGCCGAGATCGCCCGTCGTACCCGCGAGGCGTGGCAGCGCGGCGCCACGGAGGTCTGCCTGCAGGGTGGCATCCATCCTCACTACAGCGGCCGGACCTACCTCGACATCTGCCGCGCCGTCAAGCGCGCCGAGCCCGACATACATGTGCACGCCTTCTCACCGCTCGAGGTATGGCACGGGGCTCGCACGCTGGGCATGACGCTGGCCGAGTTTTTGACCGCGCTCGCAGAGGCCGGTCTCGGTACGCTGCCCGGCACCGCGGCCGAGGTGCTCGACGACGAGGTGCGCGCAGTCATCTGCCCGGACAAGATTGTGACGGCGCAGTGGCTCGAGGTCATGGAGGCGGCACACGTCGCCGGCCTGCGCTCTACCGCCACCATCATGTTCGGCCACGTGGACGAGCCGCGACACTGGGCGCGACACCTGCTGCGCGTGCGCGCCCTGCAGGCGCGTACCGGCGGCTTCACCGAGTTCGTGCCGCTGCCTTTCGTCGCCCAGCAGGCGCCGCTCTACATCAAAGGCGCGGCACGCCGGGGCCCGACCCTGCGCGAGGCCGTTCTGATGCACGCCGTCGCCCGCCTTGCTCTGCATCCGTATCTGACCAACATACAGACGTCGTGGGTGAAGATGGGGCCGGCCGGGGTGGCCCTGTCTCTGCAGGCCGGCGCCAACGACCTCGGCGGCACGCTCATGAACGAATCGATCACCCGCGCCGCCGGCGCCGGCTTCGGCCAGGAGTTCCCGCCACAGCAGATGGAGACGTTGATCCGCTCCGTCGAGAGACGACCACGCCAGCGCTCGACGTTGTACGGCGACGTCCCGCAAGAGCGTCGGCGCCGCTCATTCGAAGCCGGCCCCTTGGCGGCGCCCGCGTACCCGTACGCGCGCCGCCGCGGCGGCGCGGCCGTGGGTGCCCCGCCGCCGCGTTTTGGCTAGCCGTCGCCCCGCGCATGCGCGCAGCCACGTCGCGGCACGCGTAAGGGGGTCGTCGCCGTGACGTCGCCGCAGCTCACCCTCTACGCCATCCCCGGCATTCCAACCGTGGAACCGGGCGACGACCTCGCGCGCATGTTGGGCGACGCCCTCGAGCACGCTCGGCTGCCGATACGCGAGGGTGACGTACTCGTGGTCACCCAGAAGGTCGTCTCGAAAGCCGAGGCACGTTACGTCGACCTCGCGACCGTCACCGCGGGGCATCGCGCCACCGAGCTGGCGGCCGCCGTCGGCAAGGATCCGCGGCTGGTCGAGGTCATTCTGCGCGAGTCCCGCGAGGTGCTGCGCTGGCGCCCCGGGCTGCTCATCACCGAGCACCGTCTCGGATTCGTTCTCGCCAACGCGGGAGTCGACCGCTCGAACGTGGACGGTGATGGCGATCGTGTCCTGCTGCTCCCCAACGATCCCGATGCCAGCTGTGCCGCACTGCGGCTCAGCCTGCAGTCGCGCTTCGGCGTAGCGCCGGCCGTCGTGATCAGCGACAGCGCTGGCCGCGCCTGGCGCAACGGGCTCGTCGCGCTGGCGCTCGGGGCCGCAGGCCTTGCGTCGATCTGCGACGTGCGTGGCAGGCCCGACCGCGGCGGGCGTCCACTCGAAGTCACGCAGGTTGCGCTCGCCGACGAGATCGCCTGCGCGGCGGCTCTGCTCATGGGGGAGGCGGACGAGGGTCTGCCGCTCGTAGTGCTGCGCGGGCTCGCACAGGGCGCCGCTTTCGCGCCGGCGTCGGCTTTAATTCGCGCACGCGAGCACGATCTCTTTCGATGACGACGGCCGTCCGGGTGGTCGCCCTTTCCGGCGGCATCGGGGGCGCCAAGCTCGCTTTGGGGCTGTATCGCATCCTGCCGCCGGAATCGCTGCTGGTCGTGTGCAACACCGGCGACGACTTCGAGCATCTGGGGCTGAGCGTGTCACCCGACGTAGATACGGTGATGTACACGTTGGCGGGCGTCGTCAATCCTGCAACCGGCTGGGGGCGCGCGCAGGAAAGCTGGCGCTTCATGGACGCGCTGGCCGAGCTCGGCGGGGAGACGTGGTTTCGCCTCGGCGACGCCGACCTCGCGACGCACATCGAGCGCACGCGGCGGCTGGCGGCCGGCGAGCGCCTGAGCGCCGTCACCGAGGACTTTCGTCGACGCCTCGGGGTGGAGGCGCGGCTCGTGCCGATGTGCGACGCGCCGGTGCGAACCATCGTTCACACCGAAGCCGGTCCGCTGGCCTTCCAGCATTACTTCGTCAGAGAGCGCTGCGCCCCCGCGGTGACGGGATTCGCCTTCGCAGGGGTCGCTCACGCCGAGCCGCCCGACGCGCTCCTCGAAGCGCTGCGCGATCCGGCCCTGCAGGCGATCATCCTCTGTCCGTCGAATCCCTTCATCAGCATCGATCCCGTGCTCGCAGTGCCGGGGCTGCGCGCGGCGCTGATGGCGTCCGCGGCACCGGTCATCGCAGTGTCGCCGCTCATCGGCGGCCGGGCGGTGAAGGGACCCACCGCGAAGATGATGACCGAGCTCGGTCTGTCGCTCACGCCGCACACTGTCGTCACTCACTACGGCACGCTGCTCGACGGCTTCGTTCTCGACACCGCGGACGCCCACCACGCGAGCAGGCTCGGCGTCGCCTGCGTCACGGCTCAGACGTGGATGCAGAGCCTCGCGGACAGAGAGGCGCTCGCCAGATCCGTCCTGGACTTCGCGACGTTGCTGCGCCGCTCGACGGCGCCTGTCAACGGTACGCCGGAAAAGTTACCGTGAAGGTGGGGATTCTCGGCACACTCCTGCGCCGCAACCCGACCATCCCGCTCAGCGGCTGCGGGGGACGATTTCGTCGACGAAGTGCTGCATGCTCGCCAACGTCGTCTGCGGGGTATCGCGCTGGAAGTTGAGAATCAAATGCCGCACGCCAAGCTCTCCGAGCGCCCTGATATCCGTCGCAATCTCCTCGGCACTTCCCGTCAACAGCTGGCGCTGTCCTGCGTCGAGGCTCGCGGGCTTCGTCTCGTCGAACCAGTTCGAATAGTACGTGAGGGTAATCGCATCGGGGTCGCGACCCTGCTCCTCGGCCAGATCGCGCAGCCGATCGATTCCGTCACGCAACCGCGCCACCGTGTTGAGCGGATAGCGGGGATTGGTGCCGATGGGATACCAGGCGTCGCCGAGCCGGGCCACGCGGCGCAGCGCCGCAGGGCTCTCGCCCCCGATCCAGATCGGCGGATGGGGTTGCTGAATCGGCTTGGGCAGAAAGCTGATGCCCGAGAAGCGGACGAAACGGCCGTCGAACACCGGATCGTCCTGCGTCCAAAGCACCTTGCAGGCCGCCAGGTACTCGTCCGTCACCCGGCCGCGTTCGGCGAACGGCGGAGCGCCGAGCGCCTCGAACTCCTCGCGCATCCACCCGGCGCCGACGCCGAAGGTGAAGCGCCCCTCCGCGAGCACGTCCAGGGTGGCGATCATCTTGGCGGTGAGCACGGCGCCACGATGCGGCACGACGGTTACCGAGCTGATCAACCGTGCGGTCGAGGTGATGGCCGCGAGGAACGACAGCAGAGTGAACTGGTCGAAGCAGTCCCCTGTGGCCGACCCCGGGAACGCACCGCTCGCCGCGTAGGGGTAACGCGACGCGATGCTGCGCGG
>JBFEOO010000016.1:0-63631 GCA_041550555.1 Arenicellales bacterium
GTCCATGGTGTAGCCGACCGGCTCGCGGGCGTTGTAAGGCTCGTTGTCGCCGACGCTCAGATCCGGCAGCCCGGCGAGACGCTCGAGCAGCGGTCGCGCAACGCGACCATCGCGGTGCCACAGCACACCGATCTGCCAGGGGCGGCGCATACCACCGAACACCGGCGCGAAACTGTGCACCGAGACGATCGCCGGCACCTGGCCGCGCCGGCGAATCCGTTGCAGACAGACCCGGATCGCATTGTGGTATGGATGAAAGAACTCGATCGTCCGTTGTAGGGTCTCGGCCACCGAGATGCCGCGATTGCCGGGGATTGCGATGGCGTCGCTCGCCTCGGCTATCGAGGTGGGGTCGCTCAAATGACGGTTGGCGTCGATGACGAGTCGCGAGTAGCCGCACAGAACCAGCGGGGCGTCGAGAAGTCTCGAGAGATGACGCGCGACCGCCGCACAGCCGACATCGTAGGCAACGTGCTTGGCGAGCGTCCCCTCGTCCAAGCCGAGTCGCTGGAGAACGCGCGGAATGGCATTGCTCGCATGATCGCAGACCACCAGCGTGGGCGCCCTGCCCTGGGGGTTGACGACCGCGAACGGCGGCGGCTCGTCGCTGCCGATCAACCTTGGGGAGCCAGGCTGCTGGCGTTGTACTTGAACCATTGGCGAATGATGCCCGAGCGGCACGGATGTTCACAACCGGAAACCCGGCGGGCCGCCGGCACCAAGCTTGCGTTGCTGTCGAACGTGGCGCGCGCGCGACATTGCCGCGACCCTGCATCCGTGGCAGCATCTCGCTCATCCTGGCCTCCCCAGCCGACGGCGAGGCGATGACGACTTTCGTGCGAGCCGACCGAGGCTCGCGGTGCGCCCAGGCATGCCGCCCGTTCCCTCAGCACCCCTAGCGCGGTCCCGCGCGTTGCAGGACTACCTGCTGCTGCTGGTGCTGGCGGCCGTGTGGAGCTCGTCTTTCATGTTGATCAAGATCGCCGTGGCGACGATTGCACCGATGACGCTGGCGGCGATGCGGCTCGCCATCGCCGCCGTGCTGTTGCTGGGCTATGCGCTGGCGCGCGGCGAGACCATCCCATTCGACGTTCGATCTTGGGGCGTGTTCCTGTTCATAGGTCTGTTCGGCAACGCACTCCCCTTCAGCCTCATCGGCTGGGGCGAGATCCACATCGACAGCGGCCTGGCCGCCATCCTCATGGGCATCATGCCCGTCGCCACGGCCGCCCTGGCCCACTCCCTGATTCCCGACGAGCCGTTCAACGTCTGGCGCGGCAGCGGCATCGCCGTCGGTTTTGGCGGGCTGCTCGTGCTCGTCGGCGTGCAGGCGCTCGGCGGCCTGGGGACCGCTCTCCTGGCTCAGCTGGCGGTGCTTCTCGGGGCAGTGTGCTACGCGGTGACGACGGTGTTCGCGCGGCGCCATGCGCATCTGTCGGGCCGCGTGATGGCAGCGGGCGCCACCATGGCCGGCACGCTGCTGGTCGCGCCGCTGGCGATGGTGCTCGAGCGGCCGTGGGACCTCACACCTTCGCCCGCGTCGTTGACGGCCACCTTGGTCCTGGGTCTCGTCCCGACCGGGCTGGCAACGCTGCTCTATTTCCATCTCATCCGTGCAATCGGCGCTACCGGTTTGTCGCAGGTAAACTACCTGATCCCGATGATGGGGGCGGGCTGGGGCATATGGCTGCTCGGCGAGCGACCCGGGGCACGCGCGGCGCTGGCGCTCGCTCTGATCGTGACCGGCATCGCGCTGGTCAACCGTGGCACTCGACAGCCGGGCGCCGCCCAGCCCGGCGCGAGAGGGCGGCGTCGGCGGTAGTGGTGTCGCGGCAACCCATGCGGGGCCGCCGCGCGCAGCCGTCGTCCGCGTGCTCTCTCCCAGGGGCGTTTGCCGATGCCGGCGTCGCCGTCAGCGGCGATTCGCTGTGCATCGGGTTGCTGCGTCGATTAAACTCCGCTCTCCAAAACAGTGTGCTGCGAGTGCTCGGTCGCCGGGCGCGCGGCACCGTGCACCGATCAATATCCCTCGAAGGAGCAACAAGGCATGGGCGACTCGCGCCAGCAGCTGCGCCTGCGCAGCCGGGAATGGTTCGACGACATCACCGATCCCGGGGCAACTGCGCTACACATAGAGCGCTACACGAATTTCGGCATCACCGTCGAAGAGCTCCGCTCCGGCAAACCCATCATCGGCATCGCCCAGACCGGCAGCGATCTCGTGCCGTGCAACCGCATCCACATGGACCTGGCGAAGCGCGTGCGCGAGGGGATACGCGAGGCGGGCGGCATCGCCATCGAGTTCCCGGTCCATCCCATCCAGGAGAGCGGCAAAAGGCCGACGGCGGCACTCGACCGCAACCTGCAGTACCTGAGCCTGGTCGAGATCCTCTACGGCTATCCGATCGACGGCGTGGTGCTGACCACCGGCTGCGACAAGACCACGCCGGCGCTGATCATGGGCGCAGCCACGGTCGACATTCCGGCCATCGTTCTCTCCGGCGGCCCCATGCTCAACGGCTACTGGCGCGGCAGGCTGGCGGGCTCGGGCACCATCGTGTGGGAGGCCCGCCAGCTGTATGCGAAGGGGGAGATCGACTTCGAGGGATTCGTCAAGATGGTGGCCGACGCAACGCCGTCGCCGGGTCACTGCAACACCATGGGTACGGCCAGCACCATGAATTCGATTGCCGAGGCGCTGGGCATGTCGCTGCCGGGTTGTGCCGCCGTACCGGCGCCCTACAAGGAGCGCGCCGAGATGGCCTACCAGAGCGGCAAGCGCATCGTCGAGATGGTGTGGAAGGATCTGACGCCGTCGAAGATCCTCACGCGGGCCGCCTTCGAGAACGCCATCGTCGCCAATTCGGCCATCGGCGGATCGACCAACGCACCGATCCACGTCAATGCCATCGCGCGCCACGCCGGTGTCGAGCTCGATATCAAGGATTGGCAGGCGATCGGCCACCGCATTCCGCTGCTGGTCAACCTTCAACCCGCCGGCGAGTTCCTCGGCGAGGCGTACTACCACGCCGGCGGTTTGCCCGCGGTGATGCACGAGCTGCTCGAGGCAGGCAAGCTCAACGAGGACGCACTGACCGTCAACGGCAAAACCATAGGCGACAACTACCGCACCACGACGAGTAGCGACCGGCGCGTGATACGCGCCTACGACGAACCGCTCAAGAAGGATGCCGGCTTCATCGTGCTGTCGGGCAACTTGTTCGAAGCGGCCATCATGAAGACATCCGTCATCAGCGAGGCGTTCCGCAAACGCTACCTCGAGCGGCCCGGGCAGGAGAACGTCTTCGAGGGTCGCGCCATCGTTTTCGACGGTCCCGAGGACTATCATGCGCGAATCAACGACCCCGCACTGGGGATCGACGAGAACTGCTTTCTGGTGATTCGCGGCTGCGGTCCGGTGGGCTATCCCGGCTCGGCGGAAGTCGTCAACATGCAGCCGCCCGACGCGCTCATCAAGCGGGGCATCAGCGAGCTGCCCACGATCGGCGACGGCCGCCAGAGCGGCACCTCGGGAAGCCCGTCGATCCTCAACGCATCACCGGAGTCCGCCGTGGGCGGAGGGCTGTCGCTGCTGCAGACCGACGACACGATCCGTCTCGACCTCAACGCCGGTACGCTCGATATGGTGATCGACGACGCAACGCTGGCGGAGCGGCGTGCCAACCTCGAGCCGGTCGAGCTGCCCAATCACACGCCGTGGCAGGAGATCTACCGCTCGACGGTCGGCCAGCTGGCCGAAGGCGGCGTGATGGAGCTCGCGACGAAGTACCACAACGTCAGGCGCCACATCCCGAGGCACTCTCACTGATACGCGACCGCGGGGCGGCAAGGGCTCAGCGGCGACGGCAGCGCGGGCCGCGCCGCGCCGACGCGTGGCACGCGAACGCCGCGGCGCGTTTCGGCCGCTTCAGCCGGACGTGCACTCGGCGGGACCGGACAGGCGAATGAGAACCATCGATCTTCGAAGTGATACCGTCACCCGGCCCACCGAGGCGATGCGCAGGGCGATGGCCGCCGCCGAGGTGGGCGACGACGTCTACGGCGAGGATCCCACGGTCAACCGCCTGGAGCGGGTCGCCGCCGAACGGGCGGGCACCGAGGCGGCGCTGTTCGTCAGCAGCGGGACCCAGGGCAATCTGCTCGGGCTGCTCGCCCACTGCGAACGTGGCGACGAGTACATCGTCGGCCAGCGGGCCCATGCCTACCTAGAGGAGGGCGGCGGCGCCGCCGTGCTCGGCGGCATCCAGCCGCAACCCCTCGACATCCGTGCCGACGGGACGCTCGACCTCGAGCAGGTGCGAGCCGTCATCAAGCCCGACGACTATCATTTCGCCCGGACGCGGCTGCTGTGCCTGGAGAACACGACGGCGGGCATGGTGCTGCCGCTCGACTATCTGCAGGCGGCCGCCGCGCTCGCGCGCGCGCACGGCCTGGGTCTGCACCTCGACGGGGCGCGCGTGTTCAACGCCGCAGTCGAGCTCGCCGTGCCGCTCGAAAGGATCACCGCCATGTTCGACTCGATGTCGATCTGTCTCTCGAAGGGCCTGGGGGCTCCCGTCGGCTCGGTGCTATGCGGCACGCATGCGCTGATCGCCCGCGCCCGGCGCTGGCGCAAGGTCGTCGGCGGCGGCATGCGGCAGGCGGGCATCATCGCGGCCGCGGGGCTGGTGGCCCTCGATCAGCACGTCGAGCGGCTGGCGGAAGATCATCACAATGCCCGGCTGCTAGCCGCCGGCCTGAGTGAGATCGACGAGCTCGAGCTCGATCCGCAGGCCGTGCAGACCAACATGGTCTTCGTGCGTGTCCCGGACGCGCGCCGCGCTGCGCTGCGCCGTCGACTCGCCGAGCGCGGCATTGTCATCTCTGGCCGCAATCCCTTGCGCCTGGTGACTCACCTCGACGTCAGCGGCGCCGACATCGCCACGGTGATCGACGAATTCAAAGGCTTTTTCGCCGCGAGCCACGCCTGATGAGCGTGACGGTGCGCCCCTTTGCAGCACGGGACCGCGAAGCGGTGCTCGCGCTCTGGGGAGACGTGTTTCGCGACATGCCCGTGCACCGCCAGCCCGACGCCGATCTCGAGCGCAAGCTGGCCGAACAGCCCGAGCTGCTGCTGGTGGCCGACGAGCAGGGAAGCGTCGTCGGCGTCGCGATGGGCGGCTATGACGGCCACCGCGGCTGGGTGTACTACCTCGCCGTACGTCCGGACCGCCGGCGCCAGGGGGTCGGTCGCAAGCTCATGGAGAGGCTCGAAGCGGCACTGCGCGCACGCGGCTGCCCCAAGATCAACCTGCAGATCCGCGCCGGGAACAGCGAGGTGGCGGCCTTCTACCGGACGCTCGGCTACCGGGTCGAGGAACGCGTCAGCATGGGCAAGCGGCTCTGACGCCGCCGGTGCGCCTCGTTCGTGCGAGCCTCGTCAACGCCATCTCGGGCGTCTCGACGCCGACGCTGACCCGCGCCGCCCGCCGCGCGGGCCGTCCGCGGGGCCTGTCCCAGACCGCGGCCGCGACGCCCACCTCACGGTGGTTCTGCTTCGAGACCACACGGATGCCCGAGGCGCCGTTGCGCCCCCTCCGTTGCGCGGGCGCCGCATCGCGTCGTCGAAGACGACGCGCTCGGCCATGCCGGCAGGGGTGCTCGCCTGCTAGCGCAGCGACCACTCCGCGGCCGGCCGCCACACGCCGACCTCGCGTCCCGCCACGTTCGTGTGCGGACGCACCAGCCAGCCGTCGAACACCGATGGCGACAGCGCACTCCACTGCGCCAGCAACGCCGCCACGGCCACCTCGGCCGCCCGCCCGGCGCCGTCGTCGATCTTCAGTGCCAGGCCCAGTTCCCGCCCGGGCACGACCGCGGTGAACACACCTTCGGCGCCCGTCTTCACGAGCACCCCGCCGCCCGCGCGCTGGACGATGATGGTGCAAAACCCCCCCTCGCCGGCGACCATGTGAGGGGCGCGGGCCATCGCCCGCCGCAGTCGGCGCGCGGCGCTGGCGCGTTTCGCGGGCAGACCGCTCGGCGCCCCGAAACGCGCCATCGCCAGTGCCGTTGCCGCGAGCGAGATACCCACGACGGGAATACCGCAGCCGTCCACGCCGACGGGCGCCGCGCTCAAGTCGCAGTCGGTCATGTCCTCGAGCATTCGCCGTATCCGCCTCTGGACGGGGTGATCGGGGCTGATGTAACCGCGCGTCGGTTCCCCGAGGTGCACGGCGGTCGTCAGCATCCCGACGTGCTTGCCGGAGCAGTTGTTGTGCGCTGGAGTGACCGGTGCGCCCGTGCGAACCAGCTGCGTCCAGGCATGACGGCTACGCGGTGCGTGCGCGCCGCACTCGAGCTGTTGCTCGTCGAGTCCGATGCGGGCAAGCCAGCGACGCACACACCCTACGTGCACGGCCTCACCGAAGTGGGAAGCGCAGGCCAGCGCGAGCTCGGCGTCGCCGAGCGCAAAACGCTCGGCCGCACCGCTTTCGACCAGCGTCAGGGCCTGCAGCGGCTTGATGGCCGAGCGCGCGTAGACCGGCCGTGCGACGTCGCCCCAGCTGGCCAGCACGGTGCCCTTGGCATCGACGACGACGGCGGCGCCGCGATGCACGCTCTCCACGCAGTCGCCGCGCGTGATCTCGACCAGCACGGGATTGGCGACGGGGTGGGACAAGGGCATCGCTCCGTTGCGCTGCGCGCGGGGAACGTCGCTACCGAGCGGGCCGCATCGACCGCGGGCCCGCGAGCAGCCGTGGTCAATCCTCCGCGAACGATGGAATCCCGTCGGCTTTCGCGCCGCCATTGTATCGGACTAAGATAGGCTGCGACAGTCAGCCCAGACACGGCCGACGGTCTGCATGTCCTTCAATTTGGAGAAGCCGGGTGGTCAGTCACAGCGAGGCACTGTCCCGCACGCCGCTGTATGCGCTGCATCTCGAGCTGGGCGCACGGATGGTGCCGTTTGCCGGCTACGAGATGCCGGTGCAGTTCCAGGGCATTATCGCAGAGCATCGCCACACTCGGTCCGCTGCCGGCCTCTTCGACGTATCGCATATGGGGCAGCTCCACGTCTCCGGGGATGGCGCCGCCTCCGCACTGGAAGCGTTGATGCCGGCGGACATCGTCGATCTGCCCCCCGGACGCCAGCGTTACGGCCTGTTGACCAGCGAGGACGGCGGCATACTCGACGATCTGATGATCGCCAACGCCGGCGACCATTTGTTCATGATCGTAAACGCCGCACGCAAGGAGGCGGATCTCGAGCACCTGCAGAGACATCTGCACCAGCGGTGCACGGTCCGGGCTTTGCGCGATCGGGCACTGCTCGCCCTGCAGGGGCCGGCGGCAGCCAGCGTGATGGCGCGCATCGCACCCGAGGCGGCTGAATTGGCGTTCATGGACAGTCGGCGCCTGAACATCGGCGGCGCCGAGTGCTACGTCTCCCGCTCCGGCTACACGGGCGAGGACGGCTTCGAGATCTCGCTGCCGGCACCGCGCGCCGAGGACTTCGCGCGCACCCTGCTCGCCCAGCCGGAGGTCGCCGCCGTCGGTCTGGGGGCCCGCGACTCGCTGCGTCTCGAGGCGGGTCTGTGCCTCTATGGACACGACATCGACACCGGCACCACCCCCGTCGAGGCCGCACTGGCTTGGGCCGTGGCCAAGGCGCGGCGGCCCGGCGGCGCGCGCCCCGGCGGCTTCCCCGGCGCGGAGCGTATTCTCGGCCAGCTCACCGAGGGGGTCTCCCGCCGCCGCGTCGGCATCCGACCCACCGGCCGAGCGCCGGTCCGCGAAGGCGCTGAGCTGATCGACGCGCAGGGCCGGCACGCCGGCACCGTCACCAGCGGCACGTTCGGTCCATCCGTGAACGGACCCGTGGCGATGGGCTATGTCGAGTCGGCCCACGCCGCGGCCGGCGCGACGCTCGACGCGCTGGTGCGCGGAAAGCCGCTCCCGGTTGAGGTCGCCGCGCTTCCTTTCGTGCAACACCGCTACCATAGAGGGTAAGTGACCATGAGCGACATGAAGTTCACCGAAGACCACGAGTGGGCACGCGACGAAGGTGACGACGTGGTGGTCGTCGGCATTACTGACTACGCCCAGGAGCAGCTCGGCGAACTGGTATTCGTCGAGCTGCCCGAGATCGGCAGCGACGTCAGCCAGGGCGACGAGGCGGCGGTGGTCGAATCGGTCAAGGCGGCGGGCGAGGTTAAATCCCCGGTCAGCGGCAGCATCATCGAGGTCAACGAGTCGCTGGTGGAATCACCCGGCATCGTCAACACCGACCCGACGGGCGACGGCTGGTTCTACAAGGTCAAGATGGCGGACCGCTCGGAGCTCGACGGGCTGCTCGACGAGCAGAGCTACAAGGACTTCGTCGCCGAGCTCGACTGAGCGCACCGCGCTGACCATCCCTCAGCAGCGCCGTCGCCCGCGCCGCCCACCAGGACCCGCGCACAGGAAACACCGACTATGGATGACACCAGGCCCCCCCTCTCCGAGCTCGAGATGCGCGGCGACTTCATCCGCCGCCACATCGGACCGGGAGACCGACAGATCGCCGAGATGCTCGCGGAGCTGGGCCTCGGGTCCATCGCCGAGCTGATCGACAGGGCAGTCCCGGCATCGATCCGCTCGGACAGGCCGCTCGATCTGGCCGCCGCCAAGAGCGAGCGCGCCACGGTCACCTATCTGCGTCGCATGCGGGAGCGTAATCGCATATTCATCTCGATGATCGGCATGGGGTATTACGGCACGGTCATACCGGCGGTCATCAAGCGCAACGTGCTCGAGAATCCCGGCTGGTACACCGCCTACACGCCCTATCAGGCCGAGGTCGCCCAGGGTCGGCTCGAGGTGCTGCTCAACTTCCAGCAGGTGGTCATGGATCTCACCGGCATGGAGCTCGCCAACGCCTCGCTGCTCGACGAGGCTACCGCGGCTGCCGAGGCCATGGCCATGGCGAAACGCGTCAGCAAGAGCAGGTCCTCGCGGTTCTTCGTCTCCGACGACTGTCACCCGCAGACCATTGCCCTGGTCAAAACGCGCGCCCGTCGCCTCGGCTTCGAAGTGGTGGTCGGAGACGCGTTCGGGGCAGCGCAGGATACCGACTGCTTCGGCCTGCTGCTCCAGTATCCGGGGTCGAGCGGCGAGGTGCGCGACATCCGCCCCATCATCGAGCGCGCCCACGCCGACCAGGCGATTGTGAGCGTGGCGACTGATCTGCTGGCTTTGACCACCCTGGCGCCGCCCGGTGAGTTGGGCGCCGACATCGTCGTCGGCAGCGCACAGCGCTTCGGCGTGCCGATGGGGTACGGCGGCCCGCACGCCGCCTTCTTCGCCACCCGCGACGGCTTCCGGCGCTCGGTGCCCGGTCGCATCATCGGCGTGTCCGTCGACAGCGCCGGGCGGCCGGCGCTGCGCATGGCTCTGCAGACGCGCGAGCAGCACATCCGGCGCGAGAAGGCGACGAGCAACATCTGCACGTCGCAGGTGCTGCTCGCGGTGCTCGCAGCGCTTTACGCCGTCTACCACGGCCCGGATGGACTGCGCACCATCGCCGGCCGTGTCCACCGCATGACGCTCATCCTCGCCGAGGGGCTGCGGCGCCTCGGCTACGACGTCGTCAACGACGCCTTCTTCGACACGATCACGGTGCGCGTGCCGGGTCAAGCGCGGCGCATTGCGGCGCGCGCCCGCGAGTCGCGCATCAATCTACGCATCGTCGACAGCGACCACCTGGGGATCTCTTTTGACGAGACGACTCGGCGCAGCAATCTGCAGGCACTGTGGCAGGTGTTCGACACGCGCGCCCCGAGCAAGATCGGCATCGATGAGCTCGACGGCGTGGTCGAGGAGTGCGTCCCGGATCCGCTCAGGCGTCGGAGCAGCTTTCTGACGCACCCGGTCTTCGAACGCTATCACTCGGAGACCCTGATGCTCAGGTACCTGCGCCGTCTGCAGACCAAGGACATCGCTCTCGACCGGGCGATGATTCCGCTCGGGTCGTGCACCATGAAGCTCAACGGGACCACCGAGATGCTGCCGGTGACGTATCGCCAGTTCAGCGCCCTGCATCCCTTCGCACCGCTCGACCAGGTGCAAGGCTACCAGCAGCTCATCGAAGAGCTCGAGGAGATGCTTTGCGAGATCACCGGTTTCGATGCCATATCAATGCAGCCGAACGCCGGTTCCCAGGGCGAGTACGCCGGTTTGCTCTGTATTCGCCAATACCACGAGAGCCGCGGCGAAGCCGCTCGCGACGTGTGCCTCATTCCGTCGTCGGCCCATGGCACCAACCCGGCGAGCGCGCACATGGCGGGGCTCGAGGTCATCGTGATCGACTGCGACGAGCAAGGCAACATCGACGTCGACGAGCTGCGCGCCAAGGCCGAGCAGCACCGAAAGCGGCTCGCCGCACTCATGATCACCTACCCTTCGACGCACGGGGTGTTCGAGGAGCGGGTGAAGGAAATCTGCCAAATCGTCCACGACAACGGCGGGCAGGTGTACCTCGACGGCGCCAATCTCAATGCGCTCGTGGGCATCTGTCGGGCAGCGGATCTCGGCGCCGACGTCGCTCACATCAACCTGCACAAGACGTTCGCCATTCCGCACGGCGGCGGCGGTCCCGGCATGGGGCCGATCGGTGTGCGCAGCCACCTGGCGCCGTTTCTGCCCGATCATCCCGTCGTCGACGGTGTCAATCCGGCCGCGGCGGCAGCGGGCACCATCGGCGCGGTGTCCGCAGCGCCCTGGGGGTCCGCAGGCATTCTGCCCATCTCCTGGGCGTACATCGCCATGATGGGCGGTCCCGGCCTGCGGCGCGCCACGGAGATCGCCATTCTCAACGCGAACTACATCGCCCACCGGCTCGATCCGCACTACCCGGTGCTCTACCGAGGCGAACACGGCATGGTGGCGCACGAGTGCATCATCGATCTCCGGGACATCAGACACGCGTGCGACATTACCGTCGACGACGTCGCCAAACGGCTCGTCGACTACGGCTTTCACGCCCCCACCATGTCGTGGCCGGTGGCGGACACCATGATGATCGAGCCGACGGAGAGCGAGGCCAAACGCGAGATCGACCGGTTCTGCGACGCCATGATCGCCATCCGACGGGAGATCGCCGACATCGAATCGGGTAAGGCGGACGCGCACAACAACCTGCTCAGGAATGCACCGCACACCCACCATCTGCTGCTCGATGGCGAGTGGCCGCACCCCTATTCGAAGGAGCAAGCCTTCTTTCCCTTGGCCGCCCTCGCCGAGGACAAGTACTGGCCGCCTGTCGGGCGCATCGACAACGTCTACGGCGACCGACATCTGGTCTGCTCGTGCCCGCCCATCGAGAGCTACCAAGACGATGTCTGACGACCCTGCCTCACCCGTCCGGCTGACACCCGGCGCCAAGCAGCGCGGCGCCCAGAAGACGTCGCGGGCGCGTGTTGCGTTCGCGCCCGAGCCCGCCGGGCGACAGCGCAAACCACCGTGGATCAGAGCGAAATTCCCAGGAACGCCCGAGGTGGCGCGCCTCAAGAGGATCCTGCGCGAGCACCGTCTGCACACCGTCTGCGAGGAGGCGAGCTGTCCCAACCTCGGCGAGTGCTTCGGCCACGGTACCGCCACGTTCATGATCATGGGCGATGTCTGCACACGGCGCTGTCCGTTCTGCGATGTCGCCCACGGACGACCGCAGCCGCTCGACCCGGCGGAGCCGGACAACCTCGCCAAGACCGTGGCGGAGATGGGGCTCGGCTACGTCGTCGTCACGTCGGTCGATCGCGACGACCTGCGCGACGGCGGCGCGGGCCACTTCGTCGCCTGCGTGCGCGCACTGCGCGAACGCTGCCCCGATCTCTCGATCGAGATCCTCACACCCGACTTCCGCGGGCGCATGGACAAGGCGCTGGCGCGGCTCGCCGAAGCACCCCCCGACGTCTTCAATCACAATCTCGAGACGGTGCCGCGCCTGTACCGGACCGTGCGACCGGGGGCGGACTACGCGCACTCGCTCGAGCTCCTCGAGCGCTTCAAGCAGCGCCATCCGGCCGTCGCCACCAAATCCGGGCTGATGCTAGGCCTCGGCGAGGAGCGCGGCGAGGTTCTCGCCGTGATGGGCGAGCTGCGCGCCCGCGGCGTCGACATGCTGACGCTGGGACAATATTTGCAGCCGTCGCGCCACCATCTGCCGGTGACGCGATATCTGGCCCCCGAGGAATTCGACGAGCTGGGTGCCGCCGGTGATGCCATGGGGTTCTCACATGTCGCGTCGGGGCCCATGGTGCGCTCGTCCTATCACGCGGACCAGCAGGCCCGGGCAGCCGTCGGCCGGTAGCGGCACACCACGCCTCCCCGCGGTCGGCGCGGCGTACCGCCTGTGGCCGCCGTCCCGCGGCTCGTCTCGCGGATGTTCTGTTCAGGGGCAAGCCCTCGGTTCTTGAGCCACCGCGGGACGTTGTGTAAAGTCCCACGGTGGGAGACGTCCAGCGCCAAACACGACGACCAGCAAGCTGATTATGGCCAAGCGACGTGTCTCCCGGGAAAAATCATACGTTCCGGAGGGTTACAATGAATCTCACAAAACCCGCAGCCGTGTCGGCTGCTGTACTTTCACTCGCTGTGCTGAGCGCCACTCACGCCGCGACGCTCGACGACGTCAAAGGCAAGGGTCACGTGCAGTGCGGGGTCAGCCAGGGACTACCCGGTTTCTCCAACCCCGACACTCAGGGCAACTGGACGGGCGTCGACGTCGACGTGTGCCGGGCAGTTGCTGCAGCGGTGTTCGGCGACGCCGACAAGGTAAAGTACACGCCGCTGTCGGCCAAAGAGCGTTTTACCGCATTGCAGTCCGGGGAAGTCGACGTGCTGTCGCGCAACACGACGTGGACCCTGGTCCGCGACACCGCCCTCGGGCTGAACTTTGCCGGCGTCAACTACTACGACGGCCAGGGCTTCATGGTGCGCAAGGATCTCGGCGTGAATAGCGCAATGGAGCTGGCCGGAGCTGCGGTGTGCGTCAACATCGGCACCACCACCGAGCTCAACATGGCCGACTTCTTCCGCGCGAACAGTATGGAGTACAGCCCGGTCGTCTTCGAGAAGGCCGATGAGGTCGTCGCGGCGTACGACGCCGGCCGTTGCGATGTGTACACCACGGACCGCTCCGGTCTCGCCGCCCAGCGGCTCAAGCTCAAGGACCCCGAAGCGCACATGGTGCTGCCGGAGACCATATCCAAGGAGCCTCTTGGGCCGGTTGTCCGCCACGGCGACGATCAGTGGCTCGACATCGTCAAGTGGACCTTGTACGCCATGCTCGAGGCCGAGGAGTTCGGCGTGACCTCCGGCAACGTCGACGACATGAAGGCCAACTCCACGGACCCCCAGGTAAAGCGCCTGCTGGGCACCGAAGGTGAGATGGGGTCGAACCTCGGTCTTGGCAACGACTGGGCTTACAACATCGTGAAGCAGGTGGGCAACTACGGCGAATCCTACGACCGCCACGTCGGCCCCGACACGCCGCTCAAGCTCGACCGCGGCATCAACTCATTGTGGAAGGACGGCGGCCTGCAGTACTCCATGCCGGTCCGCTGAGCATCGCAATGCGGTTCTGCTGACAGACGGAGGCGGGCGAGCGCACTGGCCGGCCGCCCGCCTCCGTCCTGCCGCACAGCAACGACGACAGAGAGCATGCCCGAGTGGTCGACGCGACGCGAACGCAGGGATTGCCGCCTTCCGCCCCGCCGACCAATCCTCCGATCTGGAACGACCCCCGTTATCGCGCCCTGTTCTTTCAGATTCTCGTTCTCGGCGCCGTCATCCTCGCCGGCATCTCTCTCGTCAACAACACGCTCAACAACCTCGAGCGGCAGGGCATCGCATCAGGCTTCGGCTTCCTCTCCAAGACCGCTGGCTTCAGCATCGGCGAGAGCCTGATTGCGTACAGCGAGGAGAACAGCTACGGGCGGGTGTTGCTCGTTGGCCTTCTCAACACCATTTTTGTATCCATCGTCGGCATCGCGCTCGCCACCGCACTCGGGTTTCTGATTGGCGTAGCTCGGCTCTCCACGAACTGGATCGTCGCGCGCCTGGCCGCGGTCTACATCGAGGTGCTTCGCAACGTCCCGCTGCTGCTGCAGATCTTCTTCTGGTACTTCGCGGTGCTGCGACCGTTGCCGGGTCCCAGGCAGAGCATCGAGCTGCTCGACTCCTTCTTTCTCAACAATCGCGGCCTTTACTACCCGAAGCCGATCTACGGGGAAGGCTTCAGCACCATCGTATGGGCCTTCGTGATCGGGGTGGCGCTTACCTTCGTGGTGGCGCGCTGGGCGCGCATTCGACGGGAGAGCACCGGCCAGCAGTTTCACACGATCTACGCGTCGATAGGGCTCATCGTCGGGCTTCCGTTGCTGGCGGCGGCCGCCACGGGATTTCCGTTGAGCTGGGAGATGCCGGAGCTGCAGGGCTTCAACTATCGGGGCGGGAAAGTACTGTCGCCGGAGTTCGTTGCCCTCACCCTCGCGTTGTCGACATACACGGCCACGTTCATTGCCGAGATCGTGCGCGCCGGCATCATGGCCGTCAGTCACGGCCAGACGGAGGCGGCTTACTCGCTAGGCCTGCGGCGCGGGCCGACCCTGCGCCTGATTATCATTCCTCAGGCCCTGCGCGTCATCATCCCGCCGCTGACGAGCCAGTACCTCAATCTCACCAAGAACTCGTCGCTGGCCGCGGCCATTGCCTATCCCGACATCGTCCTCGTGTTCGCCGGCACATCGCTCATGCAGACCGGCCAGGCGGTGGAGATCATCGGCATCACCATGGGGATCTACCTGACCTTGAGTCTGCTGATCTCGGCTTTCATGAACTGGTACAACAAGAAGACCGCCCTGGTGGAGCGCTGACCCACGATGGCGAACACCACCGAAGCGGCAGCCACCTACGCCGTGGGGCAGCACCCCGATCTCGCGCCGCCGGCGAGCACCGTCGGTGTCGTGGGTTGGTTGCGTGCCAACCTGTTCTCAAGCTGGGTGAACACGCTGCTGACCCTGGCATCGCTTTGGCTCCTCTACATCGTCATTCCGCCGCTTCTCAACTGGGTCATCTTCGATGCGGACTGGACGGGTGAGAGCCGGGAGGACTGCAGCCGGGTGGGCGCCTGCTGGGTGTTCATCAAGGTGTGGTTCAAGCAGCTCATGTACGGCCGTTATCCCGATCAGGAGCTGTGGCGGATCAACACCGCCTATGCGCTGTTGGCGGGTGCAGGCGTCCTGCTGTTCATCCCCAAGTTCCGCTGGAAACACTGGGTAGGGGTGTTTCTGCTGCTGGTCTACCCCGTCATCGCTTTTCAGCTCTTCGTAGGTGGCGACATCACGTTCAGCGCCGTCAACCTGCTGCTATTCGGATTGATCGTCGCCGGCGGCGTCATTCGGTTCGTGCCGGCGCTGCAGAGCAAACCGTGGATGGGTACGTTCGGGAAGGTGTATCCGCTCGCGGTCGCGGTCGTGCTGCTGTGGTGGCTGTTCGGGCCGTCGCTCGCGGCGTTCTCCATCGGCTCGTTCGAGTTCATCGAGACACCGCTGTGGGGCGGGCTGTTCCTGACACTGGTGATTGCCGTCGTCGGTATCGTCGCCTCGTTGCCCATCGGCATCTTGCTCGCACTCGGGCGCAGGTCCGAGATGCCCATCATCAAGGCGATCTGCATCGCCTTCATCGAGCTGTGGCGCGGCGTGCCGCTGATCACCGTGCTCTTCATGGCGTCCGTCATGTTCCCTTTGTTCCTGCCCGAGGGCATGAACTTCGATAAGCTGCTGCGGGCCTTGATCGGCGTGATGCTGTTCTCGGCCGCCTACATGGCGGAGGTCGTTCGCGGTGGATTGCAGGCCATCCCGAAGGGCCAGTACGAAGCGGCTGAGGCGATTGGCCTGAGCTACTGGAAGATGATGGGTCTGGTCGTCCTGCCGCAGGCGCTCAAGCTCGTCATTCCGGGAATCGTCAATACGTTCATCGGCCTGTTCAAGGACACGACGCTGGTACTCATCATCGGGCTGTTCGATTTCCTGGGCATGGCACAACTGGCCGGCACCAACCCCGATTGGCTGGGGTTCGCCGTCGAAGGCTACGTGTTCACGGCCTTGGGTTTCTGGGTCTTCTGCTTCGGCATGTCGCGCTACAGCCAGCATCTGGAGCGAAAGCTACACACGGGGCATTGACGGCGGCGCAGGCGGCGCCCGTAGACTATTCGAGGAGGTAGCTCATGGCGAACGAAGCCGTGCAGACCACGCCGACCCAGATGTCCGTCGGCGAAGAGATCATGATCCAGATGAACGACGTGCACAAATGGTACGGTCAGTTCCACGTGCTCAAGAACATCCAGCTCACCGTGCACAAGGGCGAGCGCATCGTCATCTGCGGCCCTTCCGGCTCCGGCAAGTCGACGTTGATCCGCTGCATCAACCGCCTCGAGGAGCACCAGCGAGGACAGATCATCGTCGAGGGCACGGAGCTCACCGGCGACCTCAAGCACATCGAGCAGGTGCGGCGCGAGGTCGGCATGGTGTTCCAGCACTTCAATCTGTTCCCGCACCTGACCGTGCTCGACAACCTCACCCTCGGCCCCATCTGGGTGCGCAAGATGGCAAAGGCCGAAGCCGAGGAAAGCGCCATGAAATACCTCGAGCGCGTGAAGATCCCGGAGCAGGCCCAGAAGTACCCCGGCCAGCTGTCCGGCGGCCAACAGCAGCGGGTCGCCATCGCCCGCAGCCTGTGTATGAATCCCAAGATCATGCTGTTCGACGAGCCGACCTCGGCCCTCGATCCGGAGAT
This sequence comes from Arenicellales bacterium, assembly GCA_041550555.1. Taxonomy (GTDB): domain Bacteria; phylum Pseudomonadota; class Gammaproteobacteria; order Arenicellales; family JBFEOO01; genus JBFEOO01. The sequence continues at coordinate 16,837 of JBFEOO010000016.1, forward strand.
GATCAAGGAGGTGCTCGACGTGATGATCGAGCTCGCCCAGTCGGGCATAACCATGATCTGCGTCACCCACGAGATGGGTTTCGCCAAGACGGTCGCCAACCGCGTGATCTTCATGGACGGCGGCGAGATCATCGAGGAGAACGAGCCGGAGGAATTTTTCAACAATCCCGTTAATGACCGCACCAAGCTGTTCTTGAGCCAGATCCTCCATCATTGACTGGGCTCGATTCACGCGTCGCGTTTGTGTCTCCGACCAGGTGGCCAGTGGCCCTCGCAGCTGACGCTCGGGCACCGTTGGTGCGCACTCGATCATGCTCGGAGTGACGGCAGCGCAGAGAGACGTTCAACGGCAGGCACGCGAGCTGGCCGATGGCCAATTCGCCACGCGCGCGGCGGAGATCGACCGCACCGAGCAGTACCCCTGGGACAACGTCGAGGCCCTCACACGCGCCGGCTTCATGGGCATGACGGTCCCGAGCACCTACGGCGGCGCGGGGCGCGGCTATCTCGACGCCGTGCTGGTCATCGAAGAGATCGCGCGCGTGTGCGGCACCACGGCGCGTATCGTCGTCGAGGCCAATATGGGCGCCATCGGCGCCATCATGAAGTACGGCAGCGAGACGCAGAAGAAGCTCGCCGCCGAGCTGGTACTGGGCGGTGACAAACCTGCCATTTGCATCACGGAGCCCGAGGCCGGCAGCGCCGCGACCCAGATGGCGACGCGCGCCGATCGCCACGGCGATCACTACGTCTTGAACGGCAAGAAGCACTGGATCACCGGCGGAGGGGTCTCGCGGCTGCACCTGGTCTTTGCGCGCGTCTTCCACGACGGCGACGAGCAGGGTATCGGCGGCTTTATCGTGGTGCGCGGGGAATCCGACGGGCTGGTGGTCGGCAGGCGCGAGCCCGCCATGGGGCTACGCGGGCTGCCCGAGACCGAGCTGATATTCGAGGACTTGGCGGTTCCGGCAGAGCGAATGCTGGTGCCGCCGCGCGGTCTGCGCCACGGATTTGGCGACCTCATGAATGCCTATAACGGCCAACGCCTCGGTGCCGCCACCGTGGCACTCGGCATCGCCGCGGGCGCGTTTGACCTGGCGCTCGATTACACCCGCAGCCGCGAGCAGTTCGGGCGCCCCATCTGCGAGTTTCAGGGCTTGCAGTGGATGCTGGCAGATATGGACACGAAGCTGTGCGCAGCACGCGCGCTGGTGTGGCATGCGGCCTCGGGGGCGGCCGACGGATTTCCCGACGTGGCCGAAGCGGCTCGCGCCAAGCTGCTCGCCTCGGAGACCGCCATCGCCGTCACCAACGATGCGCTGCAGATCTTCGGGGCTGCCGGCTACTCGCGCGAGCGGCCGCTCGAACGAATGGTGCGCGACGCCCGAATGTTCACCATAGGGGGCGGCACGGCCCAGATCCTGCGCACCGTCCTCGCCTCCCATCTTCTCGGCCGCCGGCTGCCGCAGACCCGAGACGGATACGTCACGGCTGACACGGACGCGGCACGGCGATCGTAGGAGCAATTCGGTGATCTCCAGTGACTACCTCGACACCTACCTGGAAGGCTGGGCTACAGGAGACACTCATCTAATCCTCAGCACGCTGGCCGAGGAGTTCGTGCTCGACGATCCTCACGCAGGGCGCATCGCAAAGCTCGACGTGCCTTCTTACATGACGAAATGGAGCACGCTTTTCAACGAACTGCACGGCGATCGCCAAGGGCGCGCGAAGACGCGGCATTTTTCCGAGACGCTCACGCAGTCGAGCGGCGAGATGACGATCGCGTGGACCTGGTGGCACGTGCCCGGGATCGACCTTCAGGGCGCCGGTCTCATCAAAGCAGGCCCCGACGGCGTGCTGTCCGAACGGCTTGCCTACTACACGCGGCTACCGGTTTGAGTACTTCGCCCGACGACCGATGATCGCCGACGCGGTCCTCACCGACACGGATTCCGGCTCACGCCCTTCGTTCTCGACGGCAACCGCGGGCACCCCTCGGCCCGGGTCGGTTGCAATGGCGATTTCACTGGGATAAGGTTCAGCGAGAACTCATCATCGTTTCGCCTTCTACGACGCCGAGTTCAGCAACGGTGCCGCGGACCCCCGGGTGAGACGAGAGACCGCCTCGAGACGGCCCGTCAGCGCGACGAGCCAGCGGTTGCCAACCAGTCGGTTGAGAACATACCGTTGATCGACGCCTCGGCACTCTCGCCGCAATGGCCGACGTAATCAGACCACCAGAGAGGGATTCATCGATGCCAAAACGAAAGGTGCACTCCCACATCCCCACGTTCAAGAGGCAGCTCGCCGAGGGCAAGATCGATCGGCGCGAGTTTCTCCGCTACTCGACCCTGCTCGGCCTGTCTGCCACCGCAGCCTATCAGTTCGCCGACAAGATCGCCGGCATCGCCTTCGTGCCCGAAGCACGTGCTCAGATGCCCAAGGGTGGAGCGCTGCGTATCGCGATGCGGGTACCCGAGCTCAAGCATCCGCACACGTTTTCCTGGGTTTACGACTCCAATGTCGTGCGCCAGGTGTGTGAATACCTGACGCGGACCGGCCACGACAATGTCACCCGCCCCTATCTCGTCGAAGGATGGGAAGCGAGCGATGACCTTTTGACGTGGACCCTGGAAGTGCGAAAAGGCGTAAAGTGGCACAACGGCCGTGATTTCGTTGCCGAAGACGTCGCTTGGAACATCAACCATGCCCTCGATGCGAAAACGGGATCTTCCGTGCTCGGCCTGATGAAAGGCTACATGCTCGAGGAATACGACACCGGCGAGAAGGATAAGGACGGCAACCCGAAGATGTCGACACGACTGTGGGACGCCAACGCAATCGAAGTGGTGGATTCACACACCGTACGCCTCAATCTCAAGCAGCCGCAGGTCGCCGTGCCGGAGCACTTGTTCCATTATCCCTTCGCAGTCCTCGACCCCGAGGAGAACGGTGAGTTCGGAGTCGGCTCTAATGGCACCGGTGCCTTCGAGTTGGTGGAGTTGCGCGTCGGCGAGAAGGCACTGCTGAAGGCTCGCAACGATTACTGGGGAGACGGTCCGTATCTCGACAGCGTGGAGTTTATCGATCTCGGCGACGATCCATCGGCCATCGTTGCGGCCGTCGCTTCCGGGCAGGTTCACGGTATGTACGAGGGCGACGTCAGCCAGCTCGACATCTTCAAGAACATTCCGGGCATCGTCATCCACGAGGTCACGACGGCGCAGACGGGCGTTGCCCGCGTCCAGGTCAATCGTGACGAGTTCAAGGATCCCCGTATTCGCAAGGCGATGCGGCTCGCGGTGGATTCGCAGCGCGTGCTCGAGCTGGCGCATCGCAACCTCGGAGCGGTCGGTGAACATCACCACGTTTGCCCGATTCATCCCGACTACAAGGAGCTGCCGTTGATCACGCGCGACGTCGAGGCGGCCAAGAAGCTGCTCGCGGAGGCCGGCAGGCCCGATGGGATCGACGCGGAGATTGCCTGCAAGAAGGATCCTGCCTGGGAGCTGGCCGCCGTGCAGACGCTCGTGGAGCAGTGGAGAGAGGCGGGGATCCGCGTCAAGATCAACGTCATGCCCTCAGCGCAGTTCTGGGAGGTGTGGGACAAGGTGCCTTTCGGCTTCACGTCATGGACGCACCGGCCGCTCGGCTTCATGGTGCTCAGCCTCGCCTACCGCACCGGCGTGCCGTGGAACGAGTCACGCTACAGCAATGCGAAGTTCGACGAGCTGCTGGATAAGGCGGAAGGGACGCTCGATCTGGAAAAGCGTCGCGAGATTATCGGCGAGCTCGAGAAGATCATGCAGGAGGACGGGCCGATCACGCAGCCACTGTGGCGCTCCGTCTACTCAGCGTACAGCGAGAAGGTCAAGGGCTTCCAGCATCACCCGACCCACTATATCTTCGCCGAGCAGATCGCGCTCGAGAGCTGAGCTCTGCGGGCGAGCAGATCATGCAGCGACCCGGGGGCCCCTCGAGGGCCCCCGACTTTTTGGGCTGCTCGGCCGCCGCAGCGCGACCGGGGACGATCGTCGAAGCACCGCGTACTAGGCGTGAGCGCGCTCGTCTTCGCTCGGCACTCTGATCACCGGCTCGACCGCGCGCAGCTCGTCGAGTGGAATATGGCAGGCGATGGCATGGCCTTCGGATACCAGCTGCACCGGCGGTCGCTGTTGCTCACAGATCGCGCCCTGCCTGCGAGGGCAGCGTGTCACGAACGGGCATCCCGCGGGTGGATTTGTGACACTCGGCAGATTGCCTTCCAGCACGATCTCGCGTTTGGTGACCTCGGGATCCGCAATCGGAACAGCCGAGAGCAACGCCTCGGTGTAGGGATGATAGGGGGGGTCAAAAATCTCCTCGGTGCTGCCCCGCTCAACGATCTGGCCTAAATACATGACCACGACACGGTCCGCGAGATACCGCACGACGGACAGATCGTGACTGATGAAGAGCAGCGTCGTCCTGTGCTCGCGTTGAATATCCATCAAAAGCTCGGTCACTGCCGCCGCCACTGACACGTCCAAGGCAGATACCGGCTCGTCGGCGATGACCATAGAAGGATTACCGGCAAACGCGCGGGCGATGCCAATGCGCTGCTTCTGACCGCCGGAAAGCTGGCGCGGCCGCCGAAAGTAAAAATCCCGCGGAAGCTTGACCGTATCGAGCAGGGCCATCACCCGTTCGTGAATCTTGTTCTTGTCGGTCTCCACACCGAACTTCTTGATGACGCGGGAGATTTGATGACCGATGGTGTGGCTCGGGTTGAGGGTATCGCTTGGATTCTGAAACACCATCTGCAGCGATGCGAGCTGCTCAGGCGTCCGGTCGTGTACCGATACATTGCCGATATCCCTGCCCTCGTGCCGTATCTCGCCGCCCGTCGCCGTCTCCAGACCCATTAAAACCTTGGCGAAGGTCGATTTGCCACAGCCCGACTCGCCGACGATGGCCACCGTCTCGCCACGGCGCGCCGAGAAGCTCAGTGCCTCGTTCGCCTTGACGTACGTCACGCCCTTGCCCGAGATCATGGCTCCGATGGAGGCGTCGCGGAGCTCGTAGTACTTCTGCATATCGCGGACCTCGAGCACGTTCTCACCGACTTCGGCCGCCTCCCGCACGTTTTTAGGCTTCAGATAAGCCGAATGATCGATGTCGCGAAAACGCGCACAGCGCACCCGATGATCGGAGTCGTGCGCGTCGGAGACGTACTCCATCGCCACTTTCCCGGCGTCACAATGGCCACCGACGAAGTAGTCGCAGCGCGGGCCGAAATTACAGCCTCGAGGTCGCTCGTGAGGCAGCGGGAGCTGTCCCCGGATCGGCTGCAGGGGCGCAGCATTCTTGTTCGCCGTCGGCAGCGGTATGCAGCCGAACAAACCGTGGGTGTAGGGATGACGTGGCCACGTGAACAGCGAGTTGATCGTGCCCTCCTCCACCACTTCACCCGAATACATGACGAACACTCGATCGCACGTCTCGAGAATCAGGCCGAGATTGTGCGAGATGTAGATCTGCGCGGTACCGAACTTTCTGCTGATTTCCGCGATGAGCTTGACTATGCCCGCCTCGACGGTGACGTCGAGCGCCGTGGTCGGCTCGTCGAGCAACAGCAGATCCGGATTGGAGAGAAGACCCATCGCAATCACGACACGCTGCTGCTGCCCTCCCGAGAGCTGGTGCGGGTAAGCCTTCATGATCCGCTCGGGGTCCGGCAGTCGCACGTCGGTTAGCATCTGCACCGCTCGGGCATACGCCTCCTGTCTGCCGATCGCCTCGTGAACGAGCGGCACTTCCATCAACTGGTTGGCGACGGTGAGGCTGGGATTGAGAGCCGCAAACGGCTCCTGATAGATCATGGAGATCTCCGAGCCGCGGATCCTGCGCAGCTCGTCGCCCGTCATTCTTACGATGTCTCGACCCTTGAATAGAATCTCCCCGCTCTTGATGCCACCGTTCGCCCCCATGTAGTTCATGATCGCCATAGCGACGGTCGACTTGCCGCAGCCCGATTCGCCCACGAGTCCGATCGTCTCACCACGCTGGACGCTCAGGGAGAAGTCGATGACCGCTGGGATCTCGCCCGCCCGCGTGTAGTAGGAGATGTTGAGATCCTTGATCTCCAGAACGGGTCCCTCACTCCGTGAAGCCATGCATCTCTCCTGAGCGCCGCTCTGCTCTGCTGTCGAAGCCTGTGTTGGCGTGGTGGCGGGCACGTCGATCCATAGGTTGCCCGGCGGCGACTTCTCAGTCGCGCAGCGAGATCTCCCGCACGCCGTCGGCGAGCAGGTTGAAGCCGAGGATCAGCGATGAAATCGCGAGACAGGGATACACGGTCATGTGCGGAAAAGCCATTGCCATCTGCCGCGTTTCATTGATCATACCGCCCCAATCCGGATCGGGTGGCGGCAGGCCGAGCCCCAGAAAACCCAACACCCCGATGGTAATGATCACGTAGCCCATACGCAGGCACGCGTCGACGATGAGCGGACCGCGAGCGTTGGGCAATATTTCCACCAACATTATTCGCCAGCTGCCTTCTCCACGCGTCTGGGCCGCTGCAACGTAGTCTCGGTTACGCAGATCGAGCACCAGACCGCGCACGATGCGCATGATGCCCGGTCCACTTGCAAAGGTGATGGCGATCACGATGTTGACCCCTGACGCCCCTATCGTCGCAATGATCACGATGTAGAGCACCAGCACCGGAAACGACAGGATGATGTCCGAGATTCTCGACAACACATCGTCGACCCAACCGCGATGGTAGCCTGCCGCAAGCCCCATCACGATACCGACCGCATAGGCCGTGAAGGTGGCCAGCGGTGCATAGTACAGCACCGTGCGCGAGCCCCAGATGATGCGCGAGAGAATATCGCGCCCGAGATGGTCGGTGCCGAGCCAGAAGGTGCCTCCACCGACATGCTCGGCACCCGGCTTCTGCAGCGGCATCACTGTCGCATTCGGATCGAATGGGGACAGCACCGGCGCCGAGATCGCCACCCCCACCCAGAACAGCACGATAGCGGCGCCGATCATACCGACCCAGCTCTCGCGCAGCAGCGTGAAGGACCTCAGAGCGCGCACCAGTGCCGCACCGTACCCCGTCGCCGGCGGGCTCGTTGCAACGCTCGCATTCGTCATGTTCGATTCCTCAGCTGAAGCGGATGCGCGGATTCAGATACGTGTAGCCGATATCCGCCAGTGTCTGCGTTGCTACGGCGACGAACACCGCCACCATGGCGCATGCCTCGATCAGAAATATGTCCTTGTTGAGCGACGCTTCGAGCAACAGGGCTCCAAAGCCCTTGTAAGCGAAAAAGAACTCGACGACGATGACGCCGCAAAGCAGCCAGTTGACCTGCAGCATGATCACAGTAAAGGGTGCGATGAGCGCATTGCGCAGCGCGTGCTTGAGAATAACCTGGTTGTATGGCAGTCCCTTGAGCACAGCCGTGCGGATGTACTGCGTCGTCATCACCTCGGCCATGGATGCCCGCGTCATGCGGGCGACGTAGCCGAAGTCGTAAACGACCAGAACCAGAACCGGTAGAATCAGCTGCTTGAAGTCGAAACCGTCCATCATGCTGCTCGTGCCGGGCAGCCACTGCAGCGAAAAGACGAACAATGCCGAGAACAACACCGCGCTCGCGAACTCGGGAACCGAGGTGGTGATGATGCTCAGCACGGAGATACTGCGATCGAGCTTCGAGCCTTCCCGCATGCCGGCCAGAATACCGAGGGCCAGAGACAACGGAATCATCACAGCGAAGACCCAGAAGCCCAGAATCGCGGTATTCCACAGTCGGGGCCACATCACCTCGGATACCGGCACCTTGAAGCGGACGGATTCCCCGAAATCCCCGCTCGCGAAGCGTCCCAGCCAGGAGAAGTAACGGACGTACAACGGATCGTTGTAGCCGTTGTCCTCAAGCCAGATCGCGCGCTGCTCCTCGGAGCTGTACGGCCCGAGCACACGGACTGCGACGCCCTCCTTGTCGAACTCGAGCAGCAGGAACAAGAGCATCGATACGATCAGCATGGTGATGACCATGAAGCCGATGCGCTTGAAGATGAGAATCAGCATGAAGGGAGATCCCTCCGCTCTTCACTCGCCGCACGCCGGAAGGTAGCGCGAAACCGAGATGATGAATGCAGCGCAGCAACGCGCCGCGCTCCAGTGCTGCACGCGGAATTCGAGGCGGTGCGTGCAACGAATCGTTGTTATCGCAGACGGTTCCACCTTATCGAATCGTTCTCGACTGCGCAAGCCGCCGCCCCGAAGCGAGCGGCGCCCTCGGAGTCCTGCGGCTGCGGCGCGGGCAGGCACCGAGGCGCCTACCGGCACGCGGCGAAACTGCCCTCGCGACGAACCCGCTCGGTACGCTCTGAGCGTCCCAGTATGGCGCCGCCAAGACTATCGCTATAATCACATCTGCATTGCGGTTCAGCCTGGACTGCACAATCATTCGTCAGGCCCGCGCCCCGGACTTCATGAACGACGAAAGACTGCAACGCAAGCTTGCGGCCATTCTCTATGCCGACGTGGCCGGCTACAGCCGCTTGTCCGGGCAGGACGAGGATCGGACGCATCGCACGCTGCGTAGCTATCTCGACGCCTTTACGACGGTAATACAGGCGCACCAAGGCAACGTGGTGCATTTTGCCGGCGACGCGGTGCTCGCCGACTTCGGGACTGCCACGGAGGCGCTCGAGTGTGCCGCCCAGTTCCAGCGTGAATTGGCTGCCCGCAACGCCGATCTCCCCCCGCAGCAGCGCGTCGAGTTCCGTATCGGCATCAATCTGGGCGAGGTCATCATCGACCGCAACGACATCTACGGCGACGGTGTGAACGTCGCCGCCCGCCTGGAAGCGCTCGCCGACACCGGCGGCATCTGCATCTCGGAGGCCGTGTACCACGCCGTCGGCAACAAGCTGCCCCTCGCTTACGAGTTCATGGGTCAGCAGACGGTAAAGAACATTGCCAAACCGGTCAGGACGTACCGCGTGCTGCTCGACGTCCAGGCACAGCCCGGCCGCAGACAGACCTTTTTCTCCCACTATGCGCGCGGGCTGAGGGCGGCGGCGGTTGTTGCCGTCGCCGCCGCGGTGTTGGGTCTCGGCTGGTGGCTGTGGCCATCTTCTCCGAGTACGCCGGAAGGCCCGGCTTCGGCTGCGGTGGCCGATGACAGGCCCTCGATCGCCGTTCTCCCTTTCGACAATCTGAGCGGCAATGTCGATGAGGACTACTTCAGCGACGGCATCACTTCCGATCTTATCAACGACCTCGCTCAGGTGTCCGGCCTGTTCGTAATCGCCCGCAACTCTGTCTTCACCTACAAGGGCAGGGCCATGAAGGTGTCCCAGGTGGGCCAGGAGCTCGGCGTGAAGTACATCCTCGAAGGCAGCGTGCTGCGCGTCGGCAATCGCGTACGCATCAATGCCCAGCTGGTCGACGTGACCAGCGAGCATCCGATGTGGGCGGAGCGCTACGACCGCGAGCTGAACGACGTTCTCACGCTTCAGGACGAGGTCACGCAGAACATCGTTTCCGCGCTGGAGGTAACGCTGACACCCCGTGAAGCCCACCGTCTCAATCGTGCCCAGCAGGTCGACCCGACGGCCTACGACATATTTCTGCGCGGACTGGAGCTTTTTCGGCGTTTCACTCAGGACACCAATGCCGAGGCGCGCGAGCTCTTCAAGCAGTCTGCGGAGCGTGACCCTACCTTCGCCCGGGCCGTCGCCGACGTCGCGCTCACCTACAGCACCGATGTGCTGCTCGGATGGGCCGATGCCGACGACGTCAAAGACATCGCTCTCACGTGGGCGGACAAGGCCATGGCCCTCGATGAGTCCGACCCCCACGTTCACTTTGCATTGAGCAATCTGTACACGAACCTGAAGCGACACGGCGAGGCCATTGTCGCAGCGCACCGCGCCATAGAGCTCGATCCGAACTACGCCGACGGCTATGCTGCCCTCGCACTTGCGCTCAACCACGCTGGCCAGCCGGAGGAAGCCCTCAAGGCCATCGCGACAGCGAAACAGCTCAATCCGCTCCATGCTTTCTACTACACGTGGATTACGGGACAAGCCAGGTTTTTTCTCGGTCGCTACGAAGAGGCGGTGAGGGACTTTCGCGAGGTCGTCGAGCGTAACGCACAGTTTCCAGCTGGACACGAGATGCTCGCCGCCACGCTCGCCCATCTTGGCGAGATCGAGGATGCCCAATGGGCTGCCGAGGAGCTGCTGCTGCTGATGCCCGATTTCTCGCTGCGTCGCACCGAGGCACAGGCTTTGTACGAGCGCTTTGAAGATCTCAAGCGCTACACGGACGGACTGCGTCGCGCCGGTCTGCCCGAATGACGAATCCGCGGTCAGCGGTGGTGCATTTCCGAAGCCGGCCGCGGCGCACGATTGCAACAACGGCCCGCTACAGCCATGCGGGCAGCAGGCGGCGTGTCGTGGGCTGAAGCGATGTGGTCCCGGGGCGCGACGCCGTGCATCGCGCCGGCGGAGGTACGCGTTATGAATCCCGAGCTCGCCCAGCTACACTGCGACTTTCCCGAGCGGCTGCACCCCGTGAGCCGCCTCATTCTGGACTACTTTCTCGACAACGTCATCTCCACCGGCGAGTTTCTGCGTTACTTTTCGCTGCCGAACTCCGACTATATTTCGCTGGCCGCATGCCTCGTCTCCATGCTGCAAGGCAGCACACCGCTCACCCTGTGAGCCGCGGCGTCAGCGACGCATGGGGCTGCGCTGACCGTCGGCCACTTGCTAACCCCGCCGGTGGGGCTTCTGCCAGACCACGCTTCGTAGCCGCTGGCCGCGGACGGCGGCTACAATGACCGTTCGTACAGCCGATCTTCCAGCGGGGAGCGCGTTGGGGGCGATAGCGCACCCCAGCTACGGCGGCAATGACCTTTGGAGGCGATGCGCGACATGAGGATGCGCCGCGAAGAGTTCCTGGGCTGGGGGCACAAGGCGATAAGTCTGCTCGGCATGTCGGGGGTGGGCAAGACCACCCTGGCCAACAAGCTGCCAAAGCAGCGCTGGTTCCACTACTCCGGCGATTTCCGCATCGGCACCAAGTACCTTCAGGAACCGATACTGGACAATATCAAGAAGCAGGCGATGCAGGTCGACTTTTTGCGCGACCTGCTGCGAAGCGACTCGATCTACATCTGCAGCAACATCACGGTCCACAATCTCGAGCCCATCTCGACGTTCTTGGGCAAGATAGGTGATCCTCGGCGCGGCGGCTTGTCGCTCGAGGAGTTCAAGCGCCGTCAACGGCTGCATCACAATGCCGAGGTCGCCGCCATGGAAGACGTCGCGGCCTTCATCGCGAAGGCCCACGAAATCTATGGCTACGATCACTTCGTCAACGACGCCGGTGGCAGCGTCTGCGAGCTCGACGACCCCAAGGCGATCGAGACGCTCGCGAAGCATACCCTCATTGTCTATATCCGCGCCGACCACAACATGGAGCAGGAGCTGATTCGCCGCCAGCGCGCCAACCCCAAACCGCTGTACTACCAGGATTCGTTCCTTGACGAGAACGTCGCGATCTATCTCGAACAACAGTCCCTCGACGCCGTTGAGACCATCGACCCCGACGCGTTCGTACAATGGATATTTCCCCGCCTGGTCGAGCACCGCCGTCCGCTGTACCAGGCGATCGCCGACGAGCACGGCTACACGATCGAGGCACGGGATGCCGAGCAGATACGCGACGAGGCGGGCTTTCTCGAATTGATCGGCCGCGTCCTGGACCGGCACCCCCAGGCGGTTGCCTGAGCGCGCGCTATCCTAGACGATGCCCCTTGTCGCTCACTCGAACCTTCCCGCATTCGACCGCCTGCGCGCGGAGGGCCAGGAAGTGCTCAGCCTCGAGCGGGCACGGCATCAGGACATCCGCGAGCTACACATCGGCCTGCTGAACATGATGCCGGACGCCGCACTCGAAGCAACCGAACGCCAGTTCCTGCGGCTAGTCGGCTCCTGCAATCGCGTCGCTCAGTTCCACGTGCACCCCTTTGCCGTGGATGCCCACGCGCGCAGCCCCGAGGCGCAGCGTTATATCAGGACGTACTACGAAGATTATCGTCGTCTGCGCCAGGACGGGCTCGACGCTCTGATTATCACCGGCGCCAATCCCGTTAGTGACGATATTGCCGATGAGCCCTTCTGGACACCGATGGTGGAGATTCTCCAGTGGGCGCGAGAGAACGTCTGCTCCACGGTGTGCTCGTGCCTGGCTACGCACGCGGATCTGAAATGTCGCTACGGCATCGAGCGGGTGCGCCTGCCCGGCAAGCGGTGGGGTGTTTACTCCCATCGTCTCGTCGATTTCGCTCATCCGCTGGTGAGCAACATCAATACGCGTTTCGACGGCCCGCACTCGCATGTCTATGACGTGACAGCGGAGCAGCTTTCCGACAGCGGTTGCCGCGTGCTTGCGGCCAGCGAGGAGGCTGGCTTGTATCTCGGCGTGAGCGACGACGGATTCCGCGTCGTCTACTTCCAGGGACACCCGGAGTACGACATCAACAGCCTGCTCAAGGAATACAAGCGCGAAATAGCGCGGTTCGTAGCCCGGGAGCGCCAGGACTACCCGCCAACGCCCGAGCACTACTTTCCGGAACGGGCGCAGCCGGTGCTCGAGTCTTACGAACAGCGGCTGCGGGACGCCGAGGCCCGCAGCGAACCGCCGCCCGATTTCCCCGAGGCCGAACTCGCTCGACTCGTCGACAATACATGGACCGACACGGGCAAGGCCATGTTCAACAACTGGCTCGGGCTGGTCTATCAGCTCACCGACCGTCGCCGAGGCGTGCCGTTCATGGCCGGCGTGGATGCCCGCGATCCTCTCGGCCTGGGCGTGGGGCAGCAGCGACGCCGGTGAGCCGGTCACTGCGGGTTTGCAGGCGCAGAGGGTGAGCACGCTACTGGATCAGCTCGGAGAGCTCGTCGGCGGCGACCGCGTTATCCGTGAGGGCGCAGCCATGGCTCCGTATCTCGAGGAGCGCCGCGGGCTGTTCACGGGACACACGCTGGCGGTGGTGCTCCCGGCGACGACCGATGAGGTGGCGCGGGCCGTCAGACTGTGCCGAGATGCCGACGTCGGGATCGTGCCCCAGGGCGGCAACACGGGTCTGTGCGGTGGCGGCGTCCCCCACGCCGGCGAGGTCGTGATCGGTCTCGGCCGGCTCAACCGCATCCGCGAGATCGACCCGGACAACTTCACCATCACCGTCGAGGCGGGGTGCATACTGGCCGAGGTCCAGCGCGCCGCCCACGAGCACGGCCGCTTTTTCCCTCTCAGCCTCGGAGCCGAGGGTTCTTGCCAGATAGGCGGCAATCTCGCCACCAACGCCGGTGGCATAAACGTTCTGCGCTACGGCAACGCCCGCGATCTCGTTCTCGGCCTGGAGGTCGTGCTGCCCGACGGCGACGTCTGGGAGGGTCTGAACGGACTGCGCAAGAACAACACCGGTTACGATCTCAAAGACCTCTTCGTCGGCGCGGAGGGCACGCTGGGCATAATCACCGCCGCCGTGCTCAAGCTGTTCCCGGCCCCGGCCGAGTCGCCGACCGCCTTCGTCGGACTTAGCGATCTCAGCGCCGCCGTCGAGCTGCTGGCCAGAGCACGAGGCGCGAGCGGCGATGCGGTCAGCAGCTTCGAGCTGCTCTCGAGAACGTGCCTGGAGCTTGCCGTGCGCCACATACCGGCTTGCCGCAACCCGCTTGCAGCGGACCACGATTGGTACGTGCTAACCGCGTTCACGGGCACCCGCGCCGGATCGGGGATGCGCGACGCGCTCGAGGACGCATTGGGCAGCGCCCTCGAAGACGGCCTCATCAGCGATGCCGTGATCAGCGAGAGCGAGGCGCAGTCGCGTGCGCTGTGGCGGCTGCGCGAGGCGATCGTCGAGGCTCAGGCTCTGGAAGGCGCCAGCGTCAAACACGACGTCTCTGTAAAAGTATCACAGGTGCCGGCGTTCATTACCACGGCCATCAGCCGCGTCGCGTCGGTGCTGCCCGACGTGCGTCCCTGCGTATTCGGACACATCGGCGACGGTAACATTCATTTCAATCTGTTGGCGCCGAGCGCCATGCAAGGCGAGGTCTTTCTCGAGCGCGCCGGCGAACTCAGCCGCGTCATCTACGATACGGTAGTCGAGATGGGCGGCTCCTTCAGCGCCGAGCACGGCATCGGGCTGCTGAAGCTGGCAGAGATGGCGCGTTTCAAGTCGCCCGTCGAGCTCCGGCTGATGCGCACGATCAAGCAGGCGCTTGATCCCAAGGGGTTGATGAACCCGGGCAAGGTGCTGCCTCAGTGAACGGCCCCGCCAAGGTCTGAGTCGACCATTCGACCCGCGTTGAACCCGCCACGGCCCGGAGCCTTGCCGCGCTATCGACGCGTGACGCGACCGAGATAGAGATAAAAGGCGCCGTCGCCCGTGTCCGCATGTCCGTAACCGAGATAGAAAGGTCCGAACGGCGTGTCTGCACCCAGGAACAGGCTGGCGGCGGTGATGAGCTCGCCGGCGTCGATGTCGTCGGCGTCCTCCCAGACGTTGCCTGCCTCGAGTGAACCGCCCACATAGACCGGCTGGAAGAACATCACCCCGACCCGTCGGTAGTAGAGCGCCCGCGCCAGTCCCGCATGCTGGCCGCTCAGCGCATTTTCGCTGAAGCCGGATAGATTGACGAACCCCCCCAGATTGAAGCGGCTCTGAACGGGGGCGTCACCTTCGTACGTCGTCGCGAACCTTCCGCCGAGCAGGACCGTGTTCGCACCCCAGGTCCTGGCGCCGCTGATATCCACCGAGAGCTGCTCGAAATCGTCGTCGGCCCCAAGGCTCTCTTGCGAGAACACGCCCTCGACCGCGCCCAGGGCACCGGTGGTGGGGAAATCCAAACTGTCGAATCGATCGAGCGACAGGCGTACGAATCCCTCGCCCTGATCAAAACTGGACGCCGGCAATGTCGGATCACCGATCCGCACCTCGCTCTCACCCGTGCTGCGCCGCAGCCCGACGCGCATGTCGCCCCAGCCCGCGAGCTCCCGGCCCCCGTAGAGCTCCAGCCCCGCCTCCTGGACCTGAAATGTCGCCACGGTATTGCCGTCGGCGACGAAGTTCACCTCGCGCCGGCCGGCGCGGACACCGCCGCCGAGGAAAAAACGCAATGCCGTGTCGAGCGGCTGGTGGAGCTCCGTCAAGATCACCGGATCCTGGCCGATGCGGATGCTCGTACGCCACTCCCCGCCGAGCCTGTTGATGGGCAGCTGCGTGTAGATTCCGCCCAGCGCAAACTCGTTCGAGCCCTGCAGATCGCCGGACAGGCGCAGACCGAGCTTGACGTAGTTGGGACCCCAGGCTTTCTCCTTTGCCGTGATGATGATTCCGGTCCGGCCGTCCGCTTCGACGATACGGTAGTAGACGTTCTGAAAAATCCCCAAGCCGAGAATGCGGTTGAGGTCCTGCTCGAGAGCGTCCACGTCGAGCTGCTGACCGACGTCGACGTGCAGCCGGCTGGCGATGACGTCGTCGTCGAGACGCGAGTCGTTGTCGATGCGAATGAAGTCGATGACGGGCACCTCATCGTCAGGGGCTTCGGCTACCACCGGCGTGCCCGGCTCACGCCCTCCCCTCGGCAAGCCAGCGAGCAGATCGACGCGATCGCCGGCGGCGGCCTCGCCGGCAACGATGGCTTCGCCGACGCGCTCGAAAGAAGCCGTGGTGACGGTGCCGAGATCGGGCACGATCAAGACATCGCGGTCAGTGAGAGTCGCCAGCCGCTGCTCGCTGTTGCTGCGCGTCATAAAACCCACGAGCTGCTCGGTGACGGCGAACACCGTGCCGACCTTGTCGGGCGCCAGCAGCGGCGTGGAGATGTCCACCGCAATAACGACGTCGGCCCCCATCTCCCGCACCACGTCGATGGGTATGTTGTTGGTGATCCCACCATCGACCAGCAGGCGGCCGTCGCGCTCGACGGCGGCGAACGCCGCCGGAATCGACATGCTGGCTCTGAGGGCCGTCGCCAGGCTGCCGCTGCCCATGACAACCATCTCGCCGGTGCCGATATCGGTTGCCACCGCGCGAAAAGGTATCGGCAGCTGGTCGAAATCCGTGATTTCCGCAACCGGCAGCGTAAGGCGTGCGAGGATGGCGTCGAACTTGACGCCCTGCACGAGGCCGGTCGGCAGTTTCAGTTCGCCCCCGCTGACACCGGCTTCGGGCTTGGCCAGGGACAGATCGTCGTCGCGCTTGCGCCGGAACGTACGGTCCCCTCGCGGCGGCGCGTCGCTGAAGACTTGTCCCCAGTCAAATCCGGTGATCGTCTGCTCGAGCTCATCGACGCTCATGCCGGACGCGTACAGCCCGCCGACGACCGCACCCATGCTCGTGCCGGCGATGTAATCGACGGCGATGCCTTCCCGCTCCAACACCCTCAGCACGCCGATATGCGCCGCACCTCGCGCACCGCCCCCACTCAACGCAAGGCCGATCTTGGCTCGATCATGGCTGCTGTGCCCTGCCCCGCCTCCCGGAGCAGTGCCATCGGCGAAGACGGCTCCCGCCCAGAGCAGCGCGAGCACAAGCAGATGCGGGCCGTCGCGCGCCGGTAGCGACCGCATGGGATCCTCCTCCTCAGCCAATGCCGGTTCAGACAGGCCCACGGAAGGTAGCGAGTCGCACGGGCTGTGCCAAGCGCCGTTCGCCGAGCGGGGCCGTCCCCGTCGGTGGCGCCGCCCACGACTCCCGGGAACGGGCGGTGGCGTGGCGTTCCACGGCCGAGGCCGACGGCGTCTTGTGCCGCCAAGCGGCTCAGCAAGCGAGCTCAGGCAGGTTTCGAAACAGATCCAGCGCCTCGGGGTTAGCGAGCGCCTCCTTGTTTCGGATCGCTTCACCGTGGACCACGCTGCGGACCGCCAGCTCGACGATCTTGCCACTCTTGGTGCGGGGTATATCCGCCACCTGTACGATCTTGGCTGGCACGTGACGGGGACTGGCGTTGGCCCGAATCCGCTTTTTGATAGCGTCGCGCAGCGCGTCGTCGAGCTCGACACCATCGCGCAGGCGCAGGAACAGCACGATGCGCACGTCGCCTTGCCACTGCTGCCCGATCACAAGACTCTCGAGCACCTCCGGTACCTGCTCCGCCTGCCGGTAGATCTCGGCGGTACCGATGCGCACACCCCCGGGATTGAGCACGGCGTCCGAGCGCCCATGAATGATGACGCCACCGTGTTCTGTCAGTTCGGCATAGTCGCCGTGGCACCATACGCCGGGAACCTTCTCGAAATAGGCGGAGCGGTACTTGGTTCCGTCGGGATCGTTCCAGAAACAGATCGGCATCGATGGGAACGACGCCGTGCAGGCGAGCTCGCCTTTCACGCCCGGCGCCACCGGCCTACCGTCGTCGTCCAGGATCTCGACCCGCATGCCGAGCGTCCGGCATTGAATCTCACCGCGCCACACCGGAAGCGTCGGGCAGCCGGCGGCAAAGCAGCCGATGATGTCGGTGCCGCCCGAGATCGAAGACAGACAGAGGTCCGCTTTGACTTTCTCATAGACGAAATCGAAGCTCTCCGGCGCCAAGGGCGAACCCGTGGACAGCATGGTGTGCAGCGAGCTGAGATCATGCGTGGCCATGGGCGTCAGTCCTGATTTCTTGACCGCGTCGATGTATTTCGCGGACGTCCCGAAAATGGTTATTCCTTCGTCGCGGGCATAATCGAAAAGCGCCTCGGGCCCCGGGTGAAACGGCGAGCCGTCGTAAAGCATCAGCGTCGCCCCGCTCGCGAGACCCGATGCGAGCCAGTTCCACATCATCCAGCCGCAGGTCGTGAAATAGAACAGCCGCTCGCCCTCCTTCACGTCGCAGTGCAGCAGATGCTCCTTGAGATGTTCGAGCAGGGTACCGCCGATGCCATGGACAATGCATTTCGGCGCTCCGGTAGTGCCCGAGGAAAACATCACGTAGAGCGGATCGTTGAAGCTCCGCTGCTCGAACTCGATGACGTCCGGCGGCTCCCCCTCGACAAACCGATCGAGCAGCACGCCGCCCGGGACGCGCCCGAGCGCGGGGTCAGGTGCGATATGCGGTACCACCACCGTGTGCGTGAGCGTCGGTAAATGCTCGACGATTGCCTCGACCTTGGCCAGCGAGTCGTGCACTTTACCCCCGTATCGGTAAGCATCGGCGGTGAACAAGATCTTGGGGTCGATTTGACCGAAACGATCCAGCACACCCGCTACGCCGAAGTCGGGCGAGCACGACGACCACACCGCACCGATCGTGGCCGTGGCAAGCATGCACGCAACCGCCTCGGGGATGTTGGGCAGGTAGCCGGCGACACGGTCGCCCGGGCCGACGCCTGCATCCCGCAGCGCCCGCGCCAGCCGGGCTACGCATCCGTAGAGTTCGTCGTGGTCGAGCGTTCGCGAGAGTCCCTCCTCGCCGCGGAAAACGATGGCAGGCGCGGAGCCACGCCCGCGCAGCAGATTCTCGGCAAAATTCAGCCGCGCCCCGGGAAACCAGGCTGCCCCGGGCATCCGATCTCGATTGCGGACGACGATCTCACCGGGATCGGCCGCCTGCACGCCGGCAAACCACCACACCGTCTGCCAAAACTGCTCGGGCTGCTCGATGGACCATCGATACAGCTCGGGATAGCCCGTACAGTCCACGTCCCAGCGCGAGCGCACCTCCCGCATGAAGCGTGCGAGGTTTGACCCCCGCAGCCGTTGATCGGAGGGTTGCCAAAGGGGCGCGTCGGTGGAAAGCATCGTTAGCTCGACTGCGCAATGCGGTCCGTCATTAGCGGGAGTGTAAACGATCGCAGGCGCCCTTATGAATTCCCGGGGGCTCCCCTATAATTGCCTATCGCCCAGTAATCGCACATCGAATAGGACGGCCCTGGCCAGGAGGCGCCATGGCGTTACAACCCGCAGAGAGATCGGCCGAGCTCATCGACAGGTTGCTCAGCGAATCCCGCAACCAGCTACCCAAGCGGGAAGCGGCGCAGCTCGAGGAGTTCATCAGGCAGTACTTCTACCGGGTGTCGCCCGATGACCTCGAGGAGCGCAGCCTGCTCGATCTTCGCGGGACCGCGCTCGCCCACTGGCATCTGGCGCGTGAACGTCCAGCCGATCGGGTGAATCTCCGCGTCTACAACCCGCATTTCGAAAAACACGGCTGGCAGTCGACCCATACGATCGTGGAGATCGTCGTCAGCGATATGCCATTTCTCGTCGACTCCGTGTCGATGGCGCTGAATCGGCTGGGTCTCACGATACATCTCACGATTCACCCAGTCCTGCGGGTCTTACGCGATGCGTCGGGTCGGCTCACGGAAGTTCTGCCACGCGAGGCGGGAAACGGCGATGGGCAGTTAGAGTCTTTCATGCACTTCGAGGTCGATCGCCAGACCGAGCCCCGCACCCTCGACGGGATCCATACCGAGATCCAGGAGGTGCTGGGCAGCGTCGCCCGGGCCTGCGCCGACTGGAAACAGATGCGGGAGAAAGTCGCCGACATCATCTCCGACCTGGAGCTGCGTCCCCCGCAGCTCGATCCGGAGGACCTCGCCGAGGCCACTGCGTTCTTCCGCTGGATCGAGGATCATCATTTTACCTTTCTTGGCTATGTGGAATTCACGATCAACGCCCGTGACAAGCACTCGACGCTCGAGCCCGTCGCCGACTCCCGGCTCGGGATCCTGCGCAACGTGACGGACGCGTTCTCGGTGCTACCGACGACGAGCGACGAATACAGTGGTTTGCACGAGCTGCTCGTCGTCACCAAGGCGAACTCGCGCTCTTTGGTGCACCGCCCCGCCTACATGGACTTCGTGGGGGTCAAGCGCTTCGCCACCGATGGCCAGCCGATCGGCGAGCGCGTCATCCTCGGTCTCTTCACCTCCGCTGCCTACAACCGTAATACCAACGAGATCCCGCTGCTGCGCCGAAAGGTCAAACAGGTGCTGCATCGCAGCGGGCTCCCCGTTGCGGGTCACGCGGGCAAAGCCCTGCAGAACATCTTCGAAAATTACCCGCGGGACTCGCTGTTCCAGATCTCGGAAAACAAGCTGTTCACCAATGCGCTCGGAATACTCGAGCTGCAGGAGCGCCAGCACATCCGTCTGTTCGTACGACGCGATCTCTACGGGCGATTCTATTCCTGTCTGGTCTTCGTCCCCAGGGAACGCTACAACCGCGAACTGCGCGCTCGCATCCAGGACATCCTGATGGATGCCTACAACGGAACGAGCTGCGAGTTCAACACATTGTTCTCTGAGTCGGTGCTGGCGCGCATCCAATTTCTCGTCTACACCCGTCAGGGCACGAGCCCGAAGTACGACGAGAGCGAAGTCGAGGGAAAGATCGTCCTGGCGGCGCGAACGTGGGGCGACAATCTGCGCGATGCGCTCATCGATCAGTACGGAGAGGAAAAAGGCAACACCTACTTCCGCACATACGGGGATGCGTTTCCCGTCTCGTACAGAGCCGATTTCGCCGCCCGCACGGCTGCCTTCGACATAGATCGTATCGAGTCGAGCCGCACGACGGGCGAGCTCGGCATCAACTTCTACCAACCGCTGGTCGAGACCCAGGGCGGCGTGCGGTTGAAGCTGTTCGCCGCCGGTGAGCCGATTTCCCCGTCGGACGCTTTGCCGATGATCGAGAACATGGGCCTCAAGGTCATGGGCGAGCTGCCGTACGACGTCCGCCCCCTCGAGGGGCCACCGATATGGATCCACGAATATCACCTCGTTCAACCCGAGGGGCGCGCCATTGACGTCGCCGAGATCCGCGAGCGCTTCCAGGATGCGTTCGCGCGCATTTGGCGAGGCGCGGTGGAGAACGACGGATTCAATAAGCTGGTGCTGCGGGCCGGCTTGTCCTGGCGGCAGACGGTGATGCTGCGCGCGTACTGCAAGTATCTGCGGCAGATTCGGGTGCGCTACAGCGAAGCCTACATGGTGGAAAGCCTTGCCGGAAACGCGAGCCTGACGAAATTGATCGTGCAGCTGTTCGATTCACGCTTCCGCCCCGGCGCCCACGAGGACCGAGAGACCGCCGCCGCCCGCGTGCTCGAGCAGATCGAAGCCCGCCTCGACGAGGTGGCCAATCTTGACGAGGACCGCATCCTGCGCAGCTTCGTCAACCTCATCCTGGCCACCGTGCGCACGAACCACTTTCAGACGCAGTCCCACAGGGAGCCCAAACCCTACGTCTCGTTCAAGTTCGACTCGTCGCGGATATCGCGGATGCCGGATCCACGGCCCATGTTCGAGATATTCGTCTACTCACCGCGGATGGAGGGCGTGCACTTGCGCGGCGGCCGGGTTGCTCGCGGCGGGCTGCGCTGGTCGGACCGCCGCGAGGACTTTCGCACGGAGGTGCTCGGTCTGGTCAAGGCGCAGATGGTCAAGAACGCGGTCATCGTCCCCGTCGGCGCCAAAGGGGGGTTCGTACTCAAGCGCCCGCCGGTGGACCGCGAGGCGCTGCAGAGCGAAGCGATCGAGTGCTACCGTACTTTCCTCCGCGGGCTGCTCGATATCACGGACAATCTAAAGGCCGGGCAAATCATCGCGCCGACCGACGTCGTGAGGCACGACGGCGACGATCCTTACCTCGTCGTGGCCGTCGACAAAGGCACCGCGAGTTTCTCCGATATCGCCAACAACCTCGCTGGCGAATACGGTTTCTGGCTCGGCGACGCCTTCGCTTCGGGCGGGTCCTCAGGCTACGACCACAAAGCCATGGGCATCACCGCCCGGGGCGCCTGGGAATCCGTGAAGCGGCATTTCCGCGAGCTCGGTGTCGATATCCAAAACACCGACTTCACGGTCGTTGGGGTCGGCGATATGTCGGGCGATGTGTTCGGCAACGGCATGCTGCTCTCGAAGCATATTCGGCTCGTGGCCGCGTTCAACCATCAGCACATATTTCTCGACCCCAACCCCGATGCCGCAGCGAGCTTTCGCGAGCGCGAGCGACTTTTTCACCTGCCGCGGTCAAGCTGGGCCGATTACGACGCCAAGTTGATCTCGGAAGGAGGCGGGGTGTATCCGCGCAGCGCCAAGAGCATCGCGCTAACGACGCAGGTACAGCACGCACTACGCGTCAGCACCGAGCGCATGACGCCAGCGGAGCTCATCAACGCCGCGCTGAAGGCACCCGTCGACCTTGTTTGGAACGGTGGGATCGGCACCTTCGTCAAGGCGGAGTCCGAAACCCACGAGCAGGTTAGTGATCGCGCCAACGACGCCCTGCGCGTCAACGGCAAGGAGCTGCGCTGCCGTGTGTTTGGCGAAGGCGGCAATCTGGGAATGACCCAGCTCGGTCGCGTCGAGTTCAGCCGCAGCGGAAGTCTCTGTTACACCGATTCCATCGACAACTCGGCCGGAGTCGATACCTCTGACCACGAAGTCAACATAAAGATTCTCCTGGACAGCATCGTGGCGCGCGGCGACCTGACCGTGAAGCAGCGCAACCGCCTGCTCGCCGAGATGACCGATGAGGTCGCCGAGCTGGTCCTGCACGACAACTACGGGCAAACGCAGGCGATAAGCATGGCTTGCATGCAGGCGCCGGCGCTGCTCCAGGAGCACTCCCGTTTCATCCGCCACCTCGAGCGCACCGGGAAGCTCAATCGGGCACTCGAGTTTCTGCCCGATGAGGAAGCCCTGGGTGAGCGGCTCGCCGCCGAGGAGGGACTGACCCGCCCCGAGCTCGCCATAGTGCTGTGCTATGCGAAGATGACGCTCTACGAGCATCTCGTCGAATCCGACGCCCCCGAGGACCCGTTCCTGCGCCACGAGCTCGAACACTATTTCCCGGACAGGCTTGCTGAGCGTTTCCCCGAGCAAATGTTCGAGCACCGCTTGAAGCGTGAGATTATCTCTACGCACATCACCAACAGCATGGTCAATGTCGCTGGGCCGACTTTTGCATTCCGACTCTCGACCATTAGCGGCGCACAGCTCTCCGACATCGCCCGGGCCTACACGGCGGCAAGGCAGATTTTCGGGATGCGCGCCATACGCACGCGAATCGAGGCGCTCGACAACAAGGTCTCCGCGCGCGTGCAGATGCAGATGCTGATGGACGCCGGCGAATTGATCGAGCGTGTTACACTGTGGCTGCTGCGTAACCGTCGGGCCCCGCTCGATATTGCGAGCACCGTCGAATTCTTCGAAGGCGGTGTCGGCACGCTCGCCGCCGGTCTATCTCGCTCGCTGGCCGCCGAGAACCGTCTGCGGCTCAAACGCCGCACCAAGGAGCTGGTTTCACACGGTGTGCCCCCCGATCTGGCCGGTGAGGTTGCCGGGTTCATACCGCTATCCTCCGCGCTCGATATCATCGAGGTGGCGAAGACCGCCGAACGCGACGTGAGCCTCGTCGCCAGCGTCTATTTCGCCCTCGGCGCTAGGCTCGAGCTCATTTGGCTGCGCGACCAGGTGTCCCGGTTGACCACTGACAATCAATGGCACCTGCTGGCGAAGTCGAGCCTACGCACGGACTTTCACAACGAGCAACGCAGCCTGTCGGCGGCGGTGCTGCGAGCAACGTCGGGCAGCCGCGCCAAGAGCATGGTCGAGGCCTGGATTCAGGAGCATCGAAGCGCCTTCGACCGCTATGCGCGGGTCGTGGCCGAGCTGCGCAGCGCCGCCGGGGTCGATTTTGCGATGCTGTCGGTGGCGCTCAGTGAGCTGCAGACGCTGGCCCGCTCGGCGGCGCCGCCAGAGAAGCATGAAGCCGCCTGAGGCGCCTAGGGGTGCTGCGCCCGACCCCGTATCGGCTCGGTGAGGGGCTCTTCGCGACGGGCAATCAGGGGTTCGATCGAAATGATCTCCGGGAGCTCCAGCTCGACGGCGATGGGAAGGTGATCGGATGCGTGCACCCCCAAGACCTCGGTGTCCAGTACACGCAGCTCGGGTGACACCAGGACGTGGTCGATTTGCCGAATCGGCCGCCAGCTCGGAAACGTCTTCTCGGCCATCAAGGGCTGGCACAAGCCGCTGCCCTGCAGCAGGGCCCCGAATTCTGCACTGCGGACATCACAGTTCAAGTCGCCCATCAGGACGGCGTACCGGTAGCTCGACAACAACCGACAGATGAAGTCGATCTGCCGCCGTCGCGCCCGGCGCCCCAGGGCGAGATGCGCAATCATCACGACGAGCGGCGCGGCCTCGCCTCCCAGCCGGAGCATCATCGCGCCGCGACCCGGGATGGCGCCCGGCAGCCTTATCTCATGCACCTCGCCGATGGGCAGGCGACTCAGAACGCCGAGACTGTGCTGGGCGAACCGGCCGAGTCGCCGGTTCGTCTGGCTATACCAGCACGAAAAATCCGCCACCTGCGCCAGATACTCCGTCTGATTGATGAAACGGCTGCGGAAGCTGCCCCCGTCGACCTCCTGCAGTCCGACGAGATCGAACTCGCGCAGGTAGCTGCCGATGTGGCGCAGATTGTCGTGCTGTCTGCGATGGGGCAGCAGATGCTTCCAGCCATGGGTGACGTACTGGTGGTAACCGCGTGTTCCAACTCCTGCCTGGATGTTGTAGCTGAGCAGGCGGAGCCGGCGCGGATTGATAAGCGGGTTAGCCATTCGCACAACGCGCACCAGCGTGGGTTAGCAGGAAAAGCTCAGGATGTGGGCGGCCGACGTGCGGGCGGTCGTTCCTTCGTGAGACGAGCGAGACACACCGCCCATCGGCACCGTCCGTCGTTGCCAGCAGCCTGCCGCGCATTCTAACCGATTGTGGCAGCGGGCGGGATACGCGCTCGCTGCCACAGCGCCCGTGGCTTGCCCACACCCTGGTATGGGCAGGCGTCTCTCACCATCCGTTGACCCTGTCCCAGCGGTCGACGACGTGCTCCCCTTCCACCACATGGTAGTGCTCGTAGGCCGCTGCCGTGATACACGCGTGGTTGGGGAGAATCCGCACGGTGGCGCCTACGGGAAGGCGATCGAACCAGCGCTCGTCCGGTATGGGCACGATGCCGTGCTCCTGGTGCACGCTGCGCACGTACAGGCCGGGGTAAGGCTCGAGCGTGGCGGTGTCGCAAATCTCTCCGTAGCCGACCTCAGGGCGAAATTCCGTAGCGCTGATGTCCTTCGATAGCGCCAGAGCCCCAGCATCGATCAGAATGTGTCCGCGGTGACGATTTTGACCTGTCACGCTGGCAAGCACGGAAAGCGCGAGGTCACCGCGTTCGCAGCTCCCGAGGGCGAGCTGATCGAGATCGAAAAAAACGTACACGCCCGGACGCATCTCCGTCACACCGGACAAGTCGAGGGCATGGTGCACTGCCGTCGGCGTCGATCCGGCGCTGACCACCGGACAGGCGATGCCGAGCTCGCGCAATCGCTGCGCGGCCACCACCACGCCATCTCGCTCCTCAAGGGCGATCTGCCTCACTTGCCCTACGGAGCTGGCGTGATAAGAGTGACCGGCGTGAGTCATGACACCGACGAGCTCGACGCCGGCGGCGCCGTCGAGGCGTCGACCGATGGTCAGCAGCTCGTCGCCGTCCGGGAGCACGCCGGCTCGGCCCCCACCGGTATCGACTTCGATCAGCACCTCGAATCGGACACCGTTGCGTTGCGCCGCTTCGACGATACAGCTCGCCACAGCATCATCATCCGTGACTACTTTGACGGACGCGCCTCGACGCTGCAGGTGCATGACGAGCTCGAGCTTCCTGGGCGTGATGCCTACCGCGTAGAGCACGTCCCGAAAACCGTGCTCGATGAAATAAGCGGCCTCATTCAGCGTAGAGACCGTGATCGCTCTGCGCTCGGCGTCGACCGCGATCTCGGCAATACGCGCCGATTTTGCCGTCTTTAGATGAGGCCGCAGCGCCACTCCCAGACGCTGCATGCGTTCGCGCATCTCGCGCGCATTGGCCTCGACGATCTGTTTCTCCACGATCAGCGCGGGGGTCGGGGTATCGGCCAATCGATTCATGACTGCCGGTTCACGTACTGCAGAGGAAGCTCAGTCGTGTACTTGATGCGCTCCATGGCGAAGCTCGAACTGACATCGCTGATGTCGATTTTCTGGATCAGCCGCCTATAGAAATTGTCGTAGGCGGAGATATCAGGTACGACGACGCGCATCAGATAGTCGATCTCGCCACTCATCCGGTAGAACTCCATGACCTCCGGAAACTCAATCACGGCCGCGGCGAAGGATTCGAGCCACGCGGCGTTGTGCTGACTGGTGCGTATGGCGACGAAAACGTCGACACCGACGTTGAGCTGTTCGCGGTCGAGCAGCGCAACCCTTGCCTTGATGATCCCCGATTTCTCGAGATTCTGAATCCGCCGCCAGCACGGCGTCGTGCTCAAACCCACCTGCCGTGCGACGGTAACAACGGGCTGCGCCGCGTCGCGCTGCAGGCTCTCCAGTATTCTCTGGTCGATATTATCCATAAAAATTATTTTCGCTTAAAAAGCGAAATATGACAACTTTTTTCGAATTATAAGCGAAATATACGCCAATTTAGAAGCATATTTCGCCTATTTTGCGCTATAATTTTTGTCAGGACAGGCACCCCGGTACGACGGGCTATCACCATGAAAAGTTTGGATTTTTCGTTCTTGCGCACGCAGATCATCGGCGCCGACGCCAGCATCGATACGCCGTTCGGGGAACGGCTGCAGGTGTACTGCGACTACACGGCCTCAGGCCGCTGCCTGAAGTTCGTCGAGGACTATCTGCAGGTCATCGCGCGCCACTATGCCAACACCCACACCGAGGACGACACGACGGGTCGGCGTACCACGCACCTGCTGCACCAGGCCGAGCAGGTCATA
Organism: Arenicellales bacterium; assembly: GCA_041550555.1. Taxonomy (GTDB): domain Bacteria; phylum Pseudomonadota; class Gammaproteobacteria; order Arenicellales; family JBFEOO01; genus JBFEOO01. The sequence continues at coordinate 43,699 of JBFEOO010000016.1, forward strand.
AAACGTGCGGTGAACGCCGGCGACCGTGGCCGGATCATTGCCTGCGGCAGCGGCTCCACCGGGGCCATCGACAAGGCGCAGCAGCTGATCGGTGTGGCGCTGACACCTGCAACCCGTCAGCTGCTGCTCACGCTCTTGGAGCAGTGCTTCGGCAAGGACGGGTGCGGTCGATTCGAGCAATTCCGTCAGCAGCACCAGCCGGTTATTTTCGTCGGCCCCTACGAACACCATTCCAATGAGGTCACCTGGCGCGAAGGACTTGCTACCGTGGTCGAGGTCGACCTCGGTGACGACGGCGGCGTGAGTCTGCCACATCTGGAAGCGCTGCTTCGCGACCCCCGTTACGAAAATCGCCTGCGTATCGGTTCGTTCTCCGCCGCCTCGAACGTCACCGGCATTCGCACTCCGGTCCACGAGATTGCCGGACTGCTGCACCGCTACGATGCACTAGCGCTATTCGACTTCGCCGCGTGCGCCCCGTATGTCGACATCAACATGAATCCCGATGAGGGGCACGACGGCGAAGATCGCTCCCTCGATGCCATCTTCATCTCGCCGCACAAGTTCTTGGGTGGGCCCGGCTCCAGTGGCGTACTGGTCTTCAACGAGCGCCTCTACCACGCCGAGCTCGCTCCGAGCGTTGGCGGCGGCGGCACCGTGGATTACGTCGGACCGGACGATCACGACTTCGTGCGAGACATCGAAGAGCGAGAGAAGGCGGGCACCCCGGGCATCCTGCAAACGATGAAGGCTGCACTCGCCTTCGCGGTCAAGGATCGTGTCGGCGTGCAGGCGATCGAGCGGCGGGAGACGGAGCTCACGCGCCGGGCGTTCGAGCGCTGGCGCGGCAATCCCTGCATCGAGATTCTCGGTCCCGTGGAGCCGGAGCGGCGCGTCAGCATCATCTCGTTCAACATCAGGCACCCGCACCAGGGCTATCTGCACCCGAAATTCGTTACGACGCTGTTGAACGACTTATTCGGCATCCAGACGCGCGCCGGCTGCTCATGCGCCGGGCCGTACGGACACCGCCTGCTGCATATCGACGGCGAGACATCACGCGATTACCGGCGCTGGATACGCAAGGGCTACGCGGGCATCAAGCCGGGCTGGTGTCGGCTCGGATTTCATTACGTCATGGACGACAGCGAGGCGGATTACGTCATTGATGCAATTGATTTCGTCGGCCGTCGAGGATATCTGCTGCTGGGATCGTACCGCTTCGACATGCACACCGGGGCATGGGCTCACAAGAGCCATCGCGAGGCCCCTGCGCCGTTTTCACTCGACGCAGCGCTCGACTCGCGGAGGCCCGACGACGAGGCGTTGCCCGCCGTCGAGCGAGAACAGCACTATCGGCGTTATTTGCAGGAGGCCTACCGTATCACCGACGAGCTTTCCCGCCAGCCCCCGCCCTCCAGCCACCGCCTCGAGGGCGAGGTCGGGGAGCTCCAGTTCTTTGCCTTATGACGCAGCCCGCCCATGCGTCACAATGCCGCGCAACGGGACGCGGGCGCCGGCATGTGGCTCGCCTGCTTCGATTCTCCTCAGCCAACCACGACCGCGCCGTCGCGGAACGCCACCGTTGCCAGAGCCTCCACGGGCACCTCCAGCTCAGCCAGCCGGTCGCGACCGCCCTCGGCCGGTTTTTCGATGACGCAGCCGATGCCGGCCAGCGACGCGCCGCCTGCGCGCAGCAGCTCGCACAGCGCACGGATGGTCGAGCCCGTCGCCAGGAAGTCGTCGATAACGAGAACGTGATCGCGCGACGAGAGATAGTTCCGGGAGATCATCAGGTCGACCTCGTGGGCCCGTGTGCGGCTCGTGGCCCGAGCCAAGTAATACACATCAGTCATCACCGACGAGCGATGCTTGCGGGCGTAAATCAAGGGTACTGCCAGCGCGTGCGCGGTCGCCAGTGCCGGCGCGATGCCGCTCACCTCCGCAGTGATCACCTTGCTCACTCCACGGACTCCTGCGCGCTCGAAGCGCTGCACGAATTCTGCACCCATCGCCAGCGCCAAGCGGGCGTCGACCTGGTGGTTGAGAAACCCGTCCACCTTCAAAACACCGTTGCCCAGATAGACACCTTCGTTGCGAATCCTCTCGATTAGGGCCTGCATGGTTCGATCGCCAATCGTAATGGTCTAGAGCGGCAAAACGCTGACAAGCCGCCAGCGGGTACACCCTGCTGAGGCGGAGCGGTGCCGCATGTAGCCGCCGGCTAACCCCAGCAGCGCATCGACTGCTATCATAGGGGAGTAACATGGTCTGGCCAAAAGGCGACCTTACCACGGCGCATCGCTCACCATGGGACGGCTGTGACGCGACAGGCGAGATCTCGACTATGCCGATGACCAGCACCAACGCGCAGACCGTCTGCGCAGACAGCGCCGCGCGCTACCAAGAGGGCATTCTTCCGGGAGTCTCCCGAACGTTTGCGCTCACCATACCCCAGCTCCCCCCGACCCTGAAGGAGGTCGTCACCAACGCCTACCTGCTGTGCCGCATTGCCGACACCATCGAAGATCACGTCGGTCTCGGCATGCAAGAGAAACGTTCGCTTCACAATCTATTCGTCGCCGCACTCGGCGGAAGAACACCAGCCCGTGTGTTCGTATCAGCCGTTGCCCCGCTACTCTCGGACGACATGCTGCCTGCAGAGCGCGACCTCATGCGCAACGCGGACAGAATTCTCGCAGTGACCGCGGGGTTCGACGCCGGCAAGCGTGATATTCTGCTTCGCCATATCGGCATCATGTGTCGCGGCATGCCTCAGTTTCAGCATGGTCTCAAGAGCCATGGACTCTCCAGTCTCGATACGCTCAACCGCTACTGTTACTGCGTCGCCGGCGTGGTGGGCGAAATGCTCACAGAGCTGTACTGCGACTATTCCGCAGACATCTCGCGCAACCGCGACGAACTGCGTCGGCTCGCCCCCTCTTTCGGGCAGGGGCTCCAAATGACGAACATCTTGAAGGACGTGTGGGACGACCGCGAACGCGGCACCTGCTGGCTTCCTCGTGATGTGTTCGATGCCTGCGGGTACGACCTGAGCAAGCTTGCCCCCGATTACAGACGCGACGCGTTTACCGCTGGCATCAAGCGTCTGATCGGTATCGCCCATGGGCACTTGCGCAACGCGCTCGGCTACACACTGCTGATTCCACCAAAAGAGAGAGGGCTGCGTCGCTTCTGCCTGTGGAGCATTGGTCTGGCCGTGCTCACGCTGAGACGAATCTACAACAACCCGACCTACACGTCGGGGCAGCAGGTCAAGGTGCCGCGGCGGGCGGTGAAGGCAACCGTTCTCGTCACCAATGCTTTGACGCGCAGCGATCGTCTGCTGCGCGTCCTCTTTGCGTGGACGGCCCGCGGCCTGCCGCTGTCGGGCGGCGACGGCGACCTCGCCGCGCGCGCGCACCGACACGCCCATGTCCCCCAAAACGACGCGTCCAGGACCGGGCAGGTCAATGCTTGACCGAGTCGACGGTCCCGGGTCGACCCAGGCACCGGCCACCCCCGGCCAACGGCGTCGAGAGCGCTGCGGCGAACCGGCGCCTGCCCACCATAGCGACGCCTCGCTGCAGCGTGCCATCGAGCTGGCTCGCGACGCCTTGTGCGCGCGCCAGCAGGACAATGGCTCTTGGTGTTTCGAGCTCGAAGCCGACTGCACCATCCCCGCCGAGTACGTGCTCATGATGCACTTCATGGATGAGATCGAGCCGGCGCTGGAGCGAAAGATCGCCGCCTATCTTCGTGCGCATCAGAACGCCGACGGCGGATGGCCGCTGTACTGGGGTGGAAAGACCGACCTGAGCTGCACGGTCAAGGTTTACTATGCGCTCAAAGCCATAGGCGACGATCCGGATGCGCCGCACATGGCGCGTGCTCGGCGCGTTGTTCTCCAACAGGGCGGCGCGGCCCGCGCCAATGTCTTCACCCGCATCATGCTTGCCCAGTTCGCACAGATTCCCTGGCGAGGGGTTCCCTTCATACCGGTGGAGATCGTGCTGTTGCCCCGCTGGTTCCTCTTTCACATCAACAAGGTCTCGTACTGGTCGCGCACCGTGATGGTGCCGCTCTCCATCCTGTTCACCCTGCGGGCCACGGCGCGGAACCCACGCGATGTGCACGTCCGCGAGTTGTTCACGACCCCACCCGAAAAAGAGCGCAACTATTTTCCTGTCCGCTCCCCGCTCAATCGGCTGTTCTTGAGCCTGGAACGGATCGCCCGACTGGCGGAGCCGCTCATTCCGGGATGGCTGCGTCGCTTCGCCTTGGATCATGCCGAGAGGTGGTTCGCGCAGCGCCTCAACGCCGATCACGGTCTCGGTGGGATATTCCCGGCAATGGTCAATGCCTACGAGGCGCTGGCGGCGCGCGGCTACGCGGCGGATCATCCCTACCGCGTGCACGCGCGCTCTGCCTTGCGGCGCTTGCTGGTCGAGGGTTCGACGCATGCGTACTGCCAACCGTGCCTGTCGCCGGTCTGGGATACCGCGCTCAGCGCTCACGCTCTGCTCGAGGAGGGCGGCGCCGATGCCCGCACCGCGGCGCGCCTTGGCCTCGAATGGCTCGCCACCCGGCAGGTGAAGGACACCTACGGAGACTGGAAGGACAAGCGCCCGACGCTGCGCGGCGGCGGCTGGCCTTTCGAGTACGCCAACGATCATTATCCCGATCTCGACGACACGGCTGTCGTCGCCTGGGCGATGGCGCTTGCCGACCCCACCCAATATGCCGACGCCATCACGCGTGCCGCCGACTGGCTGATAGGCATGCAGTCGAAGAACGGAGGATTTGCGTCGTTCGACGTCGACAACAATCACTACTACTTGAACGAGATCCCCTTCGCCGACCATGGCGCGTTGCTGGACCCGCCCACGAGCGACGTGTCGGCGCGCTGCCTGGCGCTGCTCGGCGGGCTGTGGCGCCCAGGCGACCGGCAGGCCATCGCCAGGTGCGTGGCCTACCTGCGATCCGAGCAGGAAAGCACGGGTCCCTGGTTCGGTCGCTGGGGCACGAATTACATCTACGGCACGTGGTCGGTACTGGTCGGCTTGAGGGAGGCGGGTGAAGAGCTCGGGGAGGCCTATGCGCGGCGGGCCGTTGACTGGCTCAAGAGCGTGCAACGCCCGGACGGAGGCTGGGGCGAGAGCAACGACAGCTACGACCACACGGCACCCCGGGTCGAGGACTGTCGCCGGGGACCCAGCACGTCCTTTCAGACGGCCTGGGCACTGCTCGCATTGATGGCGGCGGGGGACAACGGCTCCGACGCCGTGGTGCGGGGGGTCGACTTTCTGCTGTCACGCCAGAATCCCGACGGATCGTGGTCGGACCCCGGCCACACCTGTCCCGGATTTCCCCGCGTTTTCTATCTGAAGTACCATGGCTACAGTCTCTACTTTCCACTCTGGGCCCTGGCCCGTTACCGTGCGCTGCAGCCGGGCGGCTCGGCAGGCTGACCCGCCTCGTTCATGAACGGTCGTGGCCGGGTTGCGGCAATGCGAGACGATGCGGAAAGCGCCGCAGCCGCTGCTTCGTGGATAGGGGGGGCCGAGCGCTAGTCGAACCGCTCGAGATCCCCCTATGACGGCCCGCGCCGGTATCGTCGCCGCGCTGCGCCTGGAAGCGCAGATTCTTGCTAGAGCCTGGCGCACCCATCCGCCACAGGCTCGTGCCGTCTGCTCGGTGGCGGGCATCGGTCGTGCCAATGCGATGCGGGCTGCGACCGATTTGCTCTCCGCCGGCTGCACGTCACTCGCATGCTGGGGATTCGCCGGCGCCCTCGATCCCCGCCTGGCCTCCGGTGCGCTGCTGCTGCCGACCACCGTCGTAGGTCAGCGCCACGCCGAGCACGACACGGACCCGTCATGGCAGGGGCGCATGCAAGAAATACTCGCAGCGCACCTGACGACGCAGACACGGCCTATCTTGGAGGTGACCCATCCGGTCGTCGATGCGGCCAGCAAGGCGACGCTCTTTGCTGAGACAGGTGCCATCGCCCTCGATATGGAGAGCGGCGCCGTCGCCGAAATCGCCCGCTCGGCCGATGTTCCGTTCGTTGTCCTCAAAGCGGTCGTCGACACCGCTCACGACGAACTTCCGCGCGCGGCGCTGCGAGCAATCGGCGCGGGCGGGAAGCTGAGCACCGGTGTCTTCGATCTGCGGTTGCTCGGCCGACCCGCCGAGCTTCGCCAGCTCCTGCGCCTGTGGCGCGGCGTCCGGACGGCCCGCCGTACGCTGAGCCGCGCTGCCTACCTGCTGGGTCCGGGCCTGCAGGCCTCGAACGACCGCTTGGCGACGCTGTGATCGGCCGCGCCTCCCCAAGCGCCGGTCCAGCGATGCGCAATCGACGGGTTCGCCCACCAGGCGCGCGAAAGCGACTGGACGTCGGCGCGGCGCTCGCCGCGTGGGTCGACGCTGTGCAGCGCCGCGCCGCTGCGGTGCTGGTGGCCGCTGCGGTCCTGACGGCAGCCTGCCTGTCCTACGCCCTCACGCATCTCGGCATCAACACGAGCACCGCCGAGATGATCTCAGAGCGATTGGACTGGCGTCGTGATTTCATCGAGTTCAAAAAGGCCTTTCCTCCGTTGACAGCCAACGTCATCGTGGTGATCGACGGAGACACCGCCGAGCTGGCCGCCGAGGCCCAGCGCCGCCTCGGCGCTGCGATCGCATCACAGCGCGAGCAGTTTCGAACGGTGCACCTTCCGGGCGGCGGCGAGTTCTTTGAACGCAGCGCCTTTCTCTATGCTCCCCTGCATGAGCTCGAGGAGCTGGCCGATCGCATCGCGGCGGCTCAGCCCTTTCTGCACAAGCTCTCCGAAGACCTAAGCCTCGGGACGCTCTTCTCGGTGATGGAGCAGGCCCTCGACGAGGCGGCCTTGACACAGGGGACACAGGGACTTCTCGAAGCCTTGAGCCGGGCGTTCGCCGCAAACAATGCACAGCGATTTCACCGTCTTTCCTGGCAGGCGGTCATGAGCGGAGACCTCGAGAACGACGCTCGGCACCGTCGCCTGATCGTGGTCCAGCCCGAGCTCGACTTCGCGAGCAACCGGCCGCGACGCATCGCCGTAGAACGCATTCGAGACACCGTCGCCGCGCTCGAGCTGACACCATCGCACGGGATACGCGTGCGGCTCACCGGACCCATCCCGATGGAGTTCGAGGAGCTGGCCAGCGTCAGCGAGGGCACGCTGCTGGCCGGTGCGTTGTCACTCTCGCTCGTGATACTGCTGTTGCTGGCGGGTTTGCGCTCCGTACGACTCGTCGCGGCGTCCGTCACCACGCTGATCATGGGACTGATCGCCACCGCAGCGTTCGCCGCACTCGCCGTCGAAAGGCTCAATCTCATCTCCATCGCTTTCACCGTGCTCTACATTGGTCTCGCTATCGATTTCTCGATTCATTACTGCGCCCGATACGTCGAGCTCCGCGATGCGGGCTACCCTCATGCGGACGCCCTGGTGCACGCAGCGCGCGACGTTGGCACCTCGCTGCTGATCTGCGCCGGGACCACAGCGGTCGGTTTCTACGCCTTCCTCCCAACGGACTTCTCGGGTGTCGCCCAGCTCGGCCTGATCTCAGGCACGGGGATGTTCGTCAGCTTTTTCGCGACCATGACTGTGCTCCCCGCCCTGATGACGGCCATGCCACCGCGCCTGCGCCGCAAGCGCAGCCGGGCGACCCTCGACAGCGCTCCGCTGGCGGCCTTCGGCCGCGGCGTGCTACGCCACAGGGCAGCCGTGCGCGCCGCCGCGATCGTGAGCGCGCTGGCGGCGATGGTCTTGCTCGGGGACGTGCGGTTCGACGACAACCCCCTGCACCTTCGTGATCCGAGCAGCGAATCGGTGACAACCTTTCAGGAGTTGCTCTCATCGCGGCAGACCACGCCCCTGACGCTCTCCGTCGTGACGCCCACACGACGGGCCGCCGACGAGACACGCACGCGGCTGACCGCATTGGAGACGGTGGCGGCCGTGCGCGGCCTCGACGATCTGGTGCCGACGAATCAGCCCGAAAAGCTCGCCGTGATCGACGAGATCGCTCTGATCCTCGGGGGAGCGCTGGCCGAGCCGCAGTCGCCGCGCATCGATTCGAAATCCGATATCGATAGCATCGCGCGGTTCGCTGAGCGCCTGAGAAGACATCTCGGTGAGAAGACCCTCGCTGACCGTGCCGTCGCCCAAGCGCTGCTCGAACAAATGGACAGGTGGCTGACAGTCGTATCGCAAATGCCCGCCGCCGGACGCGACGCGCGGGCAGCGGAACTCGCCATGATCGTTCTCGGTCTGCTGCCCTACCAGCTGCACGCCCTGAACAGCTCGCTCGAGGCACGCCCCATCGGCGTCGAGGACCTCCCACCCGACGCGCGGCAGTTGTGGCAGACGGACGATGGCCGGTTTCGCCTCGAGGTCGTCGGACACGGGGACCTGCGTGACGACGAGCAGCGTCGCACTTTCGTGAGCAGCGTCCGCGCTGCCCATCCACGTGCCACCGGTATGGCGGTCGTTGAGATCGAGGCCGGCCACGCCGTGCTAGGCGCTTTTCGGTTTGCGCTGCTGAGCGCATTCGCGGTCATCGCCATCATGGTGTTCCCGCTGTTGCGCCGGGGGCGAGATGCCGCGGCTGTGCTGCTGCAGCTGGCGCTGGTCGCGCTGTTGACCGCGGCAGCGGCGACGGCGCTGGGCGTCGCGTTCAACTTTGCAAACGTCATCGCCCTGCCTCTGCTGCTGGGGGTAGCCGTAGACAGTGCCATTCACATGGCGCATCGACTGCGTGCTGCGGCACCGAAGGACGGCAACCTGCTCGCGACGAGCACAGGACGGGCTGTGGTGTTGAGCATTCTCACGACGACGGCCAGCTTCGGCAGTCTGGCTTTCTCGGCACATCCAGGCACCGCCAGCATGGGGCTGCTGCTGACGCTCGGTATGGGCGTCGCCTTGATCTCCACCGTCACCGTACTGCCCGCTCTGCTCGGCCGGCCGCATCGTCCGGCGCGCGCTGTTCCGGGCCGCCTGTGACGCCGGGCAAGCGCTTGATCTTCGCGCCCGCAGGCGTCGCAGCGCCCTCGTGGCGTCCGTCGGGACCGCCCGTTGCTGGTACACTTCCGCCATCGCACCTGCGACGTTTACGCGCTGCCCGGGAAGTGGGCCGCGCGGGTCGCGTCGCGGGCTGCCGCACCCTGGCTTCGCCTCGCCAGGCAAACGGCAGACCGGCGAAACCAGACCGGCTCTAGTGATGCAAGCAACGGCCCAAGCCCAGCCCAACGTCGCGCTGATAAAGTACTGGGGCAAACTCGATCCCGCGCGCAATCTACCGGCGACGGGCTCGCTGTCCGTCACGCTCGACGCGTTGTGGACGCGTACGCGCGTCGCTTTCGACCCAACTCTCACGACGGACCGGTTTTCACTCAACGGTCGGGAGGACGCCGACGGGCTCGGACGGGTCAGCCAATGCCTGGATCGGCTGCGGCGGCTGGCGGATGTGCCGCAGTACGCGGTCGTGGAGAGCTGCAACAACTTTCCGACCGGGGCAGGGCTCGCTTCATCGGCGTCGGGATTCGCGGCGCTGGTCGCGGCAGCCGCTCACGCACTGGGCCTGGCGCTGGATCCACCGGCGCTGTCGCGATTGGCCCGCCGCAGCTCCGGTTCGGCGGCCCGCTCCGTGTTCGGCGGCTTCGTGCTGCTGCCCGCCGCCGTGTCGCCGGAAGACGACGTGCCCGCAGAGCCGTTGCTCGACGAGCACGCCTGGCCGCTCGAGGTCGTCGTTGCGGTGACGGCGCAGACCTCTAAAACGATCGGCTCCACCGAAGGCATGCGGCGCACGGCGGACACCTCCGCGTTCTACGAGGCCTGGGTGAGCAGCAATGGCCCGGATCTGAGCGAAGCGCGGGGCGCCGTCATGAGCAGGGATTTCGAGGCGCTCACCTCGGTAAGCGAGCGCAGCTGCCTGAAGATGCACGGGTTGATGCTCTCCGCCGACCCAGGGCTCGTCTATTGGAACGGCGCTACCGTGGAATGCATCCACCGCATTCGGGAACTGCGCCGACGTGGCACCGGCGTCTTTTTTACCATCGATGCCGGCCCACAGGTGAAGGCCGTGTGCTTGCCGGGTTCCACGGAGGAGGTGTCCCGCGCATTGGCCGACACACCGGGGGTGATGGATGTCATGGTCAGCCGGCTCGGCCGCGGCGTGCACCTCGCGGAAACGCCCTGAATGATCGTATCCGCTTCTGCGCCGGGCAAGCTGGTCCTGCTCGGCGAATACGCGGTGTTGGCGGGCGCACCCGCCCTCGTCGCAGCGGTCGATCGGCGCGCCGAAGCACGGCTGGAGGCTCATCGCCGCACACCGTCTCTGCTCCGCGCGCCGGGCCTCACCGACGCGCCGCTACCCTTTCGGCTGTTGGCGGACGGTACGGTGGCCTGGGGTGAAGGCGATGCGACGGCGCGTGCTCTGCTGCAGCCCATTGCCGCCGTCGTCGCGCCACTGATTGCGCAGGCCGCTATGACCATTGCCGACGCCCCGTCGTTCTCGGCGACGCTGCTCACACAGCGTTTCTTCCAGGACGATTCATCCGGTCATCGCAGCAAGCTGGGGCTCGGATCGAGCGCAGCGCTCACCGTGGCGCTGGCCAGCGCCCTGGCGGCGCTGCCGGGGGTTCGGCGCACTGTCGAAGGCAGCGCCTGGCTGCAGGCGCTGGTCGAGGCCCACCGGGCCCTGCAGGGCGGCCTCGGCAGCGGCCTCGATGTCGCGGCCAGCCTGTGCGGCGGGGTGCTGCGCTACCAGCTCGGCGGCTCCCCGCCCCGCCCGCAGGCGCGCGCGCTGCGTCTGCCCGGCGATCTGGGGCTGCTGTTCGTCTGGACGGGTCGCGGTGCCGCCACCTCGCGCTTTCTGACGGCCTTCGAGGCCTGGCGACGACAGCAACCGGACCACGGACGCGCCGCAATGACCCGACTGGGCGCCATTGCCGAAGCGGGACTGGCTGCCGTCGCGGCCGGCGACGGCGCCTCGCTGATCGAGGCGATGGAGACTTACGCCGAGGCGTTGAGGTACCTCGGCGCAGCCATTAACATGGAGATCTTTTCCAACGATCACACGCGCATCGCCCAGCTCGCGCGCCGTGTGGGGGTCGCCTACAAGCCCTGTGGCGCCGGCGGCGGCGATCTCGGCGTCGCGGCGGACCTCGAGGCCGATCGCCTCGAGCACTTCAGGCGAATGCTTCTGCGCGGCGGCTACCAAACCGTGCCGCTGCGAATCGAAGCTCAAGGAGTCAGGATAGACGGGAGAGTCATTTAGTGCAGACGTCAAGAATCCCACAGTTCTACAAGCTTTCCGTGGCCGAGCGAGTGCGCGCCGTGCATCAGCGAGGCGGCCTCTCGCGCGAAGAATGTATGTCGCTGATTCAGGGTGACCACACGCTGAGCGTGACCCGCGCCGACAAGATGATCGAGAACGTCATCGGCGTGATGGGGCTGCCGGTAGGCCTCGGGCTTAATTTTCTGATAAGCGGAAAAGAGTATGCCGTACCGCTGGTGGTTGAGGAGCCCTCCATCGTGGCGGCACTCAGTGCAGCCGCCAAGACGATACGCGGCGCCGGTGGCTTCAGCACGCGCAGCACCGAACCGCTCTTGATTGGACAGATCCAGGTCGTGGAAGTGCGCCATCCCGCCCGCGCCCGCCAGGCGATACTGCAACGCAAGCAGGAGATCCTCAATCTCGCGAACGGACTGCATCCGAACATGGTCGCCCGCGGGGGAGGCGTCAAGGACGTCGAGGTGCACCTGCATCCGTCGAGTCACGGCGACATGCTCGTCGTGCATCTGCTGGTCGATACCTGTGACGCCATGGGCGCCAATCTCGTCAATTCCATGTGCGAGGGCGTGGCTTCTCTCGTAGAGACCATCTGCGAGGGCAAGGTTTTTCTGCGCATTCTTTCGAATCTCACCGACCGTGCCCTGGTGTTCGCGACCGCGACGATCCCCGCCAAGCACCTGGCCGGCAAGGGCTTCACCGGTGAGCAGGTGCGCGACGGCATCATCCTGGCGGCGGAGTTCGCCGCCGTCGATCCGTACCGGGCCGCGACTCACAACAAAGGCATCATGAACGGCGTCGACGCGGTCGCCATTGCCACCGGCAACGACTGGCGAGCCATCGAGGCCGCAGCCCATGCCTACGCCGCGCGTGGCAGCTCTTACACGTCGCTGACGCGCTGGAGCAAGAACGATTCCGGAGACCTGGTGGGCCGCATAGAGATGCCGCTGAAGGTGGGAACCGTAGGCGGCCCCCTGGAGTCGAACCCGACAGTGAGGCTCAATCATCGCATCCTCGGCGTCTCCTCGGCACGCGAGCTCGCCGAGGTAATGGGCGCGGTGGGTCTCGCCCAGAACTTCGCTGCGTTGCGCGCATTGGTCACAGAAGGCATACAACAAGGTCACATGACGCTGCACGCCCGCAGTGTTGCGATGGCCGCAGGCGCGACCCCTGAGATTTTCGATACCGTCGTCGAACGCTTGATCGACAGCGGTGAGATCAAGATCTGGAATGCCCGAGAAATCATCAGCGAAGTACGCGAGCAGAGCTCACCGCGCCCCGGCAGCTCCCAGCATTCGGCGGCAACCGAGCTTGGGGCGGGGCACGGAAAGATCATTCTCATCGGGGAACACGCCGCGGTCTATGGCCGCCACGCAATTGCCGCCCCGGTACCGCTGGCAATCCAGGCGCAGGTCGAAGACGGCGGCGATGGCATTGAGTTGTTCATTCCGCGCTGGGGGGTCGAGCAGAGCTTTCACCCCGCGATGGGAAAACCCTTGTCGTTCGAGCGTCCCTTCGCACTCATCCTGGAGAGGCTCGGCCTGCTCGATCGATCGTTCCGCATCACGGTGTTCCCCAGCCTGCCGCGCGCCATGGGCCTTGGCGGATCGGCGGCCGCCGCAGTGGCGATTATCCGGGCCATCGACCGGCACTTTCGTCTGCAGCTTTCGGACGCGGAGGTCAACGACCTCGCCTTCGAGTGTGAGAAAGTCGCCCACGGCACCCCCTCCGGCATCGATAACGCCATGGCCACCTACGGTAAGATGATGCTCTATCGTGCCGGGGAGCCCCCCCTCATGCAGCCGATCACGCTTGAGCAGCCTCTTCCGCTGGTAATTGGCATCAGCGGCATCGAGAGCCTGACGGCGAAGATGGTCGCGCAGGTGCGCAAGATGTGGGAACGCAACCAAGGCGTCTATGAACGTCTGTTCGACCAGATCGACTCATTGACGCTGCAGACGTTGGAGGCGATGAATCGCCACGACCTCGAGCGTCTGGGGGATCTGATGAATGTCTGCCATGGGCTGCTCAACTCGTTGCAGGTTTCCAGCCCCGAGCTCGAGGATCTCGTACAGATCGCACGCCGCCACGGAGCGCTCGGTGCCAAGCTCACCGGTGGCGGTGGGGGAGGATCCATCATCGCACTTTGCCCGCAAACCAGCGCAGCTGTTGCCGAAGCGATACGCGCGGCGGGCTATCAGGCGATGGAGGTGGAAATTGGCTGACCGGCAGCTCGAAGCCCGCAGCGCGGACGTCGTCTCATTCGACTCCGAGAAGTTGATTCTCGTAAACGCTGCTGACGAAGAAATCGGCTGCCTTCCAAAATCCGCTTGCCACGATGGCGAAGGCGTTCTACACCGCGCCTTTTCACTGTTCATCCTCAACAAGGCAGGAGAGGTGCTGCTGCAGCGGCGCAGCGCTCAGAAGCGACTCTGGCCACTCTATTGGGCGAACAGCTGCTGCAGTCATCCCCGGCATCGGGAAGACATGCAGCAGGCCGTGGCACGACGTCTACACGAGGAGCTCGGCATGCGCGCCGAGCTCGTCTTTCTGTACAAATTCATTTATCAGGCCAAATTCGGGGAGCAGGGAGCAGAGCACGAGCTGTGTTGGGTCTACGTCGGACGCAGCAGCGACGAGGTACAGCCCAACACCAACGAGATTGCCGATTGGCGCTACGTTGCGCCCGAGGACCTCGACCGCGAGCTGCTGCAGCACCCCGAGCGATTCACCCCCTGGCTGAAACTGGAGTGGACCCGTATCCGGAGCGAGTTTCGCGAAAAAGTGGCCGCACTGTAGCGCAGTTGGCTCGTGCGGCGAACGCGAGGAGCAGATCGACCGATGGGCATACCGCTTGTTCAGCAGTACCGTGTCGCTAAATACATCATCGGCAAGAAGCTGCGTCGCGAACGACACTACCCTCTGGTGCTCATGCTCGAGCCGCTGTTCCAGTGCAATCTGGCCTGCGCGGGCTGCGGAAAGATCGACTATCCGGACGACGTGCTGCGACGGCGACTCAGCGTCGAGGACGCACTCGCGGCTGTCGATGAATGCGGGGCGCCGGTGGTTTCGATCCCAGGCGGCGAGCCGCTCATTCACCAGGCGCTGCCGCAGATAGTCGAAGGCATCATCCGACGCAAGAAGTTCGTTTATCTGTGCACCAATGCCATTCTGCTCACGAAGAAGCTTGGCGATTACACGCCTTCTCCTTATCTGACCTTCTCGGTGCATCTCGACGGCAAAAAGCAGAGACACGACGAGTCGGTGTGCCGCGAGGGTGTCTTCGATCAGGCCGTCGAAGCAATACGATCCGCGCGGGCGCGCGGTTTCCGCGTCACCGTCAACTGCACGCTGTTCGACGGAGAGGACCCCGACGAAGTTGCCGATTTCTTTGACTACGTGATGACCCTCGGCGTCGAGGGCATCACGATGTCGCCCGGCTACAGCTACGAGCGCGCTCCACGAAACGACGTGTTTCTGACCCGGCAGCGCAGCAAGCGGCTGTTCCGCGAAATTTTCGCACGCGGACGACGCAGAAGCACACACTGGTCGTTCAATCACTCCAGCCTATTTCTGGACTTTCTAGCGGGAAATCAGAGCTATCAGTGCACGCCGTGGAGCAATCCCACCTTCAACATTTTCGGGTGGCAGAGACCCTGTTACCTGCTGGTCGGCGAAGGCTATGCGCCGAGCTTCGAAGCGCTCATGAGCAATACCGACTGGACGCGCTACGGCACCGGCCGCAATCCCAAATGCAACAATTGCATGGCGCATTGCGGCTACGAGGGGACGGCGGTTGACGATACCTTCAGCCGGCCGCTACGCGCTTTGCTGGTTCATCTGCGGGGACCGAGGACGCATGGCCCTATGGCGCCGGAGCCACCCGTCCGCTACCACTCGCCAGCCGCGCCCGAGCGGTCCGTATCGCCGTAGCTGGCTGTACGACCGATCGGTCAGCGGTAGTGAGCCTCCTGGACCTGAGCCTTGCTGCGGCCGCGGCGTCCGCCGCGCTGCTGTGGATCGGGATATTGCTGCTGCCTTGGCGACCATGGCGCACAGCCGAGACGCTCGAGAGTCTGCCGGCGGCGGCCGACGCCCCGCTTGCGGACGTCACCGCACTGATACCGGCGCGCAACGAGTCGGCGCACATTGACGCGACTCTGCGCGCGCTGCGTGCCCAGGGTAGTCGCCTCTCGATGGTCGTCATCGACGATCAGTCCGACGACGCCACCGCCGAACACGTTGCTCGCTACGCGGCGAAAGGTGTCAACCTCGTCCGTGGGATCCCGCCTCCACGGGGTTGGACGGGGAAGCTCTGGGCGCTCGAGCAGGGTCGACGTCTTGCCGACACGCCGCTGCTGCTGCTGCTCGACGCTGATATCGAGCTCGGGCACGGTACGATTGCGACAATGAGGCAAAAGCTGATCGACGAGGAGCTCGGCATAGTGTCTGTGCTGGCGGCGCTCAGGATGGAAGCGTTCTGGGAGCGGCTGCTGATGCCCGCCTTCGTTTTCTTCTTCAAGCTGCTCTATCCATTCAAGCTCGCAAACGCCCCGACCTCGTCCGTCGCCGCTGCCGCAGGTGGCTGTCTGCTGCTTCGCACAACCGCGCTCGACTCGATAGGCGGCTTCGGCCGGCTGCGCGGGGAGCTGATCGACGATTGCGCATTGGCCGCCCACGTCAAGAAGGCCGGACACCGCACCTGGATCGGGCTGAGCCGGTCCGTGCGCAGCCGTAGAGCGTACCCGCGTCTCGGCACCGTCTGGAACATGGTCGCGAGAACGGCGTTCGTGCAGTTGCGCCGCTCCGCACTGTGGCTAATGCTGTGTACGGTCTTGATGGGCGCCGCTTTCGTGGCGCCGCTCGCGGGGCTGCTGTGGTGGTCCGCACCGGCGGCAGCATTCTCTGCGGCGGCGCTGGCGGCAATGGCGCTGTGCTACGCGCCGGTGCTGCGCTACTACGACCGTTCCCCGGCGTGGTCGCTGGCGCTGCCTCTGATCGGTGCTCTGTATCTCGCCATGACGTGGAGCTCGGCGATCCGGTACTGGAGCGGCCGGCAAACACTCTGGCGAGGCCGGCTGCTGGCACGGCATCGTTCGGACGAATCGACCGATCTTCCCCATCCATGACTTCTGTCAGCGATGCGCTCGCGGCCCGTGACGCGCTCCCCCGCGGTGCGCGCGAACGGCGCCATTTCGGCGAATGGCCCGCGCACGAAACACTCAGCACAGTGCTGCTTGCCGTCGCACTGTGGCTCGTTGGGAGCGTTGGCGTCGCAGCGAATCCGGACACGCCGCTCGAAGTGGTCGCCCGCCTCGAGCGCGCTATCGTCGACGCGATGCAGAATGCGCCGGAGTTCGATGAGCGCTTCGAGCGGATGGCCGTCATCATGGACGATTCCTTCGACTTCCCGCGCATAGCACGGCTTGCCCTGGGACGGCATTGGCGCAATCTCGACGATGCACAGCGCATGCGCTTCCGCGAACGCTTCCGCGAACTCAGTATCGCCACGTTCACGGGTCGTTTTGCCGAACACCGCGGCGAGCGCTTCGAGTCTGACGGGAGCGTTGCCCTGCCGCGCGGTGGCACGGCAGTAACGAGTCACCTGACACGGCCCGACGGAACTGCAATCGACTTCGAGTACCACCTGCAACACTCGGAGTCGCGCTGGCGAATCGTCAACATACTTGTCGACGGCGTCAGCGACCTTGCGTTGAAGCGCGCCGAGTACAACAGCGTCATGCAGGAGAAAGGGTTCAGCGCCTTGTTGGAAGAGCTCGAGCGACAGACCGCTGCCTTTCGCGATGTGCCATGAGCGTGCTCAAAGCCCTTGTCTCCACGGTGACAATGTGTGTGCTCACGCTCGCAGCGTGCGTCGGTCACGTACACACTCCCTACGAGCCGACACGGGCACCCCCCATCACCGGCGCTGTCGGCGTCGACAGCGCCACGCTGTTCGATTATCCTGCGCACCGCGTCACTGCAACGCCCGTCGGCGCACCTGAGCGGAACGTGCCGGGATACCGTCTCTCTCGCCTCGCGATACCGTCATCGGGCGAGAATGGCCAGCCCGACGACTTGGTCGTTGCCGACTACTACCAGAGTCTACGGACACAACCGAGTCCACTCGTCATCGTGCTGCCGATTTGGGGCAGCCATACCTATCCGCCCGAGAAGATCGCCCAGACCATCGTCGAACGCAGCGACGGCGGGATAAGCGTGCTGCGCGTTCTCGGACCCGACCGACTCATCGACTGGCACGCCTTGCGGCAAGCACCGGACGAAGAGACCTTCGTAGCGCTGGCCAAGGCGTACAGCTGGCGCATGCAGACCACGGTCATCGACATTCGCCGCCTTGTCGACTGGGCGCAGACACAGCCGGGCGTTGAGGCGGAAGGCATCGCACTGATCGGATTCAGCGTCGGGGCCCTGGTGGGCGCCTTGGTCGTCGCCAGCGAGCCACGCCTCGTCGCCGCCGTGCTGGTCATGGGGGGGGCCAACCCCGACGAGATTGCGGTGACCTGTACTGGACTCGCTTCGCTCACGCGCATGACGATCACAGCGCAGTTCGACTGGACGCTCGCGGAGTATCAGGGCGTCGTCGCGGAAGCGTTCCGGGACGTAAACCCTGCTCGCTACGGGACGAGATTGCATCCACGGAACCTGTTCATGGTGGATGCTCACAACGACGACTGCATGCCGGCGTCCTCCCGGGAAGCGCTCTGGGAGATGCTTGGCCGACCGGAGCGGCTGTCGCTGCACTACGGTCACAAGAGTTCGTTTCTTGCCATGACGCCGTTGGGCTTCAACTTCCTCCGCGGCAGGATCTATGCATTTCTCGCCCAGCGGCTGCTTACCGGCAAAGCCGCCGACGATGCGCACTACGTGCAGAAGGCGCTGGGTGTGTCGTCTCCAACGGGCACCTTGTAGAGCGGGCTGCCCCGCCTCAACAAGGTGCGCCCTGCGGGGCGGGGCGTGACACCGTCCGGATCTCATCCGGAACGGCATACGAAAGACTCTGTTCGAGCAGCTTCTCTACGGCGCGCGTCTGCTCGTCGCATCTGGGAACGGAACGAGCCACGGCGACGCGCGCCCGCGAC
Source organism: Arenicellales bacterium (assembly GCA_041550555.1). Lineage (GTDB taxonomy): Bacteria > Pseudomonadota > Gammaproteobacteria > Arenicellales > JBFEOO01 > JBFEOO01. Next base: position 62,124 of record JBFEOO010000016.1, read on the forward strand.
GCACCATCATCCTGGTCACGAGCGGCCAGCGCACGCTCATTGAGCGCCGCGCACGCCTTGAGCATCGCGGCTTCGGCCGCCAGGAGCCTGGCATGGAGAGCGGGCTCGTCCCGCTCGAGGACATCGAGCGCGTTGAGCAGGTCACTGACCACGCGATTGTGACGGCGGAAGACCGCTTGCGCATAATCGCGGAACTCGCCGCTGGTGACCCTGAGACGCCGACCATCGAGGGTCTCCACCGTCGCACAGCCGCCGAGCGTCAGCACCAGAGCCAGGCCGGCTACGGAGATTCGCAGCCTGCTTGGAAACGCGCGCGGGCGGATCGCGCTTGCAACGGACCGGTACCCCAGGCGCATGGCGCAAGGAGGGCCGCTAGTCGTCAAACTCGATGAGCGAGAACAAGGAGTACCCTTCCAGACGCTGCCGCCCGCCGAGAGCCAGCAGCTCGATCAGCGTAGCGCACTCGACGACTTGCCCGCCCAACATCTCGATGAGCTTGATGGTGGCGAGCAGCGTGCCACCGGTCGCAATGAGATCGTCGACCACCAGCGCGTTCTGACCTTTTTGTATGGCGTCGCGATGAATCTCGACGGCGTTCGTGCCGTACTCGAGGGCATATTCCTGCTTGAGGGTCGTGTGCGGAAGCTTTCCCTCCTTGCGCACCGGAACGAAGGGACGATCGAGCACGTAGGAGAGAGTGGATCCAAAAATGAAGCCGCGCGACTCGATACCGACGACCACGTCGAGTCCAGCATCGCGGTAGCGTTTGCTGAATGCGTCTATGGTGTAACGGAATGCCAAGCGGTCCCGAAGCAGCGTCGTGATGTCCCGAAAGAGAACACCCTGCTCCGGAAAATCCGGGATGGTGCGAATGTAACCGGCGAGATCCATGCAACCGATACCGGACTTTTCGTCGAGCGAATCGACCGACTCGCGGTTGGCGCCGATGGTCAGCCGACCAATCGCGGGCGACGCCGGCGCTGCACCTCGCCCATGGCCCCTGGCCTGTCCGTTATCCAAATAGAAAGCCCCGGCCGGAGCCGGCCGGGGCTTTGCGTATTTAATGCCTGGCAGTGACCTACTTTCACACGGGATGGCCCCGCACTATCATCGGCGCTGAGCGTTTTCACTTCTGAGTTCGGGATGGGATCAGGTGGTTCCCGCTCGCTATGGCCGCCAGGCAATTCTTACCGACGGTAATGCCCCCGACCCGATACACGGCCGGGGGCGCCCGCCTTCAACTCGTCAGGTAGTCTTTCGACGCTGGATGGTGTTGCCAGCGTTCAGCTTGGAGTTCGAATAACACACCAGCAAACCGCTTGGGTGTTATATGGTCAAGCCTCACGGGCTATTAGTACGGGTTAGCTCAATACATTGCTGCACTTTCACATCCCGCCTATCAACGTTGTGGTCTACAACGACCCTTCAGGGATCTCGACGGATCCAGGGAGACCTCATCTTGAGGGGGGCTTCCCGCTTAGATGCTTTCAGCGGTTATCCCGTCCGTA
>JBFEOO010000017.1:0-60677 GCA_041550555.1 Arenicellales bacterium
CGGGTAGCGCACCGTTCTAATCGCTGCCCGCGCGGGTGAAGCGCTCCGCGGCGGCGCGGCCCTCGCTGCGACACCAGCTGCGGAAACCGCCGAGCCCCCGGTTCTGCCACTCGAGGTGCGCCTCCTTCCACGCCTGCGTGCGGGCGCGTTCGAGCGATGCCTCGTCGACGTCGTCGCGGGCTTTCAGGCGGGCAATTTCCCGCTCGAACCCGGTGCGCACGGCAGCGTTCGCCAAGCCGCAGTATGCCGTTACCTCGAGATCGTAGAACGCCCGTGTCAGCTCGTCAGTCGATTTCGAGCCGTGCCAGGGCGCGGCCACCACGGGCAGCGCGAGCCCGAGGGCAGCCAGCGCACGGCGGGCGGACGGGAGAGGGCCAGGCGGCACTCGGGACATGGTGGGCGACGAATTCCGTGAGCGGCGTGAGCCGCGTGAGTGTAGCGCAGAAGCGGAGGTTGCGCGCGCGACGCCCGGCCGTGTGCTCGCGCGAGCTGCCGCGACAGTGTAGGCTATGGCGCAGGCGAGCGGACCCGAGAGATAGTGCTGGGTCGCTCGGTCGATCAGCCGTCGCGGCACCTCGCGGCGGTATTCGGCAGCAACGGGTTCGATGTTTCGCACGGAGGTCAAGATGGACGTCAGAGTGAAGGAGACGCTGCATCACTACATTGGGGGCCGCAAGGTAGACGGTACGAGCGGACGTTTCGGCGACGTCTACAACCCGGCAACCGGCGAGATCGTCAAGCAGGCCCCTTTCGCCAGTGCCGACGAGGTGCGCGCGGCCATCGCCGCAGCTGCCGATGCACTCCCCGGCTGGGCGGCGACGTCGCCGGCCCGGCGGGCGCAGGTAATGTTCGCGTTTCGCGACCTGGTGCGCAAACACATGGAAGAGCTTGCCGTGCTGGTGTCATCGGAGCACGGCAAGACGGTTGAAGACGCCAAGGGGTCCGTTACCCGAGGCCTGGAGGTGGTGGAGTTTGCCTGTGGCATCCCACAGCTGCTCAAGGGGGAGTTCAGCGAGTCGGTCGCCAGCGGCGTGGACAGCTATTCGGTGCGCCAGCCGGTCGGTGTCTGTGCCGGCATCACGCCCTTCAACTTCCCTGCCATGGTGCCGATGTGGATGTTTCCGGTCGCTCTCGCCTGCGGCAACAGCTTTGTCCTGAAGCCTTCGGAGAAGGACCCCTCGTGCTCGCTGCGGCTGGCGGAGTTGCTCGCCGAAGCCGGCCTCCCGGCAGGGGTGTTCAACGTGGTCATCGGTGACAAGGAGGCGGTAGATACGCTGTTGACGGACCCGCGCGTCGCGGCCGTGAGCTTTGTGGGCTCGACGGCGGTGGGTGAGTACATCTATCGCACCGGCTGCGCGCACGGCAAGCGGGTGCAGGCGCTATGCGGCGCAAAGAACCACATGGTGGTGATGCCGGACGCCGACATGGATCAGACGGTGGACGCTGTCATGGGCTCCGCATACGGGTCTGCCGGCGAGCGCTGCATGGCGATCTCCGTCGTGGTCACGGTGGGCCAGGAGACGGGCGACGAGCTCGTGCGACGTTTGACGCCGCGGATCGAGGCACTGAAGATCGGGCCCTACACGGACGCCGCTGCTGAGATGGGGCCGCTGGTGACGCCCGACCACAACCGTAAGGTACGAAGCTACGTGGATCTCGGCGTGGAGGAGGGCGCGGAGCTGGTCGTGGACGGCCGCGGGGTGAAGGTGGCCGGGCACGATGAGGGTGCTTTTCTCGGTGGCTGCCTGTTCGACAAGGTGACGCCGGACATGCGTATCTACAGGGAAGAAATCTTCGGTCCTGTGCTCTGCGTGGTGCGCGCGGACAGCTACGACGAAGCGGTGCGGCTGGTCAACGATCACGAGTATGGCAACGGCGCAGCCGTGTTCACGCGGGACGGCGACTGCGCCCGCGATTTCACCAGCACCGTCAAGATCGGGATGGTTGGTGTCAACGTGCCCATCCCGGTGCCGGTGGCCTTCCACAGCTTCGGTGGGTGGAAGCGATCGCTGTTCGGGGACCACTACATGCACGGCCCCGAAGGCGTGCGCTTCTACACGCGGATGAAGACGATCACGGCCCGCTGGCCGTCCGGTATCCGTTCGGGCGCTGTGTTCCACTTCAAGGGCGGGGGCGAACACTGAACGGGTACTGAGTCCCGCCTCCAAGAGCGTGGGCGCCGTCGCCGGCTCGTCCCCGGCCGCGGGCCGGTGTGCCAGGCCGCGCCGGTGAGCCGCCGGGCCTGTCGAGACGTCTCGGGCAGTGAGAGTTATTTCCCCGCCAACGGGTGCCGGAGGCGCATTGTCTGCAAGAGCGGGTGCGCGAAGCGTCACTGGCACTTTGCGTGCCGGGCGCAAATCCCCGACGCGTTAGGGGCTCGCTAGCCTTTGGCGGAGGCGGTGCGACGCACGGTGCGCGGCGGATGGACGTGAAGCTCACCCACTGTGCTGCCCGCCGCGTCCAGGCGCATGTTGTCGATCAGCCGCACCTTGCCGATGCGCACGGCAATCAGCGCCTGCGCCCGCGGCAAATTACCTTGCGGCGACTCGGCCTGCCAGGCCAACGGATCGCGAAGGTCTGCATACTCGAGCTCGACGCCCCCGGCGTCGAGCGCTTCGCGCATGATCGCGCGCAGCCGCTCGGCGTCGCGCACGCCTGCGCGCCAAGCGGCGCGGGCACGCGTCAGGGCGCGATAAATGCACGTTGCCCGCTGCCGTTCGATGTCGTTCAGCAGCACGTTGCGCGAGGAGCGTGCCAGACCGGACGGCTCGCGTGACGTCGGGCAGACCGTCACCTCCGGGAAGCCCATGTTGCGTGCCAGATCCTCGACGACCAGCGACTGTTGAAAGTCTTTTTCGCCGAAGTAGGCGCGGCAGGGGCCCACCGTGCGGAACAGTCGTTCGACGATGGTGCGGACGCCGGCAAGGTGGCCGGGTCGGCAGTCGCCTTCGAGTCCGGCCGCGTGCGGTCCCGGGTCCTGCAGCGGAATGTTCTCGGCAGTGTCCGATTCCGGAAAGAAGCCGGCGAGGGACCCCAGGAAAACCATGTCGCAGCCGACCCTTTCGAGCAGCCGCGCGTCGCGTTCCCGGTCCCGCGGGTAGCTCCGGAAGTCCGCCGGGTCGTCGAACTGCAGGGGATTTACGAAGATACTGACGCAGGTGACGTCGTTATCAGCGACCGAACGACGCACCAGCGACAGATGTCCTTCGTGCAGCGCGCCCATCGTCGGGACGAAGCCGATGCTCCGCCCCGCGGCCCGTTGCTGTTGGCACCATCGCTGTGCGCTTTCGGGATCGGGGAGCTGCAGCAACATGGCGCGCAGGATGCCAGAACGGCGTCCGGAATTCCAGCTATGGCGCGCCCGATGTGGGCCTCGTCGGCGCGGTTTCCCCACTTTCAGGGTTGCGGTACAGTGCCGTGAAAGCGATGCGATCAGGGGCTTCTCCAGGAACTCGCAGATGGCGGATGACATAACCCGAACACCCGAGTGGCGGGCTCTCGAGGCGCACAGCCGTGAGCTGCGTGCGTTGCACATGCGTGATTTGTTTGCCGAGGATCACGAGCGTTTTGAGCGGTTCTCGATCCGCTTCGGCGAAATGCTGCTCGATTACTCCAAGAACCGAGTGGTTCCGCAGACCATGGCGCTGCTGCGGGCGCTGGCTCGGGCAGCAGGCGTTGAGCAGTGGACGCAGCGCATGTTTGCCGGGGAGATCATCAACACCACCGAGCAACGGGCGGTCTTGCATACGGCGCTACGCGATCGCGACGCCACGGCTGTACGCGTGCAGGGCGTCGACGTCATGCCGGCGGTGCGCGATACGCTCGCCGGGATGCGCCGCTTTACCGATGCGGTTCGCGGCGGCGCCTGGCTCGGAGCCAGCGGCCGGCCCGTGACGAGTGTCGTGAACATCGGTATCGGCGGATCGGATCTCGGTCCGGCCATGGTCACGGATGCCCTCGTGGCCGAGGCGGCGAGTTCGCTCGACGTGCGTTTCGTCTCCAACGTCGACGGTGCACATTTGGCGACGACGCTCGCCGATCTCGACCCCGCCACCACGCTGTTCGTGATCGTGTCGAAGACGTTCACCACCCAGGAGACGCTTGCCAATGCGCACTCGGCCCGCACCTGGCTGGTGCAGCGGCTCGGCCAAGGGACGGATGTCTCCCGCCACTTCGTCGCCGTGACGAGTGAAACCGATCGCGCTCGAGCGTTCGGCGTCGATGCCGCTAACGTCTTCGAGTTCTGGGATTGGGTCGGCGGGCGCTACTCGCTGTGGTCGGCAGTGGGATTGTCGGTGGCATTGGCGGTCGGCATGGACGCATTCGAGGCGCTGCTCGACGGAGGGCACGCCATGGATCGTCATTTTCTGGAGGCCGATTTCGAGTGCAACATGCCGGTCACGCTGGCGCTGCTGGGCGTGTGGTACAGCAATTTTTTGGGCGCCGATGCCCATGCGGTGATTCCCTACGACCAGCGCCTGCGGCGACTGCCGGCTTTTCTCCAGCAGCTCGACATGGAGAGCAACGGCAAGCGTGTCGATCGTGACGGCCGCGCGGTGAGCTGCGGCACCGGACCCGTCGTCTTCGGTGAGCCGGGCACCAATGCGCAGCACGCATTCTTCCAGCTCCTGCATCAGGGAACACGCCTGGTTCCGGCCGATCTGATCGGCATCGCCCACACGGATTTTCCGCTCGGTGACCAGCACGTAATGCTCGTGGCCAACTTCCTTGCCCAGGGCGTGGCGCTGATGCGGGGAAAGACCATCGAGGAGGTCACCGCAGAGCTCACCCGGGCTGGGCTCGGGGCTGAGGAAGTCGCACGCCTCGCGCCGCACCGCTGCTATCCGGGCAATCACCCGACCAACGCGATCGTCCTGCGCCGACTCGATCCTCGGAATCTTGGCGCCCTCATAGCCCTGTACGAGCACAAGGTGTTCGTGCAGGGCGTCATCTGGGGCATCAATTCTTTCGACCAGTGGGGCGTCGAGCTCGGCAAGCAGATCGCCGGGACCCTGCTGCCCGCTGTTGCCGGTGAGCCGACCGCGGTGCTCAGCGACGGCGCCGTTCGCGGCTTGCTCGGACAGTTTCGCGCGTGGTGGAGCGACCAATCGTGACTCGCGGACCGAATCGATGTGTTCGGCGGTCGCCCCGGTCATCAGGCGCAGCAGGGGTGAGCTCGCGGGTGGGGCGATATCGCGGTTCGTGGCCATGAAGCCGCTGACGGAGATGCCGTTCGACGTTCGGCGGCGGATCAAGGGTGTTCTCACCGACATCGACGACACGCTGACGACATCGGGACGTCTCAACGCCGATTCGTACGCCGCCCTCGAGCAGCTTCAAGCGGTAGGGCTGCGGGTGATCCCCATCACCGGCCGGCCTGCCGGATGGTGCGATCACATTGCCCGGATGTGGCCGGTCGACGGTGTCGTGGGCGAGAACGGGGCATTCTATTTTCGCTACGATCACGATCGACGCGTCATGCGTCGGCGCTACCTGGTCAGCGACGAGCAGCGAGCGGTCGATCGGCGGCGCCTGTGCGCCCTCGGTAAACGTATCGTTGCGGCGGTGCCGGGTGCGGCGCTGGCGTCTGATCAGCATTACCGCGAGGCGGATCTTGCCGTCGACTTCTGCGAGGACGTGCCGCGATTGTCCCCGGAGGCGGTGGCGCGGATCGTCGAGCTGTTCACCGAGGCCGGCGCCACGGCCAAAGTGAGCTCCATTCACGTGAACGGTTGGTTTGGCGAATACGACAAGCTCGCCATGACGAAGATCATGATACGGGAGTGCTTCGACGTGGATCTCGATCGAGAAGCACATCGATTCGTCTTCGTCGGCGACTCCCCCAATGACGGTCCCTTGTTCGAATTCCTGCCGTATTCGGTGGGTGTCGCCAACGTGCGCGACTTCGCCTCCCAGATGGAGGCGTTGCCGCGCTACGTCACGCGCGCGCGAAGCGGGGCGGGGTTTGCGGAGCTGGCGCGGATGCTCGTCGAAGCGCGGCGCGTGAGCACCGAGTAAGCGGTCGGGCGCGTTCGGTGCGCGGGCTACACAAGCGCCGCGGCTTTCCTCACATCGTCAGCATGATCTTGCCGACATGCTGGCTCGACTCCATGAGCGCGTGTGCATCGGCGGCCCGTTCGAATGGAAACCGCGAATGCACCACCGGCCGCACCCGTCCCGAGGTGAGCAGCGGCCAAACCTTCTGCTCCAGCGCGCGCGCGATGGACGCCTTCTGCGCAACGCTGCGTGGGCGCAGGGTAGACCCCGTCAGCGTGAGTCGCTTGAGCATGATCGGCAACAGATTGACTTCCGCTTTGGGTCCGTGCTGCAGCGCGATCTGCACGAGCCGTCCTTCCACGGCCAGGCACTTGAGGTTGCGGGGAAGATAGTCGCCTCCGATCATGTCGAGAATGAGATCCACTCCCTGGTTGTCGGTAAGTGCCAGGGTGCGCTCGACGAAGTCCTCTTCGCGATAGTTGATGGCCGCGTCGGCCCCGAGCTCGATGCACACGCGACATTTTTCCTCGGATCCGGCCGTGGCATAGACAGTCGCTCCGAAGGCATTCGCCAGCTGTATCGCGACGGTGCCGATGCCGCTGGTCCCGCCGTGAACGAGCAGGCGTTCGCCACGCTGCAAGCGGCCACGCTCGAAGACGTTTGTCCACACCGTGAAGAACGTCTCGGGAAGGGCGGCGGCTTCGACCATGTCGTAGCCGCTGGGGACGGCCAGACAGAGCGGCGCGGGGGCCGTGCAGAACTGCGCGTAGCCGCCTCCGGTCACGAGGGCGCACACGGCGTCACCGACAGCCGGCGTCGAGACGTCGCCGGCGGTGGCCACCACGGTGCCGGCGATCTCGAGTCCGGGGATGTCCGACGCGCCGGCGGGCGGCGGGTAGAGGCCTTTGCGCTGCATGACGTCCGGGCGGTTGACGCCGGCAGCAGCCACGCGCACCAGCACCTCGCCGGCAGCAGGGGCGGGCACAGCCCGAGCGGTCGCTCGCAGCACCCCGGGGCCGCCGGGCTCGGTGATCTCAATGGCCGTCATCGTGGCGGGAAGCGCGTCAGTCATGGGTGTCCGGCTCGAGGCCGTCGCGATAGAGTTTGATCTTACGCACATAGTTGCGCGCAACGTCCATCAGATTCTCCACCTCCTCGTCGGACAGCGAGCGAACGATGCGGCCGGGCGCGCCGACCACGAGCGAGCGATCGGGTATCTCTTTGTGCTCGGCAACGAGCGCGTTGGCGCCGATCAGGCAGTGCTTGCCGATGCGCGCGCCGTTCAGTACGACGCTGTTGATGCCGATCAGCGAGCCGTCGCCTATCGTGCAGCCGTGCACCATCGCTTTGTGTCCGATGCTGACGTGATCGCCGATGGTCAGCGGGTAGCCCGGATCGGCGTGCAGAACACTGCCGTCCTGAATGTTCGAGCCCTCGCCGATCGAGATGTCATCGTTGTCGCCGCGAACGACCACGTTGAACCACACGCTGGCGGCGCGCTTGAGCTCGACCCGGCCGATCACCGTCGCATTGTGCGCGACGAACGCCTCGGGATGGCAAGCTACTCGGTGTCCGTCGAGCGAGAACAGCATGGGCGCTCAGGTCTGAGGCAGCCGAGCCGGGTCGAGTGCTGTCCGCAGGGCCGGTTCGCGCGCGTTCGCAGCCCTCGACATCATCGACGCGATGCGTTCCGCCAGAGTCTTGCGGGCGGTGAATTTCACGCGGTAGAGGTCGCAGACGTCGCTCGATGTGAGCAGATAATCGTCGCTGGTGCGGATCTCGTCGACCAATTTGAGCTCGAGGGCGCGCGTGCCGTGCCAGTGCTCTCCGGTGGAGACTCTCTTGAGGTCAAGCGCGGGCCGGTAAGTGCCGACGAAGTCTCGGAACAGAGCATGGGTATCTTCGATTTCCTCGCGCAGCTTCTCGCGGGCCTTGTCGGTCGTTTCGCCAAACAGCGTCACCGTCCGCTTGTACTCGCCGGCCATGATCTGCTCGAAATCGATGTCGTGACTCTTCAGCAAACGGTGGAAATTGGGAATTTGCGCCAACACGCCTATCGAACCGACGATGGCGAAGGGACCGGCGAGAATTTGGTCCGCGACGCACGCCATCAGGTAGCCGCCGCTGGCTGCGATCTTGTCGACGGCGACGGTGAGCGGAATACCCCGTTGCTTGATGCGCGCGAGCTGCGATGCGGCGAGACCGTAAGCGTGCACCATGCCCCCGCCGCTCTCGAGCCGCACCAGCACCTCGTCGGTCGGACGGGCCACGGTAAGCACCGCGGTGATCTCTTCGCGCAGGGATGCGACGGCGGAGCCGCGAATATCGCCGTGGAAGTCCAAAACGAAAATACGTTTGCGCCACTCCTCGGGGGCCTTCTCGGCCTGCTTGATCTCGGCTTTGTGCTTTTGCTTTTTTTCCTTGCGCTTCTGTTTGAGTATTTTCTTCGGCAGAATGGCAGTCTCGAGAGAGTCGGTCATCTCCTCGAGCTTTCGATTTAGATTCTCGATCTCGATGTGGTCCTTGGCGTGGGCCTTGTGGCGCGTCGATACGGCGACCGCAAAGCCGATTACGACGATGAGACACACGACGACCGTCACGGCCTTGGCGAGAAACAATCCGTAGTCGATGAGAAATTCCACTGTACGCCGGACTCGGTCTCCAGAGAAGGCGCAGAGTCTACCATCGAATGACGAGGGGATGCAGCGCGTGCCCACCTTCGTCTGCGCGGCGCGGGCGCTGCGTCTCGATCCGAGCGCATTGCTCACCGGGGTGAGGGTGCTGTGACTGAATCGCGACGAGGTGGTCCGCCGACGATGCCGGCGGTGGGCGTTGCCGGATGCGGCACCATGGGGCTGCCCATGGCCGAGCGTCTGCTGGCAGCGGGATTCGAGGTTTACGGGTTCGACGTCAGACCGCCGGAGGGGTTCGGCGAGTTTCGCGCCCGCATGCTCGGCACACCCGAGGAGTTCGCACAACGCGTCGATGTCGTTTTCTCCGTGGTGCGGGACGCCGAGCAGACCATGCGACTTTGCTTCGATGAGCAGCGGCTGTTCGAGCTGCGTCCCCGGCCAGAGATCCTGGTGATCAGCTCGACGCTGTCACCGCGCGACGTGCATGAAGTGCACAAGCGGCTGCCGAGCGACGTGACGCTGGTTGATGCGCCGATGTCCGGCGCACCGTACTCGGCCAGGGCCGGAACCTTGACCTTCATGATCGGCGGGCACCCGGACGTCGCGGCTCGGCTCAGGCCTTATCTGGAGACGATGGGCAACGCCATCCACCATCTCGGCCCGCTGGGGACCGGCATGACGGTCAAGGTGCTGAACAACTACGTGGCGGCCGCATCCGTGGTGGCGGTTCGCCGGGTAATGGACGCCGCAGACGCGCTCGGGCTCGACGTCGAGCTGCTACGGGACGTGATGGCGAACAGCTCGGGCAGCACGTGGTACGGCGACAATTTTCACCACATCGACTGGTCGCGTGAAGGTTATCGGCTCAGCAACACCATCGGCATCATCGAAAAAGACGTGCTGTCGGCGCTCGACACATTCACGCAGGATGAAGGCAGCTCCGAGCATGGCCTCGACGCGGCCATCCTCGCCGGGCTGCGGGCACTGAAACCGCGTCACCGCTGAGCGGCGCATTTCGCCTCGGCCGGCAGACCGCTTCGCGGTGGGCGCCGCTGCGGCAGGGCGCGGACTCAGTCTGCGTGACGCCCCCCGCCGAGAGGGACCGACGGCACCCACACGTAGCCGTCGGCGTCGATCAGGAACGTTTCGCGTAACCCGTGCAGCGTGTCGGCGGCGCCGGCGAGTACAGCGAACTCGAGACGCCGCGCCGCCGCCTCCGCTTGGTCCGGGTCTCGGCCGAGCAAACGCAGCTCGACACCGCCGCCGCGACCCTCGAGCGCCGAGACAATGTTGGTCAGCGGATGGTCACTGTAGCTGTGATCGGCGTGCAGCATCCAGCGCGCTCCATAACCTTCCAGGGCGGCGAAGTCGGGGTCGGCATACACGACGTCGGCACCGAGCACCTGGCGCTGAAAGACGAGCGCCGTCTCGATATCGCGGACCAGCAGGTTCACCGTGAGACCTGAGAGCGAGCGGCCGTACTCGGCGGGCGGCACCCAGGGATCGGCGTTATGCAGCTTCACGGCAGCGTCTGCCCCCGTCGATCACGCACGGAGCGTGCGGCGTCGTCGGGCGGCGCTCGCCGAACGCTCGGTCATGCGCCGCCGCGCTGCTTGGCCCAGGAATCGCGCAAGGTCACCGTGCGATTCAGCACCGGCCGCCCGGGCGCCGAATCCCGGGTGTCGACGCAGAAGTAGCCCTGCCGCTCGAATTGATAGCGGGCGCCCGACGGGGCGCTCGCAAGTGCGGGCTCGACCCGGCAGTCGGTCAGCACCTCGAGCGAGCGTGGGTTGACAAACTGCCGAAAGTCGGTGCCCTTGTCGGCAGTCGGATCGGGAACACTGAACAGCCGGTCGTAGAGCCGCACCTCAGCCTCGACCGAGTGTGCGTCCGACACCCAGTGCAGCGTCCCTTTCACCTTGCGGCCGTCCGGCGTGTTGCCGCCGCGGGTGGCCGGATCGTATACACAGCGGAGCTCGACCACCTCGCCGTTGGCGTCCTTGATCACATCGGTGCATGTCACGAGATAGGCGTAGCGCAGTCGCACCTCCCGCCCCGGGGCCAGGCGGAAGAATTTCGCAGGCGGCTCCTCGGCGAAGTCGTCGCGCTCGATATAGATCACCCTGGAGAAGGTGACCTTGCGCCTGCCCATGGACGCGTCCTGGGGGTGGTTGGCGGCATCGAGCTCCTCGACGCGGTCGCTCGGGTAGTTGTCGATAACGACCCGCAAGGGCCGCAGAACGGCCATGACGCGCGGCGCCGTTCGATCGAGATCCTGGCGAATGCTGTTCTCCAGCAGGGCGACCTCGATGATATTGTCGCTCTTGGTGATGCCGACACGGTCGCAGAAATCTCGAATCGCCACAGGCGTGAAGCCGCGGCGACGCAGACCCGAGATCGTCGGCATGCGTGGATCATCCCAACCGTCGACGTCGCCCCCTTCCACGAGTGCCGTGAGCAGCCGCTTGCTCATGACGGTGTAATCGAGAGACAGACGCGAGAACTCAATCTGCTGGGGGTGACAGGGGACGTCCAGCTGGTCGAGATACCAGTCGTAGAGCGGCCGGTGATCCTCGAATTCGAGTGTGCACAGCGAGTGGGTAACGCCTTCGATCGCGTCGGAGAGGCACTGCGTGAAGTCGTACATCGGATAGATGCACCACGCCTCGCCCGTCATCTGGTGGCTTTGGTGGCGGATGCGGTAGATCACCGGGTCCCGCATGTTGAGGTTGGGCGACGCCATGTCGATCTTGGCACGCAGCACGTGGGCACCGTCGGCGAAGTCGCCGGCGCGCATGCGCTCGAACAGCGCAATGCTCTCTGCGATCGGGCGGCTCCGGTAGGGACTCTCGATACCCGGCTCCGTGAGCGTGCCTCGGAACTCGCGGATCTGCTCGGGACTCAGGCTGCACACATAGGCTTTGCCTTTGTGGATCAACTCGACCGCATAGCGATAGAGCTGCTCGAAATAGTCCGAGGCGTGATAAAGGTGGCCGTGGAAATCGAAGCCGAGCCATTCGATGTCGTCTTTGATCGCCTCGACGTACTCCAGGCTTTCTTTCTCGGGATTGGTGTCGTCGAAGCGCAGATTGCAGACGCCCCCGTAGTCTTCCGCGATGCCAAAGTTGAGACAGATCGATTTGGCGTGACCAATGTGTAGATAGCCATTCGGCTCGGGCGGGAAGCGTGTCACGACGCGGCCGCCGTTCTTGCCGGCGGCAAGATCTGCGTCGATGATCTGACGGATGAAGTTCGTCACCGGAGACACTGCGGGCGGCTTGGTGCTCAACGTCCTGCCACTTGATCGCTCACGACGCGGCCGGGATGCTGACGGAGCAATCGATGCGGTCTAAAACGGCCTTCGAGTATAGCCTCTGCCTCCGACAGCAACCACCTCGCTGCGCGTTACGAGGCGCTGCCGGGTTGGGCGGGCGATACGTCCGTCTCCCACCCCTCGAGCTCGGCATACCTCTGCTGCGCCGTCGCCTCGACCGCCTGCAGGAACTTCCGCACCGGGAACTTGCCGTTGCGAGACGGCCGCATCCACGCGGCCACGTCGATGACGGCGGGATGGATATCGCTCGTCCCGGACCGCGTCGGAGTCGAACGTACCCACGGGCCGAGCACGCCGCCGGTGTACAAGGCCATGAGCGCGGCGAACCGGGTCATTGCGCTCTCGAAAGCGTCGCCGTCCAGGGCCAGCTGCTCGCGCGCGGCCTTCGCCGCCTTGTAGAACGGATTCTGCGGGCGGCGCGCCTGCGCGCGGGGGTGCAGCACTGCCGGCTCTTCGGCCTGACCGGCCCGGATGCACAGCTCGACGATCGCATGGAAGGCCTGCGGCTCGAACGGTGCCAGCTGGTTTCTCACTCTTGATGCCATCGCGTCGCCCGCCCTCGCGTAGGATTGACGGTGTCGGATCGAGCCGTGGATCGCCGGCGCGCCGCCCAGGATTGTACGTTGGAGCGGCTGAAAGCAGGAAGCGGGCGCGCGGGGCGTGCCGGTGGCCTTTTCCCCGGCTTGGCTATCCGGGTGCCCTGCAGGCACAATGGTTGTCGATGTCGGAGGGCCGCGCCGGCGCGACACGAAGGAGGTGACCCGTATGAACACCGTGAGCGAGCTGTTGGCGACCAAGGGCCAGGCCGTGTGGTCCGTGGCTCCCACCACCGCCGTTTTCGAGGCGTTGCAGCTGATGGCGGAGAAGAACATCGGCGCCGTGGTGGTTCGGGAAGGCGAAACGCTGGTGGGCATTCTGTCCGAGCGCGATTATGCCCGCAAGGTGATTCTGCTGGGCCGCTCCTCTCGGGAAACCCCCGTTCGCCAGATCATGACCGCGAGCGTCACCTGTGCGGGCCCCGACGAGGACCTCGAATCGTGCATGGAAATCATGACCAGACGGCACATTCGTCACTTACCCATCGTCGAGGGAGGGCGCGTGGTGGGGGTGATATCGCTCGGCGATGTGGTCGAGGTGATCCTGTCGAATCGTGACAAGACGATCGGTCAGCTCGAACGGTACATTACCGGCAGTGCGGAAATACCGTAGCCCGCTCGGACGGCCGTGATGGGCGCGGGCCGACCCGCGGTGGCGGAGCTCGGACTGGCGCGTGCGGAGCGGCGGCAGCTGCGTTTATTCTCGGGCTGGGGTGGGTTATACTTTCTGTAATCGGAAACTGTCCGGGTTGGGTTTAGCACGGGTGGGGCTGTGTCGCGAGTGACTTCGAGATCGAGCGAGCACTCAAGCTGCGCCCGCGCGCCAGCCTGTGACGGAGGATCCTCGGGCACCATCTGGCCGGGAGCGTCGCTTGAAGCCGACTGATACCTCCGAGCCCGATTACTTCCACCGCGTCGTCGACTGTCAATGGGCCTGCCCGGCCCATACCGATGTGCCCGGGTACATTCGCCTGATTGCCCAGGGACGCTTCGCCGATGCCTATCTGCTCAACCGCGAGTCCAACGTATTTCCGGGCATTCTGGGACGGGTCTGCGACCGTCCCTGCGAGCCCGCGTGCCGCCGGCGGCGGGTCGAGGAGACACCCGTCGCCATCTGCCGTCTGAAACGCGTCGCCGCCGATCTCGCCGGAGACATCCGGTCGCGCCTGCCGGCGATACCGCGTCGCAAGAACGGCAAGCGGGTCGCTCTGATCGGCGCCGGCTGCGCCTCGCTGACCGTCGCCAACGACCTGTTGCCGCTTGGCTACGAGGTAGTGATCTTCGAGCAGCATGGGCAAACCGGCGGCTTGATGCGCTCCAATATTCCGGCATTCCGTCTGCCGGCAGCGGTGCTCGATTACGAGATCGGACTGATTTTGGACATGGGCGTCGATCTGCGTCTGGGGCACCGCGTCGAGAGCATGAAGGCACTGCTCGGCGAGGGCTTCGACGCGGTATTCGTCGGCAGTGGCGCTCCTCGCGGAAGAAATCTCGAGGTGCCGGGCCGACATGACAGTGACGACATTCACATCGGGATCGACTGGCTCGAAGCGGTGGCGTTCGGACACACGACCACGATCGGCGAGCGGGTGGTCATCATCGGCGGGGGCAACACCGCCATGGACTGCTGCCGCACGGCACTGCGCCTGGGTGGCAAGGACGTAAAGGTCGTGGCGCGCAAACCGCGGCACCTGCTCAAGGCCTCCGCGTGGGAGCTGGAAGACGCTGAGGAGGAGCGCGTCGAGCTCATTCTCAATCATTCCCCGGAGGCCTTTATCGTCGAAGAGGGTCGGCTTACGGGCGTCAGGTTCTCGGAGGTGGCGTGGGACGAGGACGAGCGCGGCCGCCTGCGCCCACGGGTGCTCGGCGAGGTGGTCATGCCCTGCGATTCGGCGATACTCGCCATCGGACAGGACAACGCGTTCCCGTACATCGAACGCGACATCGGTATCGAGTTCGACGAGTGGGATGTGCCCACCGTCGATCGCGTCACGATGCAGTCAACCCGAGAAGGGGTTTTCTTCGGTGGTGACGCCGCATTCGGCCCCGAGAACATCATCTGGGCCGTGGAGCACGGCCACCAGGCGGCGATATCCATTCACAAGCACTGTCAAGGCGAGTCGGTCGCGGAGCGGCTTGCGCACCGGATGAACCTGCTCAGCACGAAGATGGGTGTCCACGAGTGGAGCTTCAGCAACAGCTTCAGCCCCGAACGGCGGAGCGTCATGCCGCACGTGGACCTGGGTGAACGGTTCAAGCAGCTCAGCGTCGAAGTCGAGCTCGGGTTTACCGCCGAGCAGACGGTCGGCGAGGTGGAGCGCTGTCTCAACTGTGACGTGCAGACTGTTTTCACCGATCATCTGTGTATCGAGTGTGACGCCTGCATCGATATTTGTCCGGTGCGATGCTTGACCATCACCGCCAACGCCGATGAAAAGGAGCTGCGCGGGCGGCTCAGCGCCCCGGCAGACAACTTTGAGCAGAGCTTGTACGTCTCGGCGCCGCTGCGGCAGACCGCCCGCGTCATGGTGAAGGACGAGGACCTGTGTCTGCACTGCAGCCTGTGTGCCGAGCGCTGTCCGACCGGAGCGTGGGACATGCGCAAATCGAAGCTGGTCATTCCCTACGCCGCAGACGAGGCGGCCAGCGCCGTGGATGAGGTGGCATGAAGACACCGGCTCGCACAAACGACTTCGTCATCAAGATCGCGACCGTCAACGGGACGGGGTCGGCGAGTGCGAACAGCCTGCTCATGAAGGCCATTTTCCGGATGGGCGTCCCGGTCGTCGGCAAGAATTTCTTTCCCTCGAACATTCAGGGGTTACCGACGTGGTACGAGATTCGGGTCACACGTGATCGCTACAAGGCGCGCTCGGGCCAGGTAAACCTAATGGTGGCGATGAACGCCGAGACCTACGCTACGGACTTAGCGGAGGTCGAGAGCGGCGGCTACTTTCTCTACGACTCGACCTGGCCGCGCAATTCGCAGCTCGCCCGCGACGATGTCACCGTGATCGGGATCCCGTTTTCACAGATGTGCAACGAGAGTTTTGCCGATCCCCGGGCACGGATCTTGATGAAAAACATCGGCTATCTCGGGGCATTGGTGGCGCTGCTCGACATCGATGTGGAGGTCATCCACGGGCTTCTCGCAGAGATCTTCGCGGACAAGAAGAATTTGGTAGAGGCCAATCTCCAGGCGATCGACCTCGGCCACCGCTACGCCCGGGAGCACTTCGACTGTCCTCTCCCGATGCGTATCGAGCCAATGAGCGCCACCGATGACCACATCATGATCGACGGTAATACCGCGGCGGCTCTGGGCTGCCTGTACAGCGGCGCCACCGTCGCGTCATGGTATCCGATCACGCCGTCCACATCGCTCATGGATGCCTTCAAGAGCTTCTGCGCGACGTATCGCCGGAAGGAGGCGAGCGGTCGAAATCGCTATTGCATCATCCAGTCGGAGGACGAGCTGGCGGCCATAGGCATGGTGCTGGGCGCGTCGTGGAACGGCGCGCGCGCCTTCACGGCCACGAGCGGCCCAGGGCTCTCCCTCATGAGCGAGTTTCTCGGCTTCGGTTATTACGCGGAGATTCCCGCCGTCGTATTCGATGTTCAGCGCGTCGGGCCATCGACCGGGATGCCTACCCGCACGCAGCAGGCAGATGTGTTGAGTGCCGTATACGCCTCGCATGGCGACACCAAACATGTCGTGCTGTTTCCCGCCGACCCCGAGGAGTGCTTCTATTTTGCGGTCCGGGCATTCGACCTCGCCGATCGCCTGCAGACGCCGGTCATTGTGCTGTCCGATCTCGACATTGGCATGAATGACTGGATGTGTCCCGTGCTCAAGTGGGACGACGCATACAGACCGGATCGCGGCAAGGTGCTGACGAGCGAGCAGCTGGGGGAACGGCCAACATTCTCCCGCTATCTTGACGAGGATGGCGACGGTATCGCCTACCGAACGTATCCGGGGCAGGATTCGCGGGGCGCTTACTTCGTGCGGGGCTCCGGCCACAATCGACACGGCCTCTACACCGAAGACGCCGCGGAGTATCGGGAGGTGCTCGACCGACTGCTGCGCAAGCTCGAGACGGCGCGCCAGCTGGTGCCGGTACCCATCATCGAGCGCGAAGCGAAGATTAACAACGCGATCGTGGCGTTCGGCAGCTCCGACGGCGCGGTGCGCGAATCGATCGACCGTCTGGCCGAGCGGGGTGTGCCGCTGAACTACATGCGGGTGCGCGCGTTTCCGTTCGATGACGCGGTGCGCGAGTTCCTCGCCGCCCACGAGACCGTGTTCGTCGTCGAGCAGAACCGCGATGCGCAGCTGAAGGCACTGCTCGTCAGCGAGGCCGAGGCGTCCGCCGAGCGACTGGTCTCGATATTGCATTACGATGGGCTGCCCATCGATTGCCGCTGTATTGTCGACGCCATCAGCGCTCGGCTCGAGCGGGGCATTGCCGCGTAGCGCGCACGATCGATGCATGTGGGTAACGAGAAAGTGGAGACGACTGCAGTGTCGGTCCGAATCGACGAGCGCGGAGGTGGGGGCGGTGCGACGTTGACGAGCACATGGCGAGCACGGGCCACCGGGACGGACAGCGTCGCGTCCATCGTGCGCTTACCAATCTTGCGGCTCGGGGGCCTCGAATGAGCTACATGCGCAAACCGGAAGTCGTCCATCCCGGGCTGCCCAGGAACGCACTGGGACTCACGGTCCGCGACTACGAGGGCGGCATGTCGACTCTCTGCGCAGGGTGCGGCCATGATTCGGTCTCCGCCGCGCTGATCACGGCGTTCTTCGAGCTCGGCATCCCGCCGCACAAAGTGGCCAAGCTGAGCGGCATCGGTTGTTCTTCGAAGACGCCGGCCTACTTCCTGAAGACCGCGCATGGATTCAACTCGGTTCACGGCCGCATGCCGGCAGTGGCATCCGGGGCCAGTGCTGCCAACCGGGATCTTTACTATGTCGGCGTCTCGGGAGACGGCGATTCGCTGTCTATCGGGCTCGGCGGCTTCGCGCATGCCGTGCGACGCAATCTCGACATGCTCTACGTCATCGAGAACAACGGCGTCTACGGCCTGACCAAGGGGCAGTTCTCCGCTTCGGCAGATGTTGGCAGCCGGGCCAAGAAGGGGGAGGTGAATCAGCAGCTGCCCATCGATCCGTTGCTGATGACGCTGAGTCTGGGGGCGACGTTCGTCGCGCGCGGATTCTCGGGCGACAAGACGCAGCTCGTGCCGCTGCTCAAGGCGGGCATCGTCCACAAGGGGTTCGCGCTGATCGACGTGCTCTCGCCCTGCGTGACGTTCAACGATCACGAGGACTCCACCAAGAGCTATGCGCATACCCGCCAGTTCTATCACCCGACGGTCCACGCCGATTTCGTTCCGCCGAGCGCATCGATCACCGCGTCGTACGACGCCGGCGAAGTGCGCCCGGTGGTGCTGCACGACGGCAGCAGGATACTGCTGCGCAAGGCGTCGGAGGAGTACGATCCCACCGACCGTTGCAAAGCGTTCGACTACGTCGTCAAGCACCAGGAGCGAGGCGAGGTGGTGACCGGTCTGCTCTACATCGACGAGGACACCCCGGATTTTCATACGGTGGCCAACACCGTCGACGAGCCTCTCGCGAGCATACCCTACGAGGAGCTCAACCCGGGCGACGCCCTGCTGGCGCGCATCCAGCGGCGATACCGTTAACCGCGCAGGGCGGCCACCGGTCCGAGAACCGGCGCGCCACCGCGGCGCATTGCCGGCCGCGCCAACCCCTAGCCGTGCCCGGCCGCATGGCGCTGCCACGCGACGCGGGCCATGCGACGACTACTCGGCACCCCGCCACCATGCCCCGGCGCGAAGTGCGCGGAGGGCGATGGGCGTCTGCCTCCGCAGATCGGTGGCCCCGCGCTGCGCGACTTGGACACGGGAGATGTGCGCGGTGACGTGAGCGGCAAGGTTCAGAGGCTGCGCGCCCATTCGTA
The DNA here is from genome assembly GCA_041550555.1 of Arenicellales bacterium. Classification (GTDB taxonomy): domain Bacteria; phylum Pseudomonadota; class Gammaproteobacteria; order Arenicellales; family JBFEOO01; genus JBFEOO01. The sequence goes on from JBFEOO010000017.1 coordinate 18,554, forward strand.
TAGGTGCAGGGCGCCCGCGGCGATGAGCAGCATCGTCGGAACGTAGACGACGTTCCACCGCGAGAAGCGCCAGCTCGGAATGCCGTAGCGCCCCTGCAGTATCAGGTGTGTTCCCGAGAGTGGACTGGCGGCATTGCCTATGGACCACGTCATGAGAAACATCGCGGCGGTCAGGTCGGGATCCGGACTGATGGGCACCAGCATCGCGGCCAGAATCGACACCACGATGATCGGATGAATGCCGGCCACGGCCAGGGCAACGAGCAGACACAGCGTCAAGCTCGCATTCGTCGCATTCATCTCCGTAAAGGGCAGCAGCGTGTTCGTCGTGGTGACGAAGCTGCCCACGCCCACGGCCAGCACCCCTGCTGCGAGAAACAGACACAGCTCCCCGCCCATGTCGGCAAGCCGCCTTGAAATATGATCGCCGAGCGCCGTCGATGCGCGCCGCAGCCCCTGGCGCGCCGTCAGCACCAGGGTCGTCATTGCCAGGGCCATAGCGGCAATGACGCTGAGAATCGAAACGGCGGGCAACTGCTCATGGACGGCAAGCACGGCGATCGCCAGCACGGCCGGTACGACCAGGCTGTCGAATCGAATCGGATAGCCGACGAAGTCGTCCACAGCGCCGTGGCGCGACCAGAGCGTAGAGAGATAGGTGTAGCCCAGGGCGCACGCAGCCATGGGAATGCCGATGCAGAGCAGCACCGGAAGCCGTGCTTGCGGAATGTAGGCGAGCACGATGGCGGTGCCGCCGATGAACGGTGACCAGAAGGCGCACGCCGAGAAAGCGCGTGAGAACAGCCTGGCCGCAGCCGTGTCCAGCGGTCGCCCGAGCGCGATGCGGTCGGCCATGATGATGACCGATGAGATGTTTATCACGGCGCCGAACAGATGAACGCCGAGAATTGTCTTGGCGAGCGCTGCACGACCGCGCGGCATGTCGTCCGCCGCCGCGGTCCCCGGGACACTGATCAGGCGGAGGAAGCTGATGGACACCAGCATCGACAGCAGCGCCTCGTTCTGCGCGACGGCCCGAACGACAGGGGCCGCACCGCCGCGCAGCCAGGCGCTCACGAGCAGGGCAGCTCCCACGGCAGCGATGGCGCCGACCTGAAGCCGCTGTGTGGTGCCGAGCTGGCGAACGAGCAGCGCTGCGCCGAGCCAGCCCAGCACACCGGCCGGCCAGGGGGGCACGGCGGGGAGCAACGCCGCCGCAATGCTTGCCAGCGCCATCGACGCCAGCAGCCAGCCGGCGACGGCGCGCCGCCGCACGGCCGCGCCGACGAGCACCGACGCGGGCGCGGACGTCACCGGGAAAATCCGGCAGCGCTCGCTCGGCGGACGCGTTGGCTCGCCGCGGCTGGCGCCTTTCCGGGCACCGTGCGCCTAGCGGCGGCGCCGGCCGGCGAAAAGCGTTTCGCGAGCCCGTGGCGCCGATGATCGGACATGGACGTCAAGGGGCTGTCGATGCCCGAATCGCCACGCCGCCGCAGCCGTCTCCCACGGATCCCGCCGCTGGGGCCCAAGCCGCGGCACCATGATGTCAGCGCCGCTCGGGCGTCGGGGCGGGTGGACCGTAGCCGCCGCCGCCCGGCGTCTCGATCACCAGCACGTCGCCCGCCTGCACCCGCGTCTGGTCGGTGCCGCTGAGCTCATGCCGGGTTCCGTCGGCTCGCTCGATGAAGTTGCGCCCCACTGCGCCCGGCTCCCCCCCGGCCATGCCGTATGGCGGGACGACACGGTGATTGGCGACGATCGCCACGGTCATGGGTTCGAGGAAACGGATGCGCCGGACGGCGCCGTCGCCGCCTCGGTGCCGCCCGCGACCTCCGCTGCCACGCCGGATCGCGAAGCTCTCCAACCGCACCGGGAAGCGCCACTCGAGCACTTCGGGGTCGGTAAGGCGCGAGTTGGTCATGTGGGTGTGCACGGCATCGGTTCCGTCGAAGTCGGGACCCGCCCCCGAGCCGCCGCAGATGGTCTCGTAGTATTGATAGCGCTCGTTGCCGAAAGTGACGTTGTTCATGGTTCCCTGCGCCGCGCCCATCACGGCCAGCGCGCCGTACAGCGCGTCGGTTATCACCTGAGAGGTCTCGACGTTGCCGGCGACGACCGCTGCGGGGTAGCGCGGACTCAACATCGAGTCGGGTGGAATGACGATCGAGAGCGGTTTGAGGCAGCCATCGTTCATGGGGATATCGTCGTCGACCAGCGTGCGGAACACATAAAGCACGGCCGCGCGGGCGACTGCCGAGGGGGCGTTGAAGTTGGTGCCCTGCTGCGGCGACGTTCCGCTGAAGTCGATCACCGCGCTGTCACCGTCCGCCGCGATCGCGATACGAACGTCGACGTGGCTGCCGTCGTCGAGCGGGTAGCGGAAGTGGCCGTCGTGCAGCACGCTCAGCACGCGCCTTACCGCCCCCTCGGCGTTGTCCTGGACATGTCCCATGTAAGCCCGAACGACATCGAGACCGAAATGCGCTGTCATCGCGTGCAGCTCTTGCACCCCTTTCTCGTTGGCGGCGATCTGTGCCCGGAGATCGGCTATGTTCTGGTGCACGTTGCGCGCCGGGTAGCGTCCGGACTGGAGCAGTTGCTCAATATCGCGCTCCCGGAATCGGCCCTCGGCGACCAGCGTCACGTCGTCGATCAGCACGCCTTCCTCGTCGATATGGTGGCTGTGCGGCGGCATGGATCCGGGCGTGATGCCGCCGATGTCGGCGTGATGGCCGCGCGAGGCAACGTAGAACAGAATGCGCTCGCCTGACGCGTCGAACACCGGGGTGATCACCGTGACGTCCGGCAGGTGCGTGCCACCATTGTAGGGATTGTTGAGCACGTAGACGTCGCCGGGGCGCATCGTGCCGCACCGCCGGGCGATCACCGTACGCACCGACTCGCTCATTGATCCAAGATGCACCGGCATATGCGGTGCATTGGCGACAAGGGCGCCCTCGTCGTCGAAGACGGCGCACGAGAAGTCGAGGCGCTCCTTGATGTTCACCGAGTAGGCGGTGTTCTCGAGCGCCGCGCCCATCTGCTCCGCGATGGACATGAACAGATTGTTGAACACCTCGAGCATGACCGGGTCGGCGTGAGTGCCCACGGCCTCCTGCGAGGGCAGCGGAAGCACGCGCTCGAGAATAAGGTGCTCGCGAGCGGTTACCGCTGCACGCCATCCGGGCTCGACGATGGTGGTAGCGGTTTTCTCGACGATGATCGCCGGACCATCTATGCGATTCCCGGGGAGCAGTAAGGCGCGGTCGAACACGGGCGTGTCGGGGCGCGCGCAGCCTGCGTACATCGTCACGCGGGTCAGCGGTTGCGGCGCGGTGTCCGTCAGCTCGCCATGACGCTCGGGATCACCGATGGTCTCCGTGCGTCCAATCGCCTCGACGCCGATCGCCTCGACCACCAGCGCCCGGTTCTCCATGACGAAACCGAAGCGGTCGCGGTGCGTGGCCGCGAACCTCGTCTCGACGACGTCGCGTTCGCCGAACGCGACGGCAAGCGCCGAATCCGTGCCCTCGTAGCGCACGTGGACACGCCGCTCCACGTCGATATGGGCGGGATCGATCCCCTGCTCGAGCACCTCCTCGCCCGCCGCGCGCTCGATGTCCTCAAAGGCCCTCGCCAGCACATCCCCGAACGCCTCGTCGAAGCGTAGCTCGATGGTCCGCTCGCGCATGGCGCGGATATCCGCCAGCCCCATGCCGTAGGCGGAAAGCACCCCCGCATAAGGGTGGATGAAGATTCGCTTCATGCCGAGCGCGTCGGCGACGAGGCACGCGTGCTGCCCACCGGCACCACCGAAGCAGCAGAGGGTGTATTGAGTGACGTCGTAGCCGCGCTGCACGGATATGCGCTTGATGGCATTCGCCATGTTGTCGACGGCAATCTTTAGAAAACCTTCGGCAACCTGCTCCGGCGAGCGGTTGTCGCCGGTCGCGGAGCGGATCTCGGCCGTCAGCGTCGAGAATTTCTCCTTGACGATGTCCCGATCGAGCGGTAGATCGCCCTGCGGCCCGAAGATGGCCGGAAAGTATTCCGGATCGAGCTTGCCGAGCATGACGTTGCAGTCGGTAACGGTCAGCGGGCCGCCGCGCCGATAGCAGGCTGGGCCCGGATTGGCGCCCGCCGAGTCTGGTCCAACGCGGTAGCGCAGCCCGTCGAATTTCAGGATAGAGCCGCCTCCTGCGGCGACCGTGTGAATGCGCATGATCGGAACGCGCATGCGCACGCCGGCGACGTAGGTGTTGAAAGCGCGCTCGTACTCGCCGGCGTAGTGCGCGACGTCGGTCGACGTCCCGCCCATGTCGAAGGTGATGATCTCGGCGAATCCCGCCATGGCGCTCGTTTCGACGGCACCGACGATGCCGCCGGCCGGTCCCGAGAGAATGCTGTCCTTGCCCTGGAACAGACGAGCGTCCGTGAGACCGCCGTTCGACTGCATGAACATCAGCCGCACGCCCTGCAGCTGGCTCGCAACCTGCTCCACGTAGCGCCGCAGGATCGGGGAGAGATAGGCGTCGACGACGGTCGTATCGCCACGGCTGACGAGCTTCATCAGCGGACTCACCTCGTGCGACGTCGACACCTGCTCAAAGCCGATGGCGCGTGCGCGCGCTGCTACCATGCGTTCGTGCTGGGGGTTCCGGTAGCCGTGCAGGAACACGATGGCGCATGCCCGGATGCCGTCCTCGTAGGCCTCCTGCAGCGCACTGTCAACGGGCGTGATATCCAGAGGCACGATTTCCTCGCCGCTCGCGCTGTGGCGCTGCTCGACTTCGATGACGCGTTCGTAAAGCATTTCCGGAAGCACGATCTGGCGGGCAAACAAGTCCGGGCGATTCTGGTAGCCGATGCGCAACGCGTCACCGAAACCCTTGGTAATCACCAGCAGCGAGCGATCCCCTTTGCGCTCGAGCAGCGCGTTGGTGGCTACCGTCGTGCCCATCTTGACGACGTCGATGATGCGGGCGTCGAGCGCGGCGTCTCGCGCAACGCCGAGCGCGTCGCGGATGCCCCGGATGGCTGCGTCCTGATATTGCTCGGGATTGTCGGAGAGCAGTTTGTGCGTCAGCAGACGGCCGTCAGGACGCCGGGCGACTACGTCGGTAAACGTGCCGCCGCGATCGATCCAGAACTGCCAGCCTTTCAGAGAGCTGCTCACGGCCCCTCGAGTGTCTCACAGCGGTGTTGCACGCGATCGTGACCGGGTTGGCGTCGCGCTCGAGCCACGCGTCGGCGGAGTCTGCCTGCCGATCTGCTCACCACCAGCATATAGCACGAGTGTGGGCGCGACAAAACCGCTCAGCCTCTTGCACGCAATGAGAGGGCGCATCATCATGCCGGGCTGCGGCGGTCGATGGAAGCACGGCGAGGCGATGAAACTGGTGAGGGCGACGGGGCGGGTAGAGGGCGTGCGCTACATCGCATCGCCGAACTGCGACGCCCGTCCCCCCGAGGTCGAAATCGATGTTCTGGTGATACACGCCATCAGCCTTCCCCCCGGGGAGTTCGGCGGTCCGGCGATCGAGGCGCTGTTCTGCAACCGCCTCGATCCCGCCGCGCACCCTTACTTCGCAACCGTCGCCGCGTTGCGGGTGTCGGCACATTTTCTCATCCGTCGCAGCGGTGCGACACTGCAGTTCGTGCCCGTCACCGACCGTGCCTGGCATGCCGGTGCCTCGTGCTGCCTGGGACGCCCGCGCGTCAACGACTTCTCCATCGGCATCGAGCTTGAGGGAAGCGACGAGCGGCCGTTCGAGGACGCCCAGTACCACGCCCTAGCCGCATTGAGCCGTTGTCTTATGGCGGCTTATCCGGCCATCACACCCGATCACGTCTTCGGCCACTGCGATATCGCGCCGGAGCGTAAGACGGACCCTGGTCCGTGCTTCGACTGGGCCCGCTACGCGCGACTGCTCGGCGTCGAGCGGCTGGGGCACGACAAGCTGTGAGGGCTACTGTGCGTCGTCGGCGGGGCGGGATCGCGAGTGGCGCCAGAGCACGTCTGCGTGGCCGGCGCCCTTGTTGAGGCTGCGCGCCATCACGAACAGCAGGTCCGAGAGTCTGTTCAGGTAACGGCGCGCCGGTGCGGACACCTCACCGCACTTGGCAAGGTGGTGGAGGTGGCGTTCGGCGCGGCGGCAGATGCTGCGTGCGAGATGGCAGTGGGCCGCCGCCCGCGTCCCGCCCGGCAGAACGAACTCCTTGAGCGGCTCGAGCTCGGCATTGAGGGCGTCGAGCAGCTCTTCGAGCTCGGTGACGCGCTCGTCCGCGACCAGAGCGTGACCGGGCATACTGAGCTCGCCGCCGAGATCGAACAGCGTGTGCTGAACATTCGTGAGCGCCATGCCGATGGCTTCGGGCAGCGGTTCGGTCATCAGCAAGCCGATGGCGCTGTTGAGCTCGTCGACATCGCCCATGGCCTCGATGCGCGGGTCGTCCTTGTCGATGCGATTTCCGTCCGCAAGGCCGGTCGTCCCGGCGTCGCCCGTCCGCGTGTAGATCTTGCTAAGGCGGTGTCCCATATCAACCCTCGTGCAGCTGGTAACGGATCGGTATCTCGGTCGTCAGGGCGCGGCCGCCGAGCGTCTGCCGCGCGTTGGGCAGCGAGCCGATCTTGAGCAGGGTCCGAACGGCGTCGCGGTCGAGAACGCGATGGCCCGAAGACCGGACGACATCGACCGCTTCGAGCGCCCCGTCCGCGCCTATCCGCAAACGCACGGTGACCTCACCCTGCCAGCCAAACTTGCGGGCCAGAGGCGGGTAGACGAAGCGCGCCGAGAGCAACGTCTCGAGCTGTTGCCTGACATGGTTTGGGTCGCGGGCGGCGGGGGCCCGGTCGGGCGACGGCGTGCTGCGCGCGCTCGTCAGCGCAGGGGCCGTGCCGGCGGAAGCCGATCTCTGCGCGACCCCCGTATCGGCTACGCCGGGCACGGCCGCTGGCGCGCGGCGCACCGCGCTCGGCGGGGTCGTCGCGTCGGCACGCGCCGCCCGTTGCAAGCGGGATGCTGTCGGCTCGGCGCCGCTGTTCGGCGCCGCGCTCGTTGTTGCCGTTTCGACCGCGAGCGTCGGCGAGACTCCGCTCGGACTCCGAGACGTTAGCGGGTCGCCGGCCGGCGGCGGCGCGCCGGCCGTTTGAGACGGGCCGCTTTCGGTCGGCGACGACGCGTCCTCGTGGGTGGCCGCCGGAGTTTCAGCGCCCATCGCCGGGGTCGGCACCGTCTCGGGCGCAGGCGCCGCGTCGGCCGCGTGCGCGGCAGATGCCGTAAGCCGCGCCGCCTGCAGTCGGATCTCGAGGGGCACCGCGTGATGTGCTGGGGCAGGGTCGAGGTGCACGGCCGGCAGCGACGCCAGCAGGAAGTGGCCGGACAACGACAGCAGCAGGAAGCGGGTCAGCAGCACCGGACGGCGTCAGGCGCCCGCTTGCCTGCCCGTCGCCGCGCACGCTGAGGCGCGCTGCGTGGCGAACGTTGACTTGGCCATCGAGGTGTGCACCCGCCGTACACGCTCCGCGCTCTGCAAGAGGCGCCGCCCGCGGCCGAACGCATCGACGGGGGGGGCGCCGAACTGGCGGTGCCGGCCGGTCTCCGGACTGACGAGTGGCGCGTGGTGCGCCCGGCGAATCACCTTCCCATCCGGAACCGCCCCCAGCGTGAGCGGCGAGACCGATGTGCGGTCAATGCGGCTCCACGTCTGGTGAGCCAGGGAGTCCGGACAGTGGTGTGACGGATTCGCCTCTGCTCGATCACCGTTGCGGGGGCAGCGCCGGACTGGAGCGCCTGAGCGCGATCACCGGCTTCCCGTTTCATCCGGCGGCGAACAACCGCCGGAAACCCGCACCACGGCGGCATTGTAATGAGGCGGGCCACGAGGCGCCACCGTTACCGCCGCGAACGGCCGGGGTTCAGCCTTTGGCCCGGCGGCCAAGCGGGCGATGTCTCCCGGCAGGGCCTCTCCCGTGCGCCGCAGCGGCGGGTGCCAACCCGGCGCTGGGCGCGGACCCGGATCAGGCCGGCGGTCGGACCCGATGGTCGTGGCGAGCCATGTCGCGCTCGCGGCTCGACACCGGCCGCGAGACGAGGGCCGTGCGCGCACAGGTTGGGCAGCGAAACCACTGCTGCTCACTGCACACGCCCGACTCGTTGCGGGTCTGCGCCATGACCGAATGACAGCGGCTGCAGTGCATGGTCCTCCCTCCCTTACGGCGCTGCTCCGTGGCGACCGGCTGGCGGCGCCGACAGCGGGCAGTCTACAAGGGATCAACGCCCAAAAGCAATTCTATATGTTGGGGCTGTTTTTCATCTACAACCCAAGATATAGTATAAGTTGCTCCGGCCACGGCGAGGGATCAGCGGCGTTGCTCGTCTCGACGGGGCGCCTTGTCATGGCGTGATGGGCGCAGTACCATCGGCCCGCGGCGTGTGCCGTCCTTTCCCGCGTAAAGCGTTCTGAGCTCATGATCAGCGGCAGCCTGGTGGCTATCGTCACGCCGATGCGTGACGACGGTTCGGTGGACATTGCAGCCCTGCGCCGGCTCATCGACTTTCACGTCGAGCAGGGCACCGACGCGATCGTTTCCGTGGGCACGACGGGCGAGTCGGCGACGCTGGATTTCGATGAGCACCGCGAAGTCATCCGGGAGACGGTTGCCCATGTCGCGGGACGGGTGCCGGTCATCGCCGGCACCGGGGCCAACGCGACCAGCGAGGCCATCGAGCTTACCCGCTCGGCCCATGAGATGGGCGCCGATGCCTGTCTGCTGGTGGTGCCGTATTACAACAAACCGACGCAGCACGGGCTGTACGAGCATTTTCGCACCATCGCCGAAGAAGTGCCGATCCCGCAGATTCTCTACAACGTGCCCGGGCGCACCGCGTGCGACATGCACAACGACGTCGTTGTGCGCCTGGCCGAGATTCCCAACGTCATTGGCATCAAGGACGCCACCGGGGATATCGATCGCGGTCGTGATCTGATGGCGCGCTGTCCGCAAGCCTTTACCGTCTACTCGGGGGAGGACGCTGCGGCGCTCGGCCTCATGCTGGCCGGCGCCAAGGGGACCATATCGGTGACCGCCAACGTCGCACCGGCGGCCATGCACAAAATGTGCGAAGCGGCCGTGGCCGGCCGCGAAGCCGAAGCACGAGAGCTCAACGAGAAGCTGATGCCGCTGCACCAGGCGCTGTTTCTCGAATCCAATCCCATTCCGGCCAAGTGGGCGGTGGCCGAGCTCGGACTCATTGGTCCGCGCATCCGGCTTCCGCTGACGTCGTTATCGGCGGCGTATCACGAGACGGTGCGCGACGCAATGCGCACGGCGGGTGTTCTGTAAACCGGCTGGGCGCACCGGACGTGCCGCCCGCGCCGTTGTCGAGCGTGAAAGACAGGAGCAGTGTTGACCATGCAGCGGGGAGAACTTCTCTACTCGGGTAAGGCGAAATCCGTGTATCTGAGTGACGACGCCAAGCGCCTGATCCTGCACTTCCGCGACGACACCTCGGCCTACGACGGCGAGAAGGTCGCGCAGCTCGCACGCAAGGGCATGGTCAACAACAAGTTCAACGCCTTCGTGATGCAGCAGCTCGAGGCCGCCGGCGTCAAGACGCACTTCGATCGGCTGCTCTCAGACGACGAGTCGCTGGTCAAGCGACTGGACATGATTCCCGTCGAATGTGTGGTGCGCAACATAGCCGCCGGCTCCATTTGTCGCCGCCTCGGCGTCGAGGAGGGGCTTGATCTCGATCCGCCCACCTTCGAGTTTTTTCTCAAGGACGACGCTCGCCACGATCCGATGATCAACGAATACCACATCCGCTCCTTCGGCTGGGCGTCCGCGTCGGAGGTCCAGCAGATGAAAGACATCACGTTCCGGGTCAACGAGGTGCTGAAGGAGCTGTTCACCAAGGCGGATCTGCTCTTGGTCGACTTCAAGCTGGAGTTTGGTCGCTACGACGGCGATGTGCTGCTCGGTGACGAGTTCACCCCCGACGGTTGCCGTGTCTGGGATAGCGAAACCCGCGAGAAGCTGGACAAGGATCGTTTTCGACGCGATCTCGGCAGCGTCGTCGAATCTTACGAGATCGTCGCCAAGCGCCTCGGCGTAGACCTGCAGTGACAGCCTCTCGGGGCGGCTCGACGAGGCACCCGTCCGGAGTATGCTGAGGCTGCGCGGTTCGGCGGCGTTGTCGCCGCCGCAGCGTCGCCAGCGGCTCCTCACACTGCGCGCGGCCGTGCCGGATCTGCACGATGTGGCGGCCTGCTACTGGCATTTCGTCGATGTGGCTCGCGCGCCCGACGACGCCGAGCGCGCCGCTCTCGAAGAGGTGTTGTGCCCGGCCGCCGAGATGGGCGACGACATCTCCCGCGGCGCACTGTTCCTGATCGTGCCGCGCCTCGGCACTATCTCGCCCTGGTCCACGAAAGCCACGGATATCGTTCACCGCTGCGGTCTGACGTGGGTCCGGCGCGTCGAGCGCGGTGTCGCCTGGTATGTCTGCCGAGACCGCGGGGCGGCCTTCGATACGGCGGCGCGGCACCGCATCGCCGCTCATCTTCACGACCGCATGACCGAGTCGGTGCTCGAGCACTTCGATCAACTCGGATCGCTGTTCGGGGACGCTCAGCCGAAGCCGCTCGCGTGTGTCGATATCGAGGGCGGCGGAAGGGAGGCGCTCGCCCGCGCAAACGTTACGCTCGGGCTCGCGCTCTCCGAGCAGGAGCTGGACTATCTCCACGGCTATTTCCTCGAGGCGAAGCGCAACCCCACCGACGTCGAGCTGATGATGTTCGCCCAGGTCAACTCCGAGCACTGCCGGCACAAGATCTTCAATGCCGCGTGGGTCATCGACGGCGAGCCCCAATCGCACTCCCTCCTCGATATGATCCGCGCCACCCACCGCCGCCACGGGGCCGGCACGCTGGTCGCCTACCGCGACAATGCAGCGGTCATCGAGGGCCCCTCCTCAACGCGTTTCCTGAGAGACCCGTCGACCCACGAATACCGCCACGTTACCGAGCCGGCCCCGTACGTCATCAAGGTCGAGACCCACAATCATCCCACCGCCATATCACCCTTTGCCGGCGCTGCCACCGGCTCCGGCGGAGAGATTCGAGACGAGGGCGCCACCGGTCGTGGAGGCGCGCCTAAAGCCGGCATCACCGGCTTCGCCGTCTCCCACCTGCGGCTGCCCGGTGCGGCGAGGCCTTGGGAAGGCGCGGAGTCGCGTCCTGCACGCATCGCCAGCCCGCTGGAGATCATGCTGGAAGGACCGATCGGCGCCGCTTCATTCAACAACGAGTTCGGTCGCCCCAACATCGGGGGTTTCTTCCGCACCTTCGAGCAACACGGCCTCGGTGAGGGGGTGAGGACGTCATACGGGTATCACAAACCCATCATGCTGGCGGGTGGGCTCGGCAGTATTCGGCCACAACACGTCGGCAAGCGGGCCATCCCCGTCGGCGCACGCCTGGTCGTCATCGGAGGGCCGGCGATGCTGATCGGGCTGGGCGGCGGTGCGGCCTCGAGCGTGGCCACCGGGGCAAGCAGTGCCGAGCTCGATTTCGCCTCCGTCCAACGCAGCAACCCCGAGATGCAGCGTCGCTGTCAGGAGGTCATCGACGGCTGTTGCGCTCTGGGCGACGACAACCCCATCTTGTCGATCCACGACGTCGGTGCCGGGGGGCTGTGCAACGCGCTGCCCGAGCTGCTGCACGAGGCCGCCCGGGGCGGACGTTTCGATTTGCGCCGCGTGCCGAGCGACGACCCTGCCATGAGTCCGCTCGAGCTGTGGTGCAACGAGTCGCAGGAGCGCTATGTGCTGGCGGTGGCCTCGGAGCGCTGGGCTGCATTCGAAGCGCTGTGCCGGCGCGAGCGCTGCATCTTTGCCGTCGTCGGTGAGGCCTGCGAAGACCGGCGCCTCACCGTGAAGGATCCCTTCTTTGCGAGTGTCGACGCCACCGATTGTGACCGCTTTGCACTGCCCATCGATATGGACATGGAGGCGTTGTTCGCCCATCCGCCGCGGCTGGTGCGCGACGTACAGCGGCTGCCGGCGCCTCGCCATGCCTTCCTCACTGGCGGTATCGACCTCGACGAGGCCGTTGCCCGGGTGCTGCAGCTGCCGGCGGTGGCCGACAAGACGTTTCTGATCACCATCGGCGACCGCAGCGTCACCGGTTTGGTGCATCGCGACCAGATGGTGGGACCGTGGCAGGTGCCGGTCGCAGACGTTGCGGTGACGCTGGCGGGGTATCGCACGTTCGCGGGCGAGGCCATGGCGGTCGGCGAGCGCACGCCGATCGCCGCCATCGACCCACCGGCCAGCGGACGCATGGCCGTCGGGGAGGCGCTGACCAATCTGATGGCGGCCGATGTGCGCCGTCTTGCCGACGTGAAGCTTTCCGCAAACTGGATGGCCGCCGCCGGTGCGGCCGGTCAGGACGCGGCGTTGTTCGACGCGGTGCACGCCGTGGCGGCCGAGCTGTGTCCGCAACTCGGCATTTCGATACCGGTGGGCAAGGATTCCATGTCGATGCGCACGGTATGGGAAGACGACGGCGGCGGCCGACACGACGTGCAGGCGCCGCTCTCCCTCATCGTCTCGGCGTTCGCAGCCGTCGGCGATGCGCGGCGGACGTTGACGCCAATGCTCGTCCCCGAAGCCGACAGCGTGCTGCTGCTGGTCGATCTCGGCGCTGGCCGTAACCGCACGGCGGCGTCCGCTCTGGCGCAGGTCTACGGCGGGCTCGGCGAGACACCACCGGATGTCGACGACCCCGCGGCGTTGGTGTGTTTCTGCGAGGGGCTGCGTGCGCTCAAGGACGAAGCGTTGCTGCTTGCCTACCACGATCGGTCCGACGGCGGGTTGCTGGCGACGCTGTGTGAGATGGCTTTCGCCGGCCGCGTCGGCCTTGACGTTGTCCTCGACGCGCTTGGGGCCGATCCGCTGGCTGCGCTGTTTGCCGAGGAGCTGGGCGCGGTCATCCAGGTGCGCCGTGTCCATGTCGAGCGTATTCGAGAGCTGCTTCGAACGCATCACCTCGACACGTGCACGCACGTGATCGGAACCGTGGTGACGGACGACGCGATCAGCATCCGCTACCGGGGCGAGCTCGTGCTGCGGCGACCGCGCCGCGAGCTGCGCCGGCTGTGGTCGGAGACGACGTGGCGCATGCAGAGCCAGCGCGACAACCCCGAGTGTGCGCAGCAGGAGCATGAGCGCATGCTGGACGACGACGATCCGGGTCTGCATGCGGTGGCGAGCTTCGCGCTCGAGGAAGGCATCGGCGCACCGGCGCTGGTGGGCTCGGCGCGGCCGGCGGTCGCCGTCCTGCGTGAGCAGGGGGTGAACGGCCACGTGGAGATGGCCGACGCGTTCGATCGCGCCGGCTTCACGGCCGTCGATGTCACCATGAGCGATATCGTGGCGGGTGAGGCGCTGCTCACACGGTTCGCGGGAGTGGTGGCGTGCGGTGGCTTCTCGTTCGGCGACGTGCTCGGCGCCGGGCGCGGCTGGGCCAACTCGATTCTTCACAACGATGTCGCCCGGGAACAGTTCGAAGGATTCTTTGCCCGTTCCGACACGTTTGCGTTGGGTGTGTGCAACGGTTGTCAGATGTTCGCCGAGCTGCGCCCGCTGCTGCCCGGCACCGAGTGCTGGCCGCGGTTCGCGAGAAATCACTCCGAGCAGTTCGAGGCGCGTCTGGTGATGGTGGAGATTCCCGACAATACCTCCGTCCTGCTGCAGGGCATGGCCGGGGCGCGGTTGCCGATCGTCGTCGCTCACGGCGAGGGCAGAGCCGTGTTTCGGGACGATGCCGATCTGGCCGCGCTCGAGGCGAGACGGCAGCTGGCTATGCGTTTCGTGGACCACCACGGCCGGGCGGCGACGACCTATCCCTACAATCCCAACGGCTCCCCGGGCGGGGTCACTGCGTTCACCACGCCCGACGGTCGCATCACGATCATGATGCCGCATCCCGAGCGCCTGGTGCGCACCGTCACCTTTTCCTGGCATCCGCCCGACTGGGGCGACGACAGTCCCTGGCTGCGTATGTTTCGCAACGCGAGACGTTGGGTGGCGTGACGACCGCGTTCGCTCACGTGCCGCGACGCTCTTGGCGCGGCGGCTTCGCCCGCCGGACGCCGGCCCCGCAGCCCGGCGTCAGTCGCCGATCAAAATGGCGCGGAAGTCGTTGACGTTGGTGAGGGTCGGGCCGGTCATGACGAGGTCGTCGAGCGCGGCGAAGAACCCGTAGGCATCATTGCCGTCGAGCGCGGCGCGTGCATCGAGGCCCATGGCAGCGGCGCGCGAAAGGGTGTCGGGACGCACCAGAGCGCCGGCGTTGTCCTCGGAGCCGTCGATGCCGTCGGTATCGCACGCCATGGCCCAGACGCGCTTGTCGCCCTGGAGGGCCAGTGCCAGGGCGAGGGCGAATTCGCTGTTGGGTCCGCCCCGCCCGGAGCCGGTCAGGGTGACGGTGACCTCGCCGCCGCTCAACAGTACGGTGCCCGGTGCCGCCGCGCGGGCGAGGCGGCACTGTTCGACGGCCACCTCGCGCGCCTCGCCTTCCAGCGCGTCACCGAGAATAACCGGATGCAGCCCGTTGCTCCTGGCGGTTTGCGCCGCGGCCTCGAGCGCCATCTGCGGTGTGGCAACGAGCACCGTCCGGCAGCTCGCCAGCCGCGAATCGCCGGGCTTCGGCGTCTCATCGGCGGCCTGCTCCAGGTGGCGGCCGACGGCGGGCGGCAGTGTGATGCGGTACCGCTCGAGGATGGCCCGGGCGTCGGCGAAGGTGGTGGCGTCCGGGACGGTCGGCCCGGAGCCGATCACCGAGGGGTCGTCGCCGGGCACGTCGGAGATCGCGAGCGTCAGCACGGGCGCCGGGTGGGCGGCAGCGGCCAGGCGCCCGCCTTTGATGGCCGAGAGGTGCTTGCGCACGCAGTTCATCTCACCGATGGTGGCCCCCGATCGCAGCAGCGCCTGATTGACGTGCTGCTTGTCTTCGAGGCTCAGGCCGGCTGCCGGGAGGCTGAGCAGCGCCGACGCGCCGCCCGACATCAACACCAGAACGCGGTCGCGGGGGCCGAGTGCCGAGACGATGTCGAGAATGCGCCGCGCTGCCCGGGCGCCCGCCGCATCGGGCACCGGATGCGCCGCCTCGACGACCTCCACGTGTCGGCACGCAACAGCCGAACCATAGCGGGTGACGACCAGGCCGGAGAGCGGTCCGTCCCAGCGGTCCTCGACGGCGCGCGCCATGGCGGCCGCGGCCTTGCCGGCGCCTACCACCACCAGACGCCTTCCGTCGGGGCGGGGCAGGTGGGGTGGAACGCACACCGCCGGCTGAGCGCGGGCAACGCACGCATCGAACATGTCACGCAGCAAGGAGGCGGGCGTCGTCATGGCGCGCGGGTTCAACCTGCGGTACGAAGGGAGAGCGCCGAAGTGTCAGCAGCCCCCTCCGCGGGATCGCTATGCTGCTGCTGCTGGAGCGCCCACATGCCCGCATAGCGGCCACCGCGCTCGAGCAGCGCGGCGTGAGTGCCCGCCTCTACAATGCGGCCTTGCTCGAGCACGAGGATCTGGTCGGCGTCGATGACCGTCGACAGCCGGTGCGCGATGACCAACGTCGTGCGCTCGGCCGCCACCTCGTTGAGCGCCGCCTGTATGGCACGCTCGGCGTGAGAATCGAGGGCTGACGTCGCCTCGTCGAGAACGAGGATGGGCGGGTCTTTGAGGATTGTGCGCGCCAGCGCGATGCGCTGCTTCTCACCGCCGGAGAGTTTGAGCCCTCGCTCGCCGACGAGTGTGGCGTAGCCCTGCGGAAGGACACGAATGAACTGCTCGAGGTGCGCCAGGCGCGCCGCGCGCTCGACATCGTCGAAGCTGCAGTCGGGACGCCCGTAGCGTATGTTGTATTCGATCGTATCGTTGAAGAGCACCGTATCCTGGGGGACGATGCCGATGGCGGCGCGCAGGCTCGACAGCGTGACGTCGCGAATGTCCTGGCCATCGATCGTGATACGGCCGCCGCCGACGTCGTAGAAGCGAAACAACAGCCGCGCCAGCGTGGATTTGCCGGCGCCGCTGGGTCCGACGACGGCGACCTTGCGCCCGCCTTCGATATCGAGGCTGACGCCCGAGAGGATGGTGCGGTCGGGGCGGTACCCGAAATTGACGTTGTCGAAAGCCACGTGTGCATCGCGAACGTTCAGTGGCACCGCGCCCGGCCGTTCGTCGACCTCGCGGTCGATGTCGAGCAGCCCGAACATGCGTTCCATGTCGGTCAGGCAGTGCTTGACCTCGCGGAAGATCGTGCCGAGAAAGTTCAGCGGGATGTAGAGCTGAATCAGGAATGCGTTGACGAGCACGAAGTCGCCGAGTGTCATGGTGCCCGCGGCGACGCCGTTGCCGGCCAGGACCATGATGACCGTGAGGCCGGAGGCGATGATGATGCCCTGCCCGACGTTGAGCAGCGCCAACGACATCTCGCTCTTGATGGAAGCTTTTTCCCATTCACGCAGATGCCCGTCGTAGCGCTGCGCTTCGAAACCCTCGTTGCCGAAGTACTTCACGGTCTCGTAATTGATCAGCGAGTCGACGGCAGCGGTGTTGGCCTTCGAATCCATGGCATTCATGCGAACCCGGAAGCGCGTACGCCAGCTCGTCACCTTGTACGTATACACAAAGTACAGCGCGACGGTGGTGAGCGTTATCGCGGCGAACGACCAGTGGTAGTTCGCGAACAGAATGCCGCATACCACGACGATCTCGAAAATCGTCGGGACGATGCTGAAGATCATGTAGTGCAACAGCTGATTGGTGCTGCGGCTGCCGCGCTCGATATCGCGCGAGACACCGCCGGTCTCACGGTCGAGATGAAAACGCAGTGACAGCTCGTGCAGGTGGCGGAACACGTTCAGCGCGATACGGCGCACTGATCGCTGCGAGGCCCGCGCGAAAATGGCGTTGCGCAGCTCGTTGAACAGCGAGGTGCTGAGTCGCAGCGCTCCGTATGCGAGCAGCAGTGCCAGCGGCACGGTCACGAGCTCGCCGGTGCTGGCCGTGACGTCCAGCGCATCGATGACGTGCTTGAGCGTCAGCGGCACGCCGATGTTGGCGAGCTTGGCGATGGCCATGAAACCCAGCGCCAGCGCAATCCGTGAGCGAAACTCCCACAGATAAGGGGCGAGCGTGTTGAGCGTCTTCCAGTCCTGACGATGCTCGGCCGGAAGCTCGATGCGAGGCGGACGCACGTTTGGTCGACTAGCAGGGCGGCAGTATGTGGCGATGCCGTCGATTATACCCCTGCGATTCGGAACAGGTCGCCGGGTTCAGCCGCTTGCGGTGCGCGGCCGCGACACGCCGCCCCGCCCGGGCGAGGTCGGTCGAGCGCCCCGCGCCGCGGGGGAGCGGGCCCTGAAGGACGCGTAGATCCGATAGCCGAACAGCAGGGCCAGTGCAAGCGCGTAGAGCAGCGGCTCGCCGAGGTCGGCTTTGACCAGCCAGAGAAAGTGAATGACAGCGGTGACGGCCGCCACGTAGACCAGGCGGTGAAGGCGTTGCCAGCGTTTGCCGCCGAGTCGCCGCATCATGCCGTTGGTGGACGTCACCGCGAGTGGGATCAGCAGGCAGAAGGTCGCGAAGCCGACGAGGATGTAGCTGCGCTTGACAATGTCCTCGATGATCATCGACCAGTCGAAGAACTGATCGAGGACGATGTAGGTCAAGAAATGGAGACTTGCGTAGAAGAACGCGAACAGCCCGAGCATGCGCCGGAAGCGTATCAACCAATGCCAGCCGCTTATGCGGCGTAGTGGCGTCACCGCGAGTGTGAAGAGCAGGAAGCGCAGCGCCCAGTCGCCGGTCAACAGCGTGATCTGCTCGATCGGCTCTGCGCTCAGGTTGCCGGTGGCCGCATCCCGTAAAAGTGTGCCAAGGGGAAGCAGCGCCAGTGCGAAGAGGGCGATCTTGGCCGTACGCAATCGTAACGTCGTCATGGTGGGGGAGGCGCGGATCGCGACCTGCGGACTGTCCGTTGGGGATGGCACCGCGTGCTCGACGGACTCGGATTTCAGTCGGGTCTTCAGAATAGTTTCTTCGGATCCATGCCGTCGTAGAGATGGGCGACCTGCTCGGCGTAGCCATTCAAATACAGGGTCTCGCGTTTCAGGAAGTCGCCCACGCGACGCTCCTTGGCCTGACTCCAGCGAGGGTGGTCGACCTCGGGATTGACATTGGCGTAGAAGCCGTACTCGTTGGGGGCCTGCTTCTGCCAGGTGTTGACGGGCTGCTCTTCGACGAAACGAATGCGGACCACGGACTTAATGCTCTTGAACCCGTACTTCCACGGCACGATCAGCCGAATCGGCGCCCCGTTCTGGTTGGGCATCACTTTGCCGTAGAGGCCGACGGCGAGGACAGACAGCGGATGCACCGCCTCGTCGATGCGCAGACCCTCGATATAAGGCCATTCGATCCAAGAGCCGAACAGCCCAGGGCGCTGGCCCGGCATCTGCTCGGGATCGTAGAGCGTAGTGAACTCGACGTATTTGGCTCGCGAGGTCGGCTCGAGCGTCTTGATGAGCTCGCCGAGGGGAAACGCAACCCACGGAATTACCATCGACCACGCTTCGACGCAGCGCAGCCGGTAGACTCGTTCCTCCAGCGGGAAGCGCTTTATCAGCTCGTCGATATCCCATGTCTTCGGATGCTTGATCTCGCCTTCGATGGCGACGGTCCAGGGTCGCGTGCGGAAATTCTTCGACAGCACCGCCGGTCCGTCCTTGTCGGTCGAGAACTCGTAGAAATTGTTGTAGGTCGTCACGGCCTTGAATTCCGTCTGCTCCTCGTCGGTGCTGAGCGGGCTCGGCTTGAGATCGTTGAAGTCGACGGCGGCGTGCGCCGGCGGCAGCAGCGAGTCGCCGACACCGGGCAGCCGCGCAGTGAGGGGAGACACTGCCGCGCCGAGCGCCACTGCAGCCCCGCCGCGCAAAAAGTCCCGACGCCGCCGGTAAAGGCGTTCGGAGGTGATTTCGCTCGCTCGAATGTCGGTGGGGCGTTTGATCAGCATGGTCCCTACTCCTCGTCGGCTATGTGCGCCGCCGTATCGAAAGCACCGTCATCGCACGGAGGCGCCTCGCTGTAGACAGCTCTACCGAGGGACAGTTCCCTCGTCGGCGGCAACCTCTACCTTCACAGCCGCTCGAAGATCGCGGCTATGCCCTGGCCGCCGCCGATACACATGGTGACCAGGGCGTAGCGTCCCCCCGTTCTGCGCAGCTCATAGAGCGCCTTGACCGTGAGAATGCAGCCCGTAGCACCGACGGGATGGCCGAGCGAGATACCGCTGCCGTTGGGGTTGGTGCGATCGCGCGGAAGATCAAGATCCTTCATCACGGCAAGCGCCTGGGCGGCGAAGGCCTCGTTCAACTCGATCACGTCCATGTCCGTGATGTTCAGCCCCGTCTTGTCCAGCAGGTTGCGCACGGCGGGCACCGGCCCGATTCCCATGAACTTCGGGTCGACGCCGGCATGGGCGTACGCCACCAGACGTGCCATGGGCGCGAGACCGGCGGCGCGCGCGGCGCCGCCCTCCATCAACACGATGGCCGCGGCGGCATCGTTGATACCCGAAGCGTTGGCGGCGGTGACGGTGCCGTCGGCTTTGAACACAGGGCGCATACCACCAATTTTTTCGGGGTCGATCTCGGCGCGCACGTGCTCGTCGGTATCGAACACGGTTGTGCCCTTGCGCGACGCGATCTCGAGAGGAAGAATTTGATCGCTGAAGCGTCCTTCGGCGATTGCGCTCGCCGCACGCCGATGGCTTTCGACGGCGAGGGCGTCCTGCTGCGCCCTATCGATGCCCCACTTCTCGGCCACGTTCTCGGCGGTGATGCCCATGTGGCAGTCGTCGAAGGGATCGGACAATGCCGCCACCATGGCGTCGATCGCGGCCCCGTCGCCCATGCGTTGGCCCCAGCGGAGCCCCTCCATCCAGTAGGGCGTCCGGCTCATGTTCTCTGCGCCACCTGCCACCGTTATGTCCGCGTCGCCGAGCAGGATGGTCTGCGCGGCGGTGACGACGGCCTGCAAGCCGCTTCCGCAAAGGCGGTTGAGGGTGAGCGCAGGGGTTTCGATCGGTAAGCCGCCTCGAATCGCAGCATAGCGTGACAGGTACATGTCGCGCTTGTCGCTGTGGATGACGTTGCCGAACACGCAGTGCCCGACCTGTGCCGGCTCGATGCGCGCGCGCGCGACGGCCTCGCGTACGACGGCGGCCGCAAGCTCGACGGTGGGCTTCGTCTTCAGCGCGCCACCAAAATCTCCAATGGCGGTGCGCACACCGCTGAGAACGACGACTTCACGATCGCTCATAACGCCACTCCGGGAAAAGCGGTTGTTCCGAACCTCCGACGTGGCCGCCGGGCCTGTACGCGTGAGGCTCCGCGCGCGGCGCGAGGCTCGAAGGTCAGTTCCTCAGTATCCGTGCTGCGGTCCATGGGCGCAAGCGCACGGCGCCTGGCATCTCCCGAAGGCTGTGGGATCGTCCTGTCCACCGTAGCGCATTGTGCTGGAGTTGCACCGAACCATCAAATCACCTTTGCTATGCCCCCTCGTCTACGGCGAACAGCCGCAGCTCGCAGCGGAGAGGGCGCATCGAACCTGCCGGCAGGCGTGAGCCGCCGGCCGGGGAAGGCGGGCGCTCGGTCAGCCCCGTCAGGTTTCACGCGCCGTATCGACGTCCGCTCGGTTCACGTGCCGTAACGCCTGCAGTAACCCACACCGAACCCGGCGGTAACGATTGATGAGCCGCACGATTCAAAGGATGTTCCGCGTCGTTATCGCCGCCGGTGCCGCCGTCGGCTGTGCCGCGGGCGGCGTAGCGCCGGCCGCTGCCGCCGGCGTGCGTTTCGTGTTGATCAGCCATGCACCGGATTCCGACTCCTGGTGGAACACGATCAAGAATGCCATCGGTTTCATGGGCCGTGCGCCGACCAAGCGGTTCGGGCCATTGAAGTTCATCGACTTCGCCGAGGCGTCCCGCGTCACCCGCGAGGAAATGCACAAGATCGGCATCGACGTGCGCGACCCAAACCAGGCAGTCGGGACGCTCTCGAGCGGAGAACGCCAGACGGTCGCCATCGCTCGAGCAGTCTATTGCGGCGCCGTCCCCCATGAATGGTCGGTGTTGCGCGCGCACATTCGGCGGCGCGCCGGCCGTTGGTGTTACACTCGGCGCCCCAGTTTCAGTATCCCATGGCAAGGCGCGACTCGCGCCTCATGGGCAAAACACGGAGACAGCTCGATGAACGACAAGACCAAGGTCGCCTTTCTCGGCTTGGGGGTGATGGGATATCCAATGGCCGGGCACCTGGCCAGGGCAGGCTACGCCACGACGGTCTACAATCGCACGGCCGCCAAAGCGGACAAGTGGGTCGCTGAGTACGGCGGACGTTCGGCGGCAACGCCCGCCGAGGCGGCCGACGGCGCCGAGTTCGTTTTCGCTTGCGTCGGTATGGACGATGACGTCAGGGAGGTTTCCGTCGGCGACGGCGGCGCCTTCTCGGGCATGGACAAGGACGTGGTGTTCGTCGATCACACGACGGCATCGGCCGATGTGGCGCGCGAGCTTGCCGACATCGCCGCCGGGCGAGGTCTGCACTTTCTGGACGCGCCGGTATCCGGCGGGCAAGCCGGCGCCGAGAACGGCGCGCTCACCGTCATGGTTGGCGGCGCGCAGGCCGAGTTCGACCGTGTTGCACCGGTGATCGACAGCTACGCGCGGGCGTGCACGCTGATGGGCCCGGTCGGTTCCGGACAGCTGACCAAGATGGTGAATCAGATCTGCATCGCCGGGCTGGTGCAGGGCCTGGCCGAAGGCGTGAACTTCGCGCTCTGCGCGGGGCTCGACGCCAAGCAGGTGCTCGACGTGATCTCCAAGGGCGCCGCGCAGTCGTGGCAGATGGAGAATCGCGGCGTGACGATGGTCGACGACAAATTCGATTTCGGCTTCGCCGTCGATTGGATGCGCAAGGATCTTGCCATCGCGCTCGGTGAGGCCCGTCACAACGGCGCGCGCCTGCCGGTGGCGGCCCTGATCGATCAGTTCTATGCCCAGGTGCAGGCCCGCGGCGGCGGGCGCTGGGACACCTCGAGCCTGATCCGCCTTCTGCGTCACGCATGACCGGCTCGATGCTCAGCCCCCGGATTGAGGGCGGCTGGAAAATGGGTTGAGCCCGCGGCGCCCGCCCCCGCGGCGCCGGCGCGTCCGGCGCCGGGTTGGTACGAACGGGCGCCACGGCGGCGGACGCCTTCGCGGAGCAGCGTGGGTAGCGACCGCGTTTCCTCGGTTATTTCGAGTGAACCGGGCGCCGGCGGCGTCTCGAGCCGTCGTTGCGCGATCGTCTGGGCTCGCCCCGGTGGATACCCGGGCGCGGGCCATCCGTGAGGCAGTCTCGCTGGCCCGGTGAGCACAGGCGTTCCCCGCAGCGCGCGGGGGAGGGCTCGTAGCGCAGCCCGTGGGCAGCCGCTCAGTCGCTACCGGTAGATGCCCCG
This sequence comes from Arenicellales bacterium, assembly GCA_041550555.1. GTDB lineage: Bacteria > Pseudomonadota > Gammaproteobacteria > Arenicellales > JBFEOO01 > JBFEOO01. Next base: position 41,131 of record JBFEOO010000017.1, read on the forward strand.
AGCCGCGTCACCAGCCGCTCGTGATAGCTACGCTCGAGCCATAGCGGCGAGCGGTGGCCGCAGGCGTCGAGCCGGGCGGCCAGCATGCTGAGGCGCCGCGTCGCCCGGGCCCGGTTGGCGTCGTCCTCGCTGCGCGCGAGCAGCGCCTCGACGCTGCGCATCTCACGTCGGAGCGCAACCGCCGGCGGCAGGCACCCTGCGTTCTTCAGCACCCGGTAGGCCATGCGCAGCTCTGCCGGCACCAGCGCATCCTCGTCGAGCGCCAACGGCTTGCCCGTGCCAGGAAGGTCGTCGAGCTCGCCGCGGGCCATGGCCTCCTCGATTCGTCGTTCGGCGATTCGATCGATGATATCCATCCACTCTCCGCGCTGCGGGGTGCGTGCCGTCCGCCGACCGCGTGACAGTCGGCGTCGGCTGGCCGTGCATCGCCGGCGCCTTTCTTGACACCGCGGCCCATGGTAGCCTGCCGGTCGCGTTCATGCACCCTCTGTTCCGCCCGTGAAGGCTCGCTGGGCGGACGGCCCACCGGTGGCGCCTATTTGAACGACACGCCCGTCTGCGCACTCGACACGCTGCACCCGGCGGTGGGCCGCTGGTTTCGGCGTCGTTTCGGGGCGCCGACACCCTGCCAGGAAGAGGCCTGGCGGGCTATTCGGGAGGGCGACGGGGCGCTCGTCGCCGCGCCGACCGGCTCGGGCAAGACGCTCGCCGCCTTTCTGGCCGGCATCGACGATCTCGTTCGCGCCGGAATCGAGCGGGGTCGCCTCGAGGACCACACCCAGATCGTCTACGTCTCGCCGCTCAAGGCGCTGTCGAACGACATCCAGAAGAATCTGCAGGAGCCGCTCGCCGGGATTCGGGACGAGCTGCTCGCCCTCGGCATCGCCGACGTCGAGGTGCGCACGGCGGTGCGCACGGGCGACACGACGCCGGGCGAGCGCGATCGCATGCGCCGGTGTCCGCCACATTTGCTGGTCACGACGCCGGAGTCGCTGTACATCCTGCTCACTTCCGAGTCCGGCCGGCGCATGTTGGCGACGACGCGCAGTGTCATCGTCGACGAGGTGCACGCGCTGGCGGGCAACAAGCGCGGCGCGCATCTCGCGCTTTCCCTCGAGCGCCTGCAGGCGTTGACCGCGACGGCGCCCATCCGCATCGGGCTCTCGGCGACCCAGCGGCCTGTTGCGCAGACGGCTGCCTTTCTGATGGGGGGACGTCCAGGCTGCCGGATCATCGATGTCGGCCACGTGCGCGAGCTCGACCTTCGCATCGAGGCCGTCGACGCACCTCTCGACGCAGTGATGGCTACAGAAGTGTGGGCACAGCTCTATGACCGGCTGGCGGAGCTGGTCGCAGCCCATCGCACCACGCTCATCTTCGTCAATACGCGGCGGCTAGCCGAGCGCGCAGCGCGGCATCTCGCCGAGCGCATCGGCGCGGAGCACGTGACGTCGCACCACGGCAGCCTCGCCCGCGAGCATCGCTTCGACGCCGAGCAGCGGCTCAAATCGGGGGCACTGCGGGCGCTGGTCGCGACGTCGTCGCTGGAGCTCGGCATCGACATCGGCGACGTCGATCTCGTCTGCCAGATCGGTTCGCCGCGGGCCATCGCCGCCTTGCTGCAGAGGGTGGGCCGCTCCGGCCACACCCTCGGGGCGGTGCCGAAGGGCCGTTTGTTCCCGGTCAGCAGAGACGATCTCGTCGAGTGCGCGGCGCTGCTCGGCGCGATCCGGCGCGGCGAGCTTGATCGGGTGAGCGTACCGCAGCGACCCTTGGACGTGCTGGCCCAGCACATCGTCGCCGAGGTGGCCAGCCGGGAGTGGGGCACCGACGCGCTCTACGAGTGCGTTCGCAACGCCTACCCGTATCGCACCCTTTCCCGCGAGATGTTCGACCGGGTGGTGTCCATGTTGGCCGATGGATTCTCGACGCGCCGAGGCCGACGCGGCGCCTTCCTGCATCTCGACGCCGTCAATGGCCGTGTGCGGCCGCGCCGCGCCGCTCGCCTGACCGCGCTCACCAACGGCGGCGCAATACCGGATCAATTCGACTACGACGTTATTCTCGAGCCCGAAGGTCAGCTCATTGGATCGCTCAATGAGGACTTTGCATTCGAGAGCGTCCCCGGGGACATTTTTCAGCTCGGCAACACCTCGTACCGCGTGCTGCGCGTCGAGACGGGCGCAGTGCGCGTCGAGGACGCCCACGGTCAGCCGCCCAACATCCCGTTCTGGTTCGGGGAGGCGCCCGGTCGCAGCGACGAGCTCTCCGCGTCGGTGTCGCGGTTGCGCCAGGATGTTGCTGCGCTCCTCGATGAGGGCTTTGACGCCGCCGTTGCGGCAGTGCGCCGTGAGATCCCGTTGAGCGATGCGATCGCACGCCAGCTCGTCGAGTATCTCGCGGCCGGACGGGCAGCGCTCGGCGTCATGCCCAGTCAGGACACGGTCGTGTTCGAACGTTTTTTCGACGAGGCGGGTGACACGCACGTGGTTATTCACAGCCCCTTTGGCTCGCGCCTGAATCGGGCTTGGGGGCTCGCCCTGCGCAAGCGTTTCTGCCGCCGCTTCAACTTCGAGCTGCAGGCGGCTGCGCTCGAAGACACCATCGTGCTATCGCTCGGACCGACCCACAGCTTTCCGCTCGAGGAGATTCGCTCGTACCTGAAGGCGGCGCACGCCCGGCAAGTGCTTATTCAGGCGCTGCTCACCGTGCCGATGTTTACGGGCCGATGGCGGTGGGTCGCCAATATCGCCCTTGCCGTGCGCCGCAACCGTAACGGCAAGCGGGTACCGCCGCAGTTCCAGCGCTCGGACGCCGAGGACTTGATCGCCGTGGTGTTTCCGGAGCAGCTCGCCTGTCAGGAGAACATCGTCGGCGAGCGCGAGGTGCCTGACCACCCGCTGGTGACGCAAACCCTCGATGACTGTCTGCACGAGGTCATGGATATCGAGGGTCTCGAGCACGTGCTCGCGCGCGTCGAAGCGGGTGAGCTCGAAATCGTCGCCCGCGAATTGACCGAGCCGTCGCCTTTCGCGCGCGAGATCCTGGCGGCGCGGCCCTACGCGTTTCTCGACGATGCTCCGGCGGAGGAGCGGCGCACACGGGCGGTGCAGGCGCGACGCTATGTCGATGTCGCCACCGCCGAGGATCTCGGGCGACTGGACGCCGGCGCCATTGAGCGGGTACGGAACGAGGCGTGGCCGCAGCCGCGCTCCGCGGACGAGCTGCACGACGCCCTGGTGCTGCTCGGCTGCCTGTCCGACTCGGAGGCAGCGCTGGGCGCCGGCGGGGGCGGTGGGATGCACCGATTCGTCGTCGAGCTCTGCCGCCAACGGCGCGCGGCGTGCCTCGAGACGCCCGCTGGCTATCGATGCTGGGTGGCGGCGGAGCGCCTGGCTCAGATGCAGGCCGTGCATCCCGACGCGCTGGTCCGGCCGGCGATCGACGCCGTCGGCGCCGTCGGTCGCCGGAGCTGGGAGCGGGGGGAAGCGTTGCGCGAGCTGGTGCGCAGTCGGCTCGAGGGCGTCGGGCCGGTCTCGGCGGCGGTCCTTGCGGGATCTCTGGGCGTGAACGAGGCGGATGTCGACCACGCGCTGGTGGCTCTGCAGAACGAGGGTTTCGTCATGCAGGGCGCCTACACCGGCCGGGACGCGCGGGAGTGGTGCGAACGTCGGCTGCTGGCCCGCATCCATCGCTATACCGTGGCGCGACTGCGCCGCGACATCGAGCCGGTGCGGCCCGAGCAGTTCATGCGCTTTCTGTTTCGCTGGCAGCGGTTGACCGACGACAGCCAGGGCGAAGGCGCGGACGCGTTGCTCGCCGTGATCGAGCAGCTCGAGGGTTTCGAGGCGCCGCTCGCCTCCTGGGAGCGCGATCTGCTGCCGCAACGGATAAAAGGGTACACACCGTCGCTGCTGGACGAGCTCGGTGTGGCAGGCCGCGTGCAGTGGATGCGACTGACGCCGCCGCGCAGCGCTGCCGAGGTCGACGGACGCACGCCGGTGCGGGCGACGCTGCCCGTGCGCACCACGCCGATCGCCCATGTGCTGCGCTCGAACGTCCGGCGCTGGCGGAGCATGGCTGCCACGGCGGGCGGGGAGCAGTCCCGCGTCTCGTCGTCGGCGCAGGTTATCGTCGATGCGCTGGATTGCCACGGCGCGTTGTTCTTCGACGAGCTCGTGGCAGCGAGCGGGATGTTGCGCACGCAGATCGAGGATAGCCTGGGAGAGCTGGTTGCGGCGGGACGGGTGGTGTCCGACCACTTCAACGGATTGCGCTGGCTGCTGCTGCCCGCCAAGCGTCGCGCCGCCCTTTCGGGCTCGCTGCGCCGGCGAGCCGGCTCCTCGCTGGGCGTCGAGGCAGCGGGACGCTGGAGCCTCGTGCAGAGGACCGTGCCGCAGACCGAGTCGGCAGAAGCAGATCTGGAGCTGGCCGCGAGCGTGCTGCTGCGGCGCTACGGGGTGGTGTTTCGCCGGCTGCTCGAGCGCGAGCCACGCTGGATGCCGCCTTGGCGCGAGCTGGTGCGCGTGTACCGTCGCCTGGAGGCCCGCGGCGAGATCCGGGGCGGCCGCTTCGTTTCCGGCTTCGACGGCGAGCAGTTCGCGCTCGCCGAGGCCGTGCCGATGCTGCGCGAAGTGCGGCACCGTCCCGCCGGTGCGGACGACGTGACGGTGTCGGCGGCAGACTGTGCCAACCTCCTCGGTGTCATCGGCGCCGGCCAGCGCATTGCGGCTACCAGCAGTGCTCGGCTCGTCTTCCGCGAGGGTATCTGCGTCGGCCTGCAGGAGGGCGGCCGCTACACTGTCACGGAAACGAAACCGCCGCTTCTCTCGCTGCCGCGATCGGGCCGCGGATCACGCGGGCCCGCCTGGCGGGTGGTGGGATCGCTCAGTACCGGGTAGGTGTGAACAATACGGCGTTCTGCGCGGCGTAGTAGGCGGCCAGATCCTCGATATCCTGATCGCTGAGCGAGCTGGCAAAACCGCTCATCACGGCATTCTTGCGTTCGCCCGACCTGTAATCACGCAGCGCCTGCTGCAGATAGTCGGCGTGCTGCCCGGCAAGTTTGGGAAACGGCGGGTTGGGGCTGTTGCCGTCCGGTCCATGGCAGCTGGCACAGGCCTGGGACTTGGTTTTTCCGGCTTCGGCGTCGCCGCCGGCGGACGCCGGAGAGGCGGCGCAGAGGCAAGCCAGTGCAGCCGCGAGAGGGATTGCAAGCTTCATGCTTCCGGTCCTCGTTGTCTCTGATGCATGCCTGCGACTCAATCGGCGCTGAGGGACGCGAAGTAGGCGGCGATGTCGGCCATGTCCTGCTCGCTCATCGGTATGGCATGGCTTTGCATGGTGGGATGGCTGCGGACTCCGCTCTTGTAGCCTTTCAGCGCCTCGACGATATACGCGGCGTGCTGCCCGCCGATCTTGGGCACGTGGTAGCCGGGATACGCGTTGCGCATTCCTGGGGCGCCGTGGCAGCCCATGCAAGTGAACGCCTTGTCTCGACCGGCCGCCGCATCGCCCTGGGCGAACGTCGGTGCTGTCAGGCCGAGTCCCAATGCCGTGACGACGGCCGTGAGCATCAATCTCATTATTCGAAGCTCCCTGGGAGAACAAAACGCGTACCATAAGAAAGAGCGACCCGGTCTGCAAGCGCTTTGTCGTTGCCGTCGGGCGGTAGACGCCGCTCCGGCGCTGCCGCGACGGCCACCCCCGCGACCGTGGTGGCCTAGGGATTACCCGCGGCCGAGTCGACGATATCCGGGTCGGGCCCGGTCGGCGAAACTGGAAAAAAGGCCGTCGCTCACAGTAGCATCGACCCTTGGGCGGCCGGCGGGGCCGTCGGGGAGCGACCGCGCACGGCGGGGCGCGGCGAGCGTGGAGGCGGGGCGCGGGGCGGGTCGCACCGCGCTACGGGGAATTCGACGATACGGAGGAAGCATGTCTTCTTATAACACCGATAATATTCGCAACGTGGCCTTGGTCGGCCATGCGGGCAGCGGCAAGACGACGCTGGCCGAGGCGCTGCTGTTCGCCGCCGGCGCGATCAGCTCGAAAGGCAGCGTCGACAAGGGGACCACGGTCAGCGACTACGACCCGCTCGAGCAGAGGCACCAGCACTCGCTCAGCACCTCGTTGCTGTCCATCGATCACGGCGACACCCACATCAATCTGCTCGACACGCCCGGCTACCCGGATTTCGTCGGTCCTACCCTGAGCGCGCTCGCGGCCGTGGAGACCGTCGCGGTAGTGATCAACGCGGCGGCCGGGATCGAGACCATGACACGTCGTCTCATGGACTGGACGGCCGAGCGGCGGCTGTGTCGCATGATCGTGATCAACAAGATCGACGCCGAGGGCGTCGATCTGGCCGCCTTGTACGGCGCTGTCCAGGAGGCGTTCGGCTCCGAGTGTCTGGCTATCAATCTGCCGGCCGGCGGCGGCTCCAAGGTCGTCGACTGCTTCTTCGAGCGTACCGGCGAATCCGACTTCTCGACCATCGAGGAGGCGCACACGGCGATCGTTGATCAAGCCGTGGAGGTGGACGAACGGCTGATGGAGATTTACCTCGAGGAGGGCGAGGTGTCGTCCGAGCAGCTCCACGCACCCTTCGAGCAGGCGCTGCGCGAGGGCCACCTGGTGCCCGTGTGCTTCGCTTCGGCCGAGTCGGGAGCCGGCGTCGAGGCGCTGCTCGAGATAATCGCCCGCCTCATGCCGAGCCCCCTGGAGGGCAATCGTCCCGCTTTCGTCAAAGCCAGCGGCGACGAGGTCGCCATCGAGCCCGTCGGTGATAAACCGCTGTTGGCGCACGTTTTCAAGGTGGCGTTCGATCCCTTCGTCGGCAAGCTCGGTGTGTTCCGCATTCACCAGGGCAACGTCAACAAGGACAGTCAGCTTTTCGTGGACGACGCACGCAAGGCGCTCAAGGTCGGTAACGTATTCGCCCTGCAGGGCAAGGAGCACGTCGACGTGGCCGGCGGTATTCCCGGAGACATACGGACGGTTGCGAAGGTCGATGAAATCCGCTTCGACTCCGTATTGCATACGTTTCAGGAGAACGAGGGCGTTCACATGCAGCGGCTGGCCCTGCCGACACCCATGGTGGGGCTCGCGATCAAGCCGAAGACCCGGGGCGACGAGCAGAAGATTGCCGAGGCGCTGAACAAGCTCTCCGAGGAGGACCCGTGCATCCGCGTCGAGCGCAATCCGAGCGCCAATGAAACCGTGCTGCGCGGACTCGGCGATCTGCACCTGCGCATCGCGCTCGAGCGGATGAGCGAGCAGTATCACGTCGAGCTCGAGACCCACGCCCCCACGATACCCTATCGTGAGACCATCAGCCGCAAGGCCGAGGGGCACTGTCGTCACAAGAAGCAGACCGGGGGCGCGGGGCAGTTCGGCGAAGTTTATCTGAAGGTGGAGCCGCTCAGTCGTGGAAGCGGGTTCGAGTTCGTTGACCAGGTAGTGGGCGGCGTCATCCCTTCACAGTTCATCCCGGCCGTCGAGAAGGGCGTGCGCCAAGTGCTCGACTCGGGGGCGTTTGCCGGCTTCCCTGTGCAGGACGTGCGTGTGATCGTGTACGATGGCAAGTATCACTCGGTAGACTCCAAGGAAGTCGCTTTCGTCACCGCCGGCAAGAAGGCGTTCATCGACGCGGTGGCGAAGGCCAAGCCCGTGGTCCTGGAGCCCATAGCCGATGTCGAGGTGACGGCCCCCAATGCGAACATGGGGGACGTGGCAGGCGATCTCTCCGCACGCCGCGGCCGCGTACAGAACACCGACTCGCTGCCCGGCGGGATGATTCGGATCACCGGGCAGGTGCCGCTCGCTGAAATGGAGGATTTTCAGTCGCGGCTCAAGTCGATGACGGGTGGTGAGGGCTCCTATACCATGGCGTTCAGCCGTTACGAGCCCGCTCCGGCGGAGGTTCAGCAAAAGCTCGCCGCGGGCTTCAAGCATATCGAGGAGGATTGATCGCCGAACGGCGAGCCGGCGCCGGGCGCGGCACTGGCTAGCGCGTCGATCCGATCAAGGGACTTCGTCGATGAACCGTCGTAGCGCCTGCAGGTACGCCTCGCCGCTGACGAGAAACGCATCGTTGTGGCCGCCGCTCATCTCGAAGAGCGTCTTGGGGGGTGCCGCCGCGGCAAGCAGCGTCTCGGCGTGGTGATAGGGAACGATCGTATCGGCGCGGCTGTGGGCAATCAGCACCGGACAGTCGATGCCTTTGAGCCGCGCCACGGTGTCGTAGCGAAACCGGGACAACCATCGCACAGGAAGAAACGGGTAATGGTCCGCGCCGAGCGCGGGCATCGAAGAGAACGTGGATTCGAGGATGAGCCCCCCCGGGCGGTGTTGCTCGGCGAGCCATGCCGCCACCGCGCCGCCGAGCGAGCGGCCGAACACGACGATGGCTTCGGGCGCGATACCTCGCTGTTCGGTTAGAAAGCGCCATGCCGCCGCGGCGTCCCGGTAGGTTCCGCTTTCGGTGGGGCGTCCGTGGCTGCGTCCGTATCCGCGATAGTCGATGATGAAGGTGTTGAGACCGAGATCACGGAAGATGCGCAGCGAGTCGATGCGGTGGGAGATATTGCCGGCGTTGCCGTGCAGAAACAGCACCGTCAAGCGAGCGTTAGCCGCCGGCACGAACCAGCCGTGGAGACGGACACCGTCTTCGGTCTCGACGTACACGTCCTCGTACCCCATGCCATGGTGCTCTGGCGTGGTTTCGATAACGGAAAGGGGAAAATAGACGAGCCGTGGCTGCATCCAGAAGATCAGCGCAACGAAGGCCAGGTAGACGACGCCGATGAGCGACAGTACGGACCAAAGCCAGCTCAGCATGCCGAAAGCTCCCGTTCGCCCAGGCCTTGCTCCCGCGCCGGCGACACCCGGCGAAGCGCCCTGCGCACGTCGTGTGCCCGAAGCGCGCCGGGGGGCTGTTGGCACGGGGCGTGATCGGCGGGTCTGTGGCACGTGCTGCGTCGCCGGCCCGGCGCAGCAGCGAGGCTATAATTCGAAGCACCGACGGCCGCGGCGGGTCGCATCGCGCGAGCCCGCGGAGAGGCGTCGGAACAACGCAGCACACGAATCCGAGCAAGCAGACTCATGACCCAGCAATACCAGACGGACGATCTGCGAATCGTCGAGATCAAGGAGGTGGCGAATCCCCTCGCCGTCCTCAAGGAGCATCCGATCACGGAAGCGGCGAGCCGAACCACGTTCGCCACGCGCCGCGCGATCCACGACATTCTACACGGGCACGACGATCGGCTGTTGGTCGTCATCGGGCCGTGCTCGATCCACGACGTCGCCGCTGCCCGTGAGTATGCGACGCGTCTCGAGCCGATGGTGACGGCCCTGGAGGATACCCTGCTGGTCGTGATGCGCGTCTACTTCGAGAAACCGCGCACCACTGTTGGCTGGAAGGGGCTCATCAACGACCCCGATCTCGACGGCAGCTTTCATGTCAACAAGGGGCTGCGACTCGCGCGGCGATTGCTACTGGATCTCAACGAGATGGGTGTACCCGCAGGGACGGAGTACCTCGATCTGCTGACTCCGCAGTACGTCGCCGACCTCATCAGCTGGGGAGCGATCGGTGCGCGCACCACCGAGAGCCAGGTGCACAGGGAAATGGCGTCGGGGCTGTCTTGCCCGGTCGGTTTCAAGAACGGCACCGACGGCTCGCTGGGCATCGCCGTCGATGCCATCAGGGCGGCTTCGCACCCGCACCACTTTCTCTCTCTGACCAAGGGAGGTCATTCGGCCATCTTCTCAACGCGAGGCAACGAGGACTGCCACGTGATCCTGCGTGGCGGCAGCGAGCCGAACTACGACGCCGAGAGCGTCGGGCAGGCGTGCGCCGCGCTGGAGCGGGCGGGATTGCCGTCGCGCGTGATGATCGATTTCTCTCACGGCAACAGCCGCAAGCAGCCCGAGCGCCAGCTGCAGGTGGCCGAGAACGTGGCCGATCAGATTGCCGGTGGGGATCATCGCATCATCGGCGCCATGGTCGAGAGTCACCTGCTGGGGGGTCGTCAGGACGCCGGTGCCGGGAGGGCTCTGGTCTACGGGCAGAGCATCACCGACGCCTGCCTGGGTTGGGATGACAGCGTCGGACTGCTCGAGACGCTGGCCGCGGCGGTTGGCCGCCGACGCGGCGCGAGCGGCGCGCAGCGATCGCCCGGGGCCGGCGATCGGGCGGCCGCTCTCGGGGAAGCCGGCGTTAGCACCGCCAGCGAGCGCTAGCCGCGGTCGAATCAGCGAGGCCGCGCGCGATGGCGCCGGATGCCTCGGCGCCGAGCGCACGCCAGGCAGCTCGCCGCAGCTCCACCTCTCTCGGCATCGATGACCTCCCGCAGTCACTGATTCCACGTTTGCCGCCGGCACGACGGCTTTATGGCCGGATCAAAACTTTTAGTGTCGCCGTTCTGTGCAGAGGCCCGCTTCGAGGTGTTATGGTCCGTGCAGGTCGGCCGTCGGGTGCAGGGTGTCGAGCGGTTGCGGTCCTGAGCTGGGCCGGCCAGCCGCCCGCTTTATCGAACGGAGTCGCGCATGATCAAACCGCACGGGGCGGATTCACTAAAGCCGTTGCTGGTGGAGAATGAAGCCAGGCACATAGAGCTGGCGCGAGAGGCCGAAGGCTTGCCGTCGCTGTTGCTGAACTCAGCGACGGCCGCGAACGCGGTGATGCTTGGTGCGGGCTACTTCACACCGCTAGGCGGCTTCATGAATCGGGCCGACGCGATCTCGGTGAGCGAACACATGCACACCGAGACGGGTTTGTTCTGGCCTGTTCCGATTCTCAATGTCGCGGCCGACGTCTCGGCAATCGAGGGCGCCCGGCGCATTGCTTTACGTGATCCCAACATTGTCGATAGCCCGGTGCTGGCGGTGCAGAGCGTCGAGCGTATCGAGACGCTGAGTGAACGTGACATCGATCTTCTCACTGAGCGGATTTTCCGTACGCGTGATCACAATCACCCTGGAGTTGCGACGTTCGTCGCGCTGGGCCGGTACGTCATATCGGGGCCGATCGAAGTGCTCAACCTGAGCTACTTCGAGGCCGAGTTCCCGAGTACCTTCCGCACCGCGCAGCAGATACGCGACGAGATGTACGAGCGGGGATGGCGGTCTGCGGTAGCCTTTCAGACGCGCAATCCCATGCACCGCGCGCACGAGGAACTCTGCAAGATGGCCCAGGCGGCCACGGGCGCAGATGGCGTCGTCATTCACATGTTGCTCGGAAAGCTCAAGGAGGGCGACATCCCGGCCGCTGTTCGTGAGGCCGCCATCCGCAAGATGGTGGAGCTCTATTTCCCGCCGAATACCGTGATGGTGACCGGTTACGGATTCGACATGCTGTACGCGGGGCCCCGGGAGGCGGTGCTGCACGCTCTGTTTCGGCAGAACGCCGGGTGCACGCATTTCATCGTGGGGCGCGACCATGCGGGCGTCGGCGATTATTACGGGGCGTTCGACGCGCAGCGCATCTTCGACGAGGAGGTGCCTAGCGGGGCCTTGGCGATCGAGATATTCCGAGCCGATCACACGGCATACTCCAGGAAGCTCGAGAAGGTAATCATGATGCGCGATGCCCCCGATCACACGACAGAGGACTTCGTGCTGCTGTCGGGCACGGCGGTGCGCGGCATGCTCTCCCGGGGAGAGCCGCTGCCGATGGAATTCGCCCGGCCGGAAGTCGCGCAAATCCTGATGGAGTACTATCGCAGCCAGGCGGCCTGACCGCCATCGCCGCCTTCGACCGACCCGCGTCGCGCTCGGTGTCTCCGGCAGCGCGCGACGCGCTTCAGAACTCGCTCAGCTGCTCGGTGGCGATGCTCTGGTCCTCGAGCATCACCGGTATGCCGTCGTCCACTCGATAAACCGTACGTCCGTTCTCGGTGATCAACCCCTCTTGCAGCGGCTGATCCACCTTCGCACCGTCAATGTAGTGGACCTCGCCGCTGGCGATCAGAGCATTCAACCTGTCCAGTTTGTCGCGGCTCAGCGGCAGCACCGGCTGTTTGGTCACCGGGCAGCGCAGTATCTCGAGTAGCTTGCGGTCGATGGGCATGGCGGCGTCTGCACTCGCAGGGAGGGAGGCGATTGTAGCGGCTCGAACGTCGGCCAGCCACCCTCCACCCACCTGCGGGGGGCGCAGCGAGAGTCGGAACCCGCTGCCCGCTGGCTCGCGTGTTCCGGGCGCGTCTTACGGACGGCTCGCGGGGAGAGGTACAATTTGGGTTCCGCACAAATCGAGACGGGCGACGCAACAGCGCAAAGGAGCAGGTACGGTGAAATATCTACACACGATGGTGCGCGTCACGGATATCGACGCATCAATGGATTTCTACTGTAACAGGCTTGGTTTGAAGCAGGTCCGGCGCGTGGATCGCGAAGAGGGGCGCTACAGTTTGATTTTTCTTGCCGCCGACGAGAACCAGGACGCTCAGGTGGAGCTGACCTACAACTGGGATCCCGAGCAGTACACCGGCGGTCGAAATTTCGGACATCTCGCCTACGCTGTCGACGACATCTATGAGTCGTGCCAGCGCTTGATGGATGGCGGCGTCACCATCAACCGCCCGCCGCGGGACGGGCGCATGGCTTTCGTCCGTTCGCCGGACAACATCTCGATCGAGCTGCTGCAGAAAGGCGATGCGCTGCCGCCGCAGGAGCCCTGGGCGTCGATGCCCAACACCGGCGAGTGGTAAAGAGGGTGCGCGGACGGCCGACGTCGCTCGGCAGGCTCGCCGCCACTGCCGATTAACGGCTGAATGCATGATGACACGCGCGACCCGGACGGGTGCCCGGGTCGCGGCGGGCCCGCGGCTCAGTTCTGGGTGGCAGTGACGGTGACGGTGACCTCGGAGGAGCTGACCGCTTCGCCGTTGGCATCGACGCCCGACGCCGCCGCGCGGTTGACGATCGAGCCACTGTCGATATCCGCCGCCGTCACCGTACGGGCGGCGGTGCAGGTCAGTGAGTCGCCGGCTGCGAGATCTCCGTCCGGACAGCTGACGCCGCCGGCATCGACGTTGTCGTCATCAACCGCGATAGGGCCGCTGATCGTTTCACTGCCGGTGTTGGTGACCTCGTAGCTGTACTCGATGATGTCGCCCACCGCGTCGTAAGTCGTCGGGCTTGCGGATTTGGTCAGCGTCAATGTGGTGCCCGGACCGCTGCCGTTCGTCCCACCGGCAATGCCTAGCAGCATGGTGTCCGATTCGGCCTGCGTTCCGTCGCTGACGAACAGCGTCACGGTGTACGTGCCGGGCTCGAGGTCGCTGATATCGACTTTCTCGCCCGTGCGAGCCACCGCTTCGCCGTCGATGGACCACTCGAAGCTGAGCACCTGTCCGGAAGACCCGAGCGAGAGGCTGCCGTCGAGCTGCAGAGCGCCGGTCTCGCTCGTCGAGGTGCCGGCGACCGCGGTGAGCTTGCCTTCGAAGATCGGGGTCTCGCCGCCTCCGAAGATCACGATGTCGTCGATCAGGGTGAAGTAGCCGTGGCCCGAGATTCTGGTGTGCTGAGCGAACTGTAGCTTGATGTTCTGCCCCCGGAAGGGGCGCGTGTCGATGAAATGTCTGCTGAACGTCGCGTTGCGCATGGTGCTCGGACAGCCGACGCTCAGCTGGACCCGGCTCGTGCGAATGCCCTGGGTCAGCAGCGGCTGCCCAAAAGTGTCCAGCAGCCTCACCTCGAAGCTCACGGGGTTGTCTGCGGGACGCGCGTCGCTCGTCTCGGTAAGCGCGCTGAAAGCGATGCCGTCGCCGGCGGCAAAGATCAGCGACGTCAGCCGGCCCTCGGCCTGCGGACGCCCTTGGCCATCCGACCGTATCAGGCCGGCATAATTTCCGTGCAGGCGCAGCCCGGTCGTGTCGTTGTTCGAAAAACAGGTTCCCGCCGGCGCCAATGTGCCGATGCCGCCGTTCTTCCCGCTCGATCGCCAGCCTTGCAGAAACCCCGACTCGAAGTCGCCGTCGAACAGCGGCTCGGCGGCGTTGCTGCCGCTGCCCACAATGAGCAGCAGCGCGCACAGTGCCGAGCGGACGGTGCGGCAGGGCCTTGTGTCTCGCTTCATCTCCAATCGATCTCCATCCGCGACGGCGGTCTCAGCTCGGCAAGGCATAACAGGCGCGAGATGGCGCCGCAGTCGCACTGTCTTTGAGTGTAGCATGCGTGCGAGCATGCACTCCGACGATTCCTGGGGCGCAGGCCTGAGACGCTGCCCCACGGCAGTGGCGACAGCGGATCGCCGCCGCGGCGCCATGGGAGCGCCCTGGCGCAACGCGTCGGATCCGTGTGCGCAGCGGCGTTCGTTCTGCGACAATCGATGTTTGGTCCCGTCAACCCCCCAGGATGAACGTCATGAAATCGACCGTGCCTGCTTTCGTTGCCATGCTGGGTTGCGCCGTTAGCGTTGGCGCTGCCGCCCAGTCCGAGTTGCAGACGCCTGAGCAGAAGTTTAGCTACGCCCTCGGCTTTCAGGTGGGTATGCAGCTGCGCCAACAGCTGTTCGGCCGCGACATGGCCATCGACGAAGGCGCTTTTCTCCAAGCCATAGAGGACGTTCTCAGGCAGGCCGAGCCGCAGATGTCCGTCGACGACATGCAAGCGGCCCTGCAGGCGCAGCAGTCGGAGCGTGAGCAGCAGCGGGCCGCTTTGGCGCAACGCAACGAGCAGGCAGGTGAGGCTTTTCGCGAGGCCAACCGGGCCAAAGAAGGCGTAACCGAAACGGCGTCGGGTCTGCAGTACCGTGTCATCAGCGCCGGTGAGGGTCGACAGCCATCGGCCTCGGATACGGTCGTCGTGCACTACCGGGGCACGCTCATCAGCGGGGAGGAGTTCGACAGCTCCCACGCGCGGGGCGAGCCGATGACCTTCTCTGTCGACGGCATCATAGCGGGCTGGCAGGAAGCGCTGCCGCTCATGAAGGAAGGTGCGAAGTGGGAGATCGTCATTCCGCCGGAGCTCGCCTACGGCGAGAGGGGTGCCGGTCAAGCAATCGGACCGAATGCGACGCTGGTGTTCGAAATCGAGCTGATCGAGGTCAAGTGACACGGGGTAAGCTGTTGCGCATCCACCGCTGCCGGCCAGCTTCTCCCCTTGGCTCGTTTCGGGACCCTGTGTCAGAATCCTGTGGCCCATCACAGGGCCCGGCGTCGCGCCCCGGTGGGTACCGAATGACGCTCTATACATGCGAGGAGGAGAAAACAATGCGCTCGATACTCAGATTGACCGGCGTGCTGACGGGCGCGCTCATGGTGATCGGTTCCGGCGTTGCCCAGGCCAAGGTCGAGGGGGACACCATCGTGTTGGGGTCGGCGATTTCCTTGACGGGCAAGTATTCGTCCAACGGCGTCGACACGCAGAACGGCTACGATCTCGCGGTCAAGCGCATCAACGAGCAAGGCGGTGTCACGGTCGGCGGCAAGAGTTACAAGCTCAGGGTGGAGTATTACGACGACGAATCCACGCCGGCCCGCACCGCGCAGCTCCTCGAGCGTCTCATCAAGCAGGACGGGGTGCAGTACATCCTCGGCCCATACAGCTCGCCGACGACCATCGCCGCGGCGCCGGTCATCGAAAAATACCGGGTGCCGATGGTCGAAGCGGAAGGCGCCTCCCGCGCGCTGTTCAATAAGGGTTACAAATACCTGTTCGCCGTGCTCTCGACCTCCGAGCAGTACCTGGCCAGCGCCATCGATCTTGCTGCGGAGGTTGCCGAGAAGGCCGGCAAGAACCCTGCCGATCTGCGCGTCGCGATGGTCTTCGAAAACGACGCCTTCTCTCTTGACGTGCGTGCTGGCGTGATGGAAGACATGGCAAAGTACGACATGAAGATCGTTCTCGACGATCGGATGCCGGCCGATTTGTCGGACATCTCCGCAACGCTTACCAAGGTCAAGGCACTAAAGCCTGACCTCTTGGTGATCTCGGGTCACAACAAGGGCGCGGTCACCGCGGCGCGGCAGATCAAGGAGCTGCAAGTGCAGGTTCCGATGATCGCTATGACGCACTGCGAAGGCGCCAAGGTTGTTTCGCAGTTCGGTGCGTCTGCGGACGGCTACCTCTGCCCGACACAGTGGGCGGAGACGCTCAGCTACCAGGACAAATATTTCGGGACCGCCGCCGACTACGACAAGCTGTTCAAGGCAAGTTTCGAAGGATACAGGAATGTGCCGTATCAGTCCGCTCAGGCTTCTGCAGCAGTCATCGTTTGGAAGGAGGCCTTCGAGGCAGCAAACTCTTTCGACACCGAAGCGGTTCGTGACGCAATAGCGGCGACGGATATGATGACGTTCTATGGCCCCATCAAATTCTCGGAAGCGGGGAACAATATCGCCAAGCCGATGGTCTTGCGACAAATCCAGAGCGGTACGTTCAACGTCGTCGCGCCTTCGAAGTGGGCGTCGCACGAGATCGAATGGCCGCGCGTCGGCAAATACTGATCCTGACGATCGGGCCGCCGGCCGCCACTGCTCGTACAAGCAGCGGCGGCCGCTACTAGCCCAAGCGGCGGAGGGGCTGACTCGAGCGCCATCATGCTGGACAACCTCAGCCTTCTGACCGCAGCACCCGTCCTCAACGTTCAGCTGCTGCTCGACGGCATCTTCGTGGGTGCCGTGTTCGTTCTCGCCGCCTACGGCCTGGCCCTGGTCTGGGGGGTAATGAACGTCAAGAACCTCGCACAGGGCGAATTCGTGATCATGGGCGGCTATTTCGCCTGGCACCTAGGAACCTTCGGCATCCATCCGATCGTTGGTCTTCCCGTGGTTATTGCGCTGATGTTTGTGTTCGGCTGGCTGTTGTACATCATCGTCATCAAAAGAGTGGTAACGCGCGATCTGTTCACCTCGCTGCTGGCCACCTTCGGCATTGCGCTCGTAGTACAGCAGGCCCTCAACCTCGCCTACGGACCCGAGGTCCGAACTGCCGAATCCGGATTCGCCACGCAAACGCTCTTCGGCGGCCTCGTCACCGTGGCGAACATCAAGCTCATCTCGTTTGCGCTCTGCGTGTTGCTCGCGGGGGTGGTGATCATCTTCATGAAACGCAGTCGCATGGGCCAGGCGATACGGGCGACGGCGCAGGATCCTCGAGCCGCCAAAGTGATAGGCATCGATACCGAGCGGGTGTATGCCTTCACGTATGCTCTGAACGCCGCAATTTGCGGCGCCGCGGGTGTGCTGGTTTCGATGATTTGGGTGATTCAGCCGTTTTATGGCATCCCCCATTCGATTCGCGCGTTCGTCATCGTGACCGCCGCCGGTCTGGGTAATCTGCCAGGGGTCATCGTGGCCGGACTCGGCCTCGGGATAGCCGAGCAGTACTCAGGATTTGTGCTCGGCGCCGAATTCCAACAGGCGACCGTCGTGAGCTTGCTCGTCGCCGTGCTGGTGTGGCGGCAGGTCCAGCTGGCGCGCCAGCGGCAGGTGGTCCAGTAGCGTCGTGCGCAGCGACAACACGCCGGGGTGGGTGTATGTGCTGGTACTTATCGGCGGCATCCTCGGGCCCTTGTTGGCTCCCGGCTATACGACACAGATCGCTTTTCTATGGCTGATGGTCCTGTTTGCCCTGACCTGGGACATCGTGGGAGGGCAGATGGGTTACAACTCGCTCGGCAACATATTTTTTTTCGGCGCGGGGATGTATATCTCTGCAGTGGTCCAGATCGGGATGTTCACCGACGTGGGCGCTTACACGTCGGCCCGCGGCGGGGACCAGCTGGTGCTGGATTACGGGCAGTACTTCTTCAGTCTCCTGGTCGGGGTGGGGGCGGCGGCAGTTGGATGTGTCGTCCTCGCCATTCTGCTCGGTTGGGTGGTGTTCGGGTTGCGCGGACCGTACTTTGCCATAGGCACGCTGGGTGTCGCACTGTCCGCCCGTGAGCTGGCTAGCACCTGGGAATGGGTCGGGGGCGGCAGCGGGATCGCCATGCCGGTCTATCCGGGCTTTCCGGACGAAAAATCACAGGTGTTCTACGCGTTGTTCTTTGTTCTGGCGATTCTGACGTTTGCGAGCGTGCGTCGTCTGTACTCGACCCGCTTCGGACTCGCTATAAACGCCATACGCGATGACGAGGAGAAAGCAGAGGCGATGGGCATCCACACCCAACGCCACAAGACCGTCGCCTGGGCGGTATCGGCGTTCTTCCTTGGGATGTCGGGCGCCGTATTCGGTAACCTGACGGGTTTTGTGGAGCCGCTCGAGGTCGCGTTCCCAACGGTCACCTTCGGTATCTTCATGGTCGTGATGTCGTTGCTCGGCGGCAAAGGCACGTTGTGGGGCCCGGTCATCGGCGCGACGCTGTTTCACGTCGTCAAGGAGGTAACCTGGACGTACCTCCTCGGCTGGCAATGGGTGGCGTTGGGAGTGCTGATCGTGGTCAACGTGGTGTTCTTCCAAGAGGGCATCATGGGCTGGGTGCAACGCAGGTGGCCCGAGCGCTTCGGCATCACGGTAGAGGAAGGGTCCAGCGCGCGGCGTCATCGGGGTGCTGGGTGATGGCTGAGGCGCAGAGCGCATCCCTAATGATCGAGTGCCGTGGCGTGAGCAAGGCCTTCGGCGGCGTCGTCGCCAATGATAGTGTGTCGCTGAGCGTGGCCGAGGGGGGTATCACGGGTTTGATCGGTCCCAACGGCTCAGGCAAGACCACCCTGTTCAGTTCAATCGTCGGCTACCACCCGATCGACGCGGGCTCGATCATGTTCAAAGGTCGTGAGATATCCCAGCTGCGGGTACCGCAGATTGCACGCCTTGGTCTGATGCGTACCTTTCAGCAGACGCGTATCTACAGCAACATGAACTGCGTCGAGAACATGCTTATCTCGGTTCCGCATCGTGGCGAGACGTTCCAGTCCATGATGTCCGAATACCCTCCGCTCACCTATGAGCGTGCCGACGAGTTGCTAGAGTTCGTCGGTTTATACCAAAAACGGTTTCTCATCGCAGGTGATTTGTCCTTTGGCCAGCAGAAGCTGCTCGAGTTCGCCATGGCGCTCATGAGCGAGCCCGAGGCGCTGTTGCTGGACGAGCCCACGGCGGGCATCAACCCCACCCTCATCAACGGACTGATCGATCGTCTCAAACGTGCCAACGCGGAGATGGGCGTCACGCTTTTCGTCATCGAACACAACATGCGGGTGATCATGAATCTCGCCGAACACATTTATTGTCTCGCTAATGGTAAGCTGCTTGCCGAGGGGGCGCCGGATGCGATACAGCAGGACGAGAGGGTGATAGACGCCTACCTCGGCGGACACTGACGATGACGCGGGAGCGCAGTGGAGCCGGACACGGTGGCCCTCGGGCACGAGGCTACCACCCGGGGAGCGTCGAAACGGTCATTTCGGTGGACGACGTCGTTCGCGAGGCAAGCCGTATCGCCGAACGTGGTCCCACGCGGGAGGAGGTTGCGGCGCTTTGCAGCGGCGAGCCTTACGTGGTCATCGAGGGTCTCCGCGCCGGTTACGGCAAGATGGAAATACTGCACGAGTTCCATCTTCAGGTGGGCAGCCGTCAGTCGCTTTGCCTCATCGGCC
>JBFEOO010000018.1:0-59497 GCA_041550555.1 Arenicellales bacterium
GCAGCAGTTACCGGACGCCATCACCGATCTCATCGCCGAGCACGGTGCGCGCTTTACTCATCACACCTCGATCGCGCCCACCGGTACCATCAGTCTTTCGCTGGCCAATAACGTGAGCAATGGCATCGAACCGTCGTTTGCTCATCGCTATAGCCGCAATGTCATAAGGGAGGGGCGCAAGACCAAGGAGAAGGTGGATGTCTACTCCTATGAGTTGCTCGCCTATCGAACGCTGATCAATGCCAACGCCGCCCCGGGGAGCGACGGTGAGGACGCGTTGCCTGATTTTTTCGTGAGCGCTGAGAGCGTTACGCCCAAACAGCATGTCGATGTGCAGGCCGCGGCGCAGATATGGATCGATTCGTCGATCTCGAAGACGGCTAATGTGCCGACCGATTTCCCGTTCGAGGAGTTCAAGGATATCTATCTCTACGCCCACGAGCGCGGGCTGAAAGGCTGTACGACCTTCCGCTTCAACCCGGAGGCCTTCCAGGGCGTCCTCGTCAAGGAGCAGGACCTCGAGAGCACCGTGTACCGATTCGTGCTCGGCAATGGCGATGTCGTCGAGGCGAAAGGTAACGAGGAGATCGAGTACGACGGTGAGACCCATACTGCCGCCAACCTGTATGATGCCTTGAAGGAAGGCTACTACGGCAAGTTCTAGGAGGATCCGTGGCGATCAAGATAGGCAGCAAGATCGTGGGCTATGAGGTGGTCAAGACAGCGCCGCCGGACGGCTATGCGCCCGTGTCGACCGACCAGCAGCAGGGCAGCGATAGGGCTGCCGCGACGTTCCCCGGCAGCGACCCCATCCCGGCGAACGTCGTGCAGATGCATGAGAAGGTCGAACGGCCGGAGATGCTTCTTGGCAGCACCTACAAGATCAAGACGCCGTTGTCCGATCACGCCCTATACGTGACGATAAACGACATCGTCCTCAATCCGGATACGCCTTACGAGAAGCGGCGGCCGTTCGAAATATTCATCAATTCCAAGAACATGGATCATTTCCAGTGGATCGTCGCGCTGACCCGGATCATTTCAGCGGTTTTTCGCAAGGGCGGCGATGTCACATTCTTGGTAGAGGAGCTGCGCAGCGTTTTTGACCCTCAGGGCGGCTATTTCAAGCGAGGCGGAAAGTACATGCCGTCCCTGGTTGCCGAGATCGGTGATGCCATCGAAGCACATATGAAGATGATCGGAATGATCAAGGACGAGCCGATGGATGCGCATCGACGCGAATTCGTTGAGTCGAAGCGCAAGGAGTTCCAGTCGCGTCGGGCGAACGACGTCTCGGCCGACGAAGGTGGCATTGCTGCCGAAGCCCAGTTGTGTGCGAAGTGCCAGACCAAGGCCGTCGTCATGATGGACGGGTGTCTGACTTGTCTCAGTTGTGGCGACTCGAAATGCGGATGATGCTGCTCGGTCGACGGGAGACGACAGGTGTCACTACCGACGCGGTCACGTGACATCGACGACACGCTGTTGATCATGCGTCCGATGCTGATGACAACCGGTAATGGTGTGCTTGACTTTTGCTTGCGCGTATATATAGTTGGCGGAACTTCAATCGAGGGCGCGCCACGTTGAGCCCTGCTCGATTACTGATTGGGGCCAGACGAGACACCATCGCTGGCGAGTGTTTCCGCACACACCTTTGCCCATCGCGCTGGAATCCACCTGAGAAGTAATTGCACGCTTTGTCTAAATTACCGCATCAGCGCCCCCTCGGCGCGCAAGGGATTCGTATCCATTTCGCCGTCCAGGCAATCGGCATGACGGCGCGATGTGTTAGTTGGTCTTTACCTATGCTCGACGGCGCTGCGCTGCGCTTTTCCCATTGGCGACACCGGCACGGCTCGTTCATGTGCCTATGTTCAACTCACAGTTCCTAGACTCGTAAGAGGAGGGGCATCGAATGGCAGTAGCAAAGAAAAAGCGGACGAAGGCGAAGAAAAGGACGAGCAAGAAGAAGGCGGCCGGAGCGGCCACTAAGAAGAAGGTGACCAAGAGAAAGACGACGAAGAAGAAGGCTGCTGCGCGCCCAGCTGCTAAGAAGCGCGCGACAAAAAAGAAAGCGACCAAAAAGAAGGTGACTAGAAAGAAAGTGGCGAAGAAGGCCGCCAAGCGCAAAGTGGCCAAGAAGGCCGCCAAGCGCAAAGTAGCCAAGAAGGCCGGCAAGCGCAAAGTGGCCAAGAAGGCCGGCAAGCGCAAAGTGGCGAAGAAGGCCGCCAAGCGCAAAGTGGCCAAGAAGGCGACCAAGCGCAAAGTGGCCAAGAAGCGGACCACCAAAAAAAAAACCTAGTGTGAGAGCGGGTATGAAGATCCCGCTGCCTTTCTAACCTTCCAAGGCAGGGAAGTGACTGGCCTGACGGTCCGGCCGGTCACTTCCCCCCTGATGCTGTTCCCCACCGGCGCTCAGCGCGTCCGCGTGGCGACGACGGTGTGGGACCAGCGCGCCTCATGTTTTGGCCGGGCGCCGCTGAAGAACACGCTCTCCTCGAAGTCGCGGGCCTGCCCTGGGGGGATCTCGCGAGAAATCCAGACGGTCCGGTCACCGATGACGGTGCATGCGGTGGGGTCCTCCGCCGCTTGCGGGGGGCAGTCGGTCATGACGATCCGTACTTGCACGTCTGAGAGCGTATGCTCGGATGATCGGTTCTCGAGCCGCCCGGAGAAGGCATAGCTGTCCGCGTAGGCCTTTTTCATTGCGACATGACTCAGCGCCACCTCGTCGGCTGTGATGCGTCGCTCAGCGACGCTCTGGCGTTTTTCGGAAAAAAAGTACAGCGCGACGACCAGGACGATGAGTGCCCCGAGCGTCGCGAACGCGAATTTCGGGTAGCGCGCCGACGCCAGCAGCAGCGCCGCGGCGATTACGGCCAGGAGCACCCAGTGCATCGTGGTTACCTCGCTCGCCGGTCAGTAGACGATGGGATCGGTGTCCGCCCGAGACCGGCTCCGGGTTGACAGGGTCCGGTAAAAACCTAAACAATCTCGACAGCCGATTTTCGCCCCCTGCCGGCTGCTGTGTCCGCTGGGCCTACTCCTTACCATACCAATCGCAGGGGACAATTCAACCATGTCAAACGTTCAGCCGGTAGCCGGAGGGCGCGGCCGAGCGGGCGTGCTGTTGCTCAATCTCGGTACGCCGAGCGCGCCCACGGCCGCCGCCGTGCGGCGCTACCTTGCAGAGTTTCTGTGGGATCCGCGCGTCGTCGAGATCCCGAGGCCCATCTGGTGGCTGATACTGAACCTGGTCGTTCTCAATGTTCGGCCGCGGCGTGTCGCCCATGCCTACCGAAGCATCTGGACGGATGAGGGGTCGCCACTGCTCGCGATCGCCAGACGTCAGGCCGCGGCAGTGGCGCGTAAGTTCGGCGGGGCCGATGACGCGTTGGCGGTGGCGTTGGGTATGCGCTACGGCGAGCCTTCGACGAGGGCGGCCCTCGAGCAGTTGCGCTCCAAGGACGTTCGGCGCCTTCTCGTCCTGCCGCTGTACCCCCAGTACAGCGGCGCAACCACCGGCTCGGCGTTCGATGCGGTGGCGGACACGCTGAAACGCTGGCGCTGGGTCCCGGAGCTGCGCTTCGTATCCGACTATCACGAAGATACAGGCTACGTGGCGGCGCTGGCGGCGTCCATCCGCGAGCACCGCAGCGCGGTGCACGAACGCCGCCTGTTGTTGTTCTCCTTCCATGGCATCCCCAAGCGCTACAGCCGGCGCGGAGACCCCTACGCCGAGCAATGTCTGTCCACGGCGCGACTCGTGGCCGCCGAGCTCGGGCTCGGCGAGGGCGACTGGAAGGTCTCTTTTCAGTCGCGGTTCGGTCGCGAAGAGTGGCTGCGACCCTACACCGACGAGACGCTCGCGCAGCTGCCGAGGCAGGGGCTGCGCAGCGTCGATGTCGTGTGCCCCGGTTTCTCCGCAGACTGCCTCGAGACCCTCGAGGAGATCAACGTGGAAAACCGAGGGCGATTCATCGAGGCGGGCGGTGAGGCATTTCACTACATCCCGTGTCTGAACGACGACGAGCGCCATATCGCGGCACTCGGTCGCATCGTTGCCGGTCAGCTAGCGGGCTGGCCGGAAGCGGCGCTCGCCCGGGCGGTCCAATGAGGACGTGGGTCGACCCCCCATGAATGCGAAGTCGTCGGACCCGGTCACGCGCCTGCTGCGACTGGCGGCCTGCATTGAGCCGGATCCTTCGCTCACGGCAATGATCCGGGATGCGGCCGCGGACGTGCAGTGGTGGCCCGCCGTGGCCGAGCGGGCCGAAAGTCACGGACTGGCGCCGCTGCTTTGGCAGCACCTCGGCGCCTGCGGCGTCGAGGTTCCCGAGGCCGAGCAACGCAAATTCCGCGCCTTGGCGTTGCGCCATCGACTCGCCAACGAGGTTCGCGCGGGGGTGCTCGTCGACATCGTCAGGCTCTACGAGCAGCACGGCATCGACTGCATCGCGCTCAAGGGCGGCGCGATCGCCCATCTGATCTATCCCCGGCCGGGTCTGCGGCCCATGCGGGATCTCGATCTGCTGGTACGCCCGGAGCAGGCCCCGGAGGCGCAGCGGCTGCTCACGGAGCTCGGCTTCGACGCCCCTCTCCGGCACAGCAGTCGCATGATGCGTTATCATCACCACCTGCCGATCGCCTCGGGCGTCCGCGACGGTCTCACAGTGAGCATCGAGATCCATCGCGACGCATTGAGCGGGGACTATCCGCAGTCCATCGGCTTCGATACGCTGCTCGAGCCGCCGCAGCGTTTTTCTTTAGCGGGGCAAGTGATACCGGCGCTCAACCATGCGGATATGCTGCATCATCTGTACCGGCACGCGTTCGAGCCGGCCCAGGAGATGCGGCTCATTTTCGTTGCGGATATCATCGGGTATGCCAGTCATTTCGCGAGCGTAATCGATTGGGAGATGGTCACGCGGCGGCTGCCGGCGGTAGTCAACGCGCTGGCTCTGCTGCATTACATCAACCCGTTGCCGGCTGCGCTCGAGCGGTTCAGGCCGGGTGACGACTGGGTGGCGCCGGACGGCATCGGGCGCGGTTTCGTGCCGTTGTCGCAGCTGCTCTCGGGCAGACGCACGCGGAGGGGGATGCTGCGCGAAGCGCTGTACCCTTCCGAGTGGTGGCTGCGCGCTTATTACGGGGCGGGGCCTACGACGTCCTGCTCGCGGCTGCGTTGGACCAAACACGCTGCCCGGCTCGTGCGCTGGGGGCTGCGGCGCGGTCGTGCGGCGGCCGGCGAGGCATAGCACGGGGTCGTGGCGTCGGGACCGCGGTCAGACCACCACCTGGCCGAGTGGCGACAGCGGGCGATGTGCCCGGTTTTGACCGGCTTGTCTGGTGGTCGGTCGTCTTTGATCGAGTGGATCGTATGATTGCGAGAACACTATATTGCGTATGCTGCCATCGCCACGGGGCAGCTGGTGCACGTCGGAACCCGCGGCCTCGGCCCGAGCTGGCGCCAGTGGCCGGCGACGGACGGCGAATCCGGGAGATCGACAGGGTACGTTGGTGCGCTTCGCCGAAGCGGGCGGTCCGTGGCCGCCCGGCTGCGGCGCCCCGGCGACCTTCCGACGGCCCGCAGCCGACGCGGCGCCGGGCCGGCGATTGGAACGCCACGGGAGTCTCTAGCGCATGAGCGAGGCGGGTATGCGACGGGTTTGTTTCGCGGGCTGCTGTGTGCTCGTTCGCTACGACAGCGACGTCGGGCGGCGGATCGTCGATTTTCTGTTCGCCGACGTACCCGAGGACGGGGAGGTGGAAGCCCATGTGTCGCTGAGCATCGAGACGGGCGAGGGCCCCGAGGCCCTGAGCGTGGTCCGCGATGGCCAGCGCCTTTTCAGCGGCGACTCCGAGGGTGCACTCGCCAATTTTCTGCTCGGAGAAACGATATATCACCTTGCGGACAAAAGTCGGGGCGGACTGGTGTTGCACGCAGCGGCCGTCTCCCACGACGGCGTCGGCATGATACTGCCCGGAAAGACGGGCGCCGGGAAGACGACACTGACAGCGTGGCTGGCGCACAGCGGTTTCAACTATCTGAGTGACGAGCTGGTCTACATCGAGGAGAATTCGTCTGCGCTCGAGACCTTCACCCGGCCGCTGAACGTCAAGACGGGCTCGCTCGACGTGGTGAGAGAGAATCTGGTCATCGACGCGGACGCAGCTGACACGTTCGTCTGCAGTCACGCCACGCTGATTCCGCATCGGCGGATCAACCCCGTGCACCGACGGGAGACCCCGCCGCTGCGGGTCGTCGTCTTTCCGCGCTACATCGAAGACGCCGGGCTCGCGATCGAGAGGCTGTCCAAAGCCCAGGCTGGCATGCGCACCATGGCGTGCCTGGTCAACGCGCGCAACCTCCCCGGGCACGGCTTCCACGAGGTGGCGCGCTTGGCGCATGACGTCGACGCCTACGAATTGCGCTACTCGAGCTTCGAGCAGCTGGGCACACATATCGAAGCGCTGCTCGAGCGCCTGCCGTCGTGACCGATCCGCAGTCGGGTCGCGCCGCACCGGCGCCCGCCGCCCGGCTCTCCGCGGCCATGAAAGACAGGCTCGTCGTCGCCATCTCCTCGCGCGCATTGTTCGACCTCGAGGAGAGTCACCGCGTTTTCGAGGAGCAGGGCGTCGAGGCCTATTGCCGCTATCAGGTCGAGCGTGAAGACGACCTGCTCGAGCCCGGCGTGGCGTTTCCGCTCGTCAAGAAGCTTCTCCTGCTCAACGAGGGTGAGCCGCGCCTACCCCGCGTCGAGGTGGTGCTGCTCTCGCGGAACAGCGCGGATACGGGGCTTCGCGTGTTCAATTCAATTCAGCACTACGGCCTCGACATCACGAGGGCGGCGTTTTCCGGCGGCACCAGTCCTTACCGCTACGTGCAGCCATTCGGTGCCGATCTGTTTCTCTCGGCCGACCCCGAGGACGTGCGGCGTGCGCTCGACGCCGGCTTCGCTGCGGCGACCATTCTGCCTTCCGGAGTGCTGGTCAACCCGGACGCACAGCTACGGATTGCATTCGATGGCGACGCGGTGCTTTTCTCGGACGAAGCAGAGCGCGTGTACCAAGCGCAGGGCATCGCCGCATTCACCCGCTCGGAGATGGAAGCGGCGAAGAAGCCGCTGCCCGGAGGTCCGTTCAAGAACGTGCTCGCTGCACTGCACCGCATACAGTCCGACTACCCCGCCGACCGTTCGCCGATCAGAACAGCGTTGATCACGGCGCGCTCGGCGCCTGCACACGAGCGCGTCGTCCGCACCTTGCGCGCATGGGACATTCGCATCGACGAGGCCGTCTTTCTGGGTGGTTTGGATAAGGGCGAGTTCCTGCAGAGTTTCGGTGCCGACATCTTCTTCGATGATCAGTCCGGTCACTGCGAATCGGCGCGGCGCTTCGTGGCCACCGGCCACGTTCCTCACGGTGCCGCCAACGACTGAGCCACGGCCCCGACCAGGCGGGCGCCGGGCCGTCGCGGGCTGGTGCCAACACCGTGGCGGGGCTCTGCAGTGCCGCGCGATGCACCTCGCACGGATGTCGTGCTTTAGGGGAGCGAGTTGATCATGGCCGATTATGCTATCGCACCCTCCATCCTCTCGGCGGACTTCGCGCGCTTGGGTGAAGAGGTGAGCGCCGTGCTCGATGCAGGCGCGGACATGGTTCACTTCGATGTCATGGACAATCACTACGTGCCGAATCTCAGCTTCGGGCCGCTCGTGTGCCGGGCCTTGCGCGATTTCGGCATCACTGCTCCCATCGATGTGCACCTGATGGTCAAACCGGTGGACCGCATCGTTCCCGATTTCGCCGATGCCGGTGCCTCGTACATCACCTTTCACCCCGAGGCATCCGAGCATGTCGATCGCACACTGCAGCTGATTCACGAGAGCGGCTGCAAGGCGGGCTTGGTGTTCAATCCGGCGACGCCGCTCACGGTGTTGCACCACCTGATCGAGAAGGTGGACATGGTTCTGCTGATGTCCGTGAATCCGGGCTTCGGCGGTCAGCGGTTCATCCCTTACGTGCTCGACAAGCTGCGTGAGGCGCGGACGATGATCGACCACGCAGGGCGCGACGTTCGCCTCGAGATCGACGGCGGCGTCAGCGCCGATAACATCCGTGAGATTGCCCGGGCGGGCGCGGATACCTTCGTCGCCGGCTCGGCGATATTTGGCGCCGATGATTACGCGCAGGCTATTCGTGCCATGCGCCGCGAGCTGGATCGGGCGCAAGCCTGACATGAGCGGCCGACCATGGCTGTCCTCGGGGGTCGTGTCCAGCGGTCCATTTCCGGGTGGCGGAGAGGTGGACGTCCGGCTCGTGCTGTTCGATCTCGACGGGACACTGGTCGATACGGCACCCGACCTCACCGCTGCCGTGAACAGGACGCTCACCCGCTTCGAACGAGAGCCGGTGCGGGAGACAGAGGTACGTGCGTGGGTTGGCGATGGCGCCCGCGCCCTCGTGCGGCGGGCGCTGACGCGCAGCGAGCCGGCCGAGGACGATTGCGTTGACGCGGCGTTCGATCTGTTCTGGCGGTTTTACGGCGATGCCCTGTGTGTGCGTAGCCGAAGCTACCCGGGGGCGCGGGATGCGCTGGTGAGCCTGCGTAGAGGCGGCATGGCGCTCGGCTGTGTGACCAACAAGCCGGCCGCGTTCGCCCGGCCGCTGCTGCGCGCGCTGCATCTCGCCGAATATTTCGACACCGTCGTGGCCGGCGACAGTCTGCCGGTCAAGAAGCCGAGCCCCGAGCCTCTGCTGCTGGCGTGCGAGAAGCTAGCCGTCTCGCCGAAGCAAAGCGTCTTCGTCGGGGATTCGGCCAACGACGTGCGGGCCGCACGGGCGGCGGGGATGCGTGTCATTTGCGTCTCGTACGGGTACAATCAGCGGCAGGATCTGATCGCCTTGGGCGCCGATGCCCTGGTCGACTCGCTGACGGATGTTGCGGCTCTCTTTGAGCACTAGCGTCGACGCGGTGCAGGCCCCGCCTGTCTCTCTCGTAAGCTGACATGAGGATTTTTCCAGTCGCCGGTTCGATCCGCCTGCCGGTGCAGGCGACCCCAGGGCGATGGCGCCGCTGACTGCCGCCGTCGTCCGCCAGCTTTCGTCTTCGATTTTTATCCGGTGATGAGGAAATGTCTTTACAACCATCCGATCTGCAACACTTCGCGGCGCAGGGCTACAACCGCGTTCCCCTGGTGCGTGAGGCCCTCGCCGATCTCGATACGCCGCTCAGCGCCTATCTGAAAATCGCCCGCGGGCCCTACTCCTACCTCTTCGAGTCCGTAGAAGGGGGCGAGAAATGGGGTCGCTACTCCATCATCGGGCTGCCATGCCGTACGGTGTTGCGCGTCAGCGGTCGTGAGGTGACGGTCGTCTCCGACGGTGCGGTCGCGGAGAGCGGCAGCGTCGACGACCCGCTCGATGCGGTGCAGCGCTTTCAGGAGCGGTTCAGGGTGCCCTACGTCGACGGCCTGCCCCGGTTCTCGGGCGGGCTGGTCGGGTATTTCGGCTACGACACGGTACGCTACATCGAGACCCATCTCGGACCCTCTCAGCGTCCTGATCCCATCGGTGCGCCGGACATATTGCTGATGGTGTCCGACGAGGTCGTCGTCGTCGACAACCTGTCGGGTCGCTTGCTTGTCGTGACTCATGTCGACCCCAACGACGTCGATGCATGGGAGCAGGGCAGTGCGCGCTTGACGGCGCTCATCGATCGTCTGCGGGGACATCTCGACGTCACGTCCCCGGGATCGGCAAAGCCCTTGACGGAAGAGGATTTCCGCTCGGGTTTCGCGCGGGCGGATTTCGAGTCGGCTGTAGAGCGTTCGCGAGAGTACATCCGCAAAGGCGATATTTTCCAGGTCGTGCTCTCGCAGCGGCTGTCGGTCCCCTTCGACGGGGCCCCGCTCGACGTCTACAGGGCGCTGCGCACGCTCAACCCCTCACCGTACATGTACTTTATCGATCTGGACGAGCTGCATGTCGTCGGATCGTCGCCCGAGATCCTCGTGCGACTCGAGGAAGGATCGGTGACCGTGCGACCCATTGCGGGGACGCGCCGGCGCGGGCGCAACGAGGCGGAGGATCTCGCCCTGGCCCGCGAGCTCATGGCCGACCCGAAAGAGCTCGCCGAGCATCTGATGCTGGTCGATCTGGGCCGTAACGACGTCGGTCGGGTTGCGCGAATCGGCAGCGTGAAGCTCACCGAGAAAATGGAGGTCGAGCGTTACTCGCATGTCATGCACATTGTCTCAAATGTCGTCGGCGAGCTGCGCGACGGTCTCGAGCCGATGGACGTCCTGCGAGCGACTTTCCCCGCCGGCACCGTGTCCGGTGCACCAAAGGTGAGGGCAATGGAGATCATCGATGAGCTCGAGCCGGACAAGCGTGGCATCTACGCCGGAGCAGTGGGCTACATCGGCTGGAACGGTAATATGGATACGGCGATCGCCATTCGAACTGCGATCATCAAGGACGGCACCCTGCACATACAGGCCGGTGCGGGCATCGTGGCCGATTCGGTGCCGGAGCTCGAATGGAAGGAGACGATGAACAAGGGACGCGCTATCTTCCGAGCGGCCAGCATGGCGTCGGCGGGTCTCGACGGTCCGCTGCGGCTCTAGTGGCGTCGCGATGACCGTCAAGACCGCATGTGCTCGCATCGTCGCCGCGCGCGCGGACGTGATCGAGTGATGGCGTCGGGCGAATGCCCACCGGCGATCGGATCGCCCGATCCGCATCGCGCGCAGCTGCGTCGAGCGCCCGGCGTAAACAGTTCGAACGACGTGACCTTGCAGGCCGGTTGCCGTTTCACCGCGAGGATCGGCTGAGGGGGAACAATCGAGGTGCCGATGTTGCTAATGATCGACAATTACGATTCCTTCACCTACAACCTGGTGCAGTACCTCGGTGAGTTGGGCCAGGAGGTGCGGGTTTTCCGCAACGACCAGATCTCGCTCGAGCGTATCGAGGATCTGGAGCCCGATTACATTGTCATCTCACCGGGACCCTGTACTCCCAACGAGGCGGGGGTGTCCGTCGACGTGGTCTCGACGTTCGGGGGACGGGTGCCCATCCTCGGCGTATGCCTGGGTCACCAGAGCATCGGGCAGGCATACGGCGGCCGTATCGTCTCGGCGCGCCAGCTGATGCACGGCAAGACGTCGATGATCCACCACGTCGGCCGTGGCGTTTTCGCCGGTTTGGAGAACCCCTTTCAGGCGACCCGCTATCACTCGCTGGTCGTCGAGCGCGAGTCCCTGCCGGACAGCCTGGAAATCACGGCATGGACGGACGATGAGGAGATCATGGGACTGCGGCACCGGACCTACGCCGTCGAGGGGGTGCAGTTTCATCCCGAGTCGATTCTGACGCAGTTTGGGCATCAGCTGTTGAGGAACTTTCTCGAGGCTTACGTCCCCACACAGTGACGGCGCACCTTGCCCTCAGGCGCGCGGCTCGCTCAGAATCTCGATTGGTCGGCCAATCGGGGTGTGGGGCGCCCGAAAAGCGGAGCAGCGATGGACATCCAGCAGGCGATACGTCGCGTCACCGACGGCGAAAACCTCTCCGGTGATCAGATGCAGTCGGTGATGCAAGGCATCATGACCGGCGCCGCGACGCCGGCGCAGATCAGTGGCTTTCTGATCGGTCTTCGCATGAAGGGCGAGACCATCGAGGAGATTGCTGCCGCGGCGACGGTGATGCGGCGGCTGGCGACGAGGGTGAATGTATCGGTCGAGCACTTGGTGGATACGTGCGGCACCGGCGGCGACCGCTCCAATACCTTCAACATCTCGACAACGAGCGCCTTCGTAGCGGCGGCGGCTGGAGCGCGTGTCGCCAAGCACTGTAATCGCTCGGTTTCCAGCAGGTCCGGCAGCGCCGATCTGCTCGAGGTGGCTGGTGTGCGCCTCGATCTCAATCCCGGGCAGGTGGCGCGGTGCATCGAGGAGGTCGGCGTGGGTTTCCTGTTCGCGCCCGCGCACCACAGCGCAATGAAATACGCGATCGGGCCGCGGCGAGAGCTCGGTGTGCGCACGATCTTCAATGTGCTCGGACCGTTGACGAATCCGGCCGGCGCCCCCAACCAACTGGTGGGGGTGTTCTCGGCCGATCTCGTCGAGCCGCTGGCCCATGTGCTCGAGCGCCTCGGCAGCGAGCACGTGCTGGTGGTGCATGCCGAGGACGGCATGGACGAGATCAGCGTCAGCGCGTCGACCCTCGTCGCCGAGCTGTGCGATGGCCACGTGCGCACCTACAAACTCAGTCCCGAGCGCTTCGGTCTGTCGCGCTCGCCCGTCGATGCCCTCGCGGTGGACGGCCCCGAGGACAGTCTGGCGATGATGCGGGCGGTTTATGCAGACCAGCCCTCAGCAGCCCGTGACGTGATCGTGCTCAATGCGGGGGCAGCCGTCTACGCGGCGGGTGTCGCGGACTCGCTCGAGCGCGGTGTGCAGGCCGCCGACCGGGCCATTGCCTCCGGAGGCGCCGGTGCCAAGTTCGAGCAGTTCGTCGCGATGACCCAGGCAATGTGAGCGGCCGATGACGTGTGCAAACGACATCCTGGACGAGATCATGCGGCACAAGGCGCAAGAGGTCGCCGGGCGGCTCGGGCGGGTGCCCATGACTGCGCTGCGCCGTCGGGTCGCCGCCGCGGATCCGCCGCGCGGCTTCGTCGAAGCGCTGCGCTCGCGCATGAGTGCGGGCCAACCCGCGGTGATCGCCGAAGCAAAGAAGGCGTCGCCCAGCCGGGGCATAATACGCGAACGTTACGATCCCGAAGACATCGCGCGCAGCTACGCGCGTGGCGGCGCGACGTGCCTGTCGGTGCTTACCGATCGCGCTTACTTTCAAGGCGAGGACGTTCATCTGCAGAGCGCGCGGCGGGCGTGCTCGCTGCCGGTGCTGCGCAAGGACTTCACGCTCGATCCGTATCAGGTTTTCGAAGCGCGGGCGCTCGGCGCCGACTGTGTGCTGCTTATCGTCGCGGCACTCGACGACGACAGGCTCGCGGCGCTGTTCGGTGCAGCGGTAGAGCTTGGCATGGATGCGCTCGTCGAGGTGCATGACGCCGCGGAGCTCGAGCGGGCGCTTTCGCTTCCTTGTCCGCTTATCGGCGTCAACAACCGCAATCTGCGCACCTTCGAGACCCGGCTCGAGACAACGCTGGAGCTGCTCGATCGCATGCCGGCGGATCGAACGGTGGTGACTGAGAGCGGCATTCGCACCCCGGAGGACGTCGCCATGATGCGCCGACACGGCGTCAACGCCTTCCTGGTCGGCGAGACGTTCATGGCAGCCGTCGACCCGGGCGATAAGCTTCGCGAGCTCTTCTACGGCGAGACGGTGGGTGCGGCGCACCGCATCACGGGCGCCACGTGAGCAGCACCCTTCATTCGCCCCAGCGTGGTCCGGTTCTCCGTCCCGCGGGTGGGCGGCGGGCTGCGCCGCCTGAATACTCAGGTCTGACGGAGAGAACATGAAGGCGACGGTCAAATGGCTCGAAGACGTCAGCTTCTCCGGCACATCCGGCAGTGGCCACAGCGTCGTCATGGACGGCACGCCGGAATTCGGCGGTGCAAACCGTGGTATGCGGCCGATGGAAATGCTGCTGCTGGGAATGGGCGGATGCACCGCGTTCGATGTCGTTCATATCCTGCGCAAGGCCCGGCAGGATATCGTGGATCTCGAGGTGGATCTCGACGCGCAGCGGGCCGAGGCTCCGCCGAAGGTGTTCACCCGCATCCACGTGCACTTTGAGATCCGTGGCCGCAATGTCTCCCCGGCCGCCGTCGAGCGAGCGATCGATCTGTCGCTCAGCAAATACTGTTCCGCGACGATCATGCTCGCCAAGACGGCGGAGATCACGCACGACTACTCGATCATCGATGTCGACTGAGACCCTCTCAGAGCACCCCCGGTGGACGCAGCGCTGCGCGCGGTCCACCGCCCTTGTCCTCGGCTGTTAGCGATCGGGAGCGACGCCGATGCAGGTGGTCACCGACTGGTTCCGCCGACATTTCTCGAACCCAGAGGTGGTGTTCCTGGCGCTGCTGCTCGTGGTGCTGTTCGCCGTCGTCGTCCTGTGGGGCGACATGCTGGCGCCGGTGATCACCGCCATCGTCATCGCCTACTTGCTGGAGGGCATCGTGAGAGTGTTCGAGCGCGTGCGATTGCCACGTGTCGTCGCTGTGCTCATCGTGTTCATGCTGTTCTTGCTATTCGTCAATCTGATCGTGTTCGGTCTGTTGCCGCTGCTTTCCAAGCAGGCCACGCAGCTCTTCCAGCAGATACCGTCGATGATCGGACAGGGCCAGAGCGTGCTCATGCAGCTCCCGGAGCGGTATCCGGAGGTCATCTCCCCAGAGCAGATCCAGCAGGTCATCGCGGCGATTCGCGCGGAGCTCACCGGTATCGGACAGACGGTGCTGTCGTACTCCGTGGCGTCGGTGGTCGGTGTAATACAGTTCGTCATCTATATGATTTTGCTGCCGATTCTGGTGTTCTTCCTGCTCAAGGACAAGAACAAGATCATGGCCTGGATCGAGAGCTATCTGCCCAGGGAGCACAAGCTCGCCAAGCGAGTCTGGCACGACGTCGACCGGCAGATCGGCAACTATATCCGTGGCAAGTTCTGGGAGGTCATGATCGTCGGGACCGTCAGCCACATCACCTTCGCCTTCTTCGGACTCGAGTACGCCATGCTGCTCGGGGTGCTGGTAGGCGTGTCCGTGCTGGTGCCCTTCATCGGCGCCGCCGTGGTGACGATACCCGTGGTATTGATCGCCTGGTTTCAGTGGGGCTGGGGAGACCAGTTCTGGTGGCTGGTCGGCGCCTATCTCATTATTCAGATACTCGACGGCAACGTCCTGGTGCCGCTTATGTTCTCCGAGGTCGTCGATCTGCATCCCGTCGCCATCATCGTGGCGGTGCTGTTCTTCGGCGGTATCTGGGGGCTGTGGGGCATATTCTTTGCCATCCCACTGGCCACATTGGTACAGGCGGTCCTGACCGCCTGGCCCGGAGGCAGGCGTCCGGGGGGTGGCGCAACGAGCGAGGAAGCCCATGGGTAGGCCCGACGCCACCGCCGGCATGCGGCACGTGGCGCTCAACGTGGTCGATCTCGCGGCCTGCGAGCGCTTCTACGTCGATCTGCTGGGCATGCGGGTCGAGTGGCGCCCCGATGCGGACAACGTCTATCTCACCAGCGGCAACGACAATCTCGCCTTGCATCGCGCTGAGGAGCCCGCCGGCGAGCACCACCAGCGACTCGATCACATCGGGTTCCTGATTACCGCGCCCGATCAGGTGGACGCCTGGCACGATTTTCTGAGCGGTCGCGGCGTCGACATCCTCAAGACCCCGAAAACCCACCGCGACGGCGCGCGCAGCTTCTATTGCCGGGATCCGGACGGCAACGTCGTGCAGATGATCTATCATCCGCCCCTGACGGGCACGCGCTGACGGCCGCTGAGCGAGCGGCTGCCCCGCCGATGCAACGCGATGGATGAGCGCAGAGCCGCCCGCAGACGGCCGTCGCGCCGCCCGCGCAGCAGAAAGCGCTTGATGACCTGAGGATGAAATCGCCCCATCCCGCGCTTTGCGTCCCCGTCATCGCGGAGGGGACCAGGCGGGTCTAGATCTGCGTCTCCTTGGGGACGACGCGGTGGACTTCCTCAGCCGTGGTAATTCCCGCGGCGATCTTGCGCGCGCCGCTGAAGCGCAGCGGCTGTACGCCTTCCTTGAGCGCCTGCTGGGCAATGGTAGCGACGTCGGTCGCGGGCGTGATGAGTTTCTTCAACGTCGGCGACAGAGTGAGGATCTCGTAGAGACCCACGCGTCCCATGTAGCCCGTATTGCGGCACTCGAGACAGCCCTTGGGCGCGAAGGTGTTGGTTGGGACGGGTATCTTGAGCGGCTGCACCAGCGGCGTCCAAACCTCGGGCTCGAGCCGGCTCGGCTCCTTGCAGTGCGGGCACAGCGTGCGCAGCAGCCGCTGGGCGACAACGCCGAGCAGCGTCGCGTTGATGAGGTAGGCGGGCACACCGATCTCGAGCAGCCGCGTGATGGCCGAGGGCGCATCGTTGGTGTGCAATGTGGAGAACACCAGGTGACCGGTGAGGGCAGCCTGGATGGCCATTTCGGCGGTCTCCACATCGCGGATCTCGCCGATCATGATGATGTCGGGGTCCTGCCGCAGCAGCGAGCGCACGCCCCCTGCGAAGGTGACCCCGATCGACGACTGCACCTGCATCTGGTTGAACGCAGGCTCCACCATCTCGATGGGATCTTCGATGGTGCAGACGTTGACCTCTGACGTCGCGAGTTGACGCAAAGTCGAGTACAGCGTCGTGGTCTTGCCCGAACCGGTCGGGCCCGTCACCAAGATGATGCCGTACGGCTGGGTCACCAACTTCTTCCAGGTGGCGAACTCCTGCTCGGTGAGCCCCAGTTCATGGAAACTGCGTCGCAGGACGTTGGGATCGAACACGCGCATGACGAGCTTCTCGCCCATCGCCGTGGCGACGGTCGACAGCCGAAGCTCGACCTCGTTGCCTTCGGGGGAGCGTGTCTTGAGCCGGCCGTCCTGGGGCCGCCGCTTCTCCGCCACATCCATGCGCCCAAGCGTCTTGACGCGGTTGACGATGGCATTGCCCACGGTCTGCGGCACCTGGTAGACGGAATGCAGCACGCCGTCGATGCGGAAGCGCACATCGGATTTCTCGCGACGGGGCTCGATGTGTATGTCGCTGGCGCGCTGCTCGAAGGCATACTGCAGAAGCCAGTCGACGATGTGGACGATGTGATGGTCCTCGGCGTCGAGCTTGCCCGCGCGTCCGAGTTCGACAAGCTGCTCGAGGTTCTGAATGAGTTCGGCAGCGCTGTCGTCCCGATTGCGTAGCGCGCGCTTGACCGAACGGCTCAGATTGTAGAACTCGTCGAGGTAGCGGCTGATGTCCGAGGGGTTGGCAACGACGCGGGTAATCCGCTTGCGCAGCAGCTGCTCGAGCTCGGCGATCCACTCCGTCAGGTAGGGATTCGCGACGGCGATGGTCACCTCGTCCGGCATTACCCGTATCGGCAGTATCTGTCGCCGCGACGCGTATGCATGAGAGATGAGCCCTGTCACCGAGGGCACGTCGATCTCCAGCGGATCGATGCGTTTGTAAGGCAGCCGGGCCCGTTGCGCCAGCCACTCCGTGAGGCTCTCGAGCGTCAGCGTGGTTCCGGGCTGCTTGGCGTCGACGGGGGCATGACGCGCGATGAAGACCAGCGGATTGGCGCCGCTGACGTCCTGCGTTCTACTCCTGTGAACGATGCGTTTTGCATCCTCCGCCGAAAGTCGCCCGCTCGCGATCAGCTCCGTGACCGCTT
Source organism: Arenicellales bacterium (assembly GCA_041550555.1). Classification (GTDB taxonomy): domain Bacteria; phylum Pseudomonadota; class Gammaproteobacteria; order Arenicellales; family JBFEOO01; genus JBFEOO01. The sequence goes on from JBFEOO010000018.1 coordinate 17,389, forward strand.
GCTTGATGGTGAACGACCGATCGGGCGTCGGCTCTATTCGGGATGTTTGGTCAAGCAAGAATCGTGGTCCTTAGTCGCCGAGTGTCGTTTCGAGCGGGTCGTCCCCGTTCTGGGGCAGGGCCCGCGACCTGCGCCGCGCCTCCGACGGCCTCGGAGGCCCCCGCGCGGCGCGGAGGTCGCGCCGAGATCGAGCATCGCAACTGTTTGAATTTCAGAGAAAAACCAGCCCTGTCCTTCTGGCTTTCCTCACTACGAGTGGTCCTGGACGGGATCGCTCAGGACTTCTCTAAGTGTAGACGGTTTTCGGCTGGCCACCGGCGTCGCGGGTCCGCTGCGGAATGCCCAAAAGCGGGACGACGCAGCTCTCCCGCCGCCACGGTGCGTCGGCGACTGGGCGGAGATGCGCAACGGGCTGCGTTCTGCAAGAATACCTGGCCTTCACCCCGCTACCCATGGAATGACGTTCGTGCCCTTGAGCGAGCTGTTGGTCGCCAGCGTGTGCTTCGTCGGCGCGCATTTTCTGCTCTCGCACGTGCCGGTCCGAGACGCGCTGGTGGGGCGCATGGGCGAGCGCGGATTTCTCGGCGTCTACTCCCTGGTGGCGCTGGTGACGCTCGTTTGGATGATCAGGGCGTACGGCGATGCCCCGACGCGGTTCGTCTGGATGCCCGGCCAATGGCTGCGGCTGGTGGCGTTCGTGGTCATGCCGCTCGCGCTGGTGCTGGTCGCCGCCGGCATCCTCTCGCGCAATCCGACCGCCGTCATGCAGGAGCAGGCGCTGGACAGCGATGCGTTCGGCGGGATTCTCGCCGTAACGCGCCATCCGATGATGTGGGGCCTGGCCCTGTGGGCCTCGGCGCACGTGCTGGCGAACGGTGACGTCGCGTCGCTGATTTTCTTCGGCGCGCTCGCAGTGCTTGCGCTTGGCGGCGCCGCGCACATCGACGCCCGGCGACGTGGCACACACGGGGACGCCTACGCGCGCTTCGCCGCGGTGACGTCCTTCGCGCCGTTCGTCGCGTTGGCAGCGGGGCGCGCCCAGCGCAGCGGCGGGGTGCGCCTGTGGGTGGCCGCCGCCCTAGGGCTGATTGCCTACGTCGCACTCGTCATGCTGCACGGACGTCTGTTCGGTGCGCCGTTGGTGGAGTTGTCCTGATGGCCGCGGCGCCGACGGGTGGCCCGCGTGCACACAAGGGGCGCGGTGCGCTCACCAACAGCGACGGCCGCTTCGAGACGCTCACCCACGAAGAGGTCGACGACGGCTGGCGGGGCTCCGGGGACGAGATGTCTTCGCCGCGCACCCGGGTCATCGTGGACACGTCGAAGTCGGTGATTGCGCGGAACGACTCGCCAGATGTTCCCTTCGAGCAGTCAGTAAACCCCTATCGCGGCTGTGAGCATGGCTGCATCTACTGCTATGCGCGCCCCACCCACGCCTATCTCGGCTACTCGGCGGGGCTCGACTTCGAGACGCGGATCGTCATCAAGCCCGATGCCGCGAGAAGGCTCGAAGCGGAGCTGGCGCGACCGAGCTACCGCTGCCGGGTCATCGCCATGGGCACCAATACCGATCCGTACCAGCCCCTGGAGCGGCAGCACGGCATCACGCGCGATATCCTGGACGTGCTCTCGCGTCACCATCACCCGGTGAGCATCGTCACCAAATCGAGCCTGATCGAGCGGGACCTGGCGCTGCTCGCGTCGTTGGCAGCGCGCCGGCTGGTCCACGTCGGCATCTCGGTGACGTCGCTCGACGAGGGGTTGTCGCGGCGCCTCGAGCCCCGCGCCGCCGCGCCGCGGCGGCGGCTCAAGACCATTGCCACGCTGGCCGAAGCGGGTGTTCCGGTGACGGTGCTCGTCGCGCCCGTGATACCGGCGCTCAACGATCGCCACATCGAAGGTATTCTGGCGGCCGCCGCGGCCGCCGGCGCGCGTTCGGCCGACTACATCCTGCTGCGACTGCCGCACGAGGTAAAGGTGCTGTTCCGCGAGTGGCTCGAGGAGCACGTACCCCTGAGAGCCGAGCACGTGATGAGCCTTGTCCGGCAGACGCGCCAGGGTCGCGAGAACGACGCCACGTTCGGCCGCCGCCTGCGCGGCAGCGGCGCATACGCCGAGCTCATCGGGCGGCGATTTCGCGTCGCGGCGCGACGCCACGGCCTCGACGAGCGGCTGCCGAGCATCGACACCACGCGTTTCAGGCGACCCGCGACGGACGCTGTCCAGCTGTCGCTGTTCTAGCTGGCCGACGGTTGGCAAAACCGCCGTGTTGCCGATAGCATAACCAAAGCGCCTTTGAGGGAGAGTTGCGGATGCCCCCGAAGCAAACGGACATGCCACTCGGCTTCGCCGGTGCCGCCCACGAGCGCGGCGGGACGAGGTCGGATCGTGCGGCGACATCATCGCCTTCCGCTCGTGTGGAGCGGGCTATCCTGGCGCGCCTGCTGCGGCTGCTCGGGTCGCCGGCGGTGCGCGTTCGGCTGTGGGACGGCGCGGAGATATCCGTGTCCGCCGCCGAGCCCGTCGGCAGCATCACCATCGGCTGCCGGGCGTCGCTGTACCGCCTGTTGGCAATGCAGGATGTGGCCTTCGGCGACGAGTACAGCGCCGGTGGCCTGCGCATCGACGGCAATTTGGTGGAGGTGCTGAGCGAGCTGTACACGAACCGGCCCATGGGCCTCTCCGACAGCGTGCTGTTCGCGGGCACGTACCGGCTGATGACGCGGCGTCCGCGCCTCAATACCCTGTCGGGCTCGAAGGCGAACATCCACCACCATTACGATCTGGGCAATGAATTCTATCGCCTGTGGCTCGATCGCGAGATGCAGTACACCTGCGCGTACTATCCGCAGCCCGACCTCACCATCGAGCAGGCCCAACAGGCGAAGCTCGATCACGTCTGCCGCAAACTCTGTCTCAAGCCCGGTGACCGGGTGGTGGAGGCTGGCTGCGGCTGGGGGTCGCTGGCTCGGCACATGGCGGTCCACTACGGCGCCCGGGTGCGTGCCTACAACATCTCCCATGAGCAGGTGCGCTTCGCGTCGGAGCGCGCGGCGCGCGAGGGACTGAGCGATCGGGTCGAGTACATCGAGGACGACTACCGCAACATCGATGGTGACTATGACGCCTTTGTCTCCGTCGGCATGCTCGAGCACGTCGGTAGGCAGAATTACCGCGCGCTGGGCGGCGTCGTCGACCGCTGCTTGAGGTCGGACGGGCGCGCACTGATCCATTCGATCGGACGCAACCAGCCGCGGCCGATGAGCGCCTGGATCGAGAAACGAATATTTCCCGGCGCCTATCCGCCGACCCTGCGCGAGATGATGGAGATCACCGAGCCCTATGATTTCTCCGTGCTCGACGTAGAGAACCTGCGGCTGCACTACGCGCGGACGCTCGAGCAGTGGCTCGCGCGTTACGAGCGTTCGGCGGAGCAGGTGCGCGCCATGTTCGACGACAATTTCGTGCGCGCCTGGCGGCTTTACCTCGCCGGCTCGGTGGCGGCCTTCCTGGCCGGGTCGCTGCAGCTGTTCCAGGTCGTGTTCGCGCGCGGTCGGGACAACTCCGTGCCGTGGACGAGGACGCATCTCTACCGGGACGCCCTGCCGGCCGAAGGGCCGCGCGCCGACGTCGACGACGCCCGCCGCGGGACGGAGAATGGCTCGGGCTGAGCGATCATTTGACGACGCCGCACTGCTCGATCTCGACGTGCTGGCACGGCGGCTGCGCGCATTCGCCGAGGAGCGCGCGTGGAGCCAGTTCCATTCCCCGAAGAATCTCGCCATGGCCCTGATCGTCGAGGCGGCCGAATTGGTGGAGCACTTTCAATGGCTGAGCGAAGACGCCAGCGCCCGCCTGAACGACGCCCAGCGGCGCGAGGTGGCTCTCGAGATCGCGGACATTCAGATTTATCTGACCCGCCTGGCGGATCGCCTCGGCATTGACGTCGGCCGCGCCGTGGCGGAAAAAATGGCGCTCAACGCCCGCAAGTATCCCGCGGCGGGTGCCACGTTCAAAGGCGGCACGACCGGCGGACGTTGACATGGAGCGCGTGTACACCGCGGCCGATCTCCCCGAGGCGCACCTGATCCTCGATATGCTGCAGCAAGCGCGTATCGCAGCGCATGTTTTCAACGAGAACGCCCAGGGGGGCGTCGGCGAGCTGCCATTCACCCACACCTATCCGGAGGTGTGGATCGAGAACGAGAGCGACAAGGAGCGGGCGCGCGCGCTCATCGATCAGTACGAACGGCCGCTCGGCGACGTCGGCGTCAAATCGTGCCCCGAGTGCGGCGAAGACAGCCCGGCCAACTTCGAGCTTTGCTGGCGCTGCGGAGGGACGCTCTGAGCGCTGCGTCGCGACAGCACCGCTTGCGGGGAACGGTGTCGGACCGGGCGGCGCCGCTGCGGGCATGACCGCCAGGCACGGCGCCAGTCGTCGCAAGTCCCGTCGTCGCCGAACAGCTCGCAGAGCGCGCGCGGGCGTCCGCTTCTGGCTGGTTCGCGCGGGCCTCGTGATGCTGGTGCTCGCCGCCGCCGGATTGGCGTGGCTGGACATCGGCGTGCGGCGTCAATTCGAAGGTACGCGCTGGGCCATCCCCGCCCATGTCTATACCCGGCCCCTAGAGCTCTACGCGGGACTCAGACTGGGGCAGCACGATTTCGTCGAGATGCTGACCCGGCTGGGCTACCGGCGCGTCGCCGTTCCCGACGAGCAGGGCTCCTTTCGCGCGGGCGAGGCGCAGGTGGAGCTGATGACGCGCGCCAACAGCTATTGGGACGGCCACGAACGATCCCGCCGCCTGCGCGTCGACTTTCACGGTGGGCGCGTGAGGCGCATCACCGATACGGCGCTGGGGACGGCGCTGCCCATCGTGCGCGTCGAGGCACGGCTGATCGGCAGCATCTCACCGCTGCACCATGAGGATCGCTCGCTGGTGCGCCTCGAGGACGTGCCCCAGAGTCTGCTGACGACGCTGATGCTGGTGGAAGACCGCAATTTCATGCGCCACATCGGCGTGGACCCGCGCGGGCTGGCGCGCGCCGTGTGGACCAACCTACGGGCCGGCGGCGTCGTTCAGGGTGGCAGCACCATCACCCAGCAGCTGGTCAAGAATTTTTACCTGAGCGCGGAACGGACCTTCCAGCGCAAGCTCAAGGAGATGGTCATGGCGGTGCTCCTCGAGCTGCACTACGAGAAGCACGAGATTTTGCAGGCTTATCTCAACGAAGTCTTTCTGGGCCAGGCCGGTAACCGCGCCATCCATGGCTTCGGGCTGGCCAGCCGGTTCTACTTCGATCGACCGCTCCGCGAGCTGACGCTTTCCGAGACCGCGCTGCTGGTCGGCCTGGTGCAGGCGCCCTCGGCCTACGATCCACGACGCCACCCCGAGCGCGCGCTTGCGCGACGCAACGTGGTGCTCACGCTGCTGGAGCGCCACGGTCAGCTGCGCCCCGGCGAGCTCGCAAGCCTGCAAAGCGCGCCACTCGGGATCAGCACCACCGCCACCCTGGCCACTACCCGCTACCCGGCTTTCGTCGATTACGTCCGACGCCAGCTCAGACGCGACTACCGAGACGACGATCTGCGCTCGCAGGGGCTGGCCATTCACACCACGCTCGACCCCCAGGTGCAGGATGCGGCCGAAGCCGCTCTCGCGTCGACGCTGTCAGAGCTCGACCAGGCGCGGGATCTCGCGCAGGGCACCCTCGAGGGCGCCGTGGTGGTCGTGCGGCCCAACAACGGCGAAGTGCTGGCGATGGTCGGTGGCCGGCAAGCCGGTTTCGCAGGCTTCAATCGGGCGCTCGACGCGGTACGCCCGATAGGCTCGCTGGTCAAGCCGGCGGTCTATGCAGCGGCGCTGAGCGAGCCGTCGCACTATACCCTGGCGACGCTGCTCGACGACGGGCCGCTGCGCGTCGAGCAGCGAGGCAGCCCGGTGTGGACGCCGCGCAACTACGACGGGAAGTTTCACGGGGAAGTCGATGCGTTGACCGCGCTGGCACGCTCCTACAATGTCGCCACCGCCCGCCTTGGTCTTGAGGTAGGCATGACGAACGTCGTCGGCGTGATGAGAAGAATGGGCATCGAGCGCGAGCTGGTACCTTACCCGGCGCTGCTGCTCGGTGCCGCCGACCTGGCCCCCGTCGAGGTGGCCCAGATGTACCAGACCTTGGCCAGCGGTGGTTTTCGCGCGCCGCTGCGCGGCATTCTCTCCGTGCTCTCGGCAGCACAGACGCCGCTCGCACGCTATGCGCTATCCGTCGATCAGGTGATCGATCCCGCCCCCATGTATCTGCTCAACTTCGCCCTGCAGGAAGTGGTGCGCAGCGGCACGGCCAGCGCGCTGGGCCGCAGCCTGTCCCCCGCGTTGAACGTCGCCGGCAAGACGGGCACCACCGACGGCTACCGCGACAGCTGGTTTGCGGGATACACGGGCAACTACCTGGCGGTGGTCTGGGTGGGTCGTGACGACAACGGCTCTACGGGTCTGAGCGGCGCCAGCGGCGCCATGCGTGTCTGGCACGCGCTCATGCGCCGGCTCGACCTCGAGCCGCTCGCGCAGCCGCGGCCCGAGGATATCGTGACGGTCGTCGTCGATCTGCCCAGCGGCAAGCTGGCCGACGACGGCTGCGACGGCGCGCGGCCGCTGCCCTTCATGCGCGGCTCTGCGCCACGCGAGCAGGCGCGCTGCGCGACGCTGGCGGCACGCACGCCGCCGGCGCCGGCGCAACGTCGCCGCCCCAGCAGGCTGTGGTTGGACGAGAGGAACGTGAGATGAGCAACGCGTTGGTAGCTGTGGCATGGCGAGGCGCGCCGAGCGTCGAGCGATGGCTGGCGGCGGCAGCCGTCGCTGCCGCGACCCTGCTCGGTGCCGGCTGCGCCAGCACTCCCCCGGCTCAGGTGGTCGAGCGGTCGGCGACAGCGCAGAGCGCCGAAACCGCCGAGCGACGCCCGGCGCCTGAGCCGGAGGCCATCGAGAGAACGCCTCTGTCGCCGGAGGACGCGGCTGTCGGCGAAGCGCTGCCGGCGGGCGCGTCGAGTGCGGGTCCGCCGGTGGTCGTCGCGCTCGTCGAGACCGCGGAACGCGAGGCGGCCGCTGGGGCGTTGGAGAACGCCGCCGCGGCACTCGAGCGAGCGCTCGCCATCGATCCTCAGAATCCCTCGCTGTGGTACCGGCTGGGCGAGCTGCGCCTCGATCAGGGGCAGCCCGAGCAGGCCATACAGATGGCGTCGAAGGCCGCCACGCTGGCGGGCGACGATGCGGCCTTGCGGCGCAGCAGCTGGCTGCTGATCGCCCACGGCCATCGCGCGCTGGGCGACGAGGCCAGCGCCCAGGACGCCTTACGGCGCGCCGACGCGCCGTGACGTCCGAGGCTAGACGGCCGCTGACGCGGGCAGGCTTGAGCGCGGGTAAGCGAGCGCCGCTGCCCGTTTGGGCCGCCGCCCGGCATCGATCCGTGCTGAGAGGCGGATCCCGCTAGGGGCCGGGAAACACAGGCGCAGGCGGCGGCAGCGGCGCGGGAGGGGCAACGGCGGCCCCGGCCCCGACGACGGGGGGAGGTGGGTTCGCCACCACGTTCGGGCTTACCTGGAACGTCTCACTGCTGGTCGGACCCGATGCGGGCGCAAAGCTGCCGGGTCGGGCCAGCTGACCTCCCGGCAGTGCCTGTGTCAAACCCGTTCCTTGCCGCTGGTCCCCGGGAGGCTGCCCGGTGAGCCGCGGGTCTCGTTGCGGTTGTGTCGTCGTTCGAGCGGCCGCCGAATCGGGTATCTCCGTCGGCTCCACCGCGCGTTGGCCGCTCGGCGCCGTCCGCAGGCTGGGGTGGCCCGGAGCGAATGTCCCGCTCGGCGCCACGCCTGCCCCTTGTTGCGGGAGGCCGCCCGGCCCACACGGCGTGGGGCCGGTTCCGCAAACCGACTGCTGAGCGGCAAATCCGGCATCTTCCTGCGCCGCAATCGTGGCCTCGTGGGCGGCGTCATCGTCGGGTTCACCCGCCGCTGCGGCTGCGCCCGAGGCGCCGCCGGCTGTGCCGGCGGTTGCCGGTGTCCCCGCGGCGCCGGGCTGCGCAGGACCTGTGCCCAGCCGCGGCCGGTCGGCGATGTTGCTTTCGGTGTCGATGGGCAGGAGCTCTGCGCCTGGCTGTTTCTCGAGCTCCGAGCAATCGCCGTACAGGGCGTGTCCCGTCACCGGGTCGGTCGTTTTGCAGATGCCTTCGCCGCTGGCGGCGTCGATGGCGAGGACCAGCGCCGCGGCCATGCATACAGCGGCCGAGGCGCCGCGAGCCGGAGCCTGATGTGAACGTTTCATAGGTTCATTGTAGCGCAATTCGCGCTCCAACTCCCGCAAGGCAGGTCGCCGACGTCGCGTCCGATGGCGCGCCGTGGCAGCCTGTGAGATCCCCCTGTGAGCCGTTACAATACACGGCCATGATCGAGCAGCACTACCGACCCGAGATTGTCGAGGCCGACGTCCAGCATTACTGGGACGCCGGCGAGTGCTTTCGGGTGACGGAGGACCCGTCGCGCGAGAAGTACTACTGCCTGTCGATGTTCCCCTATCCCTCGGGTCGCCTGCACATGGGTCACGTGCGCAATTACACCATCGGCGACGTGATCAGCCGCTACCAGCGTATGCGTGGCAAGAACGTGCTGCAGCCCATGGGCTGGGACGCCTTCGGCCTGCCGGCCGAGAATGCGGCGATTCAGAGCCAGGTGCCGCCGGCGCGTTGGACGTACGACAACATCGCGCACATGAAAGTCCAGCTGCGGCGCCTCGGCTTTGCCTATGACTGGGGGCGCGAGGTCACGACCTGCCGCCCCGAGTACTACCGCTGGGAGCAGTGGTTCTTCACGCGGCTGCTGAAGAAGGGACTGGCCTACAAGAAGATGGCGACGGTCAACTGGGATCCCGTCGACCAGACGGTGCTGGCCAACGAGCAGGTCATCGACGGCCGGGGGTGGCGCTCCGGGGCGCCGGTCGAGCGCCGTGACATCCCGCAGTGGTTCATTCGCATCACGGCCTATGCCGACGAGCTGCTGGCGGAGCTGGACAACCTCTCCGGCTGGCCGGAGGCCGTTCGCACGATGCAGCGCAACTGGATCGGCCGCTCCGCGGGCGTGGAGTTCGACTTTGGCGTCGAAGGCGACAACGCGCCGCTGCGCGTATACACGACGCGCCCCGATACGGTGATGGGGGTCACCTACATGGCCGTCGCCGCTGAGCACCCGCTGGCCGCCAAGTATGCCGAGGGCGACCCGCCGCTCGCGGCCTTCATCGACGAGTGTCGTCGCACCGATGTGACCGAGGCCGCTCTCGAGAAGATGGAGAAGAAAGGCCATCGCCTGCCGGTGCACGCCCTGCATCCGGTGACCGGCGAGCAGCTGCCTCTCTTCGTGGCGAACTTCGTGCTGATGGCGTACGGCACCGGCGCCGTCATGGCGGTTCCCGGTCACGACCAGCGCGACTGGGAGTTCGCCCGTGCTCACGGCATCGAGATCCGCCAGGTCGTCAGACCCGTCGACGGCGACGCCGACCTCGAGGCCGGCGCCTACATTGCCAAGGAAGCCACCGTGTCGTGCAACTCGGGGCAGTTCGATGGCCTCGATTTCCAGGCCTGTTTCGATGCCACCGCCGAGTACCTGACGCAACATGCCAACGGGGAGCGCACGACGCGCTACCGGCTGCGCGACTGGGGCGTGGGCCGCCAGCGCTACTGGGGTTGCCCCATACCGGTCATCAACTGTGATCAGTGCGGTGCGCTGCCGGTTCCCGACGAGCAGCTGCCCGTGCTGCTTCCCGAGAACGTGGAGTTCCAGGGGGTGGGCTCACCGCTCGCCAACATGCCGGAGTTCTACGCGACGGCTTGCCCGCAATGCGGCGGTGCGGCCCGGCGCGAGACCGACACCTTCGATACCTTCGTCGAATCGTCCTGGTATTTCGCGCGCTATGCCTGCGCCGACCACGACGGCGGGATGGTCGATCGGCGCGCTGACTACTGGCTGCCGGTCGACCAGTACGTGGGCGGCATCGAGCATGCCGTGCTGCACCTGCTCTATGCGCGCTTTTTCCAGAAGCTCATGCGCGACGAAGGGTTGGTGGACGTCGACGAGCCGTTCACCAACCTGCTCACTCAGGGCATGGTGCTCAACGAGATCTTCTATCGCAAAACCGAGGAGGGGCGCATCACCTACTTCAACCCGGCGGACGTCGACGTGCAAACGGACCAGCGCGGCGCCCGCGCAGGCGCCGCGCTGCGCACCGACGGACAGCCCGTGATATCCGCCGGCATCGGCACGATGTCCAAGTCGAAGAACAACGGTGTCGACCCGCAGGCGCTCATCGATCGCTTCGGTGCGGACACCGTGCGCTTGTTCGTGATGTTCGCCGCACCGCCGGAGCATACGCTCGAGTGGAACGATGACGCGGTGCTGGGCGCCAACCGGTTCCTGCGGCGGCTCTGGGCGCTGGTCCATAGTCACCAGGCCGCCATTGCGCGCCTCAACGCGGGGCGCTGCGGCAACGGCGGTTTCGACTGGGCGGGGTCGCATCCCGACCCGCAGGTGCGGGCCTTGCGCGCGGCGGCGCACGCGGCGCTGGAGCGGATCAACCGCGATTACCAGAGGTACCAGTTCAACACGGTGGTCGCCGCCTGCATGGAGCTCCTCAACGCCATCGATCGTTTCGACGTCCCGCAGGCCGCGGGCGACGGCGATGAGGCTCGGGTTGCGGTCGTGCTCGAGGCCTTGGCGATACTGGTCGCCGTGCTTGCCCCCATCGTGCCGCATGTCGCCCACGTGTTGTGGCGCGCGCTTGGTCAAGTGGATGATGTTATCGATGCGCGCTGGCCGGAGGTCGATGCCGGGGCCCTTGAGCGCGATACCGTGGAGATGGTTGTGCAGGTGAACGGTAAGCTGCGCGGCCACATCGAGATCGAGAGCGGAGCGGACGAGGAGCGGATTCGGGCGGCGGCGCTGTCCGAGGAGAAAGTCCGCCGCCACGTCGGCGACAGCTCCATCCGGCGCGTAATCGTCGTGCCGGGTAAGCTGGTCAACCTCGTTGTCGGCTAGTGTCCACCGACGCGCCCACACCGTTTGGCAACGGTCGGCGAGCGCGCACGGGGCGAGCTGACGCAAATCTGGGTAGCAACGGAAGAAGGACGGAAGCCATGCTGTTTCGTGTTGCAATGACACTGTTGGTGGGCGCAAGTCTGATCTCGGGCTGCGGGTTTCACCTGCGCGGCAAGGTGCCGCTGTCGGATAAGCTGGCTACGGTCTACGTGGACGGCGACAATCGACAGCTGGTCGAGGCGCTCAAGAAAGGCTTGCGCTTCGCCGGTGCAGCGGTCGCCACGGAACCCACTGAGGCGACGGCGGTGCTCGATCTCGTCGAGGCGAACTACGAGCGCAAGGTGCGCACGGTCGACACCCGCGGCCTGGCGACGCGCTATCAGCTGTTCTACACCGTGGTGTTCGAGGTGCGGGACAGCAGCGGCGAGACGCTGCTCGCGCAGAGCCGGCTGAGCCAGAACCGCGATCTGGAATTCGACAGCACGCAGCTGCTCCAGAAGGTCGACGAGGAGGAGTTCCTGCGTGAGGACATGGAGACCGAGCTCGTACAGCAAATACTGCGGCAGCTGGCCACGGTCGCCGCGAGGGCACATCGTCTGCCGGTGGCGCTTGGCGCGGAACGTCCGGTCCCCGCCTCCTAGCCGGCGCGGCGGCGTCCGCGGCTGATCACGATCGCGCGCCACACGCCGCTCCCGCCTGCATGCGTGTCGACGCGCCGTCTCTTGCTAAACGGCTCGGCACAGGCCTGCCGGGGGCGTGTCTGCTGTGTGGTCCTGAGCCGTTGCTGGTCGAGGAGTCCTGCGATGTGGTGCGGCACGCTGCGCGCGCGCAGGGTTTCGTGGAGCGGCTCCGCTTCGACGCCGATAGCCGATTCGACTGGGATGCCTTGGCCGGCCAGTCGCGCTCGCTGTCGTTGTTCGCGACGCGCCGCCTGATCGAGCTGCGCATCCCGAGCGGCCGACCCGGCGAGGTCGGCGGGCGCTGCATCGCGGAGCTGGCCGCGGAGCCCGTCGCGGACACGTCGCTCATGATCATCGCCGGACGCATCGAACGCGCCGTGCGCTCGTCGAAGTGGTTCAAGGCCGTCGAGCGCCACGGGATCGTGGTCGAGCACCCGCTGGTCGACGCGGGCGCGCTGCCGGGCTGGATTCGCCAGCGGTTGCGCAGCGAGGGGCTCAGCTTCGACGAGGGGGTCGTAGAGCGTCTGAGCCACCTGCTGGAGGGCAACCTGCTCGCCGCCGCACAGGAGATCAGACTGCTCGCGCTGCTGGCGCCCGACAATCGCGTGCGCGTCGACGATGTCGACGCCATCATCGCGGATCACGCGCGCTTCGATGTGTTTGCATTCGTCGATGCCTGTCTCGCCGGCCGACTCCCGCGTGCGTTGCGTATCCTCGGCGGTCTGCGCCGCGAGGGCATTGCGCCGCCGCTGATACAGTGGGCGCTGGCGCGCGAGGCGCGCGCCATGGCGGTGATGGCGGAGCAGCTCGAGGGTGGCGCCGCAATCGCTCAGGTGCTGCAGGCGAACCGTGTGTGGGAGAAGAACAAAAAGACCGTCGCGGCGGCACTCCGCCGCATCGAGCGGCGGAGATGGTTGGACGTGGTTCGCCTGCTGGCGCGCGCGGATCGGGTGCTAAAAGGCCGGGAGTCGGTTACTATCGACGGGGACGTCTGGCAGGAATTCGAGAAAATAGCACTCGCGCTGAGCGGGAAGCGCTGGTTGCTTACAGCGCAGCAAAGAACTGGACAGGTGACATGACGACAGGCGCTCAGCTCGCCTACGACATAGAGGCCTACGTGCAGGAGCTCGGGCGCCGCGCCCGCGCTGCGGCCAGGGTTCTGGCCCGCACACCGACGGCGGCCAAGGACCGCGCGCTGCGCGCGACGGCGGCCGCCATCGAGCAGCGTGCCGCGGACATCATGCGGGCCAACGGCAAGGACCTCGATACGGGGACCCGATCAGGGCTCGACGCTGCGCTGCTCGACCGGCTCGAGCTCAATGCGCAGCGCATCGGGGCGATGGCAGAGGGGTTGCGTCAGATCGCGGCGCTGCCGGATCCGGTCGGCGAGATCACCGGTCTGAGCTACCGACCCTCCGGGATCCAGGTGGGCAGGATGCGCGTGCCCCTCGGTGTCATCGGCATCATCTACGAGTCTCGACCCAACGTCACCGCAGACGCCGCGGGGCTGTGCCTCAAGTCCGGCAACGCAACGATACTGCGCGGTGGCTCCGAGGCGCTGCATTCGAACCTCAGCATCGCGGGTTGCCTGCGCCAGGGGCTCGACGAAGCAGGACTGCCACACGAATCGGTCCAAGTGCTCGAGACCACCGATCGGGCCGCCGTGGGGGCGCTGATCAAGATGCCCGAGTGGGTCGACGTCATCGTGCCGAGAGGTGGCCGTGGCCTGATCGAACGCATCGCGGCGGAGTCGCGGGTTCCCGTGATCAAGCACTTGGACGGCATCTGTCACGTCTACGTCGACGACAAAGCCGACGTCGAGAAGGCGATACGCATCGCCTACAACGCGAAGACGCAGCGCTATGGCACCTGCTGCACCATGGAGACGCTTTTGGTGGCCGAGGCGATTGCCCCCGAGGTGCTGCCTAAGCTCTTCGCGCTGTACGCGGAGGCGGGCGTGGAGCTGCGCGGTTGCGAGGCGACGCGGGGTTTGTTTGCGGATGTGAAGCCGGCTTCGGAGGAAGACTGGTACACCGAGTACCTGGCGCCGATCCTGTCCGTGCGGATCGTGCCGGGTCTCGACGCGGCCATGGATCACATTGCCCGCTACGGCTCCGGCCACACGGACTCGATCGTCACCGAAGACATCGGCCGCGGCCGCCGCTTTATCACGGAGGTCGATTCGAGCTCCGTGATGATCAACGCCTCCACGCGTTTCGCCGACGGCTTCGAGTACGGTCTCGGCGCCGAGATCGGCATCAGCACGGACAAGCTGCACGCGCGTGGTCCCGTGGGGCTGGAGGGACTGACGTCGCAGAAATTTGTCGTGGTGGGCGACGGGCACATCCGGCAGTGAGGGCTGATGACGGATCGGGGAGCCGTCGATCGCAGGCGTAGCGCGGAGGTCGATGAGGCCGATCGGCATATTCGGTGGCACCTTCGATCCGATCCACAACGGTCACCTGTTACCGGTAGACGAGGTGCGGCGCTCGCTTGACCTCGACTCGGTACGCTTCATCCTCGCCGCCCGGCCCGGCCACCGGGCGTCGCCCGTCGCCGATGTCGACCATCGCTGGCGCATGTTGACGCTGGCGATCGGCGATTTCCCGCATTTCGTGGCCGACGATCGCGAGCTGCGGCGAGGCGGCATCTCTTACACCGTACCCACGCTCGAATCGCTGCGTCAGGAGGTGGGGTCTCGCTCGCTGTGCCTCATACTGGGCCTCGACGCGTTTCTCGATCTGCCCACATGGCACCGCTGGCGGGAGGTGACGTGCCTCGCCCATGTCGCGGTGATGCAGCGGCCCGGTTGGACGCCGCCCGTTCCGCTGCCCGAGTGGTGGGCCGCTGCCGTGTGCCCGCAGGGTCGTGACCTCGGCGAGCGTTCCGCAGGCTGGATACGGCTGGTCACCGTCACGCCTCGTGACGTGTCCGCAACGAGCGTGCGCCAACGTATCCAACGCGGTGAGGACGTTGCCAAGGATCTGCCTCCCGCCGTGTACGACTACGTGCGTCGACACGCGCTCTACCGTCAAGCAACCAAGGGGTGCCACAGTGCAGGCTGAGCAGATGAAAGCAACGGTCATGCGGGCGATGGACGAGGCCAAGGCCCAGGACATACGCCCTCTGGACGTGCGTGGCATGACCGATATCACCGACTTCATGATCGTCGCTGGAGGCACCTCCGATCGCCATGTGAAGACCATTGCCGAAAAAGTGCTCGAGGTGATGCGTGAGGCCGGCTGCAAGCCTGTCGGCGTCGAAGGCCAGCAGGAGGGCGACTGGATTCTGATCGACTATGGCGATGTCGTCGTGCATGTGATGCGTAAGGCTACGCGCGAGCATTATGATCTCGAGGGGCTGTGGAGTGAGCAGCTGCGCGACGTCGTCATCGCCCAGCGCGAGGGGCGCCAGGAGACGCCGTGAGGCTGTTCGACATCGGCCACCGGCACACGGAGAATCTTTCTCGAATTCACATCGCACCGCTAGCCAGGCGCCGGGCCCGTCGCGCGCGGCGGGCTGTCCCGGTCAGCGGCGTCGGGCGGCAGTGATCCGCCGGTGCGCATCTATGCCGTCGCTGTCGGGCAGCGCGTGCCGGGATGGGTGCGCGAAGGATTCGCCGAGTATGCCCGCCGGCTGCCATCGCACTGTCGGCTTGAGCTGATCGAAGTCCCAGCGGCGCGGCGTACGCGCGGGGCGGATCTCGTCCGCCTCACGCGCGAGGAAGGCGAGCGCTTGATCAGCGCCGTGCCCTCGCGCAGCCGGCTCATTGCGCTTTCGCGTAGCGGCCGACCGCGCTCCACGGAGGATCTCGCGGGCGCTTTCGGGCAGTGGTTGGCCGGCGGGCAGGATGTGGCGATTCTGATCGGGGGTCCCGAGGGGCTGGACGACGCGTGCCTGCAGCGCTGCGAGCAGGTCTGGTCGTTGTCGCCCCTGACCATGGGTTATCCCGTGGTGCGCATCGTGCTTGCCGAACAGCTGTATCGAGCCTGGAGCATTACGGCAGGTCTGCCTTATCATCGCCAGAGCAGCCGTCGGTGAACGTGTCGGGACGAGTGTCTCTTTACCTCGCTTCGCAGTCCCCGCGGCGCCAGGATCTTTTGCGCCAGATCGGCGTCGAGTTCGAGCTGCTGCCCGCCGGGTTGGACGAGACGCCGCGTGCGGGCGAGACGCCGCGCGACCATGTCGTGAGGTTGGCCCGTGGCAAAGCGGCTGCCGGCGTTGCGCAGATGCGGGAGCGGCGACTGGCGCCGCGGCCGGTTCTCGGCGCCGATACCTGCGTCGTAGTCGATGATGTGATACTGGGCAAGCCGCGCGACGAGGCGGCGGCGCGTCGGATGCTGCGCCGGCTTTCGGGCCGAAGCCATCGGGTGCTGACGGCCGTTGCGGTGGCGTACGATGGCTCGATTCACACGGCGTTGAGCGAGAGCACGGTAACATTCATGGCGCTCTCGGATGAGCTGATCGGGCGCTACTGGCGCACGGGTGAGCCGCGCGGCAAGGCGGGCGCCTACGCGATACAGGGTCGGGCCGGAGCGTTCGTCGCCCGCATCGAGGGCAGCTATTCGGGGATCGTCGGGCTGCCGTTGTTCGAGACGCGCAAGCTGATAAAAAAGCTGGGGGTCGACTGCCTGTGAGCGAGGAGATTCTGATCAACGTCACGCCGCAGGAAACACGCGTCGCCGTTGTGGAGAACGGGGTACTGCAGGAGGTGCATATCGAGCGCGGCCGCAACCTCGGTATCGTCTCGAACATCTACAAGGGCAAGGTCGTGCGCACGCTGCCGGGCATGCAGGCGGCATTCGTCGACATCGGTTTGGAACGCACGGCTTTTCTGCATGCGTCGGATTGCGTCGAGGGGTCGCCGAATGGCACGGCAGATGCGAGCGGCGGCGCCGCGCCGTCGATCAACGAGCTGCTGCACGAAGGCCAGGAGGTCGTGGTCCAGGTCATCAAGGACCCCATCGGCTCGAAGGGTGCGCGGCTGAGCACCCAGCTGACCATCCCCGCCCGCCATCTGGTGTATCTGCCCTCGTCCGAGCACATCGGCGTCTCGCAGCGGATTCAGGACGCGGACGAACGCGAGCGACTCAAAGCGGCGGTGAGGGCGCTCTTGCAAGCGCATGCCCAATCGGGTGGCTTCATCATACGCACCGCCGCCGAGTCGGCGACGACGGCGGAGCTCGAAGCCGACATCGGGTTTCTGTGTAAGCTGTGGAAGAAGATCCAAGACCGTATCCACGAGACTCCGGCGCGGGCGCTGATCCACGGCGACATACCGCTGCTGCTACGCACGATCCGGGATCTGGTCCGAGACAACGTCGAGAAGGTGCGCATCGACTCGCAGGAGAGCTATCAGCGGGCTACGCGTTTTGCGGCCGATCTCATTCCCGAGGTGGGCGGGCGCATCGAGTACTACCCGGGCGAGCGGCCCCTGTTCGACTTGTACTCGGTGGAGGACGAGATACACAAGGCGCTCGAGCGAAACGTCACCCTCAAATCGGGCGGCTATCTGGTCATCGATCAGACCGAGGCGATGACCACGGTGGACGTCAATACGGGCGGTTTCGTCGGCCGTCGCAACCTCGAGGAAACGCTCTTCAAGACCAACCTCGAGGCGGCGCAGGCCATTGCCCGCCAGCTCCGGCTACGCAACATCGGCGGCATCATCATCGTGGATTTCATCGATATGGAGGACCCCGAGCACAGGCGCCAGGTGCTGCGGGCGTTGGAGAAGGCACTCGCCCGCGATCGTGCCAAGACGAACCTCACGGAGATGTCGCCCCTGGGGTTGGTCGAGATCACCCGCAAGCGCTCCCGCGAGAATCTCGAGCGCGTGTTGACCGAGCGGTGTCCTGTATGTGGCGGGCGCGGTGTTCTGAAGACGCCGCAGACGGTCTGCTACGAGATCTTCCGGGAGATACTGCGGGAGGCGCGCCAATTCGACGCCAGCGAGTACCGCGTGCTCGCCGCACAGGTCGTCGTCGACATGCTGCTCGACGAAGAATCGACGAGTCTCGCCGATCTGCAGGAGTTCATCGGCAAGCCGATCCGCCTGCAGGTCGAGAGCATGTACCACCAGGAGCTTTTTGACGTGGTTCCGATCTAGCGTATCGTTCCCGCGACATGGAGCTCATCGTCATCGGGCAAGGTCACGGCGAGGAGGCATGTCGAACACCTCGACGGAAGCTCACCGGCATCGAGGCGGCCGGTTGAGCGCCGCAGCGGTTGCGATAATGGGGCAGGCTGCCGATGTCTCCGCTCCTGAGCATCGTCGTGGGGGCATCGGGCAACGGCGGCGAAGCGTTGCGTTGCCGCGTGACGCCGGTGTCGCCGCCGCCGCGTCTTGCCGCGGCGCCGCTATACCATGGGAGCCTCGACATCCTTCGAGCGCTCCCATTGATGATGCCGGTCTGCTCCGCGCCGTGGCAGCCGTGGAGCGGGACCGGTCTTTGCAGGCGAGCGGCGGCTCGCCGTGGAAGGTGAGGAATTCCAACGTGATTGCCAGCGAGAGGGTGGGCAACGTTGGCCGTCGATGAGCGACCCTCCGGCTCCGCGGAGTCGGGCCGCAAGGGGCGGTCGCGAGAGCGGCCCCCTGCGGCGGCGTCGACGGCGCCTGCCCGCAAGCGCGGTCCCGCACACCGCGGCGCGCTCGCCCGCGCCGTGGTCTACCCGCTCGTTGCCGTGCTGCTGGTGGCCGCAGCGGTGGCGGCGGCGGTCGTGCTGGCGCTGCCCCACGTGGACAGCCTGCGATTGCCCATCGAACGGGCTGCGGCCGAGCGGCTGGGAGCGCCGGTTCGCATCGGGGCGCTGCGGGCGGCGTGGCGCGGCGGCACGCTACGGGTCGACGCCTCGGCGATCGCAGCCGGACCCGGCGCGGAGCGTGCGCCGGCGGCGGCGCCGCTAACGGCCGATGCGGTGGCCATCCGAGTCAACATGCTCTGTCTGCTGCTCGGCAGGCGGGATTGCGCCCGTGTGGAGCTCGAGGCGCTGCGCATGGCGCTCGACAGCCACGAAAGCGGCCGTGTGGCTCTCGCCAACATGGCTCCGCGCGAGCCCGGCTGGTGGGACAGAGCCGGGCCTTACCTGATGACGTTGCTCGAGCACACAACGGTGCGGGTGGGCCAGGCAGCGTTGCAGTGGCGAGATCTCGCCGGCTCGCCGAACGTGCTGGTGGTGTCGGGCATCGACGCCACCCTCAGCCACCCGAAGCGGCACGTGAATCGGCTGGTGATGCAGGCGTCGGTGGGCAGCGGGCGCAGCTCTCGGATTGCCGTGGAAGGGGAGGTGGTTGCCCCCTCACACCGGCTGCGCACGTGGGACGCGACGTTGGCGGTATCGAGCAACGGTCTCGAGCTGGAGGGACCGGCGTCGATGCTCGAAGGGGTGGCAGCCCTGAGGGGACGCGCCGCCGGTCAGGCCCAGATCGAGATCGGTGCAGGGCGGCTGACGCATCTCTCCGGCCAGATTCGGCTGCGCGACGTCTCGCTTGGCACCACAACGGACGCCGCAACGATCGAGCTCGGGGAGCTCGGCGGGTCTTTCGACTGGCAGACGCAGCCGGGAGGCTGGCAGCTCGGCATCAACGACGTCGAGCTCGCGGCCGGCGCCATTCCCAGGGACCTCGGCCGATGGGTCGTATCCGCGCGCGACGACACCATAACCGTAGCGGGGGATCGCATGCGGCTGGAGGATCTCGTGGCGCCGCAGATCATCGCACGGCAGCGGCCCGAGCTTGCCCGTCTGCTGTCCGCGATGCGGCCGAAGGGGGTCGTGCGCGACGTCGAGGCGGAGTGGAGCGGGGGCGAGTTCCGGGGCATTCACGCCAACGTCCGGGACGTCGAGGTTGCGGCCTCCGGGCGAATGCCGTCGCTCACCGGTATCGACGGCAGCCTGCAGGTTGGCCCGGGCGGCGGCAGTTTCGCGATCGCCGCCGAGCGGCTGACGCTCGCCGCGCGCAAGTTGTTCAGGGCACCGCTCACGAGCGACGGGGTCTCCGGCGTCGTGCACTGGCGACCCGACGGCGACGCTTGGCTGGTGCGCGGCGAGGGCATGGAGCTCACCGACGGTAACGTCTGGGTGCGCGGCGACGTCGAAGTGCGCATCGAGCCGGGCGCAGTGCGATCGCCGCTGCTCGACATCGATCTGCGTTTCGGCGGCGCCGATGCCACCAACGTCTCGCGGTATTATCCGATCGGCAAGATGTCGCCGAAGCTGGTCGCCTGGCTCGAACGGGCCGTTGTCGCAGGGCGTGTGGTCTCGGGCCGGGTTCGCGCCGAGGGCCGGGCCGCCGATTTCCCCTTCGATCGAGCCGGCGGGAAGTTCGAAGTGGTCGCCGACATTCGCGACGGCGTGCTCGACTATGCGCCCGGTTGGCCCCGCCTCGAGAATGCCGACGTCACGCTGCGGGCCGAAGGCGCCGCCTTGCGTTTTCACTCGCGGCAAGGCCGTCTGGGCGGCTTGGCGATTCGTGAGGCGGAGGCGGGATTCGAGACGTTGCGCACCCCCGACCCCACCCTGAAGCTGCACGGCGAGATGAGTGGGCCCAGCGCCAGGGCGCTGGAATTCTTGCGCGAGGGGCCGCCGTTTCGCGATTCCAGCCTTGCACCCGAGGAGCTGTCAATCGAGGGCGACGGGTCGCTGCGGCTGGCGCTCGAGCTCCCCGTTCGCAATTTGCCTGAAACGAAGGTGGAGGGCGTGTATACCCTGCAGGGCGACCGGGTGACGCTGCCGGGGGACCTCGTGCTTACCGAGTTGACGGGAGACGTCAGCTTCACCCGGCGCGAGGTCACCGGTCGCGGTCTGCGCGGTCGACTGCTCGGAGGCGACATCGAGTTTGACATTGCCTCGGAGGCGCAGCGGCGGCCTGCGGCGATACGTATCGACGGACGCGGGGACGCAAACGTCGACGAGCTTGCGCCTTACCTGGGCAAGCGTATCACCGGGCGACTCGACGGCACGCTCAGCTGGACCGGCGAGCTGCTGATCGAAGGGCAGACGCGTGGCCTCGAGCTGCGCTCGGATCTGACGGGAGTGAGCATAGAGCTGCCCGAGCCAGCGGCCAAGCCTGCAGCGCAGCCGGACGCGCTGGTCACGCGCATCGACTTCGCCAAGAACCGACCCGTGGAGGTGAGCTTCACCCTGGGCGCCCGTGCCAATGGGCGGCTGCTGGTCGCCGAGCAGGAGGGGCGGCGACGCATTCTACGGGGCGCTGTGAACATCGGTGAGCGACCTGCGTCGCTGCCGGGTGTCGACGAGCTGGTCGTTGGGCTCTACGCGCCGTATGCCGACCTCGACGGCTGGCTGGAGGTGGTGAGCTCCCCGGAGGAGGCGGAGGCCGACGCCGACGCGGATGCCACGGTGGTGAGCGAGGTTCGGGTCGGTGTCGAGCGCGCGCGCTTACTGGGCCGCACGTTCGGCGCGCTCGCCGTGAGTGGTCGCCGCGACGACGGCGGACGCTGGCGCACCCGCGTCGACGGCGAGGAGCTCGCAGGCGACATCGCGTTCTTGCCGTCGCAGGAGCAGACGGTGGCCGCGGCTGCCGGGCCGCCGCGCGTGGTCGGGCAGCTCGAGCGGCTGTACATGCGTGCCGTCGATGCCGCGCCGACTGACGAACGACTCGATCCGAGCAGGTTGCCCATCCTCGAGTTCGCGTGCGCGGATTTTCAGTATCGCGACATGCAGCTTGGGCGCCTCGAGCTGCGCGCGGAGCCTGGCGACCAGGCGTTGCGCATAACGCGGCTCGATCTCGAACGGCCGGAGATGTCGCTGAAGGCGCAAGGCAGCTGGTCGTTCGACGGGTCCGTGCACCGCACGGCGCTGTCGGGTCAGGCGAACAGCGAGGACCTTGGGACCACGTTGGCTGCGCTCGGCTTTCCCGGTCAGGTGGAAGGGGCGACGGCCACGGCCAGCGGTTACTTCGCCTGGGACGACAGCCCGGGAGGATTTGCGTTTTCCGAGCTCAACGGCACCTATCAATTCGCGGCGCGCGACGGACGGTTCCCCAAGATCAGCCCCGGTGGTGGTGGCCGCGCGCTGGGGTTGTTGAACGTAGAGGCGCTGACCCGTCGGTTGAGCCTCGATTTTTCCGATGTCTTCGGTAAAGGCTTGACCTTCGACCGCGTTGATGGTCTCGGTTTTATCACCAAGGGTGACCTGCATTCACAGGGTACCGTTATCGTCGGTCCCGCAGCGCTGATCGAGGTCGAGGGCCGGGCCGGCATCGCTGCGGAAGACTATGATCTGGAGCTGCTGGTCGCTCCCGACGTCACCAGCAACGTCAGCCTCAGCGTCCTCGCCGGGCTCGCCAACCCGGTTGCCGGCGCAGTCGTGTTCCTGGCACAGAGCATTTTCAAGAACCAGCTTTCCAAGACCGTTCACACGAAGTATCGGGTAACGGGGTCGTGGGAGGAGCCTACGATCGAGCGTCTGACGCCACCTTCGCAGAGCGGTGCCGGCGTCGATCCGAACCCCGCCTACACGCGATAGGCACGATACGTGCTGAACGTGTTGCTGCGTGCCCTGGCACCCGTCGCTACCGGGACAAGCAATCCGAGCGGGGAGACGGGGCCCGGGCGCAACGTGCCTGCGCGCGGGAGTTCGGCAATAATGCCTGGGAGGCGATCATGATAGCCACCCGCCACGTTCGACCGACGGTGCTCGCGATGGCGCTGGCGCTGGCCGTGCCGCCCGCCTTGTCTGCCGAGGTCGAGCTGCTCAGGCGCGGTGACTGGCCACGCGTACGCTCGGGCGAGACCGTCGTCGGCCTGGCTCCCCTGCGTCGCGCCGTAGCGAACTTCGACGCGTTGTCGCATCCCCGTCTGATCATCCGGTATCCTGGGGGGGACCTGGGCAATGCATGGGCATTCGAGGTGCGCGACTGGCTCGTGAGCCTGGGTATCGGGTCGCGGCACATCGTGCTCGAGCCGGGTTCGGGCAGCCTCGATGCGCTGGAGATCATCGTCGAGGAGGAAATAGCGCAATGACTCGCGTCGCCGCCGTGCAGATGTGTTCCGGGACAGACGTGGATGCCAATCTCCGCAGCGCCTGCGGGCTGATCGGTGAGGCGCGAGAGACGGGCGCACGCGTTGTGGTGCTGCCGGAGAATTTCTCGGTCATGGCCGGCGATGCCGCCGAGCGCGCGCGCGCGGCGCTGGGCGGCGCCGGCGAGGAGACACGCGCCGTGCTCGCCGGCGTCGCCCGCGAGCACGGCATCTGGGTGGTCGCCGGCAGCGTGCCGTACAGCGTTGACGACAAGCGCCGGCAGCGCAGCGCCTGCCTGGTCTTCGACGACAGCGGCGCGCTGGTGGCGCGCTACGACAAGATGCACCTGTTCGACGTGCGTGTGGGTCCCGACGAGGCCTACCGCGAATCCGATGACTTCGAGCCGGGCGACGACCTGGTCGTGGTCGACACGCCGTGCGGACGGCTCGGCCTGACGATCTGTTACGACGTGCGTTTCCCGGAGCTGTATCGCGCGCTCGGCGAGCAGGGGGCACAGTGGTTCGCCGTGCCGTCGGCTTTTACGGTGCCCACCGGGCGTGCGCACTGGGAAGTGCTGCTGCGGGCCCGCGCGATCGAGAATCTGGCCTACGTTGTGGCGCCCGCCCAGAGCGGATTGCATGCCAACGGCCGCCAGACTTGGGGACACGCCATGATCGTCGATCCGTGGGGCGAGGTGCAGGCGTGCCGCGAATCCGGCGAAGGTGTCGTTTGGGCCGACATCGATCTGGAACGTCTCGCCACGATCCGCGACACCTTTCCCGCCCTCAGTCACCGTCGGCTCACCGTTGCCGCCGCAGCGCAGAGCGCGGCCCGCCGCAACGGCGCTTGAATGAGGCGCTGCGCGCCACCACTACCCAGGCAACAGGAGAGACGCTCACCGTGACCGATACACTCGACACCGCACGTCGCACGCTGTTGGAGCCGGTCGGGCTCGACGACCGCGGTCTGGAATCGTTGATTGCACAGATGATGGCGCCGGGCGTGGACTATGCGGAGCTGTACTTCCAAGGTGCGCGGCGCGAATCGTGGTCCCTCGAGGAAGGTCAGGTGAAGAGTGCCTCGCACGGCATCAGCCAGGGCGTGGGCCTGCGCGCCGTGAGCGGGGAGAAGAGCGGCTTCGCCTACTCCGACGAGATCGCCATGCCGGCGCTGACGAGCGCGGCGCGGGCGGCGCGAGCGATCGCGCGGCCCGCCGACGCAGCGAGCGAACGCGCCATCGCGTGGAGGGGGGCAGGCAGTGTCGGGCGCTACGGCGAGTCCGACCCGCTGGCGAGCATCGAAGACGTCGAGAAGATTCGTCTGCTCGAGGCGGTGGAACGCGAGGCCCGCGCCCAGGATCCCCGCGTCAAGGAGGTGATGGCGAGCCTGGCGGGCGAGCACGAGGTGGTTCTGATTGCCGGCAGCAACGGGGTGCTCGCCGCCGACGTGCGGCCGCTCGTGCGGCTCAACGTCAGTGTGATCGTCGAGCACGACGGGCGTCGCGAGCAAGGGTCGGCCGGCGGCGGCGGTCGCTCGACGTACGCGTTCTTCTCCGAGGAGCAGCGCGCGCTCGAATACGCCCGCGAGGCGGCGCGTCGCGCGCTGGTCAACCTCGATGCGGTCGATGCGCCTGCGGGGACGATGCAGGTCGTGCTCGGCCCCGGCTGGCCCGGCATTCTGCTGCACGAGGCTATCGGGCACGGGCTCGAGGGCGACTTCAATCGCAAGGGCACGTCCGCGTTCTCCGGTCGTGTCGGTGAGCGCGTCGCGGCACCGGGATGCACCGTTGTCGACGATGGCACGATCGTCGGCCGGCGCGGTTCGCTGAACATCGATGACGAGGGGACGCCTACCCAGCAGACCGTGCTCATCGAGAACGGGATTCTAAAGGGCTACATGCAGGACACGCTGAATGCACGACTCATGGGCACAGCGTCCACCGGCAACGGCCGACGCGAGTCCTACGCACACCTGCCGATGCCGCGCATGACCAACACCTACATGCTTCCCGGCGACCTCGATCCCGGCGAGATCATCGCTTCGGTGGAGCGCGGGCTGTATGCGGCGTATTTCGGAGGCGGACAGGTGGACATCACTTCGGGCAAATTCGTTTTCTCGGCGAGTGAGGCGTACCTGATCGAGGCAGGCCGGATCACGCGACCCGTGAAAGGGGCGACGCTCATCGGCAACGGGCCAGACGTGTTGACCCGCGTAGCGCTCGTTGGTTCGGACTTGGCGCTCGACACCGGGATCGGCACCTGCGGAAAAGAAGGCCAGAGGGTGCCCGTCGGCGTCGGCCAACCGACGGTGCGCATCGATGGGATTACCGTCGGCGGGGTCGACGTGCGATGACGTGCCCGAGCGGACGACGACGATGAGCGAGTCGCGGACGGCCGTGGCGACTGGCCCGGCCAGCGAGTCGGCGCTGGCGCTCGAGGGCGTCGCCGACGATGCGCTCGATGCGGCGCGACGTCACGGCGCCGACGCGGCGGAGGTGTCTGTCGCCGCGAGTCGCGGGCTGTCGGTGACCGTTCGTCTGGGCGACGTCGAGACGGTCGAGCACAATCGGGACAAAAGACTGGTGCTGGGCGTGTACTTCGGCCATCGTAAGGGGTCCGCCAGCACCACGGACTTCTCTGCCGCGGCGATCGCCGATACGGCGCGTGCTGCGTGTGCGATAGCGCGTCACACGGCGGAGGATCCCTACAACGGTCTCGCCGACGTCGAGCGGCTGGCGACCTCGTTCCCTGATCTCGATCTTTGTCATCCCTGGGACGTCCAGCCCGACGACGCTATCGCGTTGGCCACGGCGTGCGAGGACGCTGGCCGCGCTGCCGACGCGCGCATCGTCAACTCCGAAGGGGCCACCGTCTCCACGCGTCGGGGACGCGACCTCTACGCGAACACCAACGGCTTCCGGGGGGGCGTGCGGGCCACGCGCCACGCGGTGAGCTGCGCGGTGGTCGGCGCTGCGGCGGGCGAGATGCAGAGAGACTACTGGTACACCGCTGCGCGCGACGCGCGAGATCTCGAAGCGCCGGAGCAGGTGGGTCGGACGGCAGCGCGCCGAGCGGCACGTCGGCTCGAGGCGCGACGTCTGTCGACCCGACGCGCACCCGTGCTCTACGAGGCGCCCGTGGCGGCGAGCCTAGTCGGCCACCTGGTGGCCGCCGTGAGCGGGCCGAGCCTCTACCGCGGCGCGTCCTTTCTGCGCGGTCATCGCGACCGGCGCGTCTTCGCAGAGCAGGTCCGGATTCACGAGCAGCCGCACCTGCCGAAGGCCATGGGAAGCGCCGCGTTCGATCACGAGGGCGTCGCCACCGCGGACCGGGATCTGGTGACGGACGGTATCCTCCAGGGCTATGTGCTCGACTCCTATGCGGCGCGCAAGCTGGGGCTCGAGACGACCGGCAATGCCGGTGGCGTCCACAATCTGACGCTCGATGCGGGCAGCATGAGCTTCGAGGGGCTGCTGAAAGCGATGGATACCGGACTGCTGGTAACCGAGCTGATCGGCTTCGGTGTGAACATCGTGACGGGGGATTACTCGCGTGGTGCGGCGGGTTTCTGGGTGCAGGGTGGCGAGATTCAGTTTCCGGTGCAGGAGATCACCGTGGCGGGCAAGCTGCCCGAGATGTTTCTCGGGCTGCGTGAGGTTGGCACGGACGTCGATTACCGGCGCAACATTCGCACCGGCTCGATCCTGATCGAGAACATGACCATCGCGGGAGAATAAGTGCGCCCGGGCCCCCGACGATGCCGTCGCTGGCCATCTCAGCGGTTGTCGGCCGGGGTATACTGCAGCGTTGAATGTCGATGATCTGCCCCCATCTTCCGGGGGCAGCGTCATTTGTGGAGGCAAAACATGCCGATTTACGAATATCTGTGCAGGACCTGCGGTCACGAGCTCGAGGCGTTGCAGAAGATCGCCGAGGAGCCCCTTCGGTATTGTCCCGGGTGCGGTGAGGACGGGCTCAAACGTAAGGTGTCGGCAGCGGGATTTCGCTTGAAGGGTTCCGGCTGGTACGAAACCGATTTCAAGAACAAGGGCAAGGGCAAGGACAAGGACAAGGACAAGGACAAGAGCGAGGACAAGGGTAAAGAGAAGGACGACAGCAAGGGCGATAAGGGCGAGCCGAAAGCCAAAGAGAAGGACAAGGACAAGTCGGAATCGGCGACGAAGAAGACCGGCGCGGAAAGCGGATCGGGCCAGAAGAGTGCAGCGGGCGGTGGATGAGCAGCGCCCCGCGGGGGGGCTGCGCAGTCACTTCTGTGGACTGCTCGACGAATCCCACATCGACGAACGCGTCTCGCTGTGCGGCTGGGTGCACAGACGCCGTGATCACGGCGGCGTTATCTTCATCGATCTGCGTGACAGCCGCGGTGTCGCGCAGATCGTCGTGGATCCCGAGCTGGCGGAGGCTTTTGCGATCGCCGAAGGGGTGCGCCACGAGTACGTGCTTTGCATAGCGGGCACGGTGCGGCGGCGGCCCGAAGGCACGCAGAATCCGGAGCTGCCGACGGGGGCCGTCGAGGTGCTCGGTGAGAGCATCGAGATTCTCAATCGGGCCGAGTCGCTGCCGTTCCAGCTCGACGAGCCGGACATCAACGAGGCGGTCCGGCTCAAGCACCGCTGCATCGATCTGCGCGGAGAACGGATGCAGCGCAACCTGCGTATGCGTCATGCGGTAAGCCGCGGCCTGCGGCGGTTTCTCGATGCGCGCGGGTTCGTTGAGATCGAGACACCCGTGCTGACCCGCTCGACACCGGAGGGTGCGCGTGACTATCTTGTGCCCAGCCGGACGCACGTCGGGCAGTTCTTCGCCTTGCCGCAGTCTCCCCAGATCTTCAAGCAGCTGCTGATGGTGTCCGGATTCGAGAGCTACTATCAGATCGCCCGCTGCTTCCGTGACGAAGACCTGCGCGCCGATCGCCAGCCCGAGTTCACGCAGCTCGACGTCGAAATGTCGTTCGTCGATGAGCAGGCGGTAATGCAGACTATGGAGTCGATGGTGCGCGAGCTCTTCCGCGACGTGCTCGACGACGCATTGCCGGACCCGTTTCCGCGCATGTCGTACGCTGAGGCGATGCGGCGTTTCGGGACCGATCGGCCCGATTTGCGCATTCCGCTCGAGCTGGTCGACGTCACCGATCTCGTCCGCGAGGTCGAGTTCAAGGTGTTCGCAGGGCCGGCCAACCAGGCCGGTGGTCGCGTGGCGGCGCTGCCGGTGCCGCAGGGTGGGCGCTTGTCGCGGCTGCAGATCGACAGCTACACCGATTACGTCAAGCAGTTCGGCGCCAAGGGCCTCGCCTACGTCAAGGTCAACGAGCGCGATCGCGGCCGAGACGGTCTGCAGTCCCCGATCCTGAAGTTCCTGCCCGACACGGTCGTCGACGCCATCATGGCGCGCAGCGGGGCGCAGGACGGCGATCTGGTGTTCTTCGGCGCGGACGACGCCGGTGTCGTCAACGATGCGCTCGGCGCCTTGCGCGTGCGACTCGGCTCGGACATGGGTCTCGTCGAGAGCGGCTGGCGACCGCTGTGGGTCGTGGAGTTTCCGCTCGTCGCCTACGACGCCGAGAGCCGCCGCTGGGATGCATTGCACCACCCCTTCACCGCGCCGCGCGAGCAGGACCTGGATCTGCTTCTGACCGATCCTGCCGCGGCCTGCTCGCGGGCCTATGACCTTGTGCTGAACGGCGTCGAGCTGGGCGGCGGCTCCATTCGCATACACAGCGCGGAGGTGCAGGAGCAGGTGTTTGATCTGCTGGGTATCGGCCGGCAAGAGGCTCACGCGAAATTCGGATTTCTCATCGATGCGCTGCGGCTGGGCGCGCCGCCGCACGGCGGCATTGCCTTTGGCCTCGACCGCCTGGTCGCCATGATGGCGGGTGAGGATTCGATTCGCGACGTCATCGCGTTCCCCAAGACGCAGAAGGCGGCGTGCCTGCTCACGGACGCCCCCAGCCCCGTGGACGACGCCCAGCTTCGCGAGCTGGGCATTCGCGTGCGCAGCGCGGGGCGCTGAGCCGGGGTTGGTCGGGGGAGCGCACGGTGCCCCGCCAGCGGCCTTCCCCGCCGGTGGGCAGCGAAAAACTGCCGTGCGCCAGACCCCGAACGCGCTGATGCGTCCCGGCGAATCCTACAAACGTCCGGAATCGGTGCTGGTCGTCGTTCACACGGTCGGCGGAAAAATTCTCCTGCTCAAGCGCGTGCGGCCGCGGGACTTCTGGCAGTCGGTGACCGGCAGCCTGAAGTGGCCGGACGAGACGCCGTGGCGCGCAGCGCAGCGGGAGCTGCTCGAGGAGACCGGCATTGCAGCGGTCCGCGGCCTGCGCGACTGGCATCGCCGCGTTCGGTTCCCGATCAACCCCGCTTGGAGTGGTCGATTCGCGCCCGGCGTTCGCGAGAATCTCGAGCACATGTTCTCGCTGGTGGTCCCCCGAGAGTGGGCCGTGATCCTCAACACGCGCGAGCATACCGACTACGACTGGGTCGATGTCGGGGTCGCCGAGCAGCGTGTTTGGTCGTGGACCAACAAGGCCGCCATACGTCGAGTGGCGGCGACCTTCGACCCGTCGCCAGAGCCCGGAATCAACTGATCAGCGCGCCACGCCGGCAGGTGCCGGCCGCCCGACGACCGAGTTGGGGCCGGCAAGACGCCGATGGTAAGATGCGCAGTCACATCGAGTGCTGCGGCCGCAACGCAGCATCGGGCCGCAGACGTGGAGTGAGTCATGGCCGGTCACAGCAAGTGGGCCAACATCCGTTTTCGCAAGGCCGCTCAGGACGCCAAACGCGGCAAGCTGTTCACGCGACTGATCCGGGAGATCACCGTCGCCGCGCGGGAGGGAGGCGGCGACGTCGAGCACAATCCACAGCTGCGGACCGCGATCGACAAGGCACTGAGCGCCAACATGACGCGCGACGCCATCGACCGGGCGGTGAAGCGCGGCACCGGTGAGCTCGATGGCGTGCACTACGAGGAGGTGCGCTACGAGGGTTATGCGCCCGGCGGTGTGGCGGTGCTGATCGAGTGCACGACGGACAATCGCAACCGCACCGTCAGCGAGGTGCGGCACGTGTTCTCCAAGCACGGCGGCAATCTCGGCACCGACGGTTCGGTGGCCTACCTGTTCAACAAGGTCGGCGTGTTCACGTTTGCGCCAGGCAGTGACGAGGAGCGCATCGTGGACGCGGCGGCGGCGGCCGGCGCCGAGGACGTCCAGGTGGACGACGACGGTGTCATCGAGGTGGTGACCGCACCGGAAGACTTCGAGCAGGCGCGCGATGCGCTGGCCGCAGCGGGCCTCGAGCCGGAGCAGGCCGAGGTGACCCAGCGCGCCACCTCGTTCACCCATCTGAGCGGGGATGAGGCGGAGAAAGTGCTGCGCTTGTTGAACGCCCTCGAGGATCTGGACGACGTCCAGGACGTCTTTACGAACGCGAGCTTTCCCGAGGAGATGGCCGAAGCGTATGCCGCGTAGCGACGGTCCAGCGGGCGCTCGCGATGCAGCCCGGCCGCGGGCGTGGCGCTGAGCGGTGCGCGTCATCGGTATCGACCCTGGCTCCCATTCCACCGGCTACGGCGTTGTCGAGTCCTCCCGTGACGGTCTGCGTTACGTGGACAGTGGCTGTGTGCGCGCCGGTACCGAGACCTTGGCGGTGCGGCTGAAGACGATCTACGACGGCATCGCGGGGGTGATTGCGCATCACCGGCCCGATGTCATGGTGATCGAGCAGGTCTTCATGGCCCGCAATCCTCGCGCCGCGTTGGTGCTGGGGCACGCCCGCGGCAGCGCCATGCTGGCGGCCGTCAACCGCCGGCTCCCGGTGCGGGAGTACGCGGCGTTAGAGATCAAGCAGGCCGTCGTCGGCACCGGCCGGGCAGGAAAGGAGCAGGTTCAGCACATGGTACGAGCGCTGCTCGGGCTCGACGCGACGCCGTCGAGCGACGCCGCTGACGCGCTCGCCTGCGCGATCTGTCATATCCATACCGATGCCGTGCGTCAGCGGATGAACGCCGTATCGCCGGGTGCAGCGCAATGATAGGTCGTCTGCGTGGCACGATGCTTCACAAGCAGCCACCGTCGCTCATCATCGACGTCAACGGCGTGGGCTACGAGCTGGAAGCGCCGATGACGACGTTCTACGACCTGCCCGACATCGGTGCCGAGGTGGTGTTGCAGACCCACCTGGTGGTGCGCGAGGACGCTCAGCTTCTCTATGGGTTCGCGCGCGTCGCCGAGCGGGATCTGTTTCGTGAGCTGCTGCGCGTGAGCGGCGTCGGGCCGAGGGTTGCCCTGGCGGTGCTGTCGGGGCTCTCGGCAGCGGACTTCGCCGCCTGCATCGCGGCCGGCGACGTCGCCATGTTGACCCGGGTGCCGGGCATCGGCAACAAGACCGCGCAGCGACTGGTCGTGGAGATGCGGGACAAGGTGTCGACGAGCGGCTTGTCACCGGGAGTGCGCGGCGGCGTCGCCACAGCGGCGCCGGTATCGGCGGTGCAGGACGCGGTGAGCGCGCTGATCGCGCTCGGCTACCGGGCCGCTGAGGCGCAGCGCGCCACGCGCCCGTTCGAAGGGCGTGAGCTCTCGAGCGAGGAGATCATTCGCGAGGCGCTGCGCTCGATGTCGGTGGGGACGTCATGACGGACGGCGAGCGCCTGGTGTCGCCGCTGGCGGCCTCCGATTCGAAAGAGCAGGAGTTCGACCGCAGTCTGCGGCCGACGCGGTTATCGGAGTTCGTCGGCCAGGACAGCGCCCGCGAGCAGCTCGAGATATTCATCGAGGCCGCGAGACGCCGCAGTGAAGCGCTGGACCATCTGCTGGTGTTCGGGCCCCCCGGTCTCGGCAAGACTACCCTCGCACATATCGTCGCCAACGAGCTTGGTGTGAAGCTCCGACAGACCTCGGGGCCGGTGCTCGAGCGCCCTGGCGACCTGGCCGCGTTGCTCACCAATCTCGAGTCGCGGGACGTGCTGTTCATCGATGAGATCCACCGGCTGAATCCGGTGGTCGAGGAGATCCTGTATCCGGCGCTCGAAGACTGCGAGCTCGACATCATCATCGGCGAAGGGCCGGCAGCGCGGTCGATCAAGCTCAATCTGCCGCCTTTCACGCTGGTCGGTGCCACCACGCGGGCCGGCTTGCTCACTTCGCCGTTGCGCGATCGATTCGGCATCGTGCAACGCCTCGAGTTCTACAGAGCAGAGGACCTGGTCAGCATCGTGCAGCGCTCAGCGGACATTCTGGGCGTGCCGAGCGACGCCGAGGGTATCGGATCGATTGCGCGGCGCTCGCGCGGCACGCCCCGTATCGCGAACCGGCTGCTGCGACGGGTTCGGGACTATGCGGAGGTCCGAGGTGACGGTCGAATCACGGCCGAGCAGGCGGACCGCGCGCTGGCCATGCTCGAGGTCGACGAGCTCGGACTGGACGTTCTCGACAGGCGGCTGCTGAGCACCGTCATCGAGATGTTCGACGGTGGACCGGTCGGTGTCGACAGCTTGGCCGTCGCCATCGGCGAGGAGCGTGGCACGATCGAGGACGTCATAGAGCCATTTCTGATCCAGAAGGGATTCATCCTGCGCACCCCGCGCGGCCGCATGGCCACCGAGCGGGCGTGGCAGCACTGCGGCGCGGCGCACGTCGGTACAGGCTCGCCCCAGCGTAGCCTGTTCGCGGAAGAATGAGCGACCTCTATCCACGCGATCTTTACGGCGAGGCCGGTGGCGTCGGGCGTCGGCGCCGCACCCGGGGAGTGTCCGACGCCCGCGCGGGAAGCTGAGCGCGTCCGTGTTCGCGTTTCCCGTACGTATTTACTACGAGGATACGGACGCGGCCGGCGTTGTATACTACGCGGGCTACTTGCGCTTCATGGAGCGGGCACGGACGGAGTGGCTGAGAGCCCTCGGTTTCGAGATCGATGAGCTGGCGCGGGATCACGGTGTCGTTTTCGTGGTTCGATCGGTGAAGATTGACTTTCTGCGGCCGGCTCGTCTCAACGACCGCGTGGACGTGACGGTCGAGCTGGCGCGCGCCGCGGGCGCGAGCTTCCGGGTCGGCCAGCGCATCATGCGCGCGTCGACGCTGCTCTGCGACGCCGATGTGCGGATCGCCTGTCTGGCCGCCGATACCTTCTCCCCGCGACGCCTCCCGGCGCCGATTCTCACCGAGCTGAACGCATGGAAAACGCCATAGAAATTGCAGCTTCGGGCACTACGCTGTCGTTGCTCGAACTGATTCGCAATGCCAGCCTGCTGGTGCAGCTGGTCATGCTGCTGCTGCTCGTGGCATCGGTCGTCTCCTGGACGATGATCTTCCACAAATGGTTCAGCCTGCGGACGCTGGTGGCGGCAGCCGACGACTTCGAGGATGCGTTCTGGTCCGGGGGCGACCTGCACCGCTTGTATCAGGAGTGGTCCGCACGCCGCAGCGAGCCGGAGGGGATGGCCAGCATCTTTGTGGCCGGCTATCGCGAATTTACGAGATTGTCGAACAAGACGTCGGTTGATCGAGCGAACCTGGTCGACGGTGTGCACAGGGCAATGCGTGTGTCGCTTAGTCGCGAGGTGGATGCCCTTGAGACGAATTTGTCCTTTCTCGCGACTGTCGGGTCGACGAGTCCGTACATCGGATTGTTCGGTACCGTTTGGGGAATAATGAATTCCTTTCGCGCACTGGGTACGTTACAAAGTGCGACTATCGCCACGGTGGCGCCAGGCATCGCGGAGGCATTGATTGCCACCGCAATGGGGCTTTTCGCTGCGATTCCCGCGGTGATCGCGTACAATCGTTTCTCTAACGGCGTCGAGCGGTTGGAGAGTCGCTATGAGGTGTTTATGGAGGAGTTTTTGAGCATCGTCAGCCGCCAGTCGTTCACCTCCCAAGCCGCCTGAGTTCGGTTCCCGCGCGATGCTCTCGTCGGTACGAAACCGCAAGAAGAGGTTGATGGCGGACATCAACGTTGTGCCTTACATCGATGTCATGCTCGTGCTGCTCGTCATCTTTATGGTCACCGCCCCGCTGCTGACCGAAGGGGTCCAGGTGGACCTGCCGCGAGCCAACGCCAAGACCATCGAATCGCAGGACAACGAGCCCTTCGTAGTGCACGTCGATGCCGAGGGCGGCTACTTCGTCAACGACGATGCGCAAACGGCCAATACGCTCGCCGAGGTGCGGGTCAAGGCGGCGGCCGTTCGGCGACACCGGCCGAAGACGGCGTTTCTCGTTAGGGGGGACCGCGCGGTCGACTACGATGCGGTGATCCAGGCCATGGTCGCTCTGCAGCAGGCAGGCGTCGAGAACGTCGGCCTCATCACGGAAGACCCGGGCGGTAATTCCAGATGAGCAGAAACGCTCGCCGCTACGGCCTGACGACCAAGAGCTTCGCCTTCGCGGTGGCCGTGCACGTGTTTATTGCCGTGCTGGTCGGCGTCAGCTTTCAGTGGAGCGAGGACCCGCAGACTCTCACCGTCGCGCCACCCGCCGAAGCCGAACCGGTAATGGCAACAGTCATATCGAGCGAGGACGTCGAGCGCGAGGTGGCACAGCTCAAGGCGCAGGACGAGCGCAAAGAGCAGGAGATGCGCGAGCGCGAGCTCAAGCTCGAGGAGCTCGAGCAGGCCGCAGCCGAGCTCGATCGCAAGCGGGTGCAGAAGGAGCAGCAGCTCGCCGAGCTCGAGGAAAAGCGGCAGGCGGATGAGCGCGAGGCACACCAAGCCGAGCAGAAGCGCATCGAACAGGAAAAGAAAGCGGCGGCGGAGAAGGAGCGGCTCGCGAAGCTAGAGAAGGAGAAAGAAGCGCAACGTCAGGCGGAGCTCAAGAAGAAACAGGAGGCCGAGCGCAAGCGCAAGGAGCTAGAGCTCGCCGAGCAGCGGCGCAAGGAGCAGGAACGGCAGGCCGAGGCGGCGCGGGCACAGCTCGAACGACAGGCGGTTTCCGCATTTTCCCAATACCGGGCCGCTATCCAGCAGAAAGTCAGCCGCAACTGGATTCGCCCGGCCACGTTCAGAAACGGCCTCTCGGCCGACGTGCTCGTGAAAATCTCGCCCAGCGGTGATGTGGTCGAGACCCGCATCGTCCGCAGCAGCGGCGATCCGGTTTTCGACCGCTCCGTCGTGAACGCAGTGCTCAAGGCGTCACCGTTGCCGATTCCAAGCGATCGCAAGTTCTACGATTTCATCCGGGAGTTCAAGCTGGCGTTCGAGCCCGACGGGAAGCTTCTTTCGTGATCAGGCGAAGATTAGTCCGGCTGGCAGTGACGATCGGGCTGGTGCTGGCCAGCACGGCCGCGCGCGGCGTTCTGACCATCGAGATCACCCAGGGCGTAGAGGCGGGCATCCCCATCGCCATAGTGCCGTTCGCGTTCAGGGGCACTGGTCGCCTTCCGCTTGACGTGCGCGACATCATCGAAAGCGATCTCACGCTCAGCGGCCGCTTCGACAGCCTGCCCCGGGACGATTTCCTGAGCCGGCCTTCCGATCACAGTCAGGTTCAGTTCAAGGACTGGCGGCTGATCAAGGCGGAAGCGCTGGTGATCGGAAGCATCGACGAGGTCGGTGCCGATCTGTTCGACGTGCAATTCCGGCTCTACGACGTGTTCAACGCAAAGCAGCTTACCGGCTACGTCTATCAGCAGGTGCCGGGCCAGCGTCTGCGTCGCACCGCGCACCAGATCAGCGACATTGTCTACGAGCAACTCACGGGACAACCCGGCGCGTTCGACACCCGCATCGCCTACGTTACCGCCGAGAGCCCGAGCGGAGGCGTTCGGCCGGAATACCTCCTGCAGGTCGCCGACTACGACGGCTACGATCCGACGACGGTTCTCACCTCAACCGAACCGATCTTGTCCCCGGCGTGGTCGCCGGACGGTGCCCACCTCGCCTACGTCTCTTTCGAGGAGCGGCGGTCGAAGGTCTACGTGCAGCGCCTGCGCGATGCGTCACGGCGCAAGGTCGCCGACTACGCCGGCCTCAACGGCGCACCGGCGTGGTCGCCCGACGGCCGTGAGCTGGCGCTGACGCTGTCGCGCGACGGCAATCCGGAAATCTACGTGATTACGATGGCGACGGGGGCCACGCGCCGTCTGACGCAACATGCCGCCATCGACACCGAGCCGGCTTGGTCCCCCGACGGTCGCAGCATCGTGTTCACGTCGGACCGCAGCGGCAAGCCGCAGATCTATCGTATCGGCAGCGACGGCGGTCGTGCCGAACGCCTGACGTTCGAGGGTCGGTACAATGCTCGTGCTTCCTACTCGTCCGACGGCGAGCGCCTGACGCTGGTGACGAATCAGAACGGCGACTATCGAATCGGCGTGTTCTACATGAAGAGCCGAACGTTGCAGGTGCTGACCCAGTCGAGTCTCGACGAATCGCCAACCTTCGCGCCGAACGGCGGCATGATTCTCTACGCGACGCAGGCGGGAGGGCGAGGCGTATTGGCCGCGGTCTCCGCCGACGGTCGCGTGCGGCAACGACTGGAGCTCCAGCGTGGTGACGTGCGGGAACCCGCCTGGTCCACATATCGCCGGTAAGCGTCCACGGCTGGTGGTCAATGACTGTGTTGGTTCACACCGAGGAGTGAGACAAATGCGCGAAAAGGGTTCGATCGTTCTCGTATTACTGCTGGGTATCGTGCTCGCGGGCTGCGGTGGCAAGAAGGCTGTCGATCAATCGGCGGCCGGTGCCGACGGCGGCGCGAGCGCGGCCGGCATGGGCGACGCAGGTGGCGCGTCCGGTCAAGCGCTGTACGGAGAGGGGGATCCGCTGAGTAAGCGAGTAGTCTACTTCGAGTACGACAGCAGCAACGTCGACGACGAATCGCGCAGAGTCATCGAGGCCCATGCGGCAAGTTTGCTCAACAACTCGCTCGCCAACATTGTCCTCGAGGGCCACGCTGACGAGCGCGGCACGCGCGAGTACAACCTGGCTCTCGGTGAGCAGCGTGCAAAGGCCGTGTCGAGGCTGTTTCAAGCTTATGGTGTTACGGGCGACAGGATTCAAACCGTGTCCTATGGTGAGGAACGGCCGGCCGCGCTGGGTAACGAGGAGTCGTCCTGGGCGCTCAATCGTCGCGTGGAGATTCTCTACTGAGCAATGCGTACATACGCCGCCATTGCGATCGTAGGTGTCCTGGTAGCCGGTTGTGAGACCACCGGCGGCGGGCCGCCGCCCTCCTCGGCGCCGCTCAGTGCCGATGCCGTCAAGGCGCTGACGGACGTCGAGGCGGTGCAGGCGGAAGTGCGCGAGCTGCGCAACCTGATCGAGGAGCAGCAGTACGAGCTCAGTCAGCTTCAGGACCGGCAAAGGGCGCTCTACGACGATCTCGACAGGCGATTGCGTCTTCGTGAGCGCGCGGCCGGCGGGGCACCGGCTCTCGACGAAGTAGCGCGGATGCCCGGCTACGCGGGAGAACCCGCGGCGGCCGCCGATTTGAGGCCGCCGGCACCGCCGTCCTTACCACCGCCTGCCGTGACGCCGCCGCCGGCACTGCCGTCCTCACCACCGCCTGCCGTGACGCCGCCGCCGGCACTGCCGTCCTCACCACCGCCCGCCGCGGCGCTGCCGCCCGTTGCTGCGGGCGGCCTCCCGCAGGAGGGCACTGCACCCGGCGTCGGGGTCGAGACCGAGACCGTGTCGAGTGTGGCGCCGCGCGAGAGCCGGTTGGGAGACGTAGCCGGCGAGCAGGCCGCCTACGATGCGGCGTTCGATCTCCTCAAGGCGGGTCGATATCAGGAAGCGGTGGCAGGTTTCGAACGGCTGCTCGTGGCGTATCCCGACAGTGAGCTCGCCGACGACGCACAGTACTGGGTTGCCGAGGCCTATTACGTTACGCGCAATTTCGCGTCGGCTCTCGACGGCTATCGCGCCATCATCAACCGATATCCGGGCAGCCAGCGGATCCCGGAAGCGATGCTCAAAATCGGTTATCTGCAGTATGAGATGGGCGCCTATGACCGCGCGCGGGCCACGCTCAATGATATTCTGAGCCGCTTTCCGGGGACACCCGTCGCGCTGTCCGCCGACACCCGCCTGCAGAAGATGGATCGCGAGGGTCGCTAGCCCCTCGCAGGCGCCCCACGCGGAACAGCGCCTCTGCAACCTCGGCTGTAGGAAACCGCCTGCCGCGCCGGCCGCAGCGACTTATCGAGGACGCGGGACCCGCGGCGGACAGCGCGAACCACGCTCCGCCCGATACACCCGAATGGGATATTAATTGATCACTCGACCCGGGGTATCGTTAGGGCCGAGAGGGTTTGAGTCGTCGGTGAGTTCGTCCGCTGACCCATCAATCCGTGCGGCGCTACCCATGATGGTTTAGACGCGTTATGGAATTGGGGATCGTTCACAAAGTAGCGCTGTGGGGCTTCATCGGCGCGACGCTGTTCGGCGCCGTCGCCTACAAGACCCATTTCTGCATAATGGGCTCCATCAGCGACTGGGTCAATATGGGATCGAAGACGCGTTTCCGCGCCTGGATGCTGGCGATCGGGATCGCGCTGCTCGGCAGTCAGGCGATGCAGTACGTGGGCTGGATCGATCTGTCGAACTCGATCTACCTCTCGACGAGCCTCGGGTGGCTCGGTTATGTGGTGGGTGGTTTCATATTCGGGGTCGGTATGACGCTCGGGGCAGGCTGCGGCCAGCGAACGCTGGTGCGCGTGGGTGGGGGCAATTTGAAGTCCTTCGTAGTGCTTCTGGTGCTGGCTATCACCGCCTACATGACTTTACGCGGATTGATAGCGTTATTGCGCATCCGCGTCATGGATGCGACCAATCTGGATCTGTCGCAGTACGGGATAAGCGATCAGAGTATCGCGACTCTTCTCGGCACCCTGACCGGTGCCAGCCCACGCCTGGCTCTGACGCTGCTGGTCGCGCTGATCGGTTTCGGCACGATCTGGTACGCATTCAAGGATCGGGAGTTCCGTCACAGCGCGGACAATGTGCTGGCCGGTATCTGCGTCGGGGTCCTCGTCGCGGGGGCGTGGTACGTCACCGGGGTGATCGGCAACGATGATTTTGAGCCTGTCCCGCTCGAGGCGTTGGCATTCATCGCTCCCTCAGGCAATGCCGTCAACTACCTTATGACGTACACCGGCGCTACGATTAACTTTGGCATCGCCGTCGTGGCCGGCGTAATCACTGGCTCGTTTCTCTACTCGGTGGCAACGGGCAAGTTTCGCGTCGAGACGTTCAGCGACAAGAGTGACATGATCAACCACCTCTTGGCCGGTGTGCTGATGGGCTTCGGAGGCGTGCTCTCGCTCGGCTGTACCATTGGCCAGGGTGTATCGGGCATGTCGACGCTGGCGCTGGGCTCGTTGATGACGCTGGTGTCCATCATCCTGGGCTCGACGTTCACCCTCAAGATGCAGTTCTACCTCCTCGAGGAGGAGGGAGTGCTCTACGCGCTGCGACAGACTTTTGCCGATCTCAAGCTGCTGCCCTCGCCGCCTGGCTCGGCGTCGTAGCAGCGCGGCGGGGGCGCCCAGTCCACTCGCGCGCCGCTCGGCGGCTTGAGACAGGTCGGCGAGCTCGCCCTCTGCGGACGCGCGTGCATTTGACACTGTCGCAGCCCGCTCGGGATAATTGCCACCCTTCCGTTTGGTAGGCTTACACTTCCACAGCCGGGCCGTTAGCTCAGTCGGTAGAGCATCTGACTTTTAATCAGGTGGTCGCAGGTTCGATCCCTGCACGGCCCACCAGGACATTCAACAATTTACCTTCTTCGCGATCGTGTCGTCGGTTTGGTTTTGTATGCGCCAATAAAGTGAACCCCAGACACTGGACAGGAGGGGTGGTTTGGATTGCCAGTGGCTGGTGTTGAGCCGAACGGAGGGCACGACGATGGCGCGCTACCGCACGTACAGTATTGAGTTCAAACGGCAAGGGGTGCAGGAGCACCTGAGCGGCGAGGTGTCGCTTCACGCGCTGGCGAAGCAGCACCGCGTCTCTCGGAATCTGATCCGGCTGTGGCTGAAGAAGTACGAGGACGGGGAGTTCACCGAGGAGGCAGCGGTGCTGGCGGCGTCGCTGGAGGAGTACGAAGCCCGAATCGCGCAGCTCGAGCGCAAGGTCGGCCAGCTGACGATGGAGAACGATCTGCTCAAATAAACACTGCCGAGCTCTCGGTTGAACAACGCCGTCGGCTCGTCGATTGTGAGCGGGCCGACGGTCTCAGCTGCGCCAAAGGATGCCGAGTGGTGCGGCTCGCGCGCAGCAGCTACTGCTGCCGGGCTCGAGGCCGGCGCCGGGACGATGAGGCCGAGCTAGAGACTCACGTCGAGGCGATCTGTGAGCGCGGGCCGGCCTACGGCTATCGTCGTGTCACCCGTCAGCTCGAGCGTGAGGGCCGCAAGGTCGATCATAAGCGCGTGGCGCGCATCATGCGCGAGAAAGACCTGCAGGCCACGGCCCAGCGTCGAATCGTCCTCACCAGTGATGGGGCGGTCTCAGCCCCGTTTCCGGATGTGGCTCGCGATCTCGCGTTAACCAGGAAGACCCAACTCTGGGTAGCCGATCTGACAAGCATTCGGATCGTAGCGGGGTTTGTCTTCCTGGTGTGAATCGGCTTCTGATCGTGACCTCTTCTCCTTCTGGCGTAAGCCACTGATCTGATTGAGGGATACTGCAGCCCGGCGGGGTGATGATCGACGCCGATCATGACGACCTGCAGATTGGCATTTTTGTTGAAACAGGTAATGACACCGCGAATTCCGGGAGGGGTCAAAATTCGGCGCTGATCCACACGGCGTCGCGCGCTGCGCTTCCGACACGCCCGCCGTGACGCACAGCTAAGGTCTCGCCCCGCTCGCGACGCGCCTCCGCTACCACGTACGTACGGCGCCCTCCCATCGGCATCCCGTTACCGCTGCGTAACGCGGCTGTCGTCCGACCCGGCCTGCGAGCAGGCGCACTCATTGACTGACATTGTCGGGTCCGAGAGTGATGGCGATAGCCCGCCTGTTTTGCCGGCGTCCTTCCAGCGTGGTGTTGTCGGCCACCGGTCGGGACTCACCGTATCCCTTGGGGTCGATGCGAATCGGGTCGATGCCGTATTGTTGCACGAACTTCTGCTTGACGGCATCGGCCCTGCGCTGCGACAGGCCAAGGTTGTATTTCTCGGTACCGATCCAGCAGGTATGACCCTCTACGACCAGGCTGATGTCCGGGTTTTCCCTGAGCACCTGGGCGATCTCCTGGAACTGCGGCTCATAGGCCGACTTGATGTCCGATTTGTCGAAGTCGAACTGCACCCGCAGCTCATAGGTCTGGATGACTTCTTTCTGGGGCGGCATCGCCGCAGGTTGCGGTTCGGCTGCGGCCACGACTTTGGGCTTCCTGAAATGCCAGACCAGATAGACGCCGTACTCATTGTCCTGGTAACTCTCACCGCTCAGCGCGAAAGCACTCTGGTAGCCCACGCGAAGCTCCAGGTTCCTGTTCAGGTCTCCCGAGATTCCGAGGCCGAGCTGTGC
This sequence comes from Arenicellales bacterium, assembly GCA_041550555.1. Lineage (GTDB taxonomy): Bacteria > Pseudomonadota > Gammaproteobacteria > Arenicellales > JBFEOO01 > JBFEOO01. Next base: position 58,613 of record JBFEOO010000018.1, read on the forward strand.
CTGCGTGGTGCTGTCGTCCGTAGCCCTTTCGTCCAGCGAGTAGGCGCTCAATCCCGCGGACACAGAAGGACGCCACCGGCTGGAGCCGAAGTACCGGTATCCGTTGACGGCAAAGACATCGACGTCGGCGTTGTCGAATTCGGTCCCCATTCGAAAATCCGCGGCCCATCGATCGTTGAACTGATATCCGGCTAGCAGGTCGACCGTCTTGGAAGCGTGTCCCGGCGAAGAGGTCGATATGCCCGGTAACCGGTCATTGTCGAGGGCCAGGCTCGTGGCGCCGAGACCCAGGTAAAAGTGACCCTCAGCGTCATCGTCGTTGGACTGCGCCTGAACGCCACTCCAAACGAGCACTGATCCGACGAAAAGCGCTTGAGCAAGTTTCACCATTTTTTTCCTTCCGGTTGACTCTATGAGCAGACTGGGTCCCTTATTCTGACTCGTGAGACCCCTGAATGAAATAGCGCCAGCACGAAAATGGAATCCTGAGTTTTGGCGATTCCTTTTCGAGGGTGCACGAAGCAATGTGACGGGCTAATCCAAGCGAAAGATTCCGGCGTGGATCCGAGGTTCGTTTGCCGGCTGGCGAACGCGCCCGGCAAAGTCGCTGATGATGGTTTCGGCGGATGGCGTCTCGATGACATGGGCGCCCCAGCACCCGCGCGGCAGCGCGCCCGCGACCACCGGCACCATGCGCGCGTCGTAGCCAGGAGGCGTATAACCGAGCGGAGTAGCGCACCGCGGCGAATGCACCGTGAAGCAACTCACCGACTGCAGGACGGCTTGGGCGCGTCGAACAGATACCTTGAACCGTCATATTTGGAAACAATCGGCCGGCGGCTATTGGCACCTGGGCTGTCGCGCCGGTACGGCCAAGGTTACTGC
>JBFEOO010000019.1:0-58066 GCA_041550555.1 Arenicellales bacterium
AGCCGCCACCGAAGAGATGTTGACGATGCCACCCCCCGCACCGCCATGCTTGGTGGACATGCGCCGGATGGCGGCGCGTGAGCAGAGCATCACGCCGAGCACGTTGACGGCGAGCACGCGCTGCAGGGTCTCCGCCTCCACGTCGTCGAGGCGCGAGGCGGGCCCGGTGAGGCCGGCATTGTTGACCAGCGCCGTGGGCCGGCCAAGCTCGCTGTCGACCGTTTCGAACATGCGTTCGACGTCTGCCTCATCGGCCGTGTCGCCCTGCACGGCAATGGCCCGCCCGCCTCCGTCCGTGATCTGGTCGACAACGACCCGCGCGGCGTCCGCGTCGCGGAGGTAATTGACGCAGACCGCATAGCCGCGCCGTGCTCCCAGGCGCGCGACGGCGGCACCGATGCCCCGGCTGCCACCGGTCACGATCATCACGTTCGCTTCGCTCACGGATCCTCCGCCAACCGCGCCAGTGCCCATACCGACGTTGCGGCTACGCCGACCCGGCCAGGGGGCCATCGCTCACCTCGTCGGCTGCGATGCGCAGGCCCGCACATGGCCGCGGCGCCGCCGCGGGCGCGGCGACAACGCCTGCGCAACAAGGGAATGGGTTATCGCGACACAATGAAAAACGAGAGGGTGAAACGAGCGCTCCGCCCGAGAGGAGTAGGTAAGGTAAGCAGAGCCCGTCGTTTCACCCCCACCTGACACGGACGATAACCGACCCGCCGCAGGGACACAAGATGGGACCCGTCGACCCGCTCGCATCGCGCCAGCGGCGCCCGCGGCCGCCGCCACGGCCGGTCCCGGCCGGCGCTTCGCCTCCCCGGCGCGACGCCTGCCGATGCTCGTACCGCGACTTCGCGTCGCAGTGGGCGCTGACCCCCGTGTGGGGTTTCGGGCCACCGCAGCGTTCCGCGTCAGGCACGAGACTACCGGCAGGAACCGTAGGACATGTTGCCGATGCCGCGCAGGTAGAGGCGGAAGCTGTACGTGCCGTCGGCATTGATCCGCACGTAGTCGGCGGACGGCCCCAGGCGGACGATGGCGTAGCTGAGCTCGTCGGCGAACGCGATACGGCCGGCGCGCACCGGGCTTGTGGTTCGGGACCCTCGCGCCTGATAGATCAGCGAGACGCGATCCTCTTCGACCGCAAGTGTGAAGGGTGGTGCGCTGATTGTCGTGCGCCCCGCGCAGCCTATGTGGATGTTCTCGCAGTAGTAGGGCAGCACGGGCCGACAGCTCACCCGACCACCTCGGGCGAGCGTGGCGACGACGGATTCAGCGCCCGCGGCGGCGGCAAGGGCAGCGGACGCCGGCGTGAGGAGCACCGAGAGGAAGGCCCCCAGCAGGGACACCGAGCCTGCTGCTCGGCGAGCGTCGGACGCGAGCGCAAGCGTCGGTCGCCCGGCGTCTGCAGGGCGCTGTGCGCTATGCCGGCGCAACACTGCGCTGAGCGCTGACGATCTGAATCATCGACGTCCGGCGATTTCCGCCTGCCATGACGCCGCCCGCCGTCCCATCATATCTCACGCGTTCTCGGATTGAAGAACTGGGCCGGCGGCGGCGGCGGCTTCGCGGGGGGCGACGCACGCGGGACGACGCGCAGATTCAACTCGCCGAGGTTTTCGTATGCCTTGCCGGAGAACGGATTCTTCATCTTGACCGCGGCCTGGTCGCGGATCGCTTCGTCGATGAAGCTCTGCAGTGTCTCGGCCAGCTGGCGGCGCCACGGCAGCACGTAGTAGCGCGGCTCGAGGGACCGATCGAGACGCAGCCACAGATAGATCGCCCTGCCCTCCTCGATGCTCACACCGAGGACCGTCGCCTCGTCGACGTGACCCTTGAACCATTCGTGATCGATCGGCTTGGGCCTGCTCATGATCTCGGTCAGGCCGACATAGATAAGCGGTATCAGGATCCCGGTCAGCACGACCGCCGTGGCGCGGATCGCCGTCCGGCGCGGGGCCCAAATGGCGATGCTCGCGAGCGCCGCCGCTACGCCAACGCCGCCGCTGAACAGCAGGAACAACATCCGCATCACGGCTGCCCTGTCACCAGCCGGCGGCGGATCGTGGAGACGCTGCCCGGCACGAGGTCACCGTCCTCGCTGAGCTTGAAGCGAAACGCGGTCTCCTCTTGATTGCGGCGCCTGAGCTCGACGGTCGTCTGCAGCAGCTGCTGCAGCGTGTCGTACTTGCGGCGTACGCTGACGACGACGTTGACAGGCACGTCGACGCCATCCGGGACGGGCCCATACATGTGCACATTGACCGTATATTCTCCCGCCGCAATGCCGCGGCTGTAAGACACCTCGAAGTTCTGTCCACTGGCGTCGGTGTCCGTGCCGAGATCATCGCGAAGCAGATTGAAGTGCTCACTACCCTGGTTGAAAAAGCCCACCGGCATGTCCCCGGGGGCCTGCACCCACAGATCGACGTCCACCGGCAGATCGTCCGGCCAGTGAATCTCGACGACGACGTTGCCGGGCGAACGATGCTCTTCGGTTTCTTCCTTGTTCTTGCTCAGATGGGGCAGCAACATCACCACCATGGCGACGAATCCGATGAGCGCGAGCATGAGGACGTCGCGGAATACGGTGCCGAAACGATCGTCGTCGAATTCGCTACGATCCCACACGGCGCTCCCCCGCCTCCACGAGCGCGTCGAACAGATCCAGCGTCCCGGTCGCAAGAATTCGGTAGTTGACGATGAGCCAGAGATAGAGGACGGCACCGAGCAGCGTCGTGTACAGGGCAATCGACATGCCGTCTATGAGCGTCGCGACCATCGGCACGACGTTTTCCACGGTGGCCGCCTGCTCAGGGCTCACTCCCGAGAGGGCAATAATGAAGCCGATGACGGTGCCGACAAGACCGAAGAACACGAGCGTGTTCGCGATGTGGCGCACAATGGCGATCTGGCCGGCGAGGCGCATGCGCAGCCGTTCAGCAGCCAACGTCACTGCCTCGCCGCTCAGCGTGCTTCTTGCCGCAAGATAGGCGCCCGCCCTCGACTGCGGTGCAACGCGCCGATCGACCAGTTCCACGAGCTCTCTGTTCGTATGCCAGATCTTGGCGATCGAGAGCACCATTCCGTAGGCGAACACGCCGGCGATGACCAGCGACAGCCATTTGGTCTGATCAGCCACCGCGCCCGCCCACCAACCCTGCAGAACGGTGGCGCTAAGCAGTCCCACAACGACCAGATTGAACAGAGAAAAACGCAGCAACAACAGATGACGTCGCATGACAGCTGCTCGCTTCTGTCCGTGGCTCGCCCGGCGCGTGCCGCCCCCACCGGGCGGCGGGCGCCGCGCTCCGGCGCACCTCCCCGCAACGTAGCGGGACTGCTCGCGATGCTGGGCTCACCATACCGCACGCTCTGCGTGCGTCGCAACGCTCGCCCGTGGACGCGTTGCCCGCCCGCCGGCCTGTGCGCGTCTCTCCCGGCGATCCCCTCCGCGGCCTCCCTCGCGCCGCATCGCCGAACGAAGCCGGCGGCTGGCAGCGGAAGGCGCGCTGGTGCCGCGAACCAGGGCGCTTCGGCGGCTCGTCGTAGCCAGCGAAGCGCGACCCTCCTATACTGCACGAACCCCGCAGGCCATCGCCGGTGCGAGGAGCTGCAGCGAGGGGTCGCGTTCCACCGATTACCAAGCGTCCATCGCGGGTACCGAGTCGCCAGCAAACGACATCGGGACGCGGAAATGGAAGGCGGCCGGCGTTCGTCGCCGCCCCCCTGAGGCTCGAGGAGAATGCCGTGAGCGCTACCTACGATACATTGATCATGGGCGCTTCCTATGGCTCGCTTCTGGCAATCAAGATGCTGCTGGCGGGCCACAGCGTGAAGTTCGCCTGTCTTCCCGCTGAGGCTGCTCTGATCAACAAAGAGGGAATCCGCGTGCGCCTGCCGGTCAGGGGCAGGGCGGAGCTCGTCGAGCTCGATTCGCGCGGCGCGGCGGGCACCGTCTCCGCCGACAGCCCCGATGCGATTGACCCGGCCGATTTTGATCTCGTCGCACTGGCCATGCAGGAACCCCAGTATCGGGCGCCGGGCGTGCGCGAGCTCCTCGACGTCGTCGCTCGCACGCGACGGCCCTGCATGTCGATCATGAACATGCCGCCGCTTGCCTACCTCAAGCGTATCCCCTCGCTGGCGACGGAGTCGTTGACGCGCTGCTACACGGATGCGACCGTCTGGGACAGTTTCGATCCCGCGTGCATGACCCTCGCGAGTCCGGATCCGCAGGCGTTCCGTCCGCCCGAAGAGCCGACCAACGTGCTGCAAGTCAGCCTTCCGACCAACTTCAAAGTGGCCCGTTTCGAGTCGGACGCTCACACCGCCATGCTGCGGCAGCTGCAATCGGACATAGAAGCTGTTCGTTACGACGACGCGGGCGAGATGATCGAGCTACCGGTGAAGCTCAAGGTCCACGACTCGGTCTTTGTGCCGCTCGCCAAATGGAGCATGCTGATCACGGGCAACTATCGCTGTGTGCAGAAAGACGCCGCCCGGTCGATCAGAGACGCCGTGCACAGCGACCTCGAGCTGTCGCGATCGATTTACGACTGGGTCGGAGAGGTGTGCAAGAAACTCGGCGCCTCCGCCGACGATCTCGTGCCGTTCGAGAAGTACGCCAATGCCGCGCAAGGGCTCGTCAAACCCTCCTCAGCAGCGCGTGCGTTGTTCGGCGGCGCGCCGAACATCGAGCGGGTCGACTGTCTCGTGCAAACCATCGCTGCGCAGTTCGGCATGCAATCCGATATCGTCGACGAGGCAGTTGCCCTGGTCGACGCCCGGCTCAAGGCGAACCGCCAGGGCACCTGATCGCCTGGCGCTTTGCGCAACGGCCGGCGCCCCGGCCGGGCACGCTACCGCCTGCGTGCTGCGCCACGCCCGCGCGCTCCGCGGCCACCTGTCACGAGCTGCTCAAGAGCCCCGTGCGCGTGACTCCCAGCGAGTACCGCGCGGCGATCTGCGCCACGGCGGCCATCACGCCGGCGCGCCGGTCTGCCGTGAGCGTGCGATCGGCCGCTCGCCGTCAGCCGGACGCGAGACGGGAAACGGGCTGTGAGGACGCGTCAGACCCGCGGCGGGCGCCGCAGCTGACGACAGAGGGCGGTTTCGTAGACGGAAACAAAGCCGAGCGAATCGCACAATCGTCTGGCGCTCGAGTCCGTCTTCAGGACGTCGACGACGGTGGGTACGCCGAGGCGATCGGCCTCAGCGATGGCTGCGTTCAAGACCGAGGATCCGATCCCTCGGCGTTGATGTTCGGGAGCGACCACCAAAGTGTGGATGAGCATCGCCGGACCGATCTGACGGCAGTCGATGAACCCCACCCGCACGCCGTCCAGCTCAACGATTGAACAGTGATCGATGTCAAGCGACTCGATGAATCGGTAGCGCTGCCTGGCGTCGTTCCACGATCCGCGCGCGGCGACGATACGGGGCCGCATCACCCTCGCGTAGAGTTCGTACAGAGACCCGATGTCGTCTCGTCGGGCGCGCGCAAAGTGCAGTCGATCGGCGGTCGGCGGCGCAGTCGCCGGTGACTCCATCGTCGGCGGCAGGTGGCGAGGACCATCTCCTCGTCTTCAATCTAGCACACGATGGGCGAGGCTACCCGCCCGATGGCCCACGCCGCGGCGCTCAGAGACGGATGACCTTGAGCTTCTTGATCGCCGAAACGGCGCGCAGCGCGTCGATCACCTCGGGGCCGGGCTCGCTGTCCAGGTTGATGAACGACAGCGCATCTTCACCCAATTTGGGCCTTCCCAGACGCCACTCGCCGACGTTGATGCCATAGCGGCCTAACAGCGTGCCGACCTCGCCGATCACGCCCGGCACGTCGCGGTTCAACATGAGCAGAAGCGTTCCGCTCGGATCGACATCGAGATGGTAATCGCTCACCTGAACGATGCGCGGATGTTCGCCGCCGAACATGGCGCCGGTGACGACGCGGCTGCCGTCGCTCCACGATGCGCGGCACGAGATCGCGTTGGCGTACTCGGCGCTGCCGAGCCCCTTCGCCTGTGCGATTTCGATCCCGTGTTCCTCGGCCAGCACCGGCGCGTTGACATAATTCACCGCGCCGGCCAGCACCTGCTCCATGAGACCCTTGAGCACGCCCGTCGCGATGGGCTTGGCGTAGTCGCGGACGGCGTCACCGTGCAGCTCGATCTCGAGCTTGCGCAGCGGTCCATCAGCCATGTGGAACTGCAACGCACCGATTTTCTCACCGAGCTGCATGTAAGGCAGCACCGAGGCAAAATCGGGGCCGGCTGCAAAGGGCATGTTCACGCTGTTGCGAAAGTCCTCGTTGCGCAGGGCGTCCACGACCTGATCGACGATCTGCACGGAGACGTCGCGCTGCGCCTCGAAGGTGCTCGCACCGAGATGGGGCGTGTGCACGACGTTGGGCGCCCGAAGCAGCGGATGATCCGCGCGCGGCGGCTCGTCCCGGTAGACATCCACGGCCGCTGCCCGGACCTGGCCGGAGCGGAGTGCCTCGGCGAGCGCCTCCTCGTCGAGCAGCTGTCCCCTCGACGCATTGACGATCACGACCCCGTGCTTGCACTTGCGCAGGGACTCGGCGTTGATGATGTTCTCCGTCTCCACCGACAGCGTGCTGTGCAGCGAGATGATGTCCGCCTTCTCCAGCAACTCGTCGAGATCGACGAGCGTCACGCCCACTTCTTGTCCCACCTCTTCCGAGACGTAGGGATCAAAGGCGATCACCTCCATGTCGCACGCCTTGGCACGTCGGGCAACGTGCCGGCCGATGCGACCAAACCCAATGAGACCAAGCACCTTGCGGTAGAGCTGCACACCGACGAATCGCGAGCGCGACCACTCCCCGCTGGCGACGGATCCGTGTGACGCGACAATATTGCGGCACGCAGCGAGCATCAGCGCAAGCGCATACTCCGCGGTGGCGATGCTATTGGCACCCGGCGTATTCATGACGATGACGCCGCGCGCCGTCGCCGCTTTCACATCCACGTTGTCCACACCGGTGCCCGCGCGGCCGACCACGCGCAGCGCCTTCGCGGCCGCGAGCACGTCGGCATCGACGCGCGTTCCGCTTCGTATGAGCAGCGCGTCGTAGTCCCCGATCACCGACACGAGCTCGTCCTTCGACAATCCCACCTTGACGTCGAACTCGACGTCCTCGTTTTGCGCGAGGCGCTCGATACCCGGCGCCCCGAGGTCATCCGATACCAGCACACGAAACATCAACGCCTCTCCAGCCAAATCCACCGACACCGGTGAGTCCGCCGCGTGGGTCACCCCGACGCGGTCGGCGTGAGCGACAGACCAGAGGTGAACTTCCACCGCAGGCCGGCATCCGTGAAGAGCACAGCGCCGCGGCGCAGCACCTCCACCGCCTTCTCGACAACGGCTTTGACCTGCTGATCCGTCGAACGCAGCGCTGCCGTTCCCGCAGCCAGGAGCAGCACGGGCGCCAGACTCTCGCAGTCGATGAAGACCGGCGCCTCGCTGACAACGCGGTCGCGCCGCACGACACCGCCATACCCCACAAAGAGATCGACCGCCAGGCTCGCCAGCAGATCACTGACGCCATCGCCGACCAACAGTGCCCGGCCCGCTTCCTCGGCGCGCAGCTCGCGAATCACCCGCGCCTTGCCGTCGCTCTCTGCCAGCTCCGACTGTCGATAGGCGAGATAGCGCTCCTGCCAGGGACCGCCAACAGCGTGCCACCACTCCCCGGAGAGCGCGTCGAACTGCAGTTCGACGGCCCGTATCTTATCCGCTCTCACGCCGATTGACATGCCGAACTCCTTCACCGGATCGAGCAACCCGCCGCTCACGATGTACACCGCATGGCCCAACGCGTGCAGCGCCGCTATGACGTCCACGGCGTCCTCGACGACGTTCTTGCGGTAGCGGCTTTTGAGCGCCCTGACCGCCGCCCGGGTGGGACTGAGAAGCTCGAGGCGCTCGCCGTAGACATCGCGCAGGGGCCTGACGCCGTCCATGGCTTCGCTGGTCAGCCGCTTCACACGCTCGCGCGCGCTCTGCTGCCCGGCGAGTTCGTCGATGCCTTCGACGCGGCTGAGCGTGGAGTCACAGTCGAAGAACACATGGTGATAGCGCGGCCAGCGCGCCGCATACGGTGCCTGCGCCGAGTCAGCCATCGGCGGTTGCGCTCTCCGACGCCGCGCAGCGGCCCTCGGCCCGCAGCGTCGCCTCGAGCCAGCCGCGAAACGCCACGATACGCGGCTCGCTGGCGTTGCTCTTCGGGTAGACGAGATGGTAGCCCCCGGAACTCGGCAGCTGGAGATCGAAGGGAATCACCAGCCGCCCCGCCTCGAGATGGTGCGCGACCAGCACCCGGTTGGCGAGCGCCACGCCGGCGCCCGACATAGCGGCTTCGAGGGCCAGCGCAGTGCTCTGGAAAGTCAGACCGCGTGCCGCGGGGATGCCGGTGACGCCGGCGGCGGTGAGCAGCTCGGGCCACTGCCGGGCGCGCGGCAGCACGTGGATCAGCGTCGCGTGGCGCAGATCGTGCGGGGACCGCAGCGCACGGGGCCCGCTCGTCAGCGCCGGCGCGCACAACGGCACCAGCTCCTCGTGCATGAGCATGCATGAGTCGAGCTTCGGCCACGGTCCGGTACCGTAGGGGATGGCCAGATCGATGTCGGTGGCGGCGAAATCCGGCACCTCGCGGGCCGTCGTCAACCGCACGTCGATCTCGGGATGCTCGGCCTGGAAACCGGCCAGGCGGGGCACGAGCCACTCGGTCGCGAAGGTGGGGGCCACGCTGACGGTCAGTGGGCGCGGCGCGCTATCGACACCCACGCGGGCGATGGCGTCGGCGATCTGATCGAGCGCGCTGCGAATGCTGGGCAGCAAGGCCTGTCCTGCCGGCGTCAGCAATACTTGACGCGTGCGGCGCCGAAACAACGGCACGCCGAGAAACGTTTCCAGCAGCTTGATCTGGTGGCTGACGGCCGACGGTGTCACGTGCAGCTCCTGGGCCGCCTGCTGAAAGCTGAGGTGGCGTGCGGCGGCCTCGTAGACACGCAGCGCATTGAGGGGAGGTAGGCGGCGCGCGATCATTTATTACTTATTAAATCTCATCTATGTGATGAATAACCATCGTTTGTCACGAAACCCGGCTGCCTGGAAAATTCGTAGCGTTGACAACAATCTTTGCCGTGCTGCGGCAACCCGGTCTCAGCGCCCCGCCGCGCCGCTTATGTATGAATCACTTTGCATTATGGAGATCTCTCAGACGAAATGCCAATATGACAACGCACTCAGGCGTTAGCGAGCCCCTCATCGTCAGCCCCGCGCCGCGGACGCGCTTCGCGCCCACGCGGCCGGGCCGCAGCGCGGCAGTGCGTCTCGCGGCAGCGGCCCGATTTGTGCGCACCATCGCAGGGGCGCTGGAGGCCGTGCTGCTGCCCGAGCTCGGCCGCTACGAACGCAGTGGGGAGCTGGACGCTCTCTGTGCCGACACCCGCCGCGACATCGGCTACGACTGGCCCGCGCGGGCGGTCACCCGCACGCCTGCGGGTTCGCGCACGGTCACCCGCCCGACACGGCGTTGGGCCCACGTCCAGCGAGGGCGAAGGAATTCGGGTCGCTGCGGGATAGCCGCGAGGTCCGACCCCCGGTTCCCGGCCGACGTTCCATTTTGTCCATTCTTGCGCCGGCGCATAATCACCCGCAGCACGAAGCAAAGGGGTTGTCGCAAGGGGGTCGTGACCAATGCCGGAAAGCAAGCTGCGCCGCTGCCTGAGCCTCTGGGAAATCGTCGTCTATGGCGTCGGGCTCATTCTGGGTGCGGGCATCTACGTGCTGATCGGCGCCGCGGCGGGCATCGCCGGCAATATGCTGTGGCTGGCCTTCGTCTGCGCCGCCGTCGTCGCCGGGTTCACTGCCCTCAGCTACGCCGAGCTGGCTGCGCTGTTTCCCAGGGCCGGCGCCGAGTTCGTCTACACCCGCGAAGCGTTTGGCTCCGCCGGCCTGGCCTGGATCATCGGCTTCTGCGCCACCGTTGTCGGATTCACCACGGCGAGCGCCGTCGCCATTGGCTTCGCGGAGTACCTCAGCCGCTATCTGGCCATGCCGACCGTTTTGGGGGCGCTGTTGCTGATTGTGGCAATGTCCTGGGTGAGCTACCGCGGCATCAAAGAATCGGCGCGATTCAACGCCGTGGCCACGTCGATCGAGGTTGGCGGTCTGGCGCTGATCGTGGCGACCGGGGGCATCGCGCTCCTCGAGGGTGACATCGCCCTCGCCGATCTGTCGGCATTTCCGGTTGAGAGCGACGACGCGCTCGAGCGCTGGTTACCCATCGCCTCGGCGGGTGCGCTGATCTTCTTCGCCTACATGGGCTTCGAGGATATCGCCAACATCGCGGAGGAAGCACAATCGCCCGAACGGGTTCTGCCGCGGGCGTTCATCCTCGCGTTGGTGATCTCAACGGCGATCTACGTGCTGGTCGCCATCGTCGCGGTGAGCGTCGTGCCCTACCAGGAGCTTGCCGCGTCGCAGCAGCCGCTCGCTCTGCTGATGGAGCGACTGGTGGGCAACGTGGCGCCGGAGCTGCTCACCGTGATAGCGCTGTTCGCGACGGCCAATACGGTGCTGATCACGCTCATCGTCAGCGCGCGCATGCTCTACGGGATGGCGGACAACCGCTCGCTGCCCGCAGCGCTGGCGCGGGTGCACAGCAGGCGCAACACGCCGTGGGTGGCCGTACTGGTGGTCGCCGCGGTGACGGCATCGTTTCTGCTGTTCGAGGAACTGGAGGTGCTGGCATCCATCTCCGACGTTGGCATCTTCATCCTGTTCTTCTTCGTCAACGCGAGCAATGTCGTGCTCCGGTTCAGGCGCCCGCAGCTTCCCCGCCCATGGCGCGCTCCGGTCAATATCGGCCGCTTCCCCGTGCTCTCCGCATTGGGCGCGGTGAGCTGCCTGGCCCTGCTGGCGAGCATCAGTCATCCCGTGAGCGTGTTCGGCAGGGAGATATCCTCGCTGTGGCTGGGGTTGGGCGTGTTCTCGCTCGCCGTGCCACTGTATCTGCTCGTGGGACGACCCACGCCCAGAGGCGGTTGATCGTCGAGCTGCCGGAGACGGACACGATGAGGGGAACGCAGGAGCGCTTTGCAGCGTGCCGCCGAGTCTTTATCATCACCACCCGCCCGCCACCGCTACGCCAGCCGTGGCCCGGCCAGGCTCCTCCAACCCGCGACCGATAATGGGTGACGTGACCCGAACGCGAGCGCGCAGATTCCGGCAGGCGGCGTCAGCGCTGCTCGTCGGCCTTTGTCTTTCGACGGCGTTCGCCGAGCGCCCGCTGATAGGCTTCTACGTCGGCGAACGCTCGCCGGGGCCGGGTCTGTCTGCCATCACGGTGCCGGGCAGCGGCAAACAGCTGTTCGTGACGGACAGCCCTGCCCTCGATTTGGGCGCCATCGATGCGGTCGAGGCGATCGAGGCCGACGACCCGGATACCGTCGGGATAGAGCTGATCCTCAGCGACGCCGGCGTCAAGGCGCTCGGCGATACGACGCGGGCCGCGCTCGGGAAACATCTGGTGCTCATGCTCGGCGAGGAGGTGGTTGAGGCGTTTCCGATCGAGGTCGCGATTGCGGTCAAGCGCTTTCGCCTGCGCGGCATTCCCAGGGCATCGGTCGAGGGCATTCTGTCGACGCTCACCGCGCAGTGACGCCGGGCTCGTTTCAGCACGGCGGCGCGGCGGCTTTCTTTCACCCTGAGACCGCTTCGTTCGGGTCGCGGTGGGGCGCAGCAAGCCGGTTGGAATTCGTCGCGGCACGCAGCCGACCCGCGCATCATTCCGCACGCAGCGCCTCGACCGGGTCGAGCCCGGCGGCGCGGTAGGCCGGCACGACGCCGGCGACCAGGCCGATCCCCACAGCTAGACCCTCGGCCAGCAGCGCGAACGACCACGGCGTGTGCACCGGCAGTGCCGGCAGCGCGGCGTGCAGCAGCCATGCGCCGCCGACGCCGAGAAGCAATCCCGCCAGGCCGCCGACCGCCGCCAGCGCCGTGGCCTCGCCGAGAAACAGGAACAACACCTGCCGACGCCGCGCACCCAAGGCGCGCAGCAGACCCACCTCCGCCGTTCGCTCGCGCACGGCGATGAGCATGATGGTGAGCACGCCCACGGCGCCGACCAGCAGCGAGATCCCGCCCAGCACACCCACCGCCAGCGTCAGCACGTCGAGCACCGATCCCAGCACGTCGAGCATTTGCTGTTGAGTCGTGATGGTGAAGTCTTCGCGGCCATGGCGCGCGGCGAGCACGTGGCGCACGCGGGCGACCACTTCGGTCTCGCTTGCGTCTTCGTCATAGAGCACGTCGATCTCCATCAAGCTGTCCCGGTTGAACAGCTCCAGCGCGCGGGCGGCAGGTATGTACACCGTGTCGTCGAGATCGAAACCGAGCAGGGTGCCTTTGGACTCCATGGAACCGACGACACGATAGCGGTGACCGCCGACGCGGATGCGTTTGCCGAGCGCGCTGTCGGCGCCGAACAGTTCCGCGCGGAGCTTGCTGCCGAGGACGGCCAGCGCGCGCGGTGACCGCGGATCGTCGGACGGCAGAAAACGGCCGGCCGCCACCTGCAGCTGGAAGACGCGCGGCATGTCGGCACCGACACCGTAGACGGTCGTTCGCCGGCGCCGCTGCTCGGCTTCCACCTCTGCGTTGCCCTGCACGACGGGCACCACCGCGATCACCCGAGGCGTCCGCGCGAGCGCCAGGGCGTCGTCGATCGTCAGCGGACGCTCGGTGCCGAAGACCCCCACCGCGGCCCCGTGGGTGGTCGCCCGTCCGGGGTTGATGCCGATGATGGCAGATCCAAACTGCGTGAACTCCGCCACGACGAAGCGATGCACGCCCTCCCCGATCGAGGTCAGCAGCACGACGGCAGCGACCCCTATGGCAATGCCCAGCGCGGTCAAGGCCGCCCGCACCCGCTGCGCGGCGAGCGCACCCATGGCGAGATGCAGGAAGTCGAGAGATGTCATCGGCGGCGCCGGGGCATCGACCCGTGCCTAGCGGCGCGCCAGGGCCAGCACAGGATCGAGACGGGCGGCGCGGCGCGCAGGCAGCACCCCGAACAGCAGGCCGGTGCCGAGCGCAAGGGCGAACGCCGCCGCAACCGCCCACCACGGAGCACCCAGCGGCAGCACCGGGTAGAGCCGCTCCAAAACGATGCTGCCGAGGGTACCGACGACGACGCCGAGGCAGGCACCGGCACCGGCCAGGATGGCCGCTTCGGCGAGAAACAGCGCGACGATCTGCCGGCGCGGCGCACCCAGCGCCTTCAACAGGCCGATCTCTGCGGTGCGCTGACTCACCGCCACCAGCATGATGTTCATGATCAGGATTCCGGCGACGACCAGGCTAATCGACGCTATGCCACCAACGGTCAATGTCAGTGCCCGCAGCACGCGGTCGAAGGTGGCGAGGACCGCGTCCTGCGTGATCACGGTGACATCCTCCTCCCCCTGATGACGCTCGGTGAGGATCGCCCGGACGCTCGTGCGGGCCGGCTCCAGCGCGTCCCGACTCTGCGCTTCGACGAGGATGCGGAACAGCGATGGCGCGTTGAACAGATTCTGCGCGGACGCCACCGGAATGATGACGATGTCGTCGACGTCGACGCCGATCGAGCGTCCTTCGGAGCCGAGCACACCGATCACGCGGAAGCGACGATCACCCACTCGCAGCCACTCGCCGAGCGGCGGCGTCGCACCGAACAGCTCACGCTGCACCGTTCGGCCAATGACGCACACGGGCGAGGCGCGTTCGGCATCGCCCGGCGGCAGAAAGCGTCCCTGCGCCATTCGCCAGCGCCGAATGTCCAGCATAGCCGCCGTGGAACCCAGCACCGGGACCTCCCGATCACGCTCCTGCCACGACACGGCGGCCGAGCCCACCGTCACCGGGGCGACGCGCCGAATGTGTCGATCCCGCTCGAGCGCGACGGCATCCGCGATGGTGAGATCCCGCGGTGTCTCCCCGACGAGCAGCGCCGGCGCACCACCCGTGGTCTCGGCGCGTCCGGGGATGACGATCAGCAAGTGAGTACCTAGCGACGCGAACTCGCCGGTCACATAGCGACGCACTGCCTCGCCCAGGGAGGTGAGCGCCACGATCGCCGCTACCCCGATGGCCGTCGAGACGAGCATGAGCGCCGTGCGCAGGCGATGCCGGCTCAGCGCGCCCCACGCGAAGCGCAGCACGTCAGTGGATCTCACGTGTCGGGCCCCGCGATGTCGTCGGTGATGCGGCCATCCACCATGCGGACTTGGCGCCGGGTGCGGCCGCCGATGTCCGGATCGTGAGTGACGACGATGAGCGTTATGCCCTGAGCATTTAGCGCCTCGAGCGCCTCGATGACCTCGCGGCCGGAGTGCCGATCGAGGTTGCCGGTGGGCTCGTCGGCGAGCAGGACGCGCGGCCGCATCACCGTCGCGCGCGCGATGGCGACGCGCTGCCGCTGCCCACCGGAGAGCTGATCGGGGCGATGGTGGCAGCGCTCGGTCAGCCCCATGCGCTCGAGAATGTCGCGCGCGCGTCGCCGCCGCTCCGCGGCCGGGATCCCGCCCAGCACCATCGGCAGCTCGACATTCTCCTGGGCGGTCAGCCGGCCGAGCAGATGAAAGAACTGGAACACAAAGCCGATCCGCTCGCGCCGCACCCGCGCCTGGGCGTCATCGGAGAGTGAGGTAACGTCCTGGTCGTCGAACCGATAGCGGCCCGCGGTTGGCCGATCCAGCAGGCCGATGATGTTGAGCAGCGTCGACTTGCCGGAGCCCGAGGGCCCCATGATCGACACGTACTCACCCCGCTCGAACGTCACGCTCACGTCGTCGAGCGCATGCACCGACTGATCGCCGACCCGGAACACGCGGCCGATGTGCTCGAGCCGGATCACGGCCGTCAGCGGCTCGACGACTCAGCGTCCGCAACGGCCGCCGCCCCGGCCGCCAGACCTTCGCGATCGACGGAGGTGACCACACGTTCGCCTTCGACCAGCCCGGAGACGATCTCGGTGTAGACCCAATTGCTGATGCCCGCCTCGATGCGCCTGCTCTCGAGAATACCGCTGCCATCGAGAACCCAGACGCGCCCGCCCTCCTGGACGGCTTCCGTGGGCACGCGCACGACGTCCTCCTTGACCGCGAGCACCACCTCGGCATCGGCGCTGTAGCCGGGGAGCAAATCCCGGGTGTCGGACGCCTCGACGAACTCCACCTCGACGTCCACCGTGCGCGCCTGCTTCTCGCGATCGAGCACGTAGGACGATACCCGCCGCACGGTTGCCGGAAAGTGTCGTCCGGGGAACGCGTCGAGCACGATACGGGCGGTCATCCCGGCGCGGACGGTGGGGGCGTCCACCTCGTCCATGGGCGCGGTGACGTAGAGACAGTCGCTGTCGATGAGATCGACGGCGGGCAGGGTCGGCACGCCGATGGGGGAAGGCGTCGCGTACTCACCCAGCTCGACATTGACCTCGGCCACCGTGCCGTCGAACGGCGCCGTCAGCCGTGTCCGATCGAGCGCCGCCTCGGCGACCCGCACCTGCGCGGCGCTGACCTCGGTGGTAACCTCGGCGGCCTTGCACGCGGCGCGCCGCGCACTGCTCTCACCCACGGCGCGATCGGCGCTCTCCTCCGAGGCCAGCTTCTTCGCGAGCAGCTGCGTCAACCGCTGGGCCTCGCGCTCGGCCACATCGGCAGCGACACAGGCTTCCTCCGCGCGGGCCGCCGAGGCGGCGGCCTCGCGTCGGGCAAGCAGCAGCCTGGCCTGCAGATCGTCGTTCCAGAGCTCCAACAGCAGGGCGTCTTTCTTGACACGATCGCCTTCGCGCACCGGCATGCGGGCTACCTGCCCTCCTATAGCGGGCGCCAGCCGCGCGCGGCGGCAGGCGTTCACCGTTCCGGCGCGCGTGTTGGCCACGGTGGACTCCACGGTGCCCCGCTCGACCACCTTCACCTGAACGAGCACCGGCTTGGGGCGCGTCCAGTAATAGCCAAGGGCCAGCGCGGCGGCGATGACGATCAGAACGACTGCTGCGCGCTTCACGTTGCGCTCCTCTCTGTGCTGGGAATGCCCGGACCCGCCACCGGGTTTAGCGATCGACGGGAAGCAATTCCCCTTGACGTTGGTGCCCGCCGTCGCGACTGTGCCACACTAAGCATGCCACGAAGCCGCGGGTCGAGAGACGATCGGGACGCAACAAGGCTAGCCCCGGTCTTCGCTGCGCTGCCCCGAGTCCGCCTCGGAGCCGAGCAACGCGCCTCCGGCCTGCGTGCAGCAACCGGTGTTGCCCGCAGACCCTCAGCCATGGACATCATCGCCGCAGAGCACTGGTATCGGAGCGAGCCCGTCGGCGACGGCACGACCTGGATCTACGAGCCGCACATCAAGGAATTCTACCGCTGCAACATCTGGCACGTGCGCGGCCGTGACCGCGACATGCTGGTGGACTCGGGCATGGGTGTGGTGAGCCTGCGCCGTCACGTCGCCCTGCTGGCCGCACGCCCCGTCATCGCGGTCGCCAGCCACTCTCATTTCGATCACATCGGGTCCCATCACGAATTCAGCGACCGTGCGGTCCATCCCGCGGAGGCCGACATCATGGCATCCCCCACGCGGCGCACGACGCTGGCGGAGCCCTATGTGACGGACGACATCTTTACCGCGCTGCCGTCACCGACGTACCGCTCTGCCACTTACAACGTCCAGGCCGCTCCGGCAACCCGCCTTCTCGACGATGGCGACGTCATCGATCTGGGCGACCGCCACTTCGAGGTCATGCACGTGCCGGGACACTCGCCGGGATCCATCGCACTGTGGGAAGCGGCTACGGGCATACTGTTCGCCGGCGACGCGGTGTACGACGGTCCGCTCATCGACGACTGCTACCACTCCAACGTCGACGACTACATCGTCAGCATGGAGCGGCTGGCGCGCCTGCCGGCGCGCATCGTTCATGGTGGACACTTCCCGAGCTTCGACGGGTCGCACCTGCGCGAGCTGGCACGCGCCTGGCTGGCACAGCACGGTGCGTGATGGCCGCGCGCGCGTTATCGCGCGAGCACCACGATATCCCCGCTGTCCACCGCCAGCTCAATCGTCGTGCCCGGGGCCACGATGCGCCGTTGGGGCAGGCGCACCTTGAGTCGCGTGTCGCGACCTCGGAGCCGACACACGCACTGGTGATGGGTGCCGAAGAAACTGGCTTCGAGCACCTCGGCGCCACCGATTTCGACGAGGCCTTCGCCGCCGGAGTCGACGTGGATGTGCTCGGGGCGCAGCGACAGCGTGACGGCCTGCCCCGTGGCCTCGTCACCGGCCACCGCAAATCGGCCGACGGCCGTCGCCACAGTGATCACGCCGTCACGCCGTTCCACGACGTCGCCGTCGAGAAAGTTGCTCTCGCCCATGAAGCCTGCGGTGAACCGCGAGCGCGGACGCAGATACACGCGCTCGGGTGAGCCGATGTCCTCGATGACCCCTTGATTCAGCACGACGATGACGTCAGCGATGGCCATTGCCTCGTCCTGGTCGTGAGTCACATGGACGAACGTCGTTCCGACGCGACGCTGAATGGCTTTGAGTTCCTCCTGCATCTGCCGGCGCAGCTTGAGGTCGAGGGCGCCGAGCGGCTCGTCGAGCAGCAGCACCGACGGCTCCACGACCAGGGCGCGCGCCAGGGCGACGCGCTGCCGTTGACCGCCCGACAGCTCGTGCACCCGGTGCTGGGCGGCGTGCGCCAGGCCGACCATCTCGAGCGCGCTGCGCACCCGCCGGGCGCGCTCGCGGCGCGCAACACGGCGCATGCGCAGGCCGAAGCCGACGTTGCCGGCGACGGTCATGTGCGGGAACAGCGCATAGTCCTGAAACACGGTAGTGGTCGGCCGCCGCGCGGGCGCCACCTCGCTCACATCCTCGCCGGCGATCAGCACGCGCCCGCTGGTGGGCTCGAGAAAACCGCCCAGCACATTGAGCAGCGTCGTCTTGCCGCCGCCGGAGGGGCCGAGCAGCACGGCGAAGCTGCCGCGTTCGATGGTCAGACTCACATTGTCTACGGCGAGCTTTGCGCCGAAGCGAACGCTGATATCACGAAGCTCGACGGCGGTCGGCCTCACGGCGCACGTTTCCGTCGCAGGAGCACCAGATCGAGCAACAGCACCAGCACGACGGAGACACCGAATACCAGACTGCCGATCGCGTTGAGTTGCGGACTGAGGCCCGTGCGCAGCATGCTCCAGATCTCGACCGGCAGTGTCACCTCGAACTTGCTGACCAAGAACGCGATGATGAACTCATCCCACGAGAACGTCACGGAAAGAAAGTAGGACGCAAACAGCGCCGGCCAGAGCATCGGCATTGTCACCAGCGCCATCACCTGCCATTCACGCGCACCAAGATCACGTGCCGCGCGTTCGACGTTGGCCTGATGCTCGCCCATCTGGCTGTAGAGAATCGCAAAGCACAACGGCAGGTTGATCACCACGTGGCCAATACCCACCGCGAGCAGCGACTTGGGTATGGTGAGCGTGTTGAATGTGATCAGCAGCCCCATTCCGATGATCAGATAGCTCACGGTGAGCGGCGCCATCAACAGCCCGCGCACGAGCCTGTCCCCGCGCAGATGATAGCGGGCGAGGCCGTACGCGGCACAGAAGCCAAGCGCGACGGCAGCCAGCGACGAGGTGAGCGCCACGACGATGGAGTTGGTCAGTGCTCGCGTCAGGCGCTCCTCGGCCAATACCGCGCGGTACCACTGGAGCGACGGGCCGTCGAAGGGTGGCACCGGCAGCGACGAGCTCTGGAACGAGAACAACACCAACGCACCCACCGGCAGGAAGATGAAGGCGTAGATCGCGAGAGCGTATACGGTCGCTGGCACGGCGCCCAGCACCCATGCCACGCGGCGCGTCGCGCTCACGCCCGCTCCAGCCTGAGCCAGCGGGCGCAGGCAAGATACACCACGCTCACCACGATCATGAGCACCAGCGCCATCGCCGACGCCATGGGGAAATCGGAACGCCTGGCGATCTGCAGCATGATGGTCTGAGGCAGCAGCAGCTCCTGATTGCCGCCGAGGATCTGCGGAGTGATGTAGTCACCGATGCACAGCACGAACGTCAGGAAAGCGCCGACCATGATGCCGGGCAGCGTAAGCGGCAGGATCACGTGCACGAAGGTCCGCACCGGGCCCGCGCCGAGATCGGCGGCCGCCCTGCGATAGTTGGGCGAGAGCTGTTTCAAATTGGCGAAGATGGTCAGCGTGAGCAGCATGGTGAAGAAGTGGACGAAACCCATTACCGTCGCGCCGCGGTTGTTGGCGAGCGAGACGGGTCCATCGACGACGCCCAGGAACTGGAGCGAGCCGCTGATGACGCCGGATTCGGAAAGAATCAGCAGCCAGCTGTACGAGCGCACGACGTAGGATGTCCAGAACGGTACGATGGCGAGCACGAGCGCCGTGCGCTGCCAGCGAACGGGCACCTTCTCGGCCAGCACGTACGCCAGCGGATAGGCGAGCAGCACGCTGGTGACCGTCACCAGCGCCGTCACTTCGATCGAGTTGATCAGGCTTTCGAGAAAATACGAGCGCGCGAAAAATTTCTCGTAGTTGACGAGCGTCCACTCCCGGACCAGGCGGTACCCCTGGCGCTGCCAAAAACTGTGCACCACCATGACCGCGAGCGGGAGCACGAAGAACAACGCGGTCCACAGCAGCGCCGGGAGCACGAGCACCCACGGCTGTCGGGCGCGCCCCGGCTTCGTCCCGGTAATCACGGCGGTCGCGCGGCGTACGGTCACCGCGCCGGGGCCGATTGCCGGAGGGTCAAGCGTTCTCGCGGGAAAGCGCCGGCCCTAGTGCTGCAACATCTCCGTCCAGACATCGAGCATCTTGGCGTCGAGCTCGGCATCGGGAATGAAGTAACGGTAGGAGTTGGCGAGATACTCCTCGCGCTTGTCCCACCTGAGCCGCCGCTTCTGCTCGTCGGTGAGATGCGCGCCCGCCCTGCTGTTGGCCGGCATGCCCCAGAAACAGGACGACGTCGCGAGCCGCGCCTGTCCCTCGGGGCTCATCACGTACTTGACGAACTCCACTGCCAGGTCCTTGCGCCGACTCGTCTCGAAGACGGCCAAGGACTGCGCCCAAAGTATCCCGCCCTGCTCGGGCAGCACCCACTCGAAATTGGGGTTCTCGTCGGTGAGCGTCGCTATCGCCCACTCGCCGCCGCCGATCAGGATGTCGACCTCGCCGGTGGCGAGTGCGGTCTGCGAGGCGACGACGTCGCTCACCGTTCGGGCGACGTCCTTCATACGGAACAGACCGTCACGAATCTTCGGCAACGTCGCATCGCTGATCTCGTTCGGCTTCATGCCGAGACCCAGAGCAACCATGTCCATGACCGGGATGTAGTAGTCGTAGATGGCGATACGATCTTTGTACTTCTCGTTCCACATCACGGCGATGTCCGTCATGTCGGCGGGATCGACCTTGGCGCGGTTGTAAGCGATGGTGTTGTAACCGAACTTCTCGATGATGGCGTAGGTCTTGCCGTCTCTTTGCGTGACGTCGGTCATGCGCACCTGCTCGAAGACGTCGGCTAGCGGCAGCTGATCCGCGGGCAGCGTCGCCAGCAGACCGAGATCGATGGCCCGGGGGACGTCGACGCCGTCGATGACCCAAATGTCCCAGTCACCGGGTCGGGACTGCTCGATGATGCTGAGCGCCGTTCCGGTGCCCTCATACTCCTTGGTGTTGACGCGCACGCCGAACTTCTTCTCGAACGGCTCGATGAGCGCAGTGTCGGTATGATCGCACCATACCAGCGCGTTGAGCTCTTCGGCGGCGCCGGCACCAATCCCGGCCGTCCAGCTCAGAACGACCGCGACGGCCGCCGTCAGGCCGCGCGTGGCGCGCCGGGGTGATGGGTAGATGGAGGCCCGCCGACCAGGCCCGCCGCTGCGCTCGTTCATGGTGTTCCTCCTCTGGCGTACTTCAATCGTTCGGCCGCCGGTCAGCGACGTCAACGTGTCCGCTGCGTGGCGGCTGCGGGGCCAATGTAGCACCAAACGCCCCTGCCCGGCGACGCCACGGCCACCGTCGCTACTCGCGGAAAGCGTCCGCCGCCAGCAGTGCGTTCAGCGCCGCGAGCCATCGCTGTGCCATTTTTGCCGCCCCCGACGCGTTGGGGTGCACACCGTCGTAGCTGTCCGTCCGCGGATCGAAGCCGTTGAAGTGATCGACGAGGACGACGCGTGCGGCAGGGCGGTCGATCTCGCCGGCGAGTGCCCGCAGCCGGCCGTTGTAAGCCTCGACGGACGCCGTGACAGCGTCGCCGGCCAGCGGAATGATGGCCGCCACCAGCACGGCGACACGGGGATCGTGAGCACGCAGTCGCGCCACGATTGCGCGCACCTCGGAGACCGTCTCGTCGATGTTCTGCCCGGCGCCGATATCGTTGGTGCCGATGTGCAGCAGCACGACGTGAGGACGCGCGCGCGCCGCCCAGTCGTCTATGTGACGCAGGATCTCGTCCGCTCGCCAGCCCCAGTGACCTTCGTGATCGGCATCGAAGTCCGACGCCTCGCTGCTCGGCCGATAGGTGCGGGAGACGCTGCCCACGAAATCGACGTCGTGGCCTGCCGCCTCGAGTGCGAGCCACAGCGGACGTCTGTACGTGAGCGCGGGCCGCGCTCCCTGCGTAATCGAATCGCCGAGCGGCATAACGCGCAGCGACTCTGCGGCCGGCAGCGTCGCCGCGGCGCACAACATCACAGCCGCCACCACGCCGCCGCACAGCCCACGGGTTCCGCCGCACCCTCGCGGCCGGTGCCATTGACCTCCGCTTCGCGCGGCCATTATGCTGACGCGCGCCGCGGCGCGGTCCACGATCCATATCGCCGCATCACACCGCACACCGGCATCGCCCGCTGCCCGTACCGCGACGAAGCCGATGGCTCAGCGACACCGCCACGCAACCGCCGAACACCCATGACCTCAAAGACGAAGTGCCTTCTCTCGCTCACCGGTCTCGCGCTCGCCGACATCGTGATTCCCGTACCGGTGACGGCGCTCGTGCTGATCTACGTCGTGCTCGAGAAACCCCCCTGGTTCTCCGCTCTGGTGAGGGAGATCTACGGGGCCGGCTGAGAACACGTCGAACACAAGCACCGGCGGTCACCGGATCCCCGCGAAGGCGTTCCGCCGCCTTCGGACAATCGGTATCATTGTGCCTTCACTCTCACCCGCATCCATCCCGAGAACCCAACATGAGCGAGCTGCACCAGATGACGTGCGAGGCCTGCCGCGCGGACGCGCCCCGGGTCACCGACGACGAGCTGAGAGAGCTGATGCCGCAGATTCCCGACTGGACACCGGTGGTGCGCGACGACATCCTGCGGCTCGAGCGCGTGTTCACGTTCAGGAATTTCCGCGACGCCCTGTCGTTCACCGACAAGGTCGGCGAGCTCGCCGAGTCCTTTGCCCACCACCCGGCGATCCTGACCGAGTGGGGCCGAGTCACCGTCACCTGGTGGACACACAAGATACGCGGCCTGCATCGCAACGACTTCGTCATGGCCGCGAAGACCGACCGCCTGCTCGACTGACCGCCGCAGCGGTCGGGCGACGGCGCCGCCGCCGCGACCACGCTCTAGGTGCCCTCCTGCCACGACGACAGGTAGGACGCCTGCTCGTCGGTCAGGGCGTCGATGGCAAGGCCCATCGCGTCGAGCTTCAGTCGCGCCACTTTGGCGTCGACCTCACGCGGAACGCCGTGAACCGCCCGCTCGAGGGTGGCGTAATGCTCGTGAATGAATACCGCGCAGAGCGCCTGGTTGGCGAAGCTCATGTCCATAACGGCCGCCGGATGGCCTTCGGCGGCGGCCAGGTTCACGAGCCGTCCCTCGCCGAGCAAGCGCACGCAGCGTCCGTCGGTGAGGCGGTACTCGACGACCGAATCCCTCGGCGCCGAGCGCGACAGCGCCATCTCCTCCAGCGCCGGCAGCTCGATCTCCACGTTGAAGTGACCCGCATTGGCGATCACGCAGCCGCTCTTGATCGCCTGGAGGTGACGTCTGGCCAGCACGTTCTTGTCGCCCGTGGCCGTGACGATGAAATCGGAGATCGCAGCGGCTTCCTCGAGCGGCATCACCCGGAAGCCGTCCATGGCCGCTTCGAGGGCGCGCACCGGCTCCACCTCGGTGACGATGACGTTGGCCCCCATACCGTGCGCCCGCATGGCGATACCGCGACCGCACCAACCGTAGCCCGCCACGGTGAAGACACGACCGGCGATCAGAAAATTGGTGGCGCGGAGAATACCGTCAATCGTGCTCTGTCCCGTGCCGTAGCGGTTGTCGAACAGGTGCTTCGTGTCGGCGTCGTTGACGGCGATGACCGGATAGCGTAAGGCGCCGTCCGCGGCCATCGCCCGCAGTCGGATGACGCCGGTGGTGGTCTCCTCGGTACCGCCCAGGATGTCCTCCAGCACTTCGGTCCGCTGCGTGTGCGCGGTGCTCACCAGGTCGGCGCCGTCGTCGAGCGTGATGTTCGGTCTGTGGTCGAGCGCGCTGTGGATGTGGCGGTAGTAAGCGTCGGTGTCGTCGCCATGACGCGCGTACACGCGTATGCCGTGCTCGGCCACCAATGCCGCCGCAACATCGTCCTGAGTGCTGAGCGGATTGCTCGCGCAAAGCACCACGTCAGCACCGCCGGCCGCCAAGGTCCGCGCCAGATTGGCCGTCTCCGTGGTGATATGCAGACAGCCGCTGACACGCAGTCCGGCCAGCGGTTGCTGCTCAGCGAACAGTGACATCAGCGACGCGACGACGGGCATCTCCGAGAGCGCCCACGCGATCCGCCGGGCGCCCCTCTCGGACAGCGCGACATCCGCTACGTCGTAGTCTTTGCTCGTCATGACGTGATGCTCCTCAATGCGACCGAACCGCTGCCCACTGACTCCCGCGCCAGCCGTCGACCCCAATCGAGACCGCAGACGCATGCCTGCGACCGGGATGCCGCGCCGACCGATGCCCCTGCCGCGGCGATAGCGAGTGCGCCCACTCGGCCATCACGCTCAATGGCGCCGTGCAAGGCGTCTGCCCACCAGCGCGGCGATCAGAATGGCCACGTACATCTGGCCCGCGACCGCTTCGAGGAAACCGAGCAGCCGCGCGGCGGGCGAGTTCGGCACGATGTCGCCATAGCCGAGCGTTGTCAGCGTGACGAAGCTGTAGTACGTGATCTCGACGAACTGGGCCTGCCACAGGCCCGGCTCGACGCCGCGAAAACCGTCCGGCGTGTACAGGTGGATGTAGAAGTACAGGCAGGACCAGATGAGTCCGATCAGCAGGTAGATGCAGACGGCTCCGAGGATGCGATTGCCGGTGACCTCGCCGCCGAACAGCACGTCGCGCAGCGCAATCCATGCCAGCGTGCTGAAGAACAACAGCACTAGACACAGCATCGCGGGCCGCATCACCTCGGTGCGCAGCAGCTCCGAAACCACGCCCAACGACCCGACGAGCGCCACCACTGCCCAGCCGCCGATCACCAGGCTGCGCCGTCCACCAAGGCTGCCGATGCCTGCCAGCAGGCTCAGCCACACCGCGACGTCCGAGAGACTCACCTGGTTGATGGTTTTCACCGGAAAGGCGCCGCTCACGAGTATCAGCATGAGGGCAACGAGCAGAAATGCGTAATTGTGGCGTCGAATGAAGTCCATCGTTTGGTAGCACTCGAGTTGCTGGCGTCCCGACCCGATGGGACGCCTGTGCGCGGATGCACCTGCCATCCCCCGGCGCAGCGGCCGAAGCGACGCGGCGCTCGCCCCGCGCGGACGAAGGCGGCCGAGCAGGACGGCCGTCGCGGTACACGACCGTCGGGCCCCGCGGCCGGCTCAGGCGACGAGCTCGCCCAGCTCCCTGAACGCGTCCTCCATGCCCAGCACCGCCGCCACCGGGCGACAGCTCACGAAACCGCCATGGGTGTTCACGCCGCGGGCAAAGCCGGCGTCCTCGCGCAGCGCGTCGAGACCACGGTCGGCGAGGCGCATCGCGTAGGGCAGCGTAGCGGCCGTCAGCGCGATGGTCGAGGTGCGCGGGTAGGCGCCGGGCATGTTGGTGACACAGTAGTGGATCACGTCGTGCACGGTGTAAACGGGATCGGAGTGCGAGGTGGGTCGCGACGTCTCCACGCAGCCCCCCTGATCGATGCTGACGTCGACGATCACCGATCCAGGCTGCATCGCCCGCACCATCTCTTCGCTCACGACGTGAGGTGCCTTCGCGCCCGGCACCAGCACGCCCCCGACGACCAGGTCGGCGTCGCGCAGGTGCGCGCCGATATTGTCGGGATTCGATTCGACCCAGACGAAAGCCGAGGACATCTTCTGCGCGATTTCCGACGCCCGCTCGCGGCGCCGACCGAACAGGGACACGGACGCACCCATGGCGTCCGCCGTATGCGCGGCATGGCGCCCGACGACTCCGTCGCCGATGACGACCACCTTGCCGTAGCGTCGACCGAGAACATCCCCGAGCAGCATACCCTTGCCGCCGTTGAATCGGGCCAGGTAGTAGTTGCCAATGCCCACCGCCATATTTCCCGCCACCGCGCTCATGGGCGCGAGCAGCGGCAGACGCCCGGCGGCGTCGGCGACGGTCTCATAGGCGATCGCTGTCGTGCCCCGCTCGAGGAGCACCTCGGTCAGCGATCGCGGCACACCCGCGAGATGCAGATAGGTGAACAGCATGTTGTGCTTGAGCCGCGGGTACTCCGACTCGAGCGGCTCTTTGACCTTGAGCACGAGGTCGACGTCCCACGCCGCGTCGACCGACACGGTGTCCGCCCCCGCGGCGCGATAAGCCTCGTCATCGAATCCGGAGCCGCTGCCTGCCCCGCTCTGCACGCTCACCCGATGGCCGTGCGCGACCAGCTGCCGCGCCCCCTCGGGGGTGAGTGCGACCCGGTTCTCCTTGTCTTTGATCTCCTTCGGCACCCCAACTCGCATGCTGTCCGTTCTCCTGGCCACCCGAGCCCGTCGGGTCGATGCGTGCCTCGCGCCGCACCACGGAAGCCCGACCGCCCCGGCTATTGTGCAACCGAACAGCGCGCGCGACCAGTCCGCGCGCGGCGTAGCGGCTGTCATCGACGTCGCGCGATGCCGTCGCGGGCGTGAGCGAGCGCACGCTCAGCCGACGGTTGTCGCCCCCTCCGATGCGGGGCCACACTGGGCCACGGTCCACGCAGGGACCGTCCGCGCCAAGGGCTTGCGCGAAACGGCTCGTCGTCACGCGGCGCGTGCTCAAGGGCGCCCTGCTGCCGGTAATCTCCTTGCTCGGGCCGGCAACGGCGGCGGTCGCTGCCGGCTCGGTCGTCGTCGAGAGCATCTTCGACATCCCCGGCATCGGCCGCTGCTTCGTGCAGGGTGCGCTCAACCGCGACTATCCCCTGGTCATGGGCGTGATGATCTTCCACACGGTGCTGATCATCGCTCTCAATCTCGTCGTCGATCTCGTCTACGGGTGGCTCGATCCGAAGGTGAGGTACGACTGAGAGTGGGCCGTCGACGCGACGGGACGCCGGCGGCGCTCGCGGCCGAGGCTCCCGCCGGAAGAAGTGTGTGGCAGGACGCATTCGCTCGTCTGGGGCGCAATCGCGCTGCCGTTGCGTCGCCGGCGATACCCGGCGCGGTGGGGGCGGCTGCGCTCATGGCGCCCTGGCTCAGCCCGCACCCCTATGACGCCGTGCGCCGGGAGCACATTCAGGCGCCGCCGGATCTCGAGAACGCGCACTGGTTCGGCACCGACGGCAACGGCCGCGATCTGTTCGTCCGCACGCTGTATGGCGCGAGGGTGTCGATGGCGGTGAGCCTGCTCGCCACCGCCGTCAGCCTCGTGATCGGCGTCGTCTACGGCGCCGTCGCGGGCTTCGCCGGCGGTCGCCTCGACGACCTGATGATGCGCATCGTCGACATTCTCTACGCGCTGCGCTTCATGGTCTTCGTGATCCTGCTCATGGACGTCTTCGGAAGCAATATCTTCATGATCTTCATTGCGCTCGGCGCCGTGCCGTGGTTGACCCTGGCACGCATCGTGCGCGGCCAGACGATGTCGGTAAAACGCCGCGACGTCATCGAGGCCGCCCAGGCGTGTGGCGTACGCAGGCTCGTCATCGTCCTCCGGCACATCATCCCCAACGTGCTCGGGCCGGTCATCGTCCCCATGACGCTCACCGTGCCCGAGGTGATCCTCACCGCGCGCTTTTGTCATTCCTCGAACTGGGGGTCCAGGAGCCGCTGACGAGCTGGGGCGTGCTCATCGCCGAAGGGGCCAAGAACATGGAGACCGCGCCCTGGATGCTCGCCTTCCCCGCCCCGTTTCTGTCGACAACCCTGCTGTGTTTGAACTTCATCGGCGACGGCCTGCGCGACGCCCTCGATGCGCGGACGCTTTCCGGTAGCCGCCATTAACGCTGCAGCAGACCGGCACCGTCAGCGGGGCTCGGCCTGGGCGACGGCTTCAGAAAGGCCAGACGACGAGAATCGCCGGTACGCCGACAGCAACGATCAACACTTCGAGAGGCAGGCCCATGCGCCAGTAGTCGCCGAAGCGGTAGCCGCCCGGTCCCATGATGAGCGTGTTGTTCTTGTGCCCGATCGGAGTGAGGAATGCGCAGGACGCCGCCACCGCCACCGCCATCAGGAACGGATCGGCGCTCACACCGAGGCGCCCGGCGATGTCCACGGCAATGGGCGCGGCAATGACCGCGGTCGCCGTGTTGTTCATCACATCGGACAACGTCATGGTGACGATCATGAGCAGCGTCAGCACCACGGCCGGCGAGTAGCCTTCGGCCAGCGAGACGATCCCCGCAGCCAACACGGCGGTGGCACCGCTGGCCTCGAGCGCGGCGCCGATCGGAATCATGGCGCCGAGCAGCACGATGACCGGCCATTCCACCGAGTCGTAGAGCTGGCGCAGCGGCACCACGTTGAGCAACACCATCAGCGCCGCGGCGCAGGCCAATGCCACCGGCAAAGACAGCACGCCGAGGCTCGCCAGCGCGATGGCTACGGAGAAGATGGCCACCGTCAGCCAGGCCTTTTCCCGTTGCAGCACCTGCAGCCCGCGCTCGGCGAGCGGCAGGCACCCGAGCCAGGTGACGACGTCCGCCAGCCGCTCGCCGGGGCCGAGCAGGAGCAGCACGTCGCCGGCGCGGATCTCGAGGCGTCGGACCCGTTCGCGGAAGCGCTGTCCCTGGCGCGAAACCCCGAGCAGCGTCACATCGTGGCGCGAGAGCAGTTGCAGCGACATGGCCGTGCGGCCATCGATGCGCGCGCCGACCGGCACCACGACCTCCAGCAGCGAGAGATCGTCGCGCGCAGGGGCGCCCTGGTCCCCGCTGCGTCTGACGTACTCGAGCCCGAGAGCGCCGACGAGCTTCTCGATCGCCTTGGGGTCGGCTTCGACGACCAGCAGATCACCGGCGAGGATACCAGCGCGCCTCGCATAGCCGGCCAGCCGATGACCGTGGCGGACCAG
Organism: Arenicellales bacterium; assembly: GCA_041550555.1. Lineage (GTDB taxonomy): Bacteria > Pseudomonadota > Gammaproteobacteria > Arenicellales > JBFEOO01 > JBFEOO01. The sequence continues at coordinate 28,588 of JBFEOO010000019.1, forward strand.
TCCCAGCACGCTCGCCCCGCTCTCTTCGGCGACGTCGTCGAGCTCGCTCACCTTCTTGCCGACCGCCGCAGAGTTCTCGGGGACGCTCAGCTCGGCAATGTAATCCTCGAGCTCGAACAGCTCGCTCGGCGAATCGTGCCGACGGCGTGCCGCCGGGATCAGCCGCCAGCCGACCAGCGTGATGAAGATCAGGCCCGAGACGGCACACACCGTGCCCACCGGTGTGAAATCGAACATCGTGAAGGGCTCGCCCAGCGCGTCGTTGCGGAACGCGGCGATGATGATGTTGGGCGGTGTGCCGATCAGCGTGACCAGTCCGCCCAGAATGGTCGCGAAGGAAAGCGGCATCAGGGTCAGCGCCGGGCTGCGCTTGGCGCTGGCGGCCGCCTCCACGTCGAGCGGCATGAGCAGCGCAAGCGCGCCGACGTTGTTCATCACTGCCGACAGCGCTCCGCCCACTCCGGCGAGCACACCAATGTGGGCGCTCACACTGCGCGTGCCTTTGACGAGGTGGCGGGCCACGAGCTCGATGGCGCCCGAGTTGGACAGCCCCCGGCTGATGATCAGCACCAGAGCGATGATGGCGGTGGCCGGGTGGCCGAAACCGGAGAACGCCTGATCGCCAGGCACGACACCCGTCACCACCGCCACCAGCAGCGCGCAGACCGCAACGACGTCAAAGCGCCAGCGTCCCCAGATCAGCAGCGCGAAGACGACTGCCAGCAGCACAAACAGAACGGTTTGATCACGGGTCATGATGCCGCGGCATTATGCAAAACCGCGCCGGCGCCCGCCACATCGGCAGCGCCTGGGCGCTGGGTCGCGAGGCGGCGCCACGCGGGCCGCCAAGCTGTACTGAGCCGACCCGATGTCAGCACCGCATTCCGACGAGACCCCAGCTGCGGCTGCGGATCGCTCCGCGCCCGCCGACCGGGCATGCTGCCGGCTGATCCGTGCAGCGTCCGACAGCCCCCCTCGCGCTTCGGCCCGCACCGCTCGAAACGACGGACCTCCCTCTACCCTCGCTGCGCACACTCGATGAATGACGCGCTCTGGGCTGCTCGACATCCGCGAACGCGAGCCGCGTTTCGCCACGCCCCAGCGCGGGGTCCGCGCGGTGAACGGCGTGTCCTCGGCCATCGACGAGGGCGAGGCGGTGAGCGTCGTCGGCGCGTCGGGGCCGGGCAAGAGTCAGCTGTTTCTCTCGGTGCTGGGGCTGCTGGCCCGCAACGGCCGCGCCCGCGGCAGCGTCCGCTTCCGGGGCGAGCAGCTTCTCGGGCTGTCCAGCACGGCCCTCCACCGCGTGCGCGCAACGCACCCCGGCGCTGGAGAGCGCTGCGGAGAATCATCGCGTCGCCTGTCGCCGCTCGCGCGAGGTGGCACCGTCGGGCGCCGGGGGTGAGGGTCAGGAACGCGTGCCGGCGTAGAACTCGACGCGCCGCTCGACCAGACCGATGAGCTCGGCGAGCCCGAGCGCGAACCCGAACAGCAGAATGGTGAGCGCCCAGAACTCCTCCATGAGGAAGTTGCGCGAATAGAGCTCGAACAGCTCGCCAAGGCCGACAATGGCGACGAGCAGCTGGCCGATCACCATGCCCTTGACGCCGCGAATCAGTCCCAGGCGCACCCCGGCAAGGATCTCCGGCAATGCCGCCCAGACGAGCAGCCGCGTGTAGAGCTGCCAGCGCGTAGCGCCGAACGAACGCCCCATCTCGAGCAACGAGGGGCTGACGTGCCTCACCCCGGCGTAGGTGTCCAGCACGATTATCCACACCGCGAACAGAAACACCGTCACGATGATCGTCGCCTGTCCGAGGCCGAAGAGAATCATCAGAATGGGCACCAGGGCCGTGAGCGGGGCGCTGACGAAGACGTTGACCCACATCCCAAGCAGCCTGTTGGCGGCCTCGACCCGCCCCATCAGCACACCGAGCGGAATACCGATTGCGATTGCCAGCGCCATGCCGGCGCCAAAAGCCTTCAGCGTGATCACGACGGCGTCGAGAAACTTCGGCGTGCGCAACAGCTCCTCGCACGCCACGAGGACGTGGGTGAACGGCGGCACCAGAAGAATGTCCTGGGTGCGACCGACGATCTCCCACACCACGCACCAGAACACCAGTGAGAACATCATCGGGATGCGGCGGCCGAAGAGTTTCATCGCCGATACGCCGTCAAGTCAGATACTGCCGGAGCATCTGCCAGATCTCCTCGACGGTGTCGAGATAGCGTTTATCGCGCCGGATCTCGTCGGGCGTCCCCACGGAGCGAATGTCAGTGCGAATGACCCGGGCGACGCGACCGGGGCGCCGCGAGAGCAGCACGACCTGATTGGACACGTAGACTGCCTCCTCGATGCTGTGGGTCACGAAAATCACCGTCTTCTTTTCGTTGTCGAGCAGAGCGATGAGGTCTTCCTGGAACTTGCGCCGCGTCTGCTCGTCCACCGCCGAGAAGGGCTCGTCCATGAGCAAGACGTCGGCATTGACGGCCAGCGCGCGGGCCAGCCCGACGCGCTGGCGCATGCCGCCGGAGAGCTCGTGGGGATAGCGATCCTCGAACCCCGACAAACCGACTTCGGCGATGTATTTGCGCGCGACGTCATTGCGCTCATTCTTCCCGACACCGCGCAGCTCGAGACCGAATGCGACGTTACGCAACACCGTCGACCAGGGAATGAGCGCGAAATCCTGGAAGACGAACGCGCGTTCCGGACCGGGCGTGCTGACTTTGCTGCCGTGCACGAATACATCGCCGGCGGACGCCTCGAGCAGGCCGGCAATGATCTTGAGCAGCGTGGTCTTACCGCAGCCGCTCGGTCCGAGCAAACTGGTCAGCTTCCCCTCGGGAAAGGCCAGATCGATGCCGTCGAGCGCCTGTATGCCTCCTTCGTAGACCTTCGAGATACCCTGCACGCGCACGATGTCCGCCCGAGCGGAAGCCGCCTCGGTTGGCGGCGACGGCCCGGCGGCCATCAGCGCCCTTTCCTCTCGGGTCGGAAAAATCGAACCTCGACGGTCTCGAGAAATCCCACCGTCACGGCCGAGAAGACGATGATCGAGAAAATCGTCGCGTACATCTCCGCGTATTCGGCCACAGCACGGTGATAGGTGATGAGATCGCCGATGCCCGTCGGCGTGATCAGCAGCTCGGCGAGCACCACCCCGATGAAGCCGGCGGCGATGCCAAGCCGCAGGCCGGCGAAGATCACCGGGCTCGCGTCCGGAACAATGACTTTGACGATCTCCTGAAGACGGCTGCCCTGAAACGATCGACACATCTGGATGAGGGAGGGATTGCTGTTGCGCACCGCTTTGTAGGAATTCAGCACGATGACCGGCAGTGCCAAAAGACACACGGCCAGCACCTTGGCCGTCAGCCCAATCCCGTAGACGAAGGTCACGAGGGGGATCAGCGCCGCCATCGGCGCCGCCTGCATGACGATGAAAACCGGCGCGCCGAACCACTCGACGCCGCGCCACAAGCCCATGCACACGCCCAAGCCGACCCCCAGCAGGGCGGAGATCACGACGCCGATGACGAGCGGCTGCAGCGTCGAGAGATAGGCCTTGCCCATGCTGCCGTCTGCGATCATCGACCCCAGAGCGAAGAGGGTGTCGCTGAACGTGGGGAAAGCGATGCTTATGGGAATCCGACCGCCGATCTCCCAGGCCCCGAAGACGACTGCCATCGACACCAGACGCCAGAACCAGTTGCCCCAAAAACCGCGGGTCGCCCCGGGATCTGTTCCTCCGGGAACGTCCTGCCCCGTTGCCGGCGGCAGCGACGGCGGGGGCGAGCCAGAGCCCTCGGGGCTCTGGCTCTCTGCCACCGAACCGTCAGCGCGCTGCGTCACAGCCGCAGGCGGGTGGGCCGGCTGTCTATTTCGTCCCGAGCTTGGCGAGTGCGCGTTCGAGCGCGCGCAGATCCCAGAAATCCTCGACCTTCAACGCAGCAGGATCGCCCTCGAGCTGACCCGCCACGCTGTAGAAATCGAAATCGTCCTTGGCCGCCGCGGCACCGCCGCCATTGTTCGAGAACGCTGCGTTGGCGGTGGACTCCTCGTAGTACGGCAGGATCTCCTTGGTGAGGTCCGCGGGGAGATCCGGCAGCAGGTTGTACTTCTCGCGCTGCGCCACGATGTAGCCTGGATCGTCGTTGGTCGCGCGCCACACCGTCAGCAGCTCCTCGACGAGGACATCCACCGCATCGGCGTTGGCCTCGAGGAACGACACGTTGGCGTACAGCGCCTCGTCGCTGGCGTTGACGCCCTCCATGGGCAGCACCATGAATTTCCCGCCGCCCTTTTCCATGAGGATGCGACGGTTGGCGGAGTCGACGATGGTGGCATTGATGGTGCCCTTGAGCATCGCGCCCGCCCGCACCTCGGAGCCCGGAACGTAGCTCATGTTCTTGTAGGTAATGCCGTTGCGCTGGGCCATCAGTTTCATGATTGCCTCGGTGCCCGAGCCGCGCGAGTGCACGACGATCTCCTCGCCGTCGAGATCCTTCCAGCTCTTGTACTTCTCCCCATTGACGACGGGGAAGAAACGCAACGTGCTCAGCTGGTAAAACATGCGGATCGGCGCTTTGACTTTCTGCAGCAGGGCATACGGCGTGCCGACGCCGATGTCGGCCTGTCCGCCGACCACCGCCTGCGACGCGATGTCCTCGGACTTGAAATAGGTGACCTTGACGTCCACCCCGCGCTCTCGGGCACGTTCGATGGCGACCAGGAAGTTGAGCGTCTCGACGGTTGCGATGTCGCCGAACGCGATATGCATGGGGCCGGCTGCTTGCGCCGAGAGCGGCGCGAGCACCAGCCCGAGCAGCAGCAGTATCGGCGCGCACACCTTCTTACAGTGATGCGTCAGAGTTTGCATACAGACCTCCCGGAGAGCAGGGGCACTGGCGTGGCCCCATCGTTGTCGGATTTTGTGGCCAACCTCGGCTGCGCTAGGGCGGCAGCCGGGCGGGTCAATGCTAGAGCGAAGCCGGAAGGAGGGTCAAGAACAACTAACGGACGGGCACCGCACACGCGTCGGTGCCCGTCCGCCGCAGGCAGCGCAAACCTGTCAGGCCGCCCGGGCCCTGGACATGGCCAAGTAGGCCTCGAGCGATTCCGATCCACCGATGTGCTCGCCGTTGATGAAGACCTGGGGAACCGTCGATACACCCGCCACCGCGCGCAGCGTGGATTCGCTGTAGTCGCGATTGAGCACCAGCTCCTCGAAGGCGATGCCGGCCTCGTGCAGCATCCCCTTGGCGCGCGCGCAGAACGAACAGCCCTCGCGGGCGAACACGGTGACATCGAGCGGCTTGGCCGCGTGTGGGGCGACATGGGCCAGCATGGTATCGGCGTCGGAGACTTCGAACGGATCACCGGGCTTGTTCGGCTCGACGAACATCTTCTCGATGACGCCGTCTCTGACCAGCATCGAGTAACGCCAGGAACGTTCGCCGAAGCCGAGATCACTTCTCGGCACCAGCATGCCCATCGCACGGGTGAAATCACCGTTGCCGTCGGGCAGAAATGTGACGTTCCACGCTTTCTGCTCCCTGCGCCAATCGTTCATGACGAACGCGTCGTTTACCGACATACAGACCACCTCGTCGACGCCGTGCCGTTTCAATACCGGCGCAAGCTGGTTGTAGCGCGGCACGTGGGTGGACGAGCAGGTGGGGGTGAACGCCCCGGGGAGAGCGAAGACGACGACGGTCCTGCCGGCGAACACGTCTCTCGAGCTTACGTCGACCCACTCGTGGTCGCGACGCGTGCGAAATACGACATTGGGGACGCGCTGACCTTCACGATTCTCGAACATGATGCACTCCTGCCGTTGATGGGCATGGTTAACTGATGCCGCTACTATCGCGCCCTCAACATCATTTGCAAAATCGTTTGTTTTTATTATTTCCATAGATGTGGACGATCATGGCAGCGCCCGGCACGCGGCGGGGGATGCCGGCCCGCGAGCCGCACGGGCTAGCGGGTCCGGCGTGGCCGTGAGGCGGGCAGAACCCGCACGGTATTGGGCAGGTTTTCTCTGATTGTCCGCGCCAGCGCATCCAGCGCGGGCCGACGCGGAAAGCTGCTCCGGTAGACGAGCGAGACGCGGCGGCGGGCGTCGGGGAGCTTCAGCGGACGCACGATGATGCCTGCGTCGGTGGTCCACCCGCCCCGTATGGTCAGGGCGGGCACCAAGGTGCAGCCGAACCCCACGCCGACCAGCTGCAGCAGCGTTTCGAGACTCGCGGCGCGAAGATCAGCCATGTCTCCGCCTTCGCTGCGCGCCTTCCTGCGGCACACGTCCATGGCCTGCTGCGCGAGACAGTGACCTTCGGCGAGCAGCAGCAGCTCGAGCGAATCGAGATCTCTACGGGTAATCTCGTCCTTGAGGTAGAGCGGATGGTTCGTCGGCAGCGCAAGCCAGAACGGTTCGTCGAACAGCGCCATCGACTCAAGGCCGGGCTCATCAGCGGGCGTCGCCAACAGCGCAGCGTCGATCTCGTGGTCGTGCAAGCGCTCGCGCAGCGTTTCGGTGATCTCCTCGGAGAGCACCAGCTTCATCCGCGGGTACCGCTCTCGCAGCGGCACCAGCACGAGCGGCATGAGATAGGGGGCGAGCGTGGGGATGGCGCCTACGCGCAGCGGGCCAGCCAGGGGGTCCCGCTGGGCGTCAGCCAGCCGTCTGAGGGCGTCCGCCTGCTCCAGCATCTGCCGCGCATGAGCGACGATGGCCTCGCCGATGGGGGTGATCTCCACCGAGCGGTTGGTGCGCTCGAATATGCTCACGCCAAGCTCCTCTTCGAGCTTCCTGATCTGGCCACTCAACGTTGGCTGGCTCACGAAGCAGCGCTCGGCCGCCTTGCCGAAGTGCTGGGTGTCGGCGACAGCGACGACGTACTGGAGGTCTCTCAGGTTCATTCCGGAATAATAGATGAGATCGATCGTTCCATATTAAAAGAACGATTTTGAAAATCAATAAATCGCTCCCATCAGCCGCGCGAAGCGCTCCAACACGACGGCGCACCAGGAACCCGGACCATGACTGCATACGATCGGCACATCCGCCGCCTCCCGCCCATGCTTGGGCCGCGCGATGCCGCCCCGGCCGGCGGGGCACGCACCGCCGCGGCGTGGCGGTCGTGATGCTGCTCGTCGGCGCGGCGCTGGTGCCGGGCGGTGGCCCGCAAATCATGGTGACCGCGCTGTATCTCTCCGGTGCAGCACCCCTATCGGCGCAGCTGGCCGACACCATTGCCAGCGACGGCGACGCGCTGCTTCCGGCAATCGCCGTCGCGGCCAAGGCGGACCTCGTGGCATGCCTCTGCAGCGCGGTTCCCGCGTTGATCGGAGGCTACGGCGGGTACGCGGCAGTGGAGGCCGGCAGGCGAGGGCATGCCGGCTCGCCACCCACCCCGAGTGCGGGCGGCACGCCGATTCGCTAGCTGCGCGCCACGGGATTCTCGAGCGTACCCAACCCGGTAATTTCCATGCGTACGACGTCGCCGTCGGTCAGATAACGCGGCGGGTCGAAGCCGATACCGACGCCCGCCGGCGTCCCGGTTGCGATGATGTCGCCGGTGTAGAGCGTAATGCCCGCGGAGATCGTCGCGACGAGCGTCGGAATGTCGAAGATCAGATCGCGCGTGTTGGCGTTCTGACGCAGCTCACCGTTCACCCAGGTCTTGACCGTGAGATCTTCGACATCCACCTCGTCGGCAGAGACGATCCACGGCCCCATGGGACAGAACGTGTCCTGCGATTTGCCCAACAGCCACTGCTTGTGGCGGCCCTGGATGTCACGGGCGGTGACGTCGTTGATGATGGTGTAGCCCCAGACATGCTCGAGGGCGTGCTCACGCGGGATGCCCCGACCGGGGCGACCGATCACGACCGCCAACTCGGCTTCGTAGTCGATCGCGCTCGAGACGCGCGGGTCGAAGCGGATGGCTTCGCCGGGCCCGATCACCGACTCCGGAACCTTGGAGAATACGATCGGCACGTCCGGCACTGCGCCAGCGGCTGCACTGGAGTCGAAACCGCTGCCTGCGAACTCGTGCGCGTGCTCGTAGTAGTTCTTGCCGACACAGAAGATATTGCGGCGCGGCCGGGGAATCGGCGCCCGCAGCCGCACGGCGTCCAGCGGCACGTGTTCGCCCAGCACCGTCGCTGCTGCTCCCGCGAGGTCCTGCTCGATAAGGGCCAGCACGCCGCTGGCCGGATCGCCGTCACCTGTCGCCAGGGGCTCGACGCGCCTGCAATCGGCGCTGAGACGACCCGCCGCCGGCTGCGCCCCGATGCGATATGCGGCAAGCTTCATCGCTCCCCCTCTGCGGTCGTGGTCAGCGCGGCGCCCGGATGCCTCCGGCGCGGAATTAGCCCGGACGGGCGTCCGCGGGCGCTGCCGGCGAGGCTCCCCGGTCCGTGCCGCCGCTCAGCAGACGGGGCGGCGACCTCCCGAGCCCTGCGCGCCGCCTCGCGCAGCCGTGCGCCGGCCGCCGACACTCAACGCCCGCAGGCGGTGGTGTCACCGCCTACTTTGCCTACCAGCCCCAGAAAACTGCTGAAGGGCCCCATGTTCTTCATCGCCTCCCACCGCGGCCCCTTGAACTTCAGCCGGCGCAGCATCATCGCTCTCATCGGTCCGTATTGGCCAGCGCCCATCTCCAGCCAGCGGTGTGTCTCGGCGTGCATGACGTAGTCGACTTTGGGGTTCAAAGCCGCTGTCTGCGGAGCACCGCCGTACTGGCACATTGCGCGGCCGTCGTCGAGCCCGATGCGCAGCTCTACCGTCGGCGAGTCGAAGCAATCGCTGCGATAGAGCTGAATCACCTTGAAGCCCCGCCCGGCGTCGTTGTTCACCCAGCCCGATTCGGCGAGTCCGCTGGTGAGCACCGCGTTTTCGTTCCACGCCGCGCACGCGTCCTGACCCCAATGCTCCGACATCAGGACGTCCTCCGCCCTGGCCCGATCGGCGGCCATCGCGGCCGCAATGACGACGACGGTCAAGCCGCCTAGCTGTCGCATCGACATGTTCATTTCGCTCCGTTCACTGCTCGGTTATGGTCGGGCCATCGGCGAGGGCATCGCGGCTCGCGCTCAGGCGTGTACTTCGATGCGATTGACGACATCGTCGACGCCGTACACGTACCAGGCGTCGTATTCCGCCATCTCGCGTTCGCCTTCCCCGCTCACCAGGCCACTAAGCGTGACCACGTAATCGTGACAGCTGACGACGAGCTGGGCGGCGTTCACGAAGGGATCCTTCTCGAGCACCATGCGCACGGCGTCGGTCACCTCGTCATCGCGATCCTCCTCGGGAGGCTCCACCGTCAGCTCGTTGACCACGTCGCGGCTGCCCGGCACCCACCACGCAAGGACACCGGCGATGCGCTTGTGAGAAAGGCTCGGCACCGTACCTTTCAGCTGCACGATACCTTCCTCGACACCCATTTCAATGCGGCAGCCGTCCGCGGCCGACGGCGGGCGGACGACATCGCGCCGCTCGCCGACGCGCAGCGCGAGCCCGCACTCGCCCAAGGCCGGCTCCCCGATCAGGGCGTCGCGCACCTGATGGCGGATAGTGCCGTCGCCACTGTCGTGGGTCGGCTTCACGCGCACGTTGTCGACGACGAGACCGACCTCGGGGACGCGGACCGCGCAGGCAGTGATACGCTTCTTCACCGCCACATTCGGCACTTCGCCGCCGAGCGTCAACACGCCGCCGTCGAAGCGCAACGTGACCGGATGCCGAGCAAGATCGACACCCGGCTGCGAGCGCAATGCTGTGCGCACGGCATCCAGTACCCCTGATCCACCTGCTGCACTGCCGCTCATCTGCGCCGGTACCCCGCCCATGTTGCGCCAATGGCATACGTGTCGCAGAAACGACACCGCCGGGCATTGACCTCAATCAGCCTGGGCCAAGGATGCCGGCAGCCGGGACAACCCGCAACACCGCTTGGCGGAACGCCGCTGGCGGTTCCCCCGGCCAGATCGTGTTGTTAAGTATTGTCTAAATATTATATCAATTTAACATTGACAAACGATCAAATCGCCGCTACCCTCCTCACCTCCTCCCCAAGTAGCGCATGCTACAGTTGTGGCCGGGCCTCGCGCCCGGCCATTTTTTCTGACACGGAGCACGTGCTCGTCATGAAACACCTGCAACTGGCCATGGCCGCGCTGCTCGGCGCCATCACTCTGCTCCCCGCAACCGTGTCGGCGTCGTGCAATGGGCCGCTCGACATCACCAAACGGTATCTGAACAGCGACCAGCAAGTGCGCCTCTGCGAAGCCTTCGCCAACAAGGTGGTGCTGATCGTCAACACGGCCAGCAAGTGCGGCTTCACACCACAGTACGAAGGTCTCGAGGCCCTCTATCGCGACTACCGCGAGCGCGGCCTGATCGTCGCCGGCTTCCCCTCCAACGACTTCGGCGGCCAGGAGCCGGGCACCGAGGCGCAGATCGCCGATTTCTGCCGCCTCACCTACGCGATCGATTTCCCGATGTTCGAGAAAACCAACGCCGCCAAGCACCACGCCGACCCCCTTTACAAGGCCCTTGCCGAGGCGACCGGCATGTGGCCGCGGTGGAACTTCCACAAATATCTGATCGATCGCGACGGCAACGTCGTCGCCAGTTTTCCGAGCCGGGTCGCTCCCCAAAGCGACGAGCTGATATCCGCGATCGAAAACCTGCTGTGACGTGAGCGACGCGACTCGACCTCGGCCTGCGGGCGCGCATCCCGCGGCCGACGACGCCGCCGGGACGTTGTCCCTCGCGCCCGGGACACATGCTCTCATCCAGGGCGCCACACGCGGCATCGGTCTCGCCCTGACGCGACTGCTCCTCGAGAACGACGACGTGGCATCGGTCATCGCCACCGGCCGCCGGCCGCGCGCCAGTGAAGGTCTGCAGGCACTCCACCGCCAGCACGGCGCGCGGCTCGTCGTCGCGCCCCTCGACGCGGCCGACGAGAGCTCGATTGCGTCGGCCGCCGCTGCGCTGGGCGACGGCGCCCGTCCGCTGCGCCTGCTGATCAACTGCGCCGGCGTGCTGCACGAGGGCCCGCGTATGAAGCCGGAGAAACGCATCGCAGATCTCGACGCCGCCAGCGTCCTGCGCGCCTTTACGGTAAACGCGCTGGGCCCGGCGCTGGTGATCAAGCACTTTCTCCCCACCATGGACCGCCACGCGCGGACCATCATTGCCAACATCTCGGCCCGCGTCGGCAGCATTACCGACAATCGGCTCGGGGGCTGGTACGCCTATCGCGCGTCCAAGGCGGCGCAGAACATGTTAACGCGCACCGTGGCGATCGAGCTTGCGCGCTGGAACCGTCTCGCCGTGTGCGTCGCACTGCACCCGGGCACCGTAGAAACCGCTTTGTCCGAGCCTTTTCGAAAGCGGGTACCCCGCGAGCGGCTCTTCACGCCGGCGCGCGCCGCGCAACAGCTGCTGGCGGTGCTCGAGGGTCTCGGTCCCGAGGACAGCGGCGGCTTCTTCGCCTGGGACGGCCAGCCCATCCCCTGGTAGCCGCACGCGCCGACCTCATCCGCTCGAGAGCAGCTCAACCGTGGACACGCGCAGCGTCGATCCCCAGGAGGTGGCCTACTACGAGAGGTTGGCCAGCACGTGGTGGGACCGTACGGGTCCGTTCTGGCCCTTGCATCGACTCAACGAGCTGCGCATACGCTATATCGAGGACCAGGTACGCCGACACGTTCCGGCGTGCGCGGCCGGCGAGGCGTCGGCGCCGCTCGCCGGCCTTGCGGTGCTCGACATCGGGTGCGGCGGCGGGATCCTGAGCGAGTCGATCGCCCGCCTCGGGGCCACCGTTCACGGAATCGACGTCGTCGAGAAGAACCTACGCGTCGCTCGCGACCACGCTGCCGCCAGCCAGCTCCCGATCAGATACGAAATGACGACCGCCGAGACGCTGGCGACGACCGGGGTCGTTTACGATGTGGTGCTCAACATGGAGGTGGTCGAGCACGTCAGCGACGTCGGCAGCTTCATGTCCGCCGCCTGTCAGCTGACGCGAGTCGGCGGGCTGATGTTCGTCGCCACTCTGAATCGCACGCTGCTCTCTTTCGTGAGCGCTATCGTCGGCGCTGAGTTCGTGCTGCGCTGGCTGCCGCGGGGAACGCACGACTGGCGCCGCTTCCAGCCGCCGCGCGAGGTGGAGCGGCGTCTCAGCGCAGGCGGTCTGCGCGTGGTCGATCGCACGGGCGTCTTCGTCAATCCGCTGACCAGGCAGTTCAGCTTGAGTGCCACGATGGCGGTGAACTACATGCTGGTAGCGCACAGGCCTGCACGCTGACCTCGAGACACGGCGCTCGGCGAGGGACCCCGTGCCCACACGCCGACCGCATTGCCCTTCAGGCTGCCCGTTGCTGGGCCTCGACAATGCTGCGGCCGCCATGATCGATCATGTACTCGAACTCATGGCGATAGTGGCGCATAAAGCTCTGCACCGGCCATGCGGCGGCGTCCCCGAGAGCGCAGATGGTGCGTCCCTCGATCTTGTTCGCCACATCCACAAGCATGTCGAGGTCCTGCACGCGGCCGCGCCCCGCCATGATCCGCCGGATCACGCGATTCATCCAGCCGGTGCCTTCGCGACACGGCGTGCACTGCCCGCACGACTCGGCGTAGTAGAACCGCGAGATGCGCTCGAGGACGCTCACCATGCAGGTGGTCTCGTCCATGACGATGATCGCACCCGTGCCGAGCGCCGATCCGGCCTCGCGGCAGGCGTCGTAGTCCATGTCGACGTCCATCATAATCTCGCCGGGCACCACCGGCACCGACGAGCCTCCCGGGATCACGGCCTTGAGGCGGCGGCCGTTGCGCACGCCGCCGCAGCGCTCGAGCAGCTCACGAAACGGCGTCCCGAGCGGCAGCTCGTGGTTGCCCGGTCGTTCGACGTGACCGGACACCGAATAGATGACGGTGCCGCCGGCGCCTTTCACGGCCAGGTTCTTGAACCACTCCGCACCGTTGCGCAGGATGCTCGGCACCGATGCGAAGGTGAGCGTGTTGTTCACGGTCGTCGGTCGACCGTAAAGTCCCTTGTTGGCCGGAAACGGCGGTTTGAAGCGTGGGCGCCCGGGCTTGCCTTCGAGCGATTCGAGCAGCCCGGTCTCCTCACCGCAGATGTAGGCCCCGGCGCCGATGAACGTGTGCAGATCGAAGTCGATACCCGAGCCGCGAATGTTACGTCCGAGCAGGCCGGCGGCATACGCCTCGGCGAGCGCGTGCTCGAAGCGCGGCACCGGCTCGGCGAGAAACTCGCCGCGTATGTAGTTGTAGCCGACGGTCGCGCCCATCGCGTAACCGCCGATGGCCATGCCCTCGATCACGGTGTGGGGGTTGTAGCGCAATATGTCGCGGTCGTGGCAGGTGCCGGGCTCGCTCTCGTCGGAGTTGCAGACGACATACTTCTGACCGGTGTCGCCGCGTGGCATGAAGCTCCACTTGAGCCCGGTCGGGAAACCAGCGCCACCGCGACCGCGCAGGCCCGACCCCTTCACCGTCTCGATGATGTCGCCCGGATCCGGCCGCTCGCTGAGCAGGCGCTCCCAGGCCTGGTAGCCCCCCACCGAGCGATAACTCTCGAGCGACCAGGGCTCATCGAGCCCCATGGTCCGGTATACGATCTCACCCTGCTGCATGCGTGTCATTCCAGGCTGTCCAGTATCTCGTCGACGCGCTCGGGAGTCAGATTCTCATAGTACACGTGATCGACCATCATCATCGGCGCCCCGGTGCAGGCGGCGAGACACTCTTCCTCACGCTTTAGGAAGAACTTTCCATCGGCGGTGCTCTCGCCGGGGCGTATGCCGAGCCGTTTCTCGATGTGCGCCAAAATAGCGCCGGCCCCACACAGCATGCACGAGATGTTGTCGCACACCGAAATGTGGTGCCGCCCGCGCGGACCGATCTCGAACATCGAGTAGAACGTGGCCACCTCCAGGGCATGGACCGGCGGCAGTCCCAGGTAATGAGCCACCGCCTCGATGAGCTCGTGGGTGAGGAAGCCGCCATTGTGATGCTGCGCCGCGCGCAGCGCGGCGATCACGGCAGACTGCTTGCGCTCCGGAGGAAACTTCGACAGCCCGTGTTCGATCTCCCGCGTCACCTCGTCGGGCAGCGACCCCGCCTTCGATACCGTATGACTCACACTCACGCTCCCTGCTGACGGCGACGACCCCGGGCGCCTGCCCAGCGCCGCCGCAGCGCCGGCGCAACGGCCTGCCCCGATCAAAAAATCTATGGTGTAATCGGGTGCCCTCCGGCCACCGACTATAGCTCACACGATGACATCAACAAAACCCATCTCCGTCGGCGTCAGTGCATGTCTGCTCGGCCAGGAGGTTCGCCACGACGGTGGGCACAAGCGTGATCTTTTTATCACCGGCACGCTCACCCGCTACTTCGAGCTCGTGCCCGTTTGCCCGGAGATGGCCATCGGGCTGGGCGTGCCGCGGCCACCGATCCGGCTCAAGGGCAAACCCGACGACATACGCGTCGTCGGCGTCAAAGACCCCTCCCTCGACGTCACCGACGCGTTGCGCGCGCTCGGCCGACAGAAGGCCGAGGAGCTCGCTTTCCTGAGCGGCTACATATTGAAGAGCAAGTCGCCGAGCTGCGGCATGGAGCGCGTGCGCCTGTATCCCGACGCAGAGGGTGCCCCGAGCGCCGCCGGCGTCGGCCAGTACGCCGCGGCGTTGATGAAGGCGCGACCGCTGCTGCCCGTCGAGGAAGAGGGCCGTCTCCACGATCCGGTGCTGCGCGAGAACTTCATCGAGCGGGTCTACACGTATCACCGCTGGCAGTGCCTGATCCACGACGGACTCACCGCCGGCCGTCTCGTCGAGTTCCACACCGCGCACAAGTTCGCCATCCTGGCGCACGGACCCGAGATCTATCGCCAGCTGGGACGACTCGTGGCGAGCGCGGGTCAGCGTGCTCTCGACGACCTCGCCCACGAGTACATCGCGCTATTGATGCAAGGACTTAAAAAACGCGCCTCCCGGCGCGGGCACACGAATGTCCTGCAGCATGTCCAGGGCTACCTCAAGACCAAGCTCGACGCCGACGACAAGGCCGAGCTCGGGGAAGTCATCGACCGCTATCGCCGCGGACAGCTGCCATTGGTCGTTCCGGTGACGCTGCTGCGCCATCACTTCCGCAAGCATCCCTCTGCGTACATCGACAAGCAGATCTACCTGAACCCGCACCCCCCGGAGCTGATGCTCCGCAACCTCATCTGAGCGCCGCTGCGTTGCTCCGCCGCGAGGCTGTCTAGGCCGGCGCCGCGGGCTCAACCGGCGCCGGCTGGCAGGCCGGGCACCAGTAGGTGCTGCGCGCGGACACCCCCAGGCGCGCCGATCGCACCGCGGTGCCGCAGCGAAGGCACGGCAACCCGCGGCGTCGGTATACCCACAGCCGACCGGCGCCGTCGGCGGCCCGCCGCGTCACGCGCGGCCCGCCACCGAGGTTGTCGCGCAACAACCGACGGGCCCGCGTGTACAGCGCTGCCAGCGTCGGCGCGTCGAGCGCCGCCAGCGGCGTGGCGGGATGCTGCCGCTCGAGAAACAGCACCTCGGATTTGTAGACGTTGCCGATACCGGCAGCGACCCGTTGATCGAGCAACACGTCGGCGATCGGGGTGTGCGGGTCGAGGAAGGCGCGCACCCGTTCGTCGACGACTGCCCCGTCGTCCACCGCATCGCTGATCAGGTCGGGTCCGAGGCGTGCGTCGAGAATACGCCGCCGTACCCCATCGACGCACAACATCTCGGCCTCCCGGGCGTTGAAGCAGACGTAGACATCGTCTTCCGTGACCAGCTCGATCACCGCCTGTCGCGCCGGCTTCGACCACGGCGCGGCGCGCGCGTACCGGTGCCAGGATCCGTACATCCCGAGGTGACTGCGCAGCAGCCGGCCGCCTGCGAACGCCACGAACAGGTGCTTTCCCACCGCATAGACGCGGGTCACGCGCCAGCCCGCCAGCCCGAGCCCCGGTGCGGCGCGAACGCGACCGCCGATCAGGGTACGGTCGACGAGGCGAGGCCCGAGGTAGGCGGCCAGCTTGTGAACCGTGTCGCCCTCGGGCATCGCTCAGGCGCCGACGGCCACCATGCCGCGGTAGTCGCTGGCGAATCCGCACTGCGCCAACAGGTCGCACAACGGCGACTGCCGCACCGGCTCGCCGTCGATCTTCTCGATGACCAGCATGCCGCGGCGAGCGCCCTGCGGCAGCGCGTGCAGCGCGCGCAGGCACCGCTCCAGCGCGTGCAGCTGTTCGGTCCCCGCCGCCCCAAAGGTGAGCAGCTGGCGACCGCGCGGGCCAACGTAGAGCCGCGGCAGACCGCCGAGCAGAATCACGCGCGCCCCGGCGATGCGGCGCGGTCGCAGCTCCCCTTCACCACCCGTGTCCGGCCAGGGCAGCAGCGAGCCGTAAGGATTGGCGGGGTCGGCTGCCGCCAGCACGACGGGCGCCAGGGCAGCGTCCGCGTCGTCCTCGATGTCGGCGCGCGCCGCACGCAGCAGGTCGATGGCGCCGGCATAGCCGAACTGCGCACCGGCGAGACCGTCGACGAAGTATCCGCGTCGCAGTCGACCCGCCTCCTCCATCGAGCGCAGCACACGGTAGAGCGACGTGAACCCGCCCTCCATGTCCTCCGCGCGCACCGCCTCGCGACTGACTATGCCGTAGCGCTCGAGCAAGACGTTCGCCCGCATCAAGAGCCGCTCCGTGTCAGATACCGGGGCCGCCAGCGCGCCCCGCAAGAGCGACCAACGTCCTCCGGCAAACGCATGGCTGCGGCCGCGCCGGGTGCGTGTTCCGGCGCGCACCCCGCCCAGCGCACGCAAGGGCGCGCACGTGTCGTTGGTGATGACGCCTTCCCAGACCAGATCCCACATCACCGCGTCGAGCTCCGCCGCAGTGACCCCGGCATGGCTCGCGCGCACCGCACCGTCGAGCTCCGCCGCGAAAGAGGCCCCGTGCGCGGCGAGGTGCGCGACCACCGTTGCGTGCAGCGGTGTCGCCGCGGCATACGGCGGCTGCGCGGCGAGCAGCCCCGCCAAGTGCTCGCGCAAGAACAGCCCGACTCGACCGTCCCGCGCCCCCAGCGCCCCCTGCCCGGCCCACACCACCGCACCCGACGCGCACAGCGCATCGAGCATCTCCAGCCGGAAGTCCGAGACGCGGCGCGGCAGGATCTCACGCACCATCACGCTCCATGGCAGAGCTATGCCTTCGAGCTGCGCGATGGCTTCGAGCAGGCGCTCGGGACCGCTGCCGCCGCCGTCGACACCGTGCCAACGCGTGAGGAACAGCCCCAGGGCACGCCCATCGACCGGCGCTACCTGATCGCGCAGTCGGGCGAGGGTACGCCGCTTGAGACGCCGCAGGATCTCCGCATCGCACCAATCGAGCTCCGCCCCGTCCGGTCGGATCTCGCCTCTGACCAGCACGCCGGCGCGCTCGAGCCCCTCGAGCACCGGCTCGAGCTGCGCGGGGGTCAGCCCGAAACGCGCACGCACATCCCCGCTCAGGAACGGCCCCCGACGACGGGCGAAGCGGCGCACCAGCTCCGCCAACGGGTTCTCGACTGTCTCGAGAAACTGTGCCGGCAGCCCCGCCGGCGGCACGGCACCCAGCGCATCGCGCATCAGGCCGGCGTCCTCGGCGGCAATCCAGCGACGTTCTCCGTTGATAGCGAGCTGCACCGCGCGGCGCTCGCGCTCCAGGCGAACGAGCCACGGCCCGGGCGCAGCCGTGCTGCGCTCGGCGAGCTCCGCCTCGCTCAGATCACCGAGACGCCGCAGCAGATCGTGCAGCCGATCGGCGTCGCCCGCACGGCGCTCGTCGACGAGGTGCTGCAGCTCCGCCTCGAGCTCCGCAAGGACGTCCCGATCGATCAGCTCGCGCAGCTGCTCTTGGCCCAGCAGCTCGCTCAACAGGTTGCGATCGAGCGTCAACGCCTGGGCTTTGCGCTCGGGCAGCGGGGCGTCCTGCTCGTAGATGTAGGCGGCAACGTAGGCGAACACCAGCGAGCGTGCGAACGGCGATGCCGAGCGTGTCTCGATGTCGTGGAGGCGCACGCGCCGGCTGCGTATGTCGCGCAACACCACCTTGAGCGCGTCGAGGTCGAAGGTATCTGACAACGCCTGGCGATAGGTCTCGAGCACGATCGGGAAGCTCGCGTACTGCTTGACCGTGGCCAGCAGCTGCTGGGCTTTCAGGCGCTGCGCCCACAGCGGGCGGCGCCGCTCCGGCTGCCGGCGAGGGAGCAGCAGCGCGCGCGCAGCGTTCTCGCGGAACAGACCAGCGAACAGCGACGAGTTGGCCAGCTGCTCGGTGACGAGCTCCTCGACGTTCTCGGGATCCGGGCACAGCTCGTCGACGCCCGGCAGCTCATCGGTGTCCGCGAAGCGCAGCACGATGCCGTCGTCGGTGTACATGAGCTGCACGTCGGCGCCGACGCGGGCGGCGAGCCGGTGCTGAAGCGCCATCGCCCACGGTGCATGCACACGCGCTCCGAACGGCGTCAGAATGCACACCCGCCAGTCGCCAAGCTCGTCGCGAAAACGCTCCACGGTGACATCGCGGTCGGTGGGCAACGTGCCGGTGTGGTGCTTCTGCTCAGCGACGTAGGCGGCCAGATTCTGGGCGGCGAAGCGATCGAGCGGCGCCTGCTCGAGAAGCCAGGGGACGGCCGCTTCGGGCGCCATGGCGCCGAGCGCGCGCACGAAGGCGCCGATCGCCCGGCCGAGCTCGAGCGACCTGCCCGGCCCGTCGCCGCGCCAGAACGGCAGTCGTCCCGGCTCACCCGGGGCAGGCTGCACGATGACGCGGTCTCGGGTAATGTCCTCGATGCGCCAGCTCGCCGCGCCCAGCGTGATGTTCTCGCCGACCCGCGTCTCGAACACCATCTCCTCGTCGAGCTCGCCGACTCGTGGTCCGTCGGCGCCGAGGAAGACGCCGTAGCTGCCGCGGTCGGGGATGGTGCCCGCGTTCATCCGCGAGATCATGGCCGCGCCGCGCCGCGCGCTCAGCACATTCTGAGACCGGTCCCACGCCAAGAGTGGGCGCAGCTCCGCCATCTCCGACGACGGGTAGCGGCCATCGAGCATGTCGAGCACCGCCTCGAGCGCGTTCGTCGAGAGACTTGCATACGGGTAGCTGCGACGTACGACCCGCTCGATGTCCGCCACCGATCGGGGCCGCTCACAGCACATCGCGACGATCTGCTGGGCGAGCACGTCGAGCGAATTTCGGGGAACGCGCAGCGCCTCGAGCTGCCCACCGCGCATGCGCGCCGCAATGACCGCGCACTCCAGCAGATCGCCGCGGAATTTCGGGAACAGTCGTCCCACGCTGACGGCGTCGACCTGGTGCCCGGCGCGACCCACCCGCTGCAAACCGCGTGCGACCGACCCTGGCGACTCGACGAGGACGACGAGGTCCACCGCCCCCATGTCGACACCGAGCTCGAGAGAGCTGGTGGCGACGATGGCGCGCAGCGCACCACGCTTGAGCCGATCCTCGATCTCGGCCCGCTGGGCGTGCGAGAGGCTGCCGTGATGCGCCATCACCAGCTCCTCGTCGGCCAGCTCGTTGAGACGGTGTGCGAGACGCTCGCAGAGCCCGCGGCTGTTGACAAAGACGATGGTCGAGCGGTGCGCGCGAATGCTCTCGAGAAGCTTCGGATAGACCGCGGCCCACATGCCCCGTTCGGCTTGCGCGCTGCCCACTTCGCGCGCATAGAGCGTTCCCAGTATGGAGCCGTCCGGCTCGTCGCCGGCCGGCGCCGTCGCCGCCCGCGTCATATCGGGCACGGGCACGGTCACCTGCACATCGAGTCGCGGCGGCGTCGAGGCGTCGACACACTCGACGACGCGATCCCCGCCGAGGTAACGGGCGACCGCGTCGATCGGCCGCACCGTGGCCGACAGGCCGATACGTTGGGGATCAGCGCCGGCGAGATCGGCCAGCCGTTCGAGGGACAGCGCAAGATGGGCGCCGCGCTTGCTCGGCGCGAGTGCGTGCACTTCGTCGACGATGACGGTGTGCACCGTGCGCAGCGTCTCCCGCGCGCGCGAGCCGAGCAGCAGAAACCACGACTCGGGCGTCGTGACCAGTATCTCCGCCGGCGCCCGCAGCTGCCGCTGACGCTCGCGCTGGGGTGTATCGCCGGTGCGCACAGCCACGGTTATGCCGGGGAAGGCGCTGCCGCAGCGCTCGGCGGCGCGCCGGATGCCGACCAGCGGTGCGCGCAGGTTGCGCTCGATGTCGTAGACGAGCGCCTTGAGCGGCGAGACGTAGAGTGCGCGTACGCCCAGCTCGCTGCCCGCGTCGGCGCAGGCGAGACGGTCGATGGCCCACAGGAAAGCGGCCAGCGTCTTGCCGCTGCCGGTCGGCGCCACCAGCAGTGCGTGAGCGCCGCTGCCGATGACCGGCCAGCCGCGGCGCTGTATCTCGGTGGCGCGCGCAAAGCTCGCGTCGAACCAGTTCTGTGTGGCGGTGCTGAACATCGTGCTTGGACGCGCGGGGAACTGCCGCGGGATCTGGCGGACGGTTGCGGGCGTATAGGCGCCGTGCCCAGTGTGCCACGCCCGCACCGGCGGGCAAAGCCTTCGCCCTGCTCACGGGCGTCGCGGCGATCTCGCTCCGATCGTAGACAAAGCGTCGAGCAGCACGGGGCCGCAGCACGCGACGACCGCGGCGTCGCGGTTCAGTGGCGGATGGGCGCCGGCGGCGGCAGACCACCGGGCGGTGCGGCGGCAGCGCGTCGCTCGCGGCCGCGAAGCGTCGCTCCTTGGCGACCACGGCGTTGCAGACGCGCCCTGGCGGCGTCGCAGCTCACCCCTGCGTCGGCCGCAAAAAAGGGGCGAGCGGCACGCGTGACGGAAGCGCGGCGTCCGCGCGACGTACATATCGCCATTATGTATAGTGATGACATGAACGACATTGGGACAACGCCTCGAGAGCGGGTTGCGGGGTCGCCGCGATGAGCGCTTCGGGCCAGTCCCCCGAGCCGACGCCGCAAATCGCCGTCGTCCTCGGCGACCAGCTCACCCTCGACAACCCGGCGCTGCGCGCCCTCGACCGTCGACGCGACGCCGTGCTGATGGTGGAGGCCGCCGACGAGGCTAGCTACGTGCCACAGCACAAGCAGCGCCTCACCCTGTTCTTCGCGGCCATGCGCCACCACGCCGCCCGCCTCGAGAAGCGCGGCTATCGCGTGATCTACTCTCGCCTCGGCGAGCGCGGCAAACGACGCCGACTCGCCGACGAGGTGGTGCGGCTGGCACGTCGGGCCCGCGCGCAGCGTCTGCACACGACCGAGCCCGGCGACTACCGCGTGCACAGCGGGCTCACCGCCGCCGCGCGCGAGCTGGGCGTGCCTCTCGAGACCCACGCCGATACCCATTTCATGGTTTCGCGCCCGGAGTTCGAGCAGTTCGCCGGCGGCCATCGCAGCCTCGTGCTGGAGAACTTCTACCGACAACAACGACGGCGTCACGCGGTGCTGATGCACGACGGAAAACCGCGCGGCGCCCGCTGGAACTTCGACGCCGACAATCGCGGACGACTGCGACCCGGCGCGGCGCCGCGCGCGCGCCTGCGTGCCTTCTCACCCGACGCCGTCACACGACAGGTGATGGACATGGTGGCGCGGCAGTTCGCGCATCACCCCGGCCGCCTCGACGCCTTCGACTACCCCGTCACCGCGGCGCAGGCGCGCAGCGCCCTGCGCGACTTCGTGCGCCATCGTCTCGCCGACTTCGGCACCTACCAGGACGCCATGGCGATCGGCCAGCCTTATCTCTATCACTCGCGCCTGTCGAGCTCGCTCAACCTGCATCTGCTCGATCCCCGAGACGCCATCGAAGCGGCGGTCGCGGCGCTCGATGACGGCGGCGCGCCGCTCAACGCCGTCGAAGGCTTCGTACGTCAGATACTGGGCTGGCGCGAGTTCGTGCGTGGCGTCTACTGGCTGAAGATGCCGAGCTACGCGGAGATGAACGTGCTCGGCGCCGACGGCGCGCTGCCGGCATTCATGTGGACGGGGGAGACGGAGATGGTCTGCGTGCGCGAATGCGTCGGCCAACTCGTCGAGCACGCTTACGCGCACCACATTCAGCGACTGATGGTGCTCGGGCTTTTCGGGCTGCTGCTCGGCGTACGCCCCTATCTCATACACGAGTGGCACATGGCGATGTACATCGACGCCGTCGACTGGGTGTCCCTGCCCAACGTGCTCGGCATGAGTCAGTTCGCCGATGGCGGCGTGGTCGGGACCAAGCCCTACTGCGCGTCTGGCGCTTACATCCAGCGCATGAGCGACTACTGCAGCGCGTGCCGCTACGACCCCCGCCGGGCGACGGGCGACAACGCATGTCCGATGACGACCCTGTACTGGGATTTTCTCGCTCGTCACCGCACCCGCTTCAAGGACAACCGACGTATGGGCTTCCAGCTGGCCAACCTCGAGCGCAAGCCGCGCAGCGAGATCACAAGCGTTCGCCGTCACGCCGAGCGCATCCGCGTGACGCTCACCGCCGGCCGGTGTGTCACATGATCGCCGAGGAACGCATCAGCGTGCTGAACGACGCCGACGTGGCCGACGGCGCGTACGTGCTCTACTGGATGCAGCAGTCGCAGCGCGCGCACAGCAACCCGGCGCTGGAGTACGCGGTGGCGCAAGCCAACGGGCTGCAATGCCCGCTGCTGGTGGTCTTCGGTCTCACCGACCGCTACCCCGAGGCCAATCTGCGCCATTACGCTTTCATGCTCGAGGGCCTTGCCGATGCCGCCGCGGCCCTCGAGCGTCGCGGCATCGCATTCGTGCTGCGCCGCGGTGATCCGCCGCAGGTTGCGCTGCGCTTCGCGGCGCGGGCGAAGCTCGTCGTCTGCGACGCCGGTTATCTTCGCCCGCAGCGGGCGTGGCGTGCGGCCGTCGCCGGGCACGCCGGCCGCCGCGTGGTCGCGGTCGAAGGCGACGCCGTCGTTCCCGTGGCGACAGCCTCCGAGCGCCCGGAGTTCGCGGCGCGCACGCTGCGACCACGCCTCAACCGACAGCGCGATCGATTTCTCACCAAAACGCGTTCAGCTCGACCCACGCATCGGCTCGCCTCGCTCCCCGCCGCAAGCGAGCTCGATCCGGCGCACCCTGCCGCGCTGCTCGATCGCCTCGACATCGACCGCAGCGTGGCGCCGTCGAGCCGTTTCCACGGCGGGCACCGCGCCGCACGTCGCCTACTCGCTCGCTTCATCGGCGACGGCCTGGCCGGCTATGCGACGGCGCGCAACGACCCCTCGACGCCGCGTTGCTCGCAGCTCAGCCCCTACCTGCACTTTGGCCAGATATCGCCGGTCGAGATCGCCGTCGACATCCGCGACGCGGCGATCGGCGACGAGGCCGATCGGGAGGCGTTTCTCGAAGAGCTGATCGTGCGACGCGAGCTGGCCATCAACTACGTCGTTTATACCAAACGCTACGATCGTTACGACGCACTGCCCGCATGGGCGCGGCACACGCTCGACGAGCACCGCGGCGACCGCCGACCGGTGGTGTACCGGCGCACGACGCTGGAGTCGGCCGCCACCGAGGATCGCTACTGGAACGCGGCCATGAAGGAGATGCTGCGCACCGGTTACATGCACAACTACATGCGCATGTACTGGGGTAAGAAAGTGCTCGAATGGTCGCCGACACCGGAACGCGCCTACCAGACCTTGCTGTATCTGAACAACAAATATTTCATCGACGGCCGCGATTGCAATTCGTTTGCCAGCGTCGGCTGGATCTTCGGCTTGCACGACCGTCCCTGGCAGGAGCGACCCGTCTTCGGCAAAGTCCGCTACATGAATGCGCGTGGACTCGAGCGCAAATTCGACATCGATGCCTATGTCGAGTGGGCCGAGCGACTCTAGCAATCGGCCGAGCACGAGCAGCGGCGCGCTCGCAGCCAACCGTCCGGCCGCCCCTTCTGAACCATGGCTACGATGCGAGCATGGCTCATGCTGCCGATGCTGCTGGGCGCCGCCGCCGCAGACGGTGACATGACGCTCGACGACCGTCGCACGGGCACGCTGGTGTCTACGCTCGGTACGACCTGGCGCGGTGTCAGCGATCGCGTCATGGGCGGCGTCTCCCGGGAGACGCTATCGGTGGAGACGATCGCCGGCGAATCGTGCCTGCGTCTGTCGGGCGACGTGAGCCTCGACAACAACGGCGGATTCATCCAGATGGCGCTCGATCTGGACTCCGGCGGCGCGCTCGACGCCACTGCCTACAGCGGTCTGCAGCTGCGCGTGTTCGGCAACGGCGAGAGCTACAACGTCCACCTGCGCACGCCGGCGGCCCGCCGGCCGTGGCAATCCTACCGGCAGTCCTTCGTTGCTGGACCGACCTGGCGCGACGTGCGCCTGCCGTTTTCCTCGTTCACTCCCCATCGGCTCGATGCGCCGCTCGACACCTCGCGCCTCACCCGTCTGGGCGTGGTGGCCATCGGACGCGCTTTTCATGCCGACGTCTGCGTCGCCGCCGTATCGTTGTACCGATGATGGCGCCGAGGGTGCGTCGGGCGTGGTACTCGCACCTGCTGGTGCTCGGCCAGCTGACCGGCATTGCCCTGGCCTGCTACCCCGTCGGCTGGATCAATCGCGGCGGCGTCGCCTATCTGGGCGTGTGCGCGCTGGGGACCGTACTGGGCCTGCTGGCGCTCTACTACAACCGCCCGGGCAACTTCGGTATCTATCCCGAGGTCAGACCCGGCACGCAGCTGGTCACCGTCGGCCCCTATCGCCTCATCCGCCACCCCATGTACTCGGCGTTGATCGTCATGATGGGCGGCGTGAGCCTCTACAACGGTCATCCGTTGAACTTCGCCGGCGCCGCACTGGTCGCGGCCGTCGTCATCGGCAAGGCGCTCATCGAGGAACGACTGCTGCCTGCCGTGTTTCCCGAGTACACCGACTACCAGACGCGCACCAAACGCTTCGTCCCCTTCGTCATCTGACCGCCTCACCCCGCCCGCAGTGGCGGGCACGCGCATTGCCGAGAGACACCCGATCTGATAGCTTGACTCTCTCTTCGCAGCGATGGATCGACCGCCATGAAGCTCAGCGCGTCACAGATTGCCGAATTCAATGACCGGGGCTACTTGTTGCTGCCCGACAGCTTCTCCGCCGACGAGGTCGCCTTGCTAAAGCGCGAGGCGGATCGCGTCTACGCGCTCGACCGCGAGGAGATCTGGCGCGAGAGCAGCGGTGCGCCGAGAACGGCTTTCGCGGCGCACACGTACAACGAGGCCTTCCGGCGCCTCGCCGCCCATCCGCGCGTGATCGAGCCGGTCATGCAGCTGCTCGACGGCAAGGTCTACGTGCATCAGTTCAAAGTCAATGCAAAGGCCCCCTTCGACGGTGAGGTGTGGCAGTGGCACCAGGACTATGGCACGTGGCGTCGCGACGACGGTATGCCCGAAGCACGCGCCATGAACATTGCCGTCTATATCGACGAGGTGACGGCTGCCAACGGACCGCTGCTGTTCATACCGGCGAGCCACACGGCGGGCGTGTTCGAAGCCGGTCACGACCTCGAGACCACCAGCTACCCGCTGTGGACGCTGGACCGCGAGACGGTCACCCGGCTGGCCGAGCGCGGCGGGCTCGTTGCGCAGACCGGCGCCCCGGGCTCGGTGCTGATGTTTCACGGCAATCTCGTTCACGCGAGCCCGCCCAACATCAGTCCCTGGCCGCGCACTATCGTGTACCTGAGCCTGTGCGAGGTCGGCAACCACATCCGGCGCTTCACGCGCCCGGCGTGGATCGCGCACCGCGACTTCACACCCATCGTCCCGCTGGCCGACGACTGCCTGACGGCGCTCGCCGCCGAAGCGCGCACGGCCGCCTGACGCAGACCGTTGCGGCGCGGCGGATGACGCCCCGCGTCCGCGGGCGCTTGGCACCCACGACGCCCGCCATCCGGCGCTCGGTGGTTACCGCCTGCCGAGCGGGCCGCGGCGTGACTGCGACGCGTGCCGTGCCGTCAGCGAGCCCGGGCGTCAGGCACGATGTTCTTGTTCATGCGGAAGACGTTGGCCGGGTCCCAGCGGGACTTCACCGCGACCAGACGCTCGAAGTTGCTGCCGTAGGCGGCGCGAATGCGCTCGTCGCCCTCTTCCTCGGTGAGAAAGTTGACATAGGTGCCCCCGGTGGAGAAGCGTTTCATGTCACGCCACGCGCTGCGCGCCCAGTCGATGTGGGTTGCGTCCTCCGCCGCCGCGTCCCACGACGCGGTGATGTTGAGCACCATTCCGGCGTCCCGGTTGCCCATCGGTGAGTGCTCGGCGGACAGGCCGTTCAGCGCACCGTCCACGGGAAAGAAGATGATTGCCGAGTGGGGAGAGGCAATGCGCTCTGCGTGAGCACGGTATGCGCTCACCGCGTCGCCGGTGAGACCCGGCAGATATTCCGATTTCCAGTAGTAGCGGCGCCCGTTGGGCTGGGTAGCGTCGAGAATGCTCTGCTGGGAGGCATAGGGACGCCTCTGCACGACGTCGCCCACGGGCGTGCCACAGCGTCTGATCGCCGCGATGTCGTCCGCGGCCTGCTGTTCGGAGCCGGTATGACAGACGACGAGCACGATGATCGGCTGGCCGTGTACCTCCGGCGGCAGCCACGGCGCCGGCGGCGCGTTGCGCATCACCGACGCGCAGGTGAGCTCGGCGGGTGCCCCATCGACGAGCTCGCCGTACGTCTCCAGCACGTCGGCGGCGTCCTCGGCGCGCCACGCGATCAGTCCCCCGGTAACGGTGGGACCGACCGGGTACAGCCGGTGCTCGATGCGGGTGACCACACCGAAGTTGCCGCCGCCCCCGCGCAGACCCCAGAACAGGTCGGGGTTCTCTGCCTCACTCGCCTGCACCAGCTCGCCGTCGGCGGTCACCACGTCCATCGAGGCCACATTGTCACAGGTCCAGCCATAGCGGCGCGTCAGATAGCCGAACCCGCCACCGAGCGTCAGACCGGCGGCGCCGGTGTTCGACACGAAGCCGAGCACCGCCGCCATCCCGTGCAGCTGCGTCTCGCGGTCGATGTCGCCGAGCGTCGCGCCCGGCTGGGTGTGCACCGTGCCCGCCGCGCCATCCACCCACGCTCCGCGCATTTGCGAGAGATCGATCATCACGGCACCGTCTGCGACAGCCAGGCCGGCGATGTTGTGACCGCCGCCGCGAATCGTGAACGGCACGTCGTGATCGCGCAGGCACCTGACGGTGGCGATGACGTCGGCGGTGCCCACGCAGCGCACGATGCCCGCAGGCCGGCGATCGATCATGCCGTTCCAGATCGCTCGCGCCTGATCGTATCCGGCCCCATCGGGGGTGATCACCTGACCGCGGATGGACTGCTGCAGCGCGTTGAGAACGTCGGGCTTCCCGTTTGCCATGTCGTCTGCTCCTCGTGAGTATCACCACTGCGCAACGAACGCTGCGACGCTCTGCAGCGAACCCGGGCGGTCGCGGCGTCCGCCGACCACCGGCGTCTGCAGACGCCACGCGGCGTTGCCGCGGAAACGCCACCGATAGACCCGATAGTACCAGCCCCGGGCCGTCGCGCCGCAACCGAGTCGTCCCGCAGCCGCGCCGTCGGGACGCATACGCGACGCGCTGCGGAGATAGCGCATCGAACGCCGCGACACCGCTTCGCCATGCGGCCAAGCCGAGCGATGCGCCTTCGGCGCCGACAGCCGCGTGCCCGCCGATCTCGAGCACCTGCTTTCCGGACACGACGCCGTATTGAGCCAACGACCGGCGTCTCGCGCCGCGTATCACCAAGAGATGTTCGGCCCGCTCAGCCCGCTCCAGGGTGAGAGCATCTCACCGTTCGACGACCTCTCCCAGGAGCAGATCGAGGGGTGCCTCGAGAAGAGCAGCTCCATCACGCCTCGCGCGTGCGATCGCGTCGTCAAGAAGGGTAACCCCGCCAGAACCCTGTTCGTCGTCTTGGTCGGATGCGCAGACCGCGGCCAAGCTGCTGCTGAACATCTCGAAGATGCTGTGCGTGCAGCTGCTCACCCGCTCACGGTGAGCCGCTCGGGTCAACGCTGGCCCGGCCGCGGCGGTCGTTCCGAAGCGCAGCGCATGCTGACATACCGAGAACGGCATCGGAGCGGGCGCCGGCACGAAGATCGCGCAAAAAAAACGTCAGATCCGGCTCTGGCTCGGAGACGGGATCCGACCACTGTGCGCGAGCGAGGCGCGAGGGTCTGCAAGGCTGCTGCAGCTGCGGCATCCGCCGGACCGCCGCTCACCGCCAGCAGCGTGAGCTTAGTCTGCAGTTCCTGGTCGGTGAGCGGGGGCCGTGCCCAGCGAACCAGAACGTGATCGCGATCGATCAGCGTCCGCAGCGCGAGCAGCGCGCGACAGGGCGCCTTGCTGAACTCCTGCTCCGCGGCCTGCGCGATGGTGGTGTCCATTAAATTGAGATAGGGCACGAAGAACCCGAGCCGCATGCGCCGGACGTCGACATCGTCCGGCCCGGCCGTGGGCAGGGCCAGCACGGCATCGACAAACTTCTCGAGCATGCCGGTCGGCCGAACCGGCGGAGAGCCGGCGCCCCGTTGCGATGCGTTCGATGAGCGATGGTGCTACCGAAACCCGGGCGTGTCGTTCATCGACCGTCGGAAACTGCGCCTGACGCACCGCCCGCGCACGGCAATGACCAAGGTCAGAGCCGCAGTTCGAACATTGGGGTCGCATCCGCATTTTCGGGCGCCCGAGCTTGACGCAAATCAATCCGGCGCGACGGACGGTGGCGGAGAATTCTTTTCGCGGTTCGCCGCTCAAGGCGGCTGAACGCGGCTGCGCGGCGGCGACCATACAGGCGACTCCGACGGCGCGCCGACGGGTTCTTGACAGCAAAAGCGATGCACAGCAACCACCGATGGCGCCCGTTGCGCAGGCGCGCCGCCGACCCTCCCGGCAGAGCACCGGCGACGGCGATGCGCTTCGCGGTGATCGCGGTCGCGTCGACGCTGGCCGCCGCCGTGAGTGTGCTCGCCCAGCAGGTGCCCCTCGACACCGTCACCGTGGCCCTGCACGACATGGTGCGCGAGCGCGTTCTCGACGGCGTCGTCGAGCCGGTGCGCGAGAGCACTGTCTCGGCGCAGACCGCCGGCCGCATCGCCGAGATCCAATTCGATGTCGACGATTTCGTCCCGCGCGGCGCGGTAATCCTGCGCTTGCGCGACACCGAGCAGCGGGCGCGGGTTGCGCAGGCCGAAGCCGATGTGAGGCGCGCCGAGGCGGCTTACGTCGAGGCGCAGGAGAACTTCAAGCGCATCAGCGATCTGTTCGATCGCAAGGTCGTCTCCCGAGCCGATTTCGACAGCGCCAAGGCCCGGCTCGACTCGACAAAAGCCGCCTCGGAATCCAGCCGC
>JBFEOO010000020.1:0-55629 GCA_041550555.1 Arenicellales bacterium
CTGCTCTCGACACCCATTGTCAATCCGCCGCAGAGCGCGATACTGGGCATGCACAAGATTCAAGACCGGCCGGTTGCGGAAGATGGACGAGTCGTCATCCGACCAATGATGTACCTGGCCTTGTCCTACGATCATCGCATTATCGATGGTCGCGAGGCCGTTCAGTTCCTCGTCGCCGTCAAAGACGCGCTCGAAGACCCAACACGCCTGCTGCTCCAGGTCTAGGCGCGCGTCAGCCTCCGGCGGTCCGGGCGTTTTTCCGTGCAGCTGCCGAGGACGGCGATCGGTTTGTTCGAGATCAGATCATGACAGATGCATTCGACGTCGTCGTAATAGGGGCCGGTCCCGCCGGCTACGTGGCCGCCATCCGTTGCGCACAGCTCGGCCTGAAAACGGCCTGCATCGATCGCTGGCGTGGCAAGGACGGACGCCCCGCGCTGGGCGGCACCTGCCTGAACGTTGGCTGTATTCCCTCGAAGGCGCTGCTCGACTCTTCCGAGCAGTTCCACAAGCTCCAGCATCAATTTCCTGCCCACGGCATCACGACCGCCGAGGCGCGCATCGACGTGCCCACGATGATAGGCCGGAAAGACAAGATCGTCGCGGCGTTCACCGATGGCATCGCGACCCTTTTCAAGGCCAACGGCGTGACCGCCATGTACGGTCACGGGCGCCTGATCGAGGACAGGGTCGTCGAGCTCAGCGATCCACTGTCGGGTCAGATCACAGAACGCGTGGAGGCACGTCACGTCATCCTGGCCAGCGGCTCCGAGCCCGTCGCCCTGCCCTCGGTGCCGTTCGACAGCGAGCGCATCGTCGATTCCGCTGGCGCGCTCGATTTCCAGGCGGTGCCACCGCGACTCGGGATCGTCGGGGCGGGCGTCATCGGCCTCGAGCTCGGCAGTGTCTGGCGGCGGCTGGGCGCCGAGGTCAGCATTGTCGAGGCGCTCGACAGCTTTCTGCCGGCCACCGACCACCAGATCGCCAAGGAGGCGCAGCGGCAGTTCACGCGCCAGGGGCTGAAGATTCACCTTGCGGCGAAGGTGGAGACGGCCACGCGCGTCGGCGACAGCGTCCGCGTCGCCTACTCCGATTCCGCCGGCCAGCACGAACTGGAGGTCGATCGCGTAATCGTCGCCGTCGGCCGGCGCGCGTACACCGAGCACCTCGTGCACCCGGATCTCGAGCTCGAGCTCGATCATCGCGGCTTCATTCGAACCGACGCCGAGCGTCGCACCAATATCGACGGCGTGTTTGCCATCGGCGATGTCGCCGGTGGAGCGATGCTCGCCCATAAGGGCTCTGAGGAGGGGATGGCCGTGGCGGAGACCATCGCCGGCAAGCCCGGTCACGTGAACTACGACACCATTCCCTGGGTCATCTACACGGCGCCCGAAATCGCCTGGGTCGGGCTGACCGAACAACATGCCGAAGAGGCGGGTATCCCCTGTGCGGTGGGGACGTTCCCCTTCGCCGCCAACGGTCGGGCACGGGCCATGGAAGATCCCGCGGGCTTCGTCAAAATTGTCGCCGACGGCCGCAGCGATCGCGTCGTGGGAGTGCACATCATCGGCCCTCACGCTTCCGAGCTGATCGCTGAAGCCGTCCTGGCCATGGAGTACCGCGCGAGCGCGGAGGACATCGCACGCACTGTACACGCGCATCCGACGCTCGCCGAAGCCGTCCACGAGGCGGCCCTCGGTGTGGACAAGCGCGCCATACACAGGGCCAACTGAGGCCGGATTGCCAAGAGGGCCGACGATGACGCACA
Organism: Arenicellales bacterium; assembly: GCA_041550555.1. Classification (GTDB taxonomy): domain Bacteria; phylum Pseudomonadota; class Gammaproteobacteria; order Arenicellales; family JBFEOO01; genus JBFEOO01. The sequence goes on from JBFEOO010000020.1 coordinate 1,772, forward strand.
GCACGAGCATGCCAGCCACATTGCCAGCACCGGAGATCTTCAAGGCCTACGACATCCGAGGCATCGTCGGCAAGACGCTCGACGAGGAGATCGTCGAGGAAATCGGCCGGGCCATCGGCTCGGAGGCTCGAGCCCGCGAGCAAAAGACGGTTGTCGTGGGGCGCGACGGCCGTCTATCCGGGCCGTCGCTGGTGGCGGCGCTCACCCGCGGGCTGACGGCGACGGGCTGCGACGTCATCGATATCGGCGTCGTGCCGACGCCCCTGATCTACTTCGCGACACATTTCCTCGACACGGGCTCCGGCATCGCCGTCACCGGGAGTCATAACCCACCTGAATACAACGGGCTCAAGATCATGCTCGGCGGCGAGACGCTGGCGGCCGACGCCATCCAGGCCTTGCGTCGCCGCCTTGTCGACCGGGATCTCGTCGAGGGACGCGGCGCGGTTCATCAACGCGACGTGATCGAGGATTATCTGCATCGTGTGATCGGCGACGTGGAGCTGCGGCGACCGCTGAAGGTCGTAGTCGACTGCGGCAACGGCGTTGCGGGGGCCGTTGCGCCGGAGTTGTATCGTCGCCTTGGCTGCGAGGTAACGCCCCTGTACTGTGAGGTCGATGGCACCTTTCCCAATCACCACCCGGATCCTAGCCAAGAGGAGAATCTGAACGACCTTATTGCAGCCGTGCGCGAGAGCGGCGCCGACCTCGGCCTTGCTTTCGACGGTGACGGCGACCGCCTGGGCGTCGTGTCACCCGACGCTACGGTAATCTGGCCTGATCGACAGCTGCTGCTGTTCGCCCAGGACGTGCTCGAGCGCCAGCCCGGCGCCGAGATCATTTACGACGTCAAATGCTCGAGGGTGTTGCACGCAGCCATCGAGGCCGCCGGCGGCCGCGCCACCATGTGGAAGACCGGCCACTCCCTGATCAAGGCCAAGCTCAAGCAATCCGGCGCCGCACTGGCCGGCGAGATGAGCGGGCACATTTTCTTCAAAGAGCGCTGGTACGGCTTCGACGACGGTCTATACGCCGGCGCCCGACTCTGCGAGCTGTTGTCGAAACGCTCGCGCTCGCCGCGTGAAGTCTTCGCCGCGCTGCCCGACACGGTGAATACGCCAGAGCTGCGGCTGGACATGCCTGAGGGGGAGCACCACAAGCTGATCGAAGAGCTGGTGCGCAACGCGCGCTTCGACGATGCGCGCGTGTCCACCATCGACGGTCTGCGGGTGGACTTCGACAGCGGCTTCGGTCTGGTGCGTGCCTCCAACACAACACCCACGCTGATCATGCGCTTCGAAGCGGATGACGCCCAGACGCTCGCAGCCATCGAAGAGCGATTTCGAGCGCTGATCGACTCGACCCGCCCCGGCCTCGAGCTGCCTTTCTAGCGGTTTGTGAGAACAGAGCCTGACGGTCTTTTCTCGCCGAAGCGCCGAACACCGAGCACGCTTACTCGCGGCAGCCATCGCGCGGGGGGCCGCATGCGCCTCGCGCCGGCTGTCGCAGGCGGCCGGCCGCACGTCGCCCCGGGCCCGATGCGGGAGAACTCAAAGCCAGCCGCATCAGTCGGGCTGCATCTTCGATGCAACCAGCAGCGCTTCGGGGAAATGCCGCTGTATTGACGAAGCGATGGCGGTAATGATGCCGGGCTTCGGCAGCACGGAAACCCACAACAGGTTCAGCGGGATGTTGAGATCCGCGAACACGACCTCGTCGTGTGCGCCGAGCAACGCCCCCAGGCCGTTGGCGCGACGGGCGAGCTCGCTCCGCGGTCTCTCGCGCAATCCGGGAAACAGCATCATGAAGTCGCTCAGCGGGCGACCGTCCTCACCGTGGGTCGGCACGCGCGCGTAGAGCGGCTCATGCGCGGCCACAGGTGTCCCGTCGACCCCGAGCGGCTGACGCAACCCGCCTCCTCGCGTGAGCCAGTCACGCCCCCGGCGGTGGCCGACATTGCCCAAATCGCCCGCCAAGACGGGCGGCGCCGGTGCCGGCCCCGCATACCCGTTCAACCGACGACGTGCCACAATGTACTTATCCAGAGGTGTTTCGCACGAGTCCACGACATGATTCGATTGTTTCTCGCGCTCGTCTTCGGGTCAATATTCGCCCTCTGTACGCACAAGCTTTACGAGCGCCACATCGAAGAGTCTCTGATCCTGCCCGTCGATCTGGTGCGACAGGCGGAATGGTTGGCCAGCCAAGAGCGCTGGGCCGAGTCGCAGATGCTGGCTGAGTTCGTGCTGGCGCATCCGCAAGCTGGTGACGCGACGCGTGCCGGCGAGCTCGCGGCGCAGGCGGACGAGCAAATCCACTCGCTGCTCGGCAACGCGCGGCGCTTCGCCGAGGGTGCCATCACGGGCGAGCCCTCGGACACCGCCAGCCTGCTCGGATCGCTGTCGCTGGACCTTTTTGTGGTGGGCGACGTTCGCGATCTGCTGGTTCAGGGCTGGAAAGAGTGGCGCTACGACGACGGCGACACCATCATACTGGCGCTCTCTGCCGTAGGCCTGGCGACAACCCTGGCCCCGCAGATCGACTGGGCGCCTGCGCTGCTCAAAGCGTTCCGCCGTTTGGGAGCCCTCTCGGCGGCGTTCGTGCACCGGCTCACGGCGATGAGCCGCCGCGCCCTGCGCACGGGAAACATGAAGCCGCTGACCAAGGCCGTGGACGACTTCGGTACCGCCGCCCACCACCTCGGTCCCGGACCGCTCGCCGGGATCATGAAGCACATCGATGAGCCCGAGACGCTGTCGAGCATAGCCACCGCGGCGAAGGTCGATGCGGGTGGCACCTATGTCCTGGTCAGCGCGTTTGGCAGCAAGGGCACAAAAATGATCGAGCGCAGCGCCGGCAACGTGACGCCTCTCGTCCGATCGCTCAAGGCCGGCGGTCGGTTGACCAAGTTCGCTCACAAGGCGCTGGGCGCCCTCCCCTCGCCGTGGCTGGTGGCCCTGGCGGTAACCTCGCTGCTCGCCCTGGCTGTCACCGTGCCCGGCCTGGCGCGGCTCGCCGCGCGCCGGAGCCCGCGGCGGGCCACCTCGCGGGCCGCCGGCGAGACCGGGGATGCACAGCGCGCCCGACGACACCTCTGGGCGGACTCCACACCGCACACTCGGTTTCAGGGCGAGCCGTAAGAGCCGCTGGGCGAGGCTGTGCTGAGGCCACCTCGACGACGCCGACCGCCCTGCCCAAGCGGACGCAGCGCAAGGCGCCACGGCACGCCGCCACCAACAAGCCCGGCCGGACACCCGAAGCGGGCGCGCTCGCCGTGGACACGGAGGCCGCCCCCTACCGCCTCGGACCGCTGATTCATGCGGGCCGACAGCGCCTATAATTGACCGCGTTGTGACGAACGGCAATCGCAAGGTGACACCCCGAAACGGGCATGGGCGCGGTCGACGCTGCGCGAGCCCGCGCGATGCGCTCAGCGGCTTCGCGAGAGCCGCCGCCTGTCTGCTCGCCCCGGCGGCGATCACGTTTGTCTCGGCCTGCACGACGACCGCGCCGGCGACCATTCGCACACCGCTGCCGGACAGCCCGCAGCTCGCTGACGTTCGTCGAGCGCCCCAGGAATACATCGATCGCACGGTACGCTGGGGCGGCACTATCGCTGCTATCGACAACGACGTCGACCAGACGACGATTCAGGTTCTGGGCCGGCCCCTCGAGCGCGACGGCCGCCCGCGCGTGACCGACGAGACGGCGGGCCGCTTCATCGCGCGGGTCGGTGGCTTCCTCGACCCGGTCGTGTTCGAAGCTGGCCGGGAGGTGACCGTCGTCGGCACCGTTACCGGCACGGCGCGCCGGACGATCGGCGAGTATCCCTATGAGTTTCCGGTTGTGCACGCCAAGGCGATCCACCTGTGGGAGCCGCAGCCGGTCTATCTCTATCCGCCCTTCTGGCCTCACCCCTGGGGCTGGCCGGGCTACGACCCTTTCTGGTACCCGTACGGGTACTGGTGAGCACGCCGCTAGCGCCGCAGCAGCGGCGCCATTATTCGGGAAGGCTTTCGTTCAGTGTCGGTGTACCTCGATGCGTTGGACGTGCCGGAATCCCCGCGGCAACATGCGTCCGCGCAGCGCGCGCTCGGCGACGTAGTAGTCGATATCCGACGCTTTCAGCCTAAGATAACGCTTCCCGGAGTAGAGCACGAGCTCGTCACCCTCGGCGAACACCGCGGTTGCCGCTACCCGTTCCTCACCCGCTCGGTACTTTGCCGCAGGGATGTTGATCAGCCGGACACCCTTGCCCCGCGTCATCACCGGCAGCTCGCCCGCCATGTACACGAGCAGGCGGCCGACGTCGGTGACGATAGCCACCCAATCCTCGTCCATGTCACGCACCCACTGTGCCAGAAGCACTTGAGCGCCTTTTGGCACCTTCAAGACGTGCTTTCCGGAGCGGTTCTTGGTGTGCATGTCGGCCAGACGCCCGACGAAACCGTAGCCGGCGTCGGTGCTGAGCAGGTAGAGATCATCTTCCTCGCCCATCATGACCGACGCGAAATTCGCACCCGGTGGGGGGTTGAGGCTGCTGCTGAGCGGTTCACCGAAGCCGCGCGCCGACGGCAGAGCGTGAGCCGCGATGGCATAGGCGCGGCCCGTGGAATCCAGGCAGAGCAGGCTCTGATTGGACTTGCCGCTGGCGCTGTGAAGATAACTGTCGCCGGAACGGTAGCTCAGCACGTAAGGGTCGACGTCGTGGCCGCGGGCGGCACGCACCCAACCTTTCTCGGACAAGACCACCGTGATGGGTTCGGAAGGGATGAGTGTACTCTCGTCGAGCGCTCTGGCTGCTTCGCGCGCCCTTATGGGTGAACGGCGATCGTCGCCGAACTCCTCGGCGTCGCGAATGAGTTCGTCGTGCACGACGCGCTCGAGACGAGACTTGGACTTCAGGGTTGCCTCAAGCGTGTCGCGCTCGGCCGAAAGCGCGTCGCTCTCGGAACGAATCTTCATCTCTTCGAGCTTGGCGAGGTGCCGCAGCTTGAGCTCCAGGATGGCTTCGGCCTGTTCTGCGGTGAGCCCGAAGCGCTGCATCAATGCGCCTTTCGGCTCCTCCTCGCTCCGAATGATCTCGATCACCTCGTCGATGTTGAGATAAGCTGTCAGCAGACCTTCCAGAATGTGCAGACGCCGGAGCACGCGGTCGCGCCTGAATTCGAGTCGGCGGCGCACCGTTGCAATACGGAAGTCGAGCCACTGCTCGAGCAGCTCACGCAGGCCCAACACGTGAGGCCGGCCATCGAGCGCAATGACGTTGAGATTGACGCGGAACGATCGTTCGAGATCCGTAGTCGCGAACAGGTGATTCATCAGCACGTCCACGTCGACTCGATTCGAACGGGGTTCGATCACCAAACGCGTCGGGTTCTCGTGGTCGGATTCGTCGCGCAGATCGGAGATCCACGTCAGCTTCTTGGCGTTCATCTGCGCGGCGATCTGCTCGAGCACCTTGGCACCCGAGACCTGGTGCGGCAGCGCCGTGACGACGATATGCTCTGCTTCGCGTTCCCACAGCGCCCGCTGACGCACGGAGCCGACACCGCACTCATAGGTTTGTCTCATCTCCTCTCGGGGCGTAATGATTTCCGCCTCCGTCGGGAAATCGGGCCCGAGGATGTGCTCGCAGAGCTGTGCCGTCGTGGTCCCGCGGTCCTCGAGCAGCCGCACGCACGCGGTGGCGACCTCTCGTACGTTGTGCGGTGGAATGTCCGTCGCCATCCCCACTGCAATCCCCGATGCCCCGTTCAGCAGCACATGGGGAAGACGCGCGGGCAGCAGAGCGGGCTCCTCCAACGTGCCGTCAAAGTTCGCTACCCAGTTCACCGTACCCTGCTCGAGCTCGCCCAGCAGCAGCCGGGCAAAAGCGGTCAGCCTGGCTTCCGTGTAGCGCATGGCTGCGAACGACTTCGGATCGTCGGTAGACCCCCAGTTGCCCTGCCCCTCGATCAGCGGGTAGCGATAGCTGAAAGGCTGGGCCATCAAGACCATTGCCTCGTACGCCGCGCTGTCACCGTGCGGATGAAATTTGCCGATGACATCGCCAACCGTTCGCGCCGATTTCTTGAACTTGGCCGCCGCGTGCAGGCCGAGCTCGGACATGGCGTAGACGATGCGCCGCTGCACGGGCTTAAGGCCGTCCTCGAGGCGTGGCAGCGCGCGGTCGAGGATGACGTACATCGAGTACTGCAGGTAGGCGCGTTCGGTAAACGCGGCCATGGGCATGCGCTCGACGTCCATGCCCACCATCCCGGGCAGCTCGAGCTGGCCGGATTGAGGCGCTGTCGTGGAGGCCCTGCGCGGTGCGCGTGTCTTTGCTCTCGCCATCTCGCTCTCTCTGGGTGCTTTACACGCCGGCTTGGTCGCCGCGCTCCGCGAGCCACTGCCTTCGATCGGCGACTCGCTTCTTCGCGAGCAGCATGTCGAGCATGGACGCGGTGTCGTCGCCGTGCGCCAACTCGAGCCGCAGCAAACGGCGTGTGTCGGGGCTCATCGTCGTCTCGCGAAGCTGCAGCGGATTCATCTCGCCGAGCCCCTTAAAACGCTGCACGTTGACTTTTCCCTTGTACTGACCCGCCTCGATGCGGTCGAGAATGCCCCGCCTCTCCTCATCGTCGAGCGCGTAGAAGACCTCTTTACCCACATCTATCCGGTACAGTGGCGGCATCGCAACGCAAACCCGCCCTGTCTCGACGAGAGCACGGAAGTGGCGCACGAACAGCGCACACAGCAGCGTAGCGATGTGGGCACCGTCGGAGTCGGCGTCCGCCAGTATACAGACCCTGCCGTAGCGCAGTCCGGCGAGATCGGGCGAGCCCGGATCGACGCCGAGCGCAACCGCAATGTCGTGAACCTCTTGCGAGCCGAGGACTTCGGCGGAGTCCACCTCCCACGTGTTGAGTATCTTGCCGCGCAGCGGCATGATCGCCTGAAACTCACGGTCGCGTGCCTGCTTGGCGGAGCCGCCGGCGGAGTCGCCCTCGACGAGAAACAGCTCCGTCCGCTCGAGATCCTGACTGGTGCAGTCGGCAAGCTTGCCCGGCAGCGCCGGCCCCGATGTCACCTTCTTGCGCGCGACCCGTTTTCCGGCCCGCAGCCGGCTGTGTGCGTTATCGATCGCGACGCGAGCGATGCTCTCGCCCTCGGCGATGTGCTGGTTGAGCCACAGGCTCAGGGCGTCTTTGGTCACGCCGGCCACGAAGACCGCCGTCTCGCGGGAGGCCAACCGATCCTTGGTCTGGCCTGTGAACTGCGGCTCCTTGATGCGCGCCGACAGCACGTAGCTGCAGCACGCCCACACGTCGTCCGGAACCAGTTTGACGCCGCGCGGGAGCAGGCCGCGGAACTCACAGAATTCACGTATCGCCTCCGTGAGGCCGGTGCGGAAGCCGTTGACATGGGTACCGCCCTGCGCGGTGGGAATCAGATTGACGTAGCTCTCGGCAACGAGCTCTCCGCCGTCCACCACCCAGGCCACAGCCCAGTCGACCTCTTCCTCGCCGCCCTTGAAGTGTCCAACGAAGGGCTGCTCGGGCACCACGGCCGCTCCCGCCAGGGCATCGCTCAGGTAGTCCCTGATACCGTCCTCGTAGAACCAGGACTCGTCGTTCTCCGGGTCGGTTTCGTCACCGAAGCTGATGCTGAGACCCGGGCACAGAACAGCCTTGGCACGCAGCAGTCGCTTCAGTCTTCCCGCGTGAAAGCGGCTGCTGTCGAAATACTTGGGGTCGGGCCAGAAACGCACGATGGTGCCGGTCAGCCGCTTGGGAACCGTGCCCGCCTTCTCGAGCTCGGTCTGCTTGTCGCCGTTGGCGAACTGCATACGATACTGCTGGCCGTCTCGCCGCACCCAGACATCCAATCGCTTGGACAGCGCGTTGACCACGGACACCCCCACGCCGTGGAGCCCACCTGAGAAACGATAGTTCTTGTGGGAGAACTTCGCGCCCGCGTGCAGTCGCGTCATGATGACCTCGACGCCGCTGACACCTTCGTCCTTGTGGGTGTCGATGGGCATTCCCCGGCCGTTGTCGGCGACGGTGAGCGAGCCGTCCTCGTGAAGCACGACCTCCACCGTGTCGGCGAAACCGGCGATCACCTCATCGACCGCGTTGTCGATCACCTCCTGGGCGAGGTGATTGGGACGCTCGGTCTGGGTGTACATGCCGGGGCGCTTGCGCACGGGCTCGAGCCCGGTCAAGACTTCGATAGCCGAGGAGTCGTAACTGGTAGCCATGGGCAGCAAGAGACGCCCACGGAGTCGGGCGCCGGTGCAGGATCGGCCGTCGATTCTGCCTACTCGTGAAAACGGCGTCCAGCGCCTCCCGCCACGGCGCACGGCTCAGTGGCTAGGCGGTGGCATTTGCGATCAGCCGTCGAGATCGGCCACAAGCGACTCGCGCAATGCGGGCGGCAGCGGATCGAGCACGTGGTCGTAGCGTTCATGTTCGATGCCTGCGGCGATCGGCTCGCCACCCTTGGCTGCCGCGACCATCTCGGCGCTGAGCTCGAAACGCAGGAAATGTACCGATGAGGTCTTCTCCTCGGTCTCCCGCTCGAGGTCCTCGTCGGCAATGGCGAACACCCTCTCGAATCGACCGATCCGCACCCACACGCGGTCCTCAATCCCGATGAGCTGCGCCAGCGCCCGGCGCCGCTCGTCCACATCGGGGTACTCGATCATGAAGGTGGCCTTCCAGTTGCCACCGTCCGGAATCAGCGCGTTGTAGACCTGCAGCTCCTCCTCGATCTCGGCGCGCTCGAAGATGCGCTCAGCGCGCAGCATCTCCTGCACCTGATAGTGCATCGTCAGGCGATCCTCGAAATAAAGCGTTGCATTGGGGCCGACCTTCAGTCGGCGATTGCGTTTGTGCGCCATCACCCGTTCGCGAAAAGCCGGGCGTAACTCTGCGTACTGCTCCAGGGGATAAAGGTCATTGCGAGTGAGTTTTTCCATTAGGTGCCCTCTACTGTGACGATCGGAGTCGGCCGCAAGACCCGCGCATGAGCTCTTTTGCGCGGCTACGAGCCGGGCGGCGAGGACACGCGATCGGTTATCGTGAGCGTGCCCGACGCGGGCTCGCTGAGCGCCCAACGGTAAGCTGCGGTCCCCAGGGTCAGATCCCGTAGGCAATTCGCAGCAGCGTCAATGGATGTTTCGAGGCCGCGCCGTTGCCGACACCGTAGGCGATGTGTTCGCCCGCCATGGCGCAGTCGCTCGTGAGGTGGTCCACCTGCGCCTGCTTGACCCGATTGACGATCGGACGCGCGATTTTCATCGCGATCGAGTGACACTCGTCCTTGAACCCGTACGTCCCGTCTTGGCCTGCGCACCGCTCAATGACTTCCACGCGAGTCTCGGGCACCAGCGAGAGCAGCTCCTGCGTCCGCGGGCCGATCTTCTGCACCCGCTGGTGACAGGCGACATGGTAAGCCACCGTGCCCAGCGACTGCGCGAACGACGTGTTGAGCTTGCCGTGCTTGTGCCGAAGCGCCAGATACTCGAACGGATCGAACATGCGGTTGCGCACCGCGGCGACGTCGGCGTCCTCTGGAAACAGCAGCGGTAGCTCCTGCTTGAACATGAGTACGCAGGACGGAATGGGCGCCACGATGTCCCAGCCGTCGTCGATCAGCGCTTTGAGCTCAGCGACGTTCTCCTCCTTGGCGCGCTGCACGGTCTCGAGGTCGCCAAGCTCCAGCTTGGGCATGCCACAGCAGCGCTCTCGGTCGAGCAGTCGCACGGGAATGTCGTTGTGCTCGAAGACCGCGACCAGGTCCTCGACGATTGCCGGATGATTGAAGTTGCCGTAACAGGTCGAGAAGACCGCCACCCTGCCGCACGTGGGCCCTGCGGCCTGGGGCTCGACGCTCTTTGGCCGCCGCGCGGACAGCTTGGCCCGTGTCGTGGGCCGGCGGTATTCGGGAAGGCGAGCTTCGGGATGAACGGCCAGCGTCTTCTGCATGAGCTTGCGCGCAGGCTTCGCCCGGTTGGCCGCATTGACGACGTTCACCACGACGGGCAGGGTGCCCATGCGCCCCAACGTGTCGGTGCCGGTCAGGATCCGGTCGCGCAGTCGCACGTCGCCTTTTCTGAACTTTATGGCCTTGGCGCGCAGCATCAAGTTTGGAAAGTCGACGTTCCACTCGTGTGGCGGCACGTAGGGGCACTTCGACATGAAGCACATGTCGCACAGATAACAGTGGTCGACGACCTGCCAGTAGACGCTCTTGTCGACGCCGTCGAGCTCCATGGTCTCGGATTCGTCAATCGCGTCGAACAGCGTCGGAAAGGCGTGGCAGAGGTTGAAGCAGCGCCGACAGCCGTGGCAGATGTCGAACACCCGCTCGAGCTCGGCGAACAGCGCGCCCTCGTCGTAAAACGCCGGCGACCGCCAATCGACCGGATGCCGCTTCGGGGCTTCGAGGCTACCCTCGCGGGGCGGTGTTAGGGTGGGTTCCGTCATGATTCCATTGTACAAGGGTGCCGACCGGTTACGGCGGCACACCCTTCGCCCACAGAGCAGGCTGAGCGAGCCTGTCTGCGCATCAGACGCAACGCGCGGGGCCGGCATTGCCGGCCCCGCTGCGCATCCTGCCTGCCCTTACCGCCCGAGGGCTTGACCGGTGATCAGATTGTGTCGAGCGCTTTCTGAAATCGGTTGGCGTGAGAGCGCTCAGCCTTGGCTAGCGTCTCGAACCAGTCGGCAATTTCCTCGAATCCTTCGTCGCGGGCCTCTTTGGCCATACCGGGATACATGTCGGTGTACTCGTGGGTCTCGCCCGCGATCGCCGCCTTCAAGTTGTCCCCGGTGCCGCCGATTGGCAGACCCGTGGCCGGATCGCCGGTCAGCGACAGGTAGTCGAGATGGCCGTGAGCGTGGCCAGTCTCGCCTTCGGCGGTAGAGCGAAACACCGCCGCCACGTCGTTGAAGCCCTCGACGTCCGCTCTCTGGGCGAAGTACAGGTAACGACGATTGGCCTGCGACTCACCGGCAAAAGCATCTTTCAGATTCTGCTCGGTCTTGCTTCCTTTGAGATTCATTACAGCAGCCTCAGCATGTTTATGGTTTCATGCAGTTGCGTTAGTATACGGTCGTGGTCACGATTTAGATTTAGTCTAAATCATACCTTTCCTCACTGTCAACGCGCGCCCCGCTCGATCCGCCCCAACAGTCAGCGACCGCGCTTCACCATAGTGCAAAGACGGAGGCGATTCATCCCCGTGGCCAGAAAGAAAGCTGCACCTGCCATATCGGACTTCGAATCCGCTCTGTCCGAGCTCGAGAAGATTGTCGAGCGCATGGAGCGCGGGGAGCAAACGCTCGAAGCATCGCTAAACGATTTCGAGCGTGGCATGGCGCTGTCCAAATCGTGCCAGCAGAGCCTGGAAGCGGCCGAGCAGCGTGTCGAGACGCTGGTGAAGCGTCATGGTGAGGTGGCGGCGGAGCCTTTCGAGCCCGAAGACCCCTCTTGAGCCCTTTCCAAGCGCGCTGGGAAGCCTGTCGCCGCCGGACCGAAGCCGCCCTCGACGCACGGCTTCCCGACCCCTCCGTCGCCCCCGCCCGACTGCACGAGGCGATGCGCTATGTCTGTCTGAGCGGAGGTAAGCGACTACGGGCAATGCTGGTGCATGCCGGCGGTTCGCTGTTCGACGCCCCCACCGAGATGCTTGACGTACCCGCCTGCGCCGTTGAGCTGATTCATGCCTACTCGCTCGTACACGATGACCTGCCGGCCATGGACGACGACGACCTCCGGCGCGGCCGGCCGACCTGCCACCGGGCTTACGACGAGGCCACCGCGGTGCTCGTCGGAGACGCGTTGCAGAGCTTGGCCTTCGAGCTGCTCGCCACCGATCGCGCTCTGCGGGTCCCCGCCGAGCGACGTGTGCGCATGATTGACTTACTTGCTCGTGCGAGCGGATCGCAGGGCATGGTCGGAGGTCAGGCGATGGACCTGGCTGCGGTCGGCCGCGACCTGACGCTGGACCAGCTGCAGACGATGCATTTGTCCAAGACCGGGGCGCTGATACGCGCATCGATTGCCCTCGGCGCGATGGTGAAGGCCGGGCACGACGACCCGTTCGTCGAGGCGCTCGACGACTACGCGCGCCACGTCGGTCTGGCGTTCCAAGTGGTGGACGACATCCTCGACGAGCAGTCCGACACCGATACGCTGGGCAAACGCAGCGGCGCCGATCGTGCCCTCGACAAGTCCACCTACACGTCGGTGCTGGGCATCGAACGAGCCCGCGACGCCGCGCGCGAGCTGCGAGACAAGGCGTTGTCGGCGCTCGCTGCGATAGATGCGGACACCACGCAGCTCAGCGACCTCGCCGACTTCGTGATCGAGCGGCCTTTCTGAGCAGCGCCGGCGTAGCATTGCGGTGGCATGCGCGACGGCGGGCCGCCGCGCCCGACCTCGACCTGGGCGGTCCGGCGGCACGTAAACCCTCAGCGTCGGGTGCGCAGCGCCCGGCAGCTGCCGGCCTCTTACCCGCCGCACCGCTCGCCGACTGGTCGACAACGCCGCTATCGCTCTGCGCGGCGCAACGGGCAAAGTCCACGCGTGGTTCCTTTGCACGCCATGTGGGTTTGATACGCCGTGTGTGGGCACTCTTGCTCGCTTCGCAAAATCCCCATAAACTCAAGCAATCCTGTGAACTTTTTGCCGAGGGTCGGACACCGAGATCAGGCCCCGAGCACCCTTGACGATGAACGCCACGACCAGACCGATCACCGCGCCGGCGATAGCCGACGTACAGGGCAGCCCTGACACCCGACAGATTGCCATCGACAAGGTGGGAATCAAGGAAATTCGTCATCCCGTGCGCGTGCGTGACCGCAGCGAAGGCGAGCAGCACACCGTCGCGACCTTCAACATGTATGTGGAGCTGCCTCACGACTTCAAAGGCACGCATATGTCGCGCTTCGTGGAAATTCTCAACGAGCACGAGCGCGAGATCTCCGTGCAGTCCTTCAGAGGGATGATTCGCGACATGACGCGTCGGCTCGATGCGGACAAGGGTCATATCGAGATGACCTTCCCGTACTTTGTCGCAAAAAGGGCGCCGGTCACCGGCGTCGAGAGCCTGGTCGACTACGTCGTGACGCTGTCCGGTGACATCGACGGCAACCGGCTCACCACGATGATAAAGGTCGTCGTGCCGGTGACCAGTCTGTGTCCGTGCTCAAAGGAAATCTCGGAGTACGGCGCGCACAACCAGCGATCCCACGTGACGGTGTCGATTCGAGCCAACGCGTTCATCTGGATCGAAGAACTCATCGATCTGGTCGAGGATCAGGCGAGCTGCGAGATCTACGGTCTGCTCAAACGGCCGGACGAGAAATATGTTACCGAACGTGCCTACGACAACCCCAAGTTCGTCGAGGACATGGTGCGTGACGTCGCTGCGCACCTCAATGCGGACCAGCGAGTGGACGCCTACACGGTGGAGTCGGAAAACTTCGAGTCCATTCACAACCACTCGGCCTACGCCCAGATCACCCGCGACAAGACGTCACGCACGGATTGAGTCGATCCGCCGATAGAGCCGGCGGCAGTGCAGCGTCCTCAGTTCGTGTACGGGCGTTTGATGAGTTGGAGGCGCTGACCCCGCCGCACCATGTCGACGTGGGCGAGAAAGGAGCCGCCGAGCAGCGGCTGCGTGGGATAGTTGCCCATGAGAACACCGGCCTCCACGTCACGCATCGAGATACCTCCCACCGCCACCGAATCAAGCACGACGCGAACCATGGGCGTCAGGCCGCTCGCCGTCTGCGCCATGCCCGGGTTGCCCTGGGAGAAATCGATGCCGATGCGGCGCGCCGTTTCACTGCTGAGGGCGATCGAGCTGGCGCCGGTGTCGATTAGAAATCGAACGGGATAGCCGTTTATGGACCCGTCCGCCTCGAAAAACCCCCCGGGACCCTGCCACAAGGTGACCGATTCGGCCTGCGGCGGTTTAACGGCATCGGCGCCGATGGGCGCCGAGACCACCTTCATGTACAGCGTCTCCGTCCGGCCGTCGATCTCGATCACGGCGAACTCGCTGTTCGCCTCGAGTAGCCGGACGCCCTCGGGGGTGGTTTCTCCGACGCCGAGGACGTGACGGGCACCTGCAACCAGAACGATCGCCTTGTCCCTGAAGAGCGCCAGCAGCGTCACCTTCTCCGCCGATGCCGCCGGCGCCATGATGGCCGACACGGCGATGGCCGACGCGATGCAGATAACCGTTTGGCGCAGAAACCCTTTCATGAGCTGCTCCCGGGCGCGACCTACCACGAACCCCGGGGCGGAGTATAGCGAAGTGCGCCGCGGGCCGCCTCGGTATAATCCTGACAGAGCGTGCTTGACCAGGACTCGGCCGTGCGCATAGGTGTTGACCTCGGCGGAACCAAGATCGAAGGGGTTGTCATGGACGCCCGCGGGGAGATCCGTGTCCGGAAGCGCCAACGGACGCCGAGCGCGGACGGCTACCATGCGATCGTCGACGCCATCGTCGCCCTCGTGCGGCAGCTCGAAGCGGAGGCCGGGTGTCACTGCCACATAGGGGTCGGCACACCGGGCGTGCTTTCCAAACGCACCGGTTTGGTCAAGAACTCCAATACGGTGTGCCTGATCGGTCAACCGCTCGGCAGGGATCTCGAGCACCGGCTCGAGCGTCACATTCGCGTCGAGAACGACGCCAATTGCTTCGTTCTCTCGGAGGCCATCGACGGCGCCGGCCGCGGCTATGCCGTCGTTTTTGGCGTTATCATGGGCACCGGCGTCGGCGGTGGGATCGTCGTCGACGGACAACTGGTCACCGGGGCCAATCAGATTGCCGGAGAGTGGGGTCACAACGTGCTTGATGTCGATGGTCCGCCCTGCTACTGCGGCAGACGCGGCTGTGTCGAGACCTTCATATCGGGGCCGGGACTGGCGCGCGACTATGCGCGCCACGGCGGCGAGGCTGGCGTGCTGCCGCCGGAAATCATCGCACGGGCCGAGCGCGGGGAGGCGGTTGCCCAGTCCGCGCTGGAGCGCTTTCTCGATCGATTCGGCCGCGCCCTCGCCATGGTGATCAACGTAGTGGATCCCCACGCCATCGTGTTGGGAGGCGGTCTGTCGAACATTGCCCGGCTCTACGACACAGGGAAAGAATGTGTCGCCCGCAACGTGTTCAGTGACGCGTTATCGACACGGCTGCTGCGTAACCAGCACGGCGACAGCTCGGGGGTGCGGGGCGCCGCCCAGCTCTGGCCAGCGGATGCCGCGGCACCGTGACCACAGCGGCCAATCCGAGCGGCGGCGCGCAGCGTCAGTGCCTACTCGCCATCGGCGCGCTGTTGAGAAGCTCCTCCCCCGACAGCGTTCTGGCGATTGCGCCTCGGCACGACGCGACGCTCACCGCGCTGCAGGCGCGGTTTACGCACTGCGATTGGCAGGTCGTTTCCGTTTGCAACTCCGTCGACGGCCTCGACACGGCACGCCAGTTCGACTTCGGTGTCGTTCTCGACACCTTGGAACATCTGGCGGAACCGATTGGCAACGCGCTTCTGGCCCGCTTGCGTGACGTGGTAACGCGCCGCTTCTGCCTGAGCATCGCCGAGCACCGGATCGCACAGGCGCCGGGAGGCGCGGCAGCGCACGATCGGTTGAGCGCCCTGGGGCTGCAGTTGATCGGCCGCTACACCGCAGGCGCGGAGGCGCTACGCCTGTACTTCTACGACGTCGCGACGTACAAGGCGGTGCCGGACTGGCTCAGTTCCCGCAACTGGGCCAACCCCGAGCGTTGGGACAAGGAGCGCTGGTAAAGCGTGCGCGACCGATTTCTCGGTCGGATGCGGCCAGGCAATGCCTGCGCCCTCCTACGCGCCCGCCGGAGGGACCACGTGGCAACCGTTGCGCTCGAGCCAGCGCCAGTCCGGGCCGTGCCAGGCGACGGCACCGAAGTCAACGCGCCCGCGGGGGTCAAACGCCACGCCTTCGTCCTCGAGCATGCGCCGTTGCCGAGTTCCGCCGTCGCCGCTGCGGCGAAGGCTTATCCTCCCCTGACTGTTGATCACCCGCTGCCAGGGAACGGCGAGGTGCGCGGGACATGCCGCCATCGCGTACCCTACGGTACGCGGCGAACAGCGACCGACGATGCCCGCAATCTGCCCGTAGGTGGCCACACGACCCGCCGGGATCTGTGCCACCACCGCGTAGATGCGCTCGTACAACGTAGCCCCTCTGAGAGACACCATCGGCCTGAGACCGCGCCCACCGCCATTCGCTCAGACGCCGATCGCCCCCGGCGATCCGCCGCGCCGGGGTTCACGAAGTCGCAAGTGGGCGACGCTGTCCGTCATCCAACAGCGGTCGAAGACGCCACCCCGTTGCCGCGAGAGCACAAACACGTAGCCAACCCGGCTGCCATCTCGGGCGGTCACGATGACCGGTATTTGCGCCCAGCCGTCCTCGACGGTGACCGGACCGTAGTCGGCGCTGCGATGATTGATCATGTCGCGATACAAAGGATTCTTGACCAGGGCGGCGAACCGATCGAGCGGCCCGGTGGACGCCCGATTCGCCGGCGACGCGAATCGGTACGTGATCTCGATGCCTGCATCCGGATACGGTTCGTCGTTGCGCGACAGCGCACCCAACTGAATGCGCACAACCTCCTCGGGCGAGTACCTCGGGTGTGGCTGAGGAGCCATCGACTCGTCGCCATCGACGCCCAAGGCCGTCATCGCCAGCATCCATGCCGCGGCGCATACGCCCCACAGCGTCATTCGCGAGCGTTGTCGGATTGAGCCGAATGACTGCATAGTCGTCACGTCCGCCGGCACGGGTCGAGACCGTCCGGTTTCACGCGCTCCCCGAGCAGCGCGCCGCTGTTACCGTCGTACCGGAGCTCGAGAAACGGCTCGTTCTGCTTGTCTGTCATGTCTGTCATACGCACGATGAGAGAGGTATGAGACTCATCGACATGCCAGGAAAACGCAACGTCCCAGAACAATTCGCATCCAAACTCGCGCCGCGTATATCGGTTCGCCTGCTCGATCAAAAAGTCCTGATATGGAATCACGGACCGCACCTGGGAGGATTCGACCTCGATCGCCTGCGCGCCCGGCCGATAGCCATGGCGGTCGGCCTCGGCATCCGAGAGTTGCCTCCAGCTACCCCGAACGGCGACAACGAGCTCGGCATGCTCGGCACGCACGTCGCCGAGCAACGGCACCCACTGCGAGAACGTCGAGTCGAACAAGCGATAGCCCGGCTCACAGCCTTCGGGCGTGGCGCAATATCCAGGCAGACGCACCATCAGCATACCGTCGCGCACGACCTCGCCCTCGGCTTCCGCCCGGGGGCGCGCGGCGCAGGCCGCCACCGCCAGGACCGCGACGAGCGCCAGCGCTGCCGTGATCATTCTCATGACTCGAAACGTCGTAAAAAGCCGTCACCAATGGTAGCGGTTCCCTCGGACGTCGTCGATGCCCGCCGGCGCAGGGTTGGCGGGCGCCTGCGACCGGGCCCATGCGGCGGGCACCCCGCGGCCGAACCCCGGCGCGACGCGGGTCATCGCCCGCGAACCGTTTGGGCAGCCACGGTGATTGGGTATGATGCGGCCCGAACACGGCAGCTTCGGTCGGTACCGACATGATTCCTCTGAGCGACGACAACCCGACGCGGATCAGACCCATCGTCACGATCGGCTTCGTCGTCGCGTGCGTGCTCGTCTTCCTGTGGCAAGTCTCTCACGATCCGCGCGGTCAGCAGATCATCGTATACCGACTCGGCGCGATACCCGCTACCCTGTTCGGCGAAGCCGCGCTGCACCCCGACATCGCCCTCATTCCGCCGGCGCTCACGGTGATGACCTCGATGTTCCTGCACGGCGGCTGGATGCACTTGATCGGCAACATGCTCTATCTTTGGATCTTCGGCAACAACGTCGAAGATGCCATGGGGCACGTTCGATTTGTCGTGTTCTATCTGCTGTGCGGCGCCCTCGCAGTGTTCGCGCATGCGCTGCCAAACGCGGGATCCGACGTTCCAATGGTCGGCGCGAGCGGAGCCATCTCCGGTGTTCTCGGCGCCTACCTTCTATTGCACCCTCATGCGAGAATCCTCATCCTCATCCCACTCGGATTCTTGTCCCAGCTCGTCCGTGTCAAGGCCATGTGGGTGCTTGGTTTTTGGTTCCTCATGCAGCTCGTCAACACGCTCGTGACGACGTCGGAGCGGGGCGGGGTCGCGTTTGGCGCCCACATAGGCGGATTCATTGCCGGTATGCTGCTGATCCCCCTCTTCAAGCATCGTGACGTGCGTCTGGTAAATCCTCTGGCCGATCGGCGCCGCTAGCACCTCGAGGACAGCTGACATCATGAGAACCTCCAACTTTCTGCTCGCAACCGTCAAGGAGAATCCATCCGACGCGGAAATTGTCAGTCATCAACTCATGATCAGAGCGGGCCTTGTCCGCCAGGTCGCCGCCGGCATCTACAACTGGCTACCACTCGGGCTGCGCGTGTTGCGCAAGGTAGAGGCCATCGTTCGCGAGGAGATGGATCGCGCCGGCGCGCAAGAGCTGCTGATGCCCGGGGTGCAACCGGCCGAGCTGTGGAGGGAATCAGGACGCTGGGACGACTACGGGCCGGAGCTGCTGCGATTCAAGGATCGTCATCAGCGTGAATTTTGTCTGGGACCGACCCATGAGGAGGTGATCACGACGCTGGTGAAGAACGAGCTGCGCAGCTACCGCCAGCTGCCGGCGAATTTCTACCAGATGCAGTGGAAGTTCCGCGACGAAATCCGCCCGCGCTTCGGCGTAATGCGTGGACGGGAGTTTCTCATGAAGGACGCCTATTCCTTCGACGTCGACGCCGAGGGCATGCAGCGTTCCTATCGCACGATGTACGATGCCTACCGACGCGTCTTCGAGCGGCTGGGGCTCGAGTCCGTCGCCGTCGAGGCCGACACGGGCGCCATCGGCGGCAGCTTCTCGCACGAGTTCCATGTGCTTGCGGAGTCCGGCGAGGACAGCATCGCACTCTGCGAGAGCGTGGGCTACGCGGCCAACGTCGAGCTGGTGGAGGCGCCGGCGCCGAGCGCGCCCCGCCCTGCGCCCGCCGAGGAGATGGCGCCCGTCGCGACGCCCGGGCTCGAGACCATCGAGGCCGTCTGTGCAGGGCTCGGCGTAGCACCCTCGCAGACCGCCAAGACGCTGCTCGTGCGCGGTGCCGCCAGTGGTCTGGTCGCCCTGATTCTGCGCGGCGACCACGAGCTGAACGTCGTCAAAGCCGAGCGGTGCGAGGAGGTGCGCAAGCCCTTGCAGTTCGCCACCGCGGAGGAGATTCGCTCGATGGCCGGCGCCGATCCGGGCTCGGTCGGCCCCGTCGGCCTGACGATCCCGGTAATCGTGGATCACAGCGCGGCGGTGCTCGCCGACTTCGTGTGCGGTGCCAACGAGAACGGCAGACACTTGCGCGGCGTCAACTGGGGCCGGGATCTCGGCGAACCCCGGGTAGCCGACCTGCGCAAGGTGATCGACGGCGACCCCTGCCCCGAGCAGCCCGACGCGCCGCTGACGATCCGGCGCGGCATCGAGGTAGGCCATGTCTTCCAGCTGGGCACTAAGTACAGCGACGCGATGAACGCCACCTGTCTCGACGAGACGGGCAAGAGCGTGCTCATGCAGATGGGCTGCTACGGCATCGGGGTATCGCGTATCGTGGCTGCGGCCATCGAGCAGCACCACGACGAGGACGGTATTATCTGGCCAGATCCCATTGCACCGTTCGATGTTTGCATCGTTCCGATTGGGCTGCGGAAGGCGCTGGAGGTGGCCGAAGTCACCGAAGATATCTACCACGGGCTGCAGGAGGCCGGCTTCTCGGTCCTGCTCGACGACCGTGACGAGCGGCCCGGCGTGATGTTTGCCAACATGGATCTGATCGGCATACCGCACAGACTGGTTGTCAGCCCGCGCGGACTCGCAGACGGCCAGGTCGAGTACCGCCGCCGCCGCGACCGCCTGCAGCAGAGTATCGCGCCGGACGCCGTCGCGCACACGCTGCGGGCCATGAGCAGCGACTGACCGAGCCCGTCCGGCCAGCCGCCGTGACGGGTCGCGCCCGGCCTCCCCCGGCTCAACGGATGACGAACTCCCCCGCCGCGAGCCCCTGCGCCGCCCCGCTGATCACCTGATCCACGCGGGCCGCTGGCGGGCCCTGCCACAACGCGGCTTCGAGTGCAGCCAAAGACGTCGCATCGCCGCAAGCAACCAGCTCGACGTCTCCATCCGGACGATTGCGCACCCAGCCGCTCAGACCAAGACGTGTGGCGGCGTCGCGCACCATCCAACGGAAACCGACGCCCTGTACACGGCCCGAGACCTGGAAGTGTTTGCAGCTCACGACGCGTTCACCGGCGGCACCCGGCTCCCCATGGCATTCCGTGGCTGGTCGGGTCGCGCCCCTGATCCGCCCGGCGAGGGCGCCCCTCTGCCGGCCATCATTATGCCCCGTGGCAGGGCTGTCAACGGCGCGCTCTCCGGGGGGCCGGGCGAAAACGGCCGGTCGGCGCGTCGTCCGGGCGCGCCCGGCGTTGCCCGCGGGGCTGACCGGCACGGGCAGCGATAGGCATCGATCGCCGCGAAGGCGGGAATACGGCACACCGCGTCCGGGTGGATCCCGCCGATGCCGATCCGGGTATGACGATTTCACAGCGGCCGGCGTTGATCGGGGGGCGCGGGGAAACTAACATCGGCCTCCCGGATCGTCTGAACCCCTGGTGCAGCCGCGTCCGCCGGCAAACGGCGCTATGGGAGGCCTCGTGGACGTCATTATCTACCACAACCCCCGCTGCTCGAAATCGCGGCGCGCACTCGAGCTCCTGCGTGAGCGCGGTATCGAGCCGCATATCATCGAGTACCTGAACACTCCGCCGTCGTTCGACGAGCTCGCCGAGCTGCTCGAACGTCTCGGACTCGAGCCACGCGACATAATGCGGAAAAAGGAGAAACTCTACGCGGAGCTGGACTTGCAGCGCCCAACGCTCGGCCGCGATCAACTCATCGAGGCGCTCGCTGAGCACCCTGCGCTTCTCGAGCGACCCATCGTGCTTGCCGCCGGCCGCGCCGCGCTTGGCCGTCCGCCGGAGAACGTCCTCGAGATACTCTGACCGCCCCGCTGTAACGCCGTGGTCGAGATCCTGGTTCTGTACTACAGCCGCTACGGCGCGGTGGCCCAGATGGCGCGCTTCGTGGGTCGCGGCATCGAATCGGTGCCCGGCTGCCGCGCGCGGCTGCGCACCGTGCCGGCCGTGTCCACGGTAAGCGAGGCTGTCGCCGATAGCATCCCGGAAGACGGCGACCCCTACGCGACGACGGCCGATCTCGAACAGTGCGCCGGCATCGCCCTGGGCAGTCCGACGCGTTTCGGCAACATGGCCGCCCCGCTCAAATACTTTCTCGACGGCACCGGATCGCAGTGGTTGGCGGGCGCCCTCGCGGGCAAGCCGGCGGCTGTGTTTACCTCTTCGTCGACGATACATGGGGGTCAGGAGACCACTCTGCTGTCGATGATGCTGCCGCTGCTGCATCACGGCATGCTGGTGCTCGGGCTGCCTTTCACCGAACCGGCGCTCCACACCACGTCCACGGGCGGCACGCCGTACGGCGCCAGCCACGTCGCGGGCCTGGACAACCGCACGCCCATCAGCGATGACGAACGCGCGTTGTGCGGCGCCCTCGGCCGACGCCTGGCTACGTTCGCTCACGCACTGGCTGCGGCCCAGGGCCGGGACGACTAGTCGTCGACCTCGAGCCGTTGCGCGTCCGCCCGGCGCCGCGCTTCGAGATCCCGCAGAAAGGGTATCGTCACACGACGTCGATCGGCCAACGACGCGTCGTCGATCTCCTCGAGCAACGCGAACAACGCATGGGTGTCCCGGGCATAGCGACGCATCACATAGCGCAGCACCTCCTCGGAGAGATCGAAGCCGCGTCGGCCCGCCCGCGATCTGAGGGCCAGCCGCTTGTCCGCGTCGTTCATGGCCGACAGCCGGTAAACGAGGCCGCCGCTGAGCCGCGAGACCAGGTCCTGCATCGACAGGCCCAGTCTGCGCGGCGGCGCTAGGGCGGAAACCACGAGCTGCCCGCCGCGCTCGCGCAGCCGCTCGAAAAGCGAAAAGAGCTGCGCCTGCATCTGCGCCGAACCCGCTACCCGTTCGACGTCGTCGACGCAAACCACATCGAGCCCGGAGCAGTCATCGAGGACGCTCGCCGGAATTGCGGGATCGGCGAGCGGCACGTAGGCCGCCTGGCCTCGCGTCTCGTTGACCGAACGGCAGGTCGCTTGCAGCAGATGGGTCTTGCCACTGCCGCATGCCCCCCACACATAAACGCACGCCGGCGCCGAGCGACCGTGCGCGATCGCCGCCAGACGCTCGACGATCTCGGTATTGCGGCCGGCATGGAAATTGCCGAACGTCGCGTGATCGCTCAATCGAACGGGAAGCGTGAGCTGCCCCGAGAGGCTCCCGGCCACCTGCTACCCCTGCTCGGGCTCGTCGACCCGTTGCCGCTCGCGCCGTATCGCCCAGATCCAGACATAGTGGCCACCGCTCAACACCGTCGTAATCACGACCGCCCAGATGAGACCGTCGGTGGCCCACGGCGCCCGGGCCCACTCCGATTGCTCCACGAGCACGACGATGACCAACGCAATCTGCAGGAAGGTGTTGAGCTTGCTGATGTCGCTCGGGCGCATCGGCACATCCCCGTAGAGACTCGCCAGTACGAGGTAACCGCCTACGATGAGCAGATCCCGAAACGCCACCGTAACCAGCAACCATAACGGCAGGTCGCCGAGCAAAGTCAGCATCAGGTAGGCGCTGACGATTAGCATCTTGTCGGCGATGGGGTCGAGAATGGAACCGAGACGTGTAACGTAGCCGAATCGCTTTGCCACGTAGCCGTCCAGCCCGTCCGACAGGCCGGCGAGCACGAAAACCGCGAGGGCGAGCTCGTAGTCTCGCTCCCAGAGCAGGAGAATCAGCGCCGGCACGGCGCCGATCCGCAGTAGCGTCAGCAGGTTCGGAACGTGGGCGAGCATCGACGGAGCCATCCGCGCGTGCGTGCAAGTACCGGTGTCGCGGCAGACGTCCCGCGCTGATCTGCCTTTGCAGCCACACGCAACCGGTTATACGATAGCACACTTGCCCCGCCGGCGTGCCGCGCCCGGTTCACACGATTTCGGAGTGCTGACTTCATGAGCGACCGAAGTGGTCGGCCGCTGACGTATCGAGACGCCGGCGTCGATATCGCTGCCGGCGACGCCTTGGTCGACGCCATCCGGCCGATCGCCGCGCGCACACGCCGCCGCGGCTGGATCGGGGAGCTCGGCGGGTTCGGCGGCTTGTTCGAGCTGCCCGTCGATCGCTATCGCGAACCCGTTCTCGTCTCGAGCACAGACGGTGTCGGCACGAAACTGAAGCTCGCTTTCGCCCTCGACGTTCACGACACGGTCGGCATCGACTTGGTCGCCATGTGCGCCAATGACGTCATTGCGCAGGGTGCCGAGCCGTTGTTCTTTTTGGATTACTTTGCCACCGGGCGCTTGCGGACAGAGACAGCCGTCGCCGTCATGCGCGGCATCGGTCACGGCTGCGAGCTGGCCGGCGCCTCGCTGATCGGCGGCGAGACGGCGGAGATGCCCGGCATGTACGGTGAAGGCGAATACGACCTCGCCGGCTTCTGTGTCGGCGTGGTGGAGAAGGCGGACGTTCTCGATCCGGGCCGCGTACGACCGGGCGACGCGCTCATCGGTCTCGCGGCCTCTGGGCCCCACTCCAACGGCTATTCCCTCATCCGCAAGATCCTCGACGAGGGCGGCTTCGCTCTCGATCTCGAGCTGCAGGGACGACGACTCGGGGAGCGGCTTCTCGAACCGACGCGCATTTACGCTCGGCCCGTGAACCGGCTTATGTCTCAGATCGCCGTGCACGCCATCGCTCACATTACCGGAGGGGGAATACCCGGCAACGTGCGCCGTGTCCTTCCCCGTGGAACACGCGCTGTAATCGACGCCGGTGCCTGGCCGCGACCCGTGATCTTCGAATGGCTGCAGCGCGAAGGACGAATCG
Source organism: Arenicellales bacterium (assembly GCA_041550555.1). Classification (GTDB taxonomy): domain Bacteria; phylum Pseudomonadota; class Gammaproteobacteria; order Arenicellales; family JBFEOO01; genus JBFEOO01. The sequence continues at coordinate 25,901 of JBFEOO010000020.1, forward strand.
AGGCGATGGAGATGTATCGAACCTTCAACTGTGGTGTCGGCATGGTGCTGATGGTGGCCGACTCGGACGCCGGGGCGGCGCTCGCCGCCCTTGCCAACTCGGGTACCGAGGCGTGGCCCATCGGCCGGATCGAAGGCAGCGTCGATGAGCCGGAAGTCGCCATCGGCTGACGCCGCCAGGCGACTGGGCGTGGTCGTGCTGATCTCCGGAAGCGGCACCAACCTTCAAGCGATCATCGACGGCGCCCGGGCGGGGACGCTGCCGATCGAGGTGCGAGCGGTGATCAGCAACGAGCCGAACGCTTACGGATTAGTCCGGGCGCGCGAGGCGCACATCGCGACGCACGTCCTCGATCACCGGGATTTTTCCTCCCGCTCCGATTACGATCGCGCCCTCAAGCACCTCATCGATCGATTCGATCCTGGTCTCGTGGTGCTCGCCGGTTTCATGCGCATTCTCGGCCAGGAACTGGTCGAGCATTACGCGGGCCGGTTGATGAATATCCATCCATCGCTGCTGCCACGCTACAAGGGGCTCCATACTCACGAGCGCGCCCTGGCCGACGGCGAAAAACACCACGGGGCGACAGTTCACTTCGTCACCGTGGGCGTCGACGAAGGTCCCATCATCGTCCAGGGGGCGGTGGCGGTGCGGCCTGACGATACGCCGGCGTCGTTGCAGGAGCGCGTCCATCGACAGGAACACCGCATCTATCCGTTGGCGATTCGCTGGTTCGCCGAAGGGCGTCTCAGCGTCAGCGACGGCAAGGTCATGCTCGACGGTGCATTGCGCCCGCAACAAGGTTTGGCGACGTCGTGACCCCGTACCGGTATGAGGGGGCGCTCGCATCGGCACCGTGGCGCCAGCCCGGGCACCCGGCGGTCCGGTCCCTGCGGTGGGAGAATGCGTGGCGCCGCGCAGCGGCAAGGAGGCACCCGGGCCCGCCCGCAATCACCAGCGGCTAGCGCCCCCTGGGGCCTACGCCGGGTCGCGCGGGGCCCGCGCTGCAGAGGTGCCGCGGGTCAATGGCTCCCTGGCGGGTGGATGCCGAACACGAGCTCGCCGTCGCGCTCGTCGACCTCGACGCGGCCACCGCCGGCCAGCTCGCCGAACAGCAGCTCTTCAGCAAGTGCCTTCTTGATCTTCTCCTGGATCAGACGCGCCATTGGCCGTGCACCCAGCGCCGGATCGTGACCGTGCCGAGCCAGCCATCCGCGCGCCTCGGCCGTAACCTCCAGCGTGACGTTCTTCTCCGCCAGCTGATGCTCCAGCTCCATGACGAACTTGTCGACGACGTGGAGGATGGTCGACTCGTCGAGCGCCTTGAAGCGGATGATCGCATCCAGGCGATTGCGGAACTCGGGCGTGAACAGGCGTTTGATCACCTCCATGTCGTCGCCCGTGTGATCCTGCTGCGTGAAGCCCATCGACGCGCGCGAAGTCTGCTCCGCGCCGGCGTTGGTCGTCATCACGATAATGACGTTGCGGAAGTCCGACTGGCGCCCGTTGTTATCGGTAAGCATGCCGTAATCCATCACCTGCAGAAGCAGGTTGAATACATCGGGATGCGCTTTTTCGATCTCGTCGAGCAGCAGCACCGAGTGAGGATGCTTGTTGATGGCGTCGGTGAGCAACCCGCCCTGGTCGAAGCCGACGTATCCGGGCGGGGCACCGATCAGTCGGGAGACGGTGTGCCGCTCCATGTACTCCGACATGTCGAAGCGTACGAGCTCGATGCCGAGCGTGTGGGCGAGCTGTCGCGTGACTTCCGTTTTGCCGACACCGGTAGGTCCGGAGAACAGAAACGACGAGATCGGCCGATCCGGATTACCGAGCCCCGAACGCGCCAGCTTGATCGCGCTGCTCAGCGCGCCGATTGCCTCGTCCTGCCCGAACACCACCATCTTCAGGTCGCGTTCGAGCGTTTTCAACGCATCCTTGTCGCTGGACGACACGCTCTTGGGCGGGATACGCGCCATGCGTGACACGATGAGCTCGATATCAGCGACGCCGATCGTCTTCTTGCGCTTGGCCGCGGGCTGCAGGCGGGATCGGGCCCCTGCTTCGTCGATCACGTCGATGGCCTTGTCCGGCAGATGGCGATCGGTAATGTAGCGCGCCGACAGCTCGACGGCCGTGCGCAGAGCCGGCCGGGTGTACCTGACGTCATGGTGCTCTTCGAAACGCGATTTCAGACCGCGCAGTATCTCCACGGTTTCGTCGATCGACGGCTCGGTGACGTCCACCTTTTGAAAGCGCCTCGAAAGTGCGCGGTCTTTCTCGAAGATGCCCCGATACTCGTTGTACGTCGTGGAGCCGATACACTTGACCTCGCCCGAGGCGAGCATGGGCTTGAGCAGGTTCGACGCGTCCATGGCGCCACCCGATGCGGCGCCGGCGCCGATTATCGTGTGTATCTCGTCGATGAACAGGATCGCGCCCTTGGTCCGCTTGAGCTCGTTCAGCACCGCTTTGAGGCGCTGTTCGAAATCGCCGCGATATTTGGTGCCGGCCAGAAGCGCCCCCATGTCCAACGCGAAGATCGTGCTGTCGGTGAGGACTTCGGGCACCTGCTCCTCGACGATCAGCTTCGCCAGTCCCTCGGCGATAGCCGTCTTGCCGACGCCGGCCTCGCCGACGAACAGCGGATTGTTCTTGCGCCGGCGGCACAAGATCTGAATGGTGCGCTCGATCTCCGTACCGCGGCCAATCAGGGGATCGATGTTCCCGGCCAACGCCTGCTCGTTCAGATTCACGGCAAAGGTAGCGAGCGGGCTGCGCGACGTCTCGTCGCTGCTTTCACCGACCTCGGCATCCATGTCACCGGGGGCCGGCAGACCGGCGCTCTGATCGCTGACTTTGGAGATGCCGTGGGAGATGAAATTGACGACGTCGAAACGCGTGACGTCCTGCTCGTTCAGAAAATAAACGGCATGGGAATCCTTCTCAGCGAAGATCGCCACGAGCACATTGGCACCGCTGACCTCCTTTTTGCCCGCGCTCTGGACATGCAGGATGGCGCGTTGAATTACCCGCTGGAATCCCAGACCCGGCTGAGTCTCGGCGTCGCTGTCGACAGGCAGCGTGGGTACATGCTGGCCGAGAAACTCGTCTAGCTTGCGACGCAGCACATCGATGTCACCGCCGCACGCCCGGATCACTCGTGCCGCGGCCGGGTTGTCGAGCAGCGCCACCAACAGGTGCTCCACGGTGATGAACTCGTGGCGCTGGTCGCGCGCGCGTTGAATAGCCTGGTTCAGCGATGCTTCGAGTTCTTGCGAAATCATCACTCCGGCTCCATCGTGCACTGGAGTGGGTGGCGGTGCTCGCGCGCGTAGTCGAGCACTTGCCGGACCTTCATCTCGGCGATCTCACAAGGATAGACACCGCACACACCCATCCCCTTCTGATGAACGTTCAGCATTATTCGCACGGCCGTCTCCCGCGGCAGCTGAAAGACCTGCTCAAGGACAATCACCACGAACTCCATGGGGGTGTAATCGTCATTCAGCAATATCACCTTGTACAGCTTGGGTTTCTTGAGCTTCGGCTTGGCCTCCTGAATGGCCAGGCCGTCGTAGCGCTGTATCTTCGAGCGGTCACTCATCGCAATCTCATCGAAATTCGCACCAGGCCGGACGAAGAGCCCCTAATCAATGATAGGGCCTCGCCTCGGCGTTTCTCAAGGGCAAACGGCGCAGAGCGGGGCAGACGGCCGGGGACCGGCCTCGTGCAACATCCGTCGTTCGTGCCCGGGAGGCAGCGCGCGGTGGGACGCGCGGGCGATCGAGCTGCCGCGACGAGAGCGGAACGGTTGCTGTGCCCGCGGCTGTTCGTCACGCCGCTGCCGGCGGCGGCGGCGAGCCGGCGCACGATGCTCCGCGCCCCGCCAAGCGGTCGACCGGAGTGATGCGCGAGCCGGAGCACTCGCTGGCCGCCCCAGCACTAGCGGCGCACGGCGTCGCGCCCGCTGGCAGCAATCGCGCAGGCCCAGGACACGCTGCGGCCGGCGCCAGACAGCGTGTGGGCCTGTTCGGGCAGGGATCGGCTCCGCCAGGGCGCTCGAGAGCGCCCGCCTTCAGCCGCTGCCGGTCTCGTCGAGCGCCGGTGCGGGTGACTCGAACTGAACCTCTTCCGTAGATCCGCTCATCGCCGTGATAGACGATGTCCCACCGCTGATCAGCTGTGTGATCGCGTCGAAGTACCCCGCGCCGACCTCCCGCTGATGCTTGGTGGCGGTATAGCCGTCGAGCCGAGCGGCGAACTCGCGCTCCTGCAGCGCAACATATGCCGTCATCCCGCGCTCGCGGTATCCCTTGGCCAGATCGAACATGTGGTAGTTGAGGGCATGGAATCCGGCGAGGGTGATGAACTGATATTTGTAACCCATGGCGCCGAGCTCGAGCTGGAAACGGGCGATCTCGGCATCGCCCAGGCTCTTCTTCCAGTTGAACGACGGCGAGCAGTTGTAGGCAAGCAGCTTGTGAGGGTGCTCCGAACGGATCGCCTCGGCGAAGCGCCGGGCGAAGCCGAGATCCGGGGTCGCGCTCTCGCACCAGACCAGATCCGCCTAGCGCGCGAAGGCGAGTCCCCGCATGACCGCCTGCTCGAGTCCGTTGCGCACCCGCCAGAACCCCTCGCGGGTACGCTCGCCCGTGCAGAAGGCGCGGTCGCGCTCGTCGATGCCGTCGTCACCCTCCGCATGATGGATCTCGTCGGCCCGCCGCAGGGTATTGTTGATCCGCCGTACCAGCGCCGGCACGCTGTCGGCAGGATATAGGCCCTGATCGGGATACATGTGCCCGCCGTTGTTGGCATCGGCCGCGACCTGCCAACCGCTCACGTAGATGGCTTTCAAGCCCGCCTTGGCCATCTGCATCGCCTGGTTGCCCGTCAGCGTTCCCAGAGCAGGCACATAGTCGTCAGTCTGCAGCCGACGCCACAGCTTCTCCGCACCGAGACGCGCGAGCGTGTGCTCGATATGGACCGAGCCGCGCAGCCTGACCACGTCCTCGGCCGCATACGTCCGCTCGACACCGAGCCAGCGCGGGTTCTCGGTCCAGTCTCGTTTCAGCGCCTCGGCCGTCAGCTGATCGCTCATCGCTCACCTCGTCGTTCTACCCGTCATGGCGCCAACGCTCAGCGCCTGGGCCGAGCTCATCGTCGGCCGGGCGCCGCGGCTTGGCGCGCAGCGCCATGCGGAGCAGGCATGGGTCCTGTGCGGCAGATTCTAGGGACGCCGGCTTTCATTTGACAATTTAATCAATAAAATATCAAATATTTACTGGATTAATACTAGGCGGGCGCTGAGTCGATGAGAACCGATGTTGGCGGGGCGGAGCGGCGGAACAGGCTGAAGCAGCTGCGCGCCTTCTGCTACGCGGCCAATGCGGGCAGCATCTCCAAGGCGGCCGTCGAGCTCAACCTGAGCCAGCCCTCGGTGTCCCTGCACATCCAGGCGCTCGAGCGGGAGCTCGGGGCCGTTCTCTTCGAGCGTCGCGGTCCGAGCATCCGTCTGACCGCGCAGGGCAAGATTCTGCGCGAGCTCGCTCTGCCCCTTGTCGAGGGCATCGACTCGATCCCCGACGCCTTTGCCGAGAGCTGCGGGACCCTGTCGACGGGTGAGCTCCATATCGCCGCCGGCGAGTCGACCCTACTCTACATTCTGCCTGAGCCCACGAAGCGCTTCGCTCAGGCGTATCCCGGGGTTCGCGTGAAACTGCACAACGTCACCGGCCGCGACGGGCTCGCGCTGCTGCGCAGTGACGACGCCGACTTTGCCGTAGGTTCGATGCTCGAGGTGCCCGAGGACATCGAGTACCATCCGATCTTCACCTACAACCCGGTTCTGATTACACCGCTCCATCACCCGCTGGCCGAGCGCGAACGGGTCGAACTCAAAGACATCAGTCCTTTCGGACTTATCCTCCCGCCAAGGCACCTCAGCACTTGGCGCCTCGTGGACCTGGTGTTCCGGCAGCACAATCAGAGCTACACCGTGACGCTTGAAGCCGGCGGCTGGGAGGTGATCAAGAAATATGTGTCGATCGGGCTCGGGATTTCGATTGTCACCGACATCTGCCTCGACGGCAGCGAGCCGCTCGCCCGCATCCCCTTGGGACAGTATTTTCCCGAGCGCAGCTACGGTGTCGTGCTGCGGCGCGGAAAATTCCTCGCCCCTCAGGCGAAACGCTTCATCGAGACCATGGACGCGGATTTCTTTGCCGCCGGCAGCGACGACATGGCCTCACCGGACGCGCTGCCTGCACCCGCGGCCAAGCCGTTGACAGGGCGTTGAGGTGTGCGAGGGCGGTTGGTGATGCCGTGGCTGGCGCTACCGCGGCCGGCGATTTTGGGGCAGAATACCGGCGGTGAGAGTGCTGGGGGACGCGGCCGGTTCCCTTGTCGGCATCGCGGCCGGCCCGGTGCGGCCCTCTCGGCGGCCGCGAGCAACGTCGGCACGCGGGGACCGGCGCCAGCTGCCCGGCGGCCATGTTGCCGACACCCCGAACCCGCCCCTGGCACCGTGAAGCCATCTTCCGTAATGCCGTGGCACTCTCGGCAGGGTGGTGGGTCGGCCGGAAGACTCGGCGAACGATGAGCGGAGCGCCTGGCGATGAGGAGAAGTCGACTCGTGTTTGCTTTGCTTCTGGGGGTCAGCGCGTCGCCCCCGGCGACGGCGAGCGAGCCGAAGGGCCCGCTTGACTTCAAGGCAATACCGATTTGCTACAACTTTGGCTGCAAGACGCTGAGGCATGCGGCGCTGTCCCACTCCGAGTGGCGCAGCGTGTCGAACTGGTTTCGCCCGACCGCCGCCTCCGCCGCAGAGGAGCGCGACCGGATTCGGCAGGCCATTGGGTATATGGAGGTACTGATCGGCCAGCGCACACCGACCCACCGCGACAAGGCCTTGAACCTGGGGGATTCCCCAGGTCAGCTCGACTGCATCGACGAGTCCCGCAACACCACCGCTTACCTGCGCTTGTTCGAGAGCTACGGGCTGATGCGCTGGCACCGCGTCGTCGACCGCGCCTACCGCCGCGCCATTTTCGATCAGCATTGGGCGGGGCAGATCGAAGAGATCGCCAGCGGCACACGCTACGTCGTGGACACCTGGTTCGAAGACAACGGTTATCTGCCCTACGTGCAGCCATCGGAGGAGTGGCTCGACATTCCCTACTTCTTTACCTCGTATCGAAACAACGCAAACAACTGAGCAGCGGGCCGGGCGCCCCCGCTCCCGCACGGGCCGGCGCTGGAGACGTTCGCCGCCGCTCACCGAACCTCACCGCGCGATGAGATCGCTCCACCCTCCGCGCTTGCCCAGACCATGACCGCCGCACGGGTGGTTGTCGGCATGTCCGGCGGGGTCGATTCGTCGGTGGCCGCCGCCATGCTCCAGGAGGCCGGGTTCGAGGTCATCGGGCTCTTCATGAAGAACTGGGAGGAGGACGATGACGGCACGCACTGCGCCGCCGCCGTCGATCTCGACGACGCGACCCGCGTCTGCGAGAAGCTCGACATCCCGCTGCGCACCGTGAACTTCTCCCATGAGTACTGGGAGCGCGTCTTCATGCATTTTCTCGCCGAGCACCGCGCGGGCAGGACGCCCAATCCGGACGTGTTGTGCAATCGAGAGATCAAGTTCAAGGAGTTTCTGCACTGGGCTGCACGCCTGGGGGCCGATTTCATCGCTACCGGCCATTACGCGCAGACCGCGGTGGCCGACGGCGGGCACCGCTTGCGCAAAGGCCACGATCCGCAGAAGGATCAGTCGTACTTTCTCCACGCGGTGGACGAGAGCGCCCTGGTCCGCTGTCTGTTCCCCGTCGGTCGCCTGACCAAGAGCGAGGTGCGCAGCCGCGCGCGCCGACTCGGGCTCGCCAACCACGACAAGAAAGACAGCACGGGCATCTGCTTCATCGGCGAGCGGAAATTCCGCTCGTTCCTGCAGAGGTGGCTACCCCCCGAGCCCGGAACCATCTGCGACGCCGACGATCGGGTAGTGGGGCGGCACGAGGGGCTGATGTACTACACGATCGGCCAGCGACACGGCCTCGGCATCGGTGGAGCGGGCCAGGCGTGGTATGTCGCTGGCAAAGATCTCGACCGCAATGTGCTGCGCGTCGTCCAGGGTCATGACCATCCCGCGCTGCTGAGCCGGGGACTGCTGGCGCAGCCGCTGCACTGGATTGCCCCTCGCCCGCCACCGGCGCCGTTGGCCTGCCGGGCGAAGATCCGCTATCGCCACCCGGAGCAGCCTTGCACCGTCGATCTCGACGACGACGGACGCGCGCGCGTGAGCTTTGAAACCGCGCAGTGGGGCGTGACACCGGGTCAGTCGGTGGTTTTCTACGACGGGGATACCTGCCTGGGTGGCGGCGTCATCGATCAAGCGCTGCCGTGACCGCCTGCCGCGGCGCCCCTCCGCGTGGCCGTCAGCGGCGTGTCAGCAGCGTGCGGCTCGCGCGCCGCACGCCCGCCCCCACATGGCGGGCCGCGCGGTGCAACATCCGATGCCGCTCGAGCGCCTCGCCGGGAGCCAGCAGCTCGGGTGCATAGCGCCGCTTCAGCTTGACGAGCGCAGCCCGATCGGCGTCGCAGAATTGCGCGAACACCCAGCGCCAGAGGACGTTCCAGCGCGCCCCCTGAAACACGCTCGCGACGAAATCGACGATCGCCGGACGCCCTTCTGCGTCGAGCAGCGTGTTGTTGGGTGAACGCAGATCGCAGTGTGCGACACCGCGTGCATGCATCACGTCGACGAGCGCTTCCAGACGTTCGAAGACGATCGGGGTGATCGGCTGCGCATACGACTTGAGCGGCGTCCCCGGCACGTGCTGCATGAGCAGGGCGCGGCGGTCCACTCGTCCGAGCAGGCGTGGCACACCCTCGACACCCTCAAGACGACGCAACGCCCTGGTCTCGCGTCTCACGAGCAGCGGTCCCAGGCACCACCCGAACCATCCGTCGCAGCCGTGGTAGTCCTTGAGCACGGCCTCGTGTTGACCCCGGCACAGCCGCACCACGTCGGGGCGAGAGCCCGCTCCCTGGCGAAACGTGCCGCAGGCGAGATGCCGCAACTCGTTGTACGTCAGATCGCTAAACGGATGCATCGAGCACGCACGGATGGGCCGATATTCGGGGCTGCGAGGCCTATGTTAATATGCGATCCGCTGTACATACCACTCCGCCAGGACGACGCCCATCCCTCGCACATGACACCGGATCGCGATGCGCCGCTGGAGCTGTCCGCGCTCACTGCCGTCTCGCCGCTAGATGGCCGCTACGGCGCCGCAACGGCAGCGCTCAGACCCGTCTTCAGCGAGCTCGGCCTGATTCGAAGACGCGTGTTCATCGAGGTTGCCTGGCTGCGCGCTTTGGCAGACGAAGCGGCCATCACCGAGGTGACGCCTTTCTCCCCACAGGCGCTGGCGCACCTCGAGGCCATCATCTCGGGGTTCTCCGAAGACGATGCCCGCGAGATCAAGTCGATCGAGCAGACCACCAACCACGATGTCAAGGCTGTAGAGTACTTTCTCAAGCAGCGGGTCGCGGGCTGCCAAGAGCTCGCCCGTGTCAGCGAGTTCATTCACTTCGCGTGCACGTCGGAGGACATCAACAACCTCGCCTATTCCCTGATGCTGCGCGACGGTCGCGATGGCATCCTGCTGCCGCTGGTCGACGCCGTCATTGCCAGGCTCGGTGAGCTGGCCGAGGCCAATGCCGACGTCGCCATGCTGTCGAGAACGCACGGCCAGCCCGCCTCCCCGACGACCGTCGGCAAGGAGCTGCGCAACGTCGTCGAGAGGCTGCGCGTGCAGCGCAGCCGCATCGCCGCCGTAGCGCTGCTCGGCAAAATCAACGGTGCGGTGGGCAATTTCAACGCCCACCTCGCGGCCTATCCCGCTGTCGACTGGCCCAGCCTGGCGCAACGCTTCGTCGAATCCCTGGGGCTCGCTTACAGCGCGTTCACCACGCAGATCGAACCCCACGACCATCTCGCCGAGCTCTTTCATGCGATCTCGCGTCTCAACACGGTACTCATCGACTTCAGTCGGGACGTGTGGGGCTACGTCGCGCTCGGCTATTTCGCGCAGAAGCCGGTGGCCGGCGAAGTGGGCTCGTCGACGATGCCGCACAAGATCAATCCCATCGACTTCGAGAACGCCGAGGGCAACCTGGGGATGGCCAATGCCGTGCTCGGCCATCTGGCCGAGAAATTGCCGGTAAGCCGATGGCAGCGCGACCTCAGTGACTCGACTGTGCTGCGCAACGTCGGCGTGGCGTTCGGGTACAGCGTCATCGCCTATCGCTCGACGCTGAAAGGGCTCGCCAAGCTCACCGTCGACCGCACGCGCATCGACGATGACCTCGAGCAGGCATGGGAAGTGCTCGCGGAGGCGATCCAGACGGTCATGCGCCGTCACGGTGTCAGCGAGCCCTACGAGAAGCTCAAGACCCTAACGCGAGGGCGTGCCGACATCTCGCGTGCGGCGCTGCATCGATTCATCGACCAGCTGCCGATTCCCGACGAGAGCAAGCGCCACCTGCTCGCTCTCACGCCGTCGACCTACACCGGCAATGCGGCGCAGGCTGCACGGCAATGACCGGGGAGACGACACGCGAATCGACCGCTGCGCGGGACACCGAGCGCCAGCACCTGGAGTTCGCGCGCAGTGAAGCAGGCGCACCCCTGCAGTCACTGCTGGCGCAGGCCCGGCGACGCATCGACTGCTACGCCCCTCGGCTCGACCTGCCCGTGTTTGCGAGCAGCGCGGCCGCGGAGACGCTGGCTCATTTCGTCGTCGCCTCGCGGCAGAATCGGATTCGGCTGCTGATCGGCGACGAGCGATGGTTTCTGCGCCACAACCCGCGGCTCGTCGAGCTGGCCCGCAGGTTTCCGAGCTTCATGGAGGTGCGCCGGCCGCCGGAGGAGCTCGAGATGCCCGATGAGTGCTTCGTCGTCGTCGACGATGCGGCGCATTTCCAGCAACCGAAGCTGGACGATCCGCGCTGTATTCTCATCACCGGCGATAGGCGTGGCGCAGCGCGCCTGCAGCGGCGCTTCGACGCCGAATGGGAGCTCGGCGAGCCTCTCGCCGAGCTTTTCACGACCGGCCTCTGAGGCACTGCGGCGATGCTGCGTTGGCGCTCGAATCCGGACGCACGCGCAGAGTGCACATGTTGGTGAGGCTGTCGAAGGTCATGGCCGAACGCGGCATGTGCTCGCGCCGTGAGGCCGATTACTTCATCGAACGAGGATGGGTGCTGGTCGACGGCAAGCGCATCGATCAGCTCGGCGTCAAGGTCGACCGCCGGCAGACGATCGTGCTCGACAGGCTGGCGCAGCGGCGTCAAGCGCATCTCACGACGGTGTTGCTCAACAAGCCCGTCGGCTATGTGTCCAGTCCTTCCGAGAAGGGCTACCCGACCGCCGCGTCGCTAATCGTCCCCGCCAATCTGGCGCCGCAGGGTGCTGCCGCACGTCACGCATCGCCGCCGATCCGAGGGCTGGCGCCGGCCGGACGGCTGGACATCGATTCGCACGGATTGCTGGTGCTGACGCAGGACGGAAGGATCGCCAAACGGCTGATCGGCCCGGGCAGCGACATCGAGAAAGAATATCTCATGCGCGTGCGGGGCGGCATCACACGGACGAAGCTGGCGACGCTGCGTGGACCGCTCGAGCTGGATGGCCGCACACTGCGACCGGTTGTGATCACCCAGCTCGGCGAGGATCGCCTGCGCTTCGTCATGCGCGAAGGTCGAAAGCGGCAGATACGCAGAATGTGTCAGCTCGTCGGGCTCGAGGTGACGAGCCTGCAGCGGCTGCGTATCGGCAATGTTCGGCTTGGCCGGCTGCCACTGGGCAAATGGCGCCACCTGCGGGCGAACGAGAATTTCTGAAGCGGCCAACGGGCGCTCCGACGGGGCGGGCGCCCTCTACTAACGACACCGTGTACGCACTGCTCAAACCGCTGCTGTTCGCGCTCGATCCGGAGAAGAGCCATGAGCTGACCCTGCGGCTGCTCGCCGCTATCGGCGCCCGGGCAGCAGTGCGGCCGTGGCTGCGCCGCGCCTGGGCCGATCGCGTGCCGAGCCTGCCGAGCATCGTGATGGGCATCCGCTTCGACAATCCGCTTGGTCTCGCCGCCGGACTCGACAAGGAGGCCCAAGCCGTGAACGCAATCTCGGATATGGGTTTCGGCTTCATCGAGCTGGGCACCGTCACGCCTCAGGCGCAGGCCGGGAACCCCAGACCACGACTGTTTCGAATCACCGGGCACGAGGCGCTGATCAATCGCATGGGTTTCAACAGCGGCGGGCTTGATCGTTTCGTCGCCAACCTGCGTGCGGCCCGCCCGGCGACCGTCGTCGGCGTCAACATCGGAAAGAATGCGGCGACGCCCCTCGAGCGCGCGGTCGAAGACTACCGCGCCGGGTTCGAGCGGGTAGCGGCCCTGGCGGACTACGTCGCCGTCAACATCTCCTCACCCAACACCGTCGACCTGCGGCTGCTCCAGCGCGACGCCTATCTCGATCCGCTGCTGGACACCCTCAAGCGAGAGCAGAACCGTCTCGCCGAGCGGGGCGGTGGCTATGTCCCCATCACCATCAAGATCGCACCGGATATCGATGATACCGCCATAGCCGATATCGCCCAGGCTGCCTGTCGGCACGCCATCGACGGTGTCATTGCCACCAACACCACGGTGAGCCGGCCCGGCGTCGCTGCGCTGGCGGTGGCGGGCGAGGCGGGCGGGCTCAGCGGCCGGCCCCTGAGAGCGCTGTCGACGCGCGTCGTTCGCGCGCTGCACCGCGAGCTCCAGGGGCGGGTGCCGATAATCGCAGCCGGAGGCATCGGCGACGCGGACAGCGCCTGGGAAAAACTCGTGGCCGGCGCTGATCTGCTCCAGCTCTACACCGCGCTCGTCTTTCACGGACCGCGGCTCGTCCGGCGCATTGTCACCGGTATCCAGAGCCGGGTGGCATCCTGCGGAGGCGAAAGCCTCTCCGATGCCCTTGCTCGCGCCCGCTCCAGCCCGACGCCATGAAAAACTTCGACAATCTGAGCCGGGTCGAGCAACACGCTTTCCCCGGCGCGCGCGGCAGCTACAGCGAGCCACCACCGCTGACCAACGCCGACACGCTGTGGATGACGACGCGCGACGGCGACTGGATCGCCGGCATCTACGTTCCCGGCGCCGCCGACAACGACCTGTGCCTGGTTCATTTCTACGGGCACAACGAAACGCTGCGTGACGCCGAGTTTCCCTCCCAGGCCCTGCACAGACTCGACTCGGCCCTGCTCTGTTTCGACTATCGCGGCTATGGCGCGAGCACCGGCCGACCCAGCGAGAGCAGCTTCTACACCGACGCAGAATTTGCCTTCGACTGGCTGGTGGACAACTACCCTGCGGCCAGGATAGTGGCCTGCGGCCGCTCGATCGGTGCCGCCGTGGCCACCCATCTCGCCAGCGTGCGCCCCGTACACGGGCTCGCTTTGTTCTCGCCGCCGACGAACATGATCGACGTGATTCGCCCGATCTTCCCCCCCGATGAGATCGTCATCGAAGAGGCGATTCCGTTTCGCTTCGATACCTTGTCCAGCATCGCCAAGGTGCGCTGCCCGGTATTCGTGTGTCACGGCGCCGCCGACCGCCTCATACCGATCACCATGAGTGAGATGCTCGCCAGCGCCGCCCGCAAGGATGTCGTGAGATTGACCGTACCAGAGGGCGGCCACGAAGACCTCTTCACCGTCGGCGGCGAGCGGCTTTGGATCAGCCTGGGGACGTTTCTGGCCGGTCTCTGAGCAGGCGCCGGCTAACCCCGTCGCGGCCGATCTCTCGCCGCAAGGCCCGCGACGGGAAACGACGCGCCCCGGCCGATGGCACTACCAACCGCGTCCGGCGGGCGCGTCGGCGCGATCGCCGCCGCGCCCCTCGCGCCGCCACCAGATCGAACGGTTGTTGGCGGGCATCGCCCGGTCACCCTCGAGGCGTAGCCCCACCTGCGCGGCCAACGCATCGATGGCCTCGAACTCGCGGATGCCGCTTTGCGGATCCCGCGTACGCAGCCAGTGGTCGAATTGCGCGTTGGAGGGCTCCAATGGCCGGTCGCGATAGCGGAACGGGCCGTAGAGATAGACCAGCCCGCCGTCGGCAAGCAGTCCCCCAATCCCGGCGAACAGTCCCTGCACCGCCTCCCAGGCGACGATGTGGACCGTGTTGATGCAGACGACGACGTCGGCGCGCGTGACCGGCCATGGGTCGTGCCCCAGGTCGAGCACCCGCGGGGGGCGGAGATTGTCGACCCCCGCCTCGCGTCGCCACGCCGCGATGCTCGCCAGGCAGGGCGGGAGATCCGTGGGTTGCCAGCTCAGCGCTGGAAAGTGACCGGCAAAATAGGCAGCGTGTTGGCCAGTGCCGGCGCCGATCTCGAGGACGTCACCGCTCGGTGGCAGAATCTCGCGCAGCACCGCGAGAATCGGGTCGCGATTTCGCTCGACTGCCGGGGCGTATTGCTTCAACGGGTCGCTCGAGGCAGCGCGCCAGGGCGGGATGGCGTCGAGGACGCCTTCTCAGCGGCGCCGGCGAGCGCGATCACCGGCGCGCCCCGCACCAGGAGCGACACCGGGGCGTTTCAGGGTCGGCCGACGCCGACGCGCCTGCGTACCCGCCCCGCACTCCTCAGCCCGGCAGCACGAGCCCGAGGCCTGCGCTTAGCGCGTCGCGGTAGTGGTCGATGAGCATGACGGCAAACAGCATGGCCAGGTATTGGATCGAGTACGCAAACGCGCGGCGGGCGATGGCGTCGCTGTAGTTTCGATACAACGTGATCGCATAGCCGATGAAGCGGGCGTTGAGCAGCAACGCGCCAATCAGGTACAGCCCGCCGGCCATGCGTGTCGCGAAAGGCATCAGGCTGACCGCGGCCAGCAGCACCGTGTAGAGGAGAATCTGCAGGCGGGTATAGGGTGCGCCGTGTGTCACGGGCAGCATGGGCACTCGCGCTCTGGCGTAATCCTCGTAGCGATACAGCGCCAGGACCCAGAAGTGCGGCGGCGTCCAGCAGAAGATGATGAGGAATAGCAGCAGCGCGTCACTGCTGACCTCGCCCGTCACGGCCGTCCAACCGAGCACGGGCGGTGCGGCGCCTGCGGCGCCGCCGATGACGATGTTCTGCGGCGTCGTGTGCTTGAGAAAAACGGTGTAGACGACGGCGTAGCCGACCAGGGACGCAAACGTCAGTACAGCCGTGAGCGGGTTGATCCACAACCACAGAATGCCCATGGAGACGGCCGCGAGCAAGAGTGCGAAGAGCAGCGCCTGAATCGGATGCAGCTCCCCACGCGGCAGCGGGCGCCGACGCGTACGCGACATCAGCGCGTCGATGTCCGCATCGAGCAGATGATTGATGGCGGCACCGGCGGCCGCCGCCAGTCCGATGCCCAACGTCCCCAGCAACAGCACATCGAGCGGAACCATGCCCGGCGTCGAGAGAAACATCCCCACGATCGCCGTGAACACGATCAGCGCCACCACGCGCGGTTTCGTGAGCCTGTAGTACTGGCCGAGCCATGTGCCGGCGCGCCGCAGCGGTCGCGCTGACGCCGGCGTCGTGACAGATGCCTTCATTGCCCCTGCGCTATCCTACCTGGGAGACTTTCAGCAACCGCGCCAGATCGCGGCGGACCGCCGTCGGATCGATGTCGCGGGCGTAGCTCATCATCAAGTTGCCCAGCGGATCGACGAGATACACCCGCTGCGCACCGGCCATGGGTCCGCCGTCGCCGAGGTCGAAATCCGCTGCCAGCCGCGCCAGCGTCTCACGGGCAGCGCTCAGCCACATCAGACCCGGTTGCTGGGCTGTCGCCGCCGCCCCATCCGCGGCGGCAACGTCGTCGGGCATCACTGCCACGAGCTGGACGCGGTTGGCGTGTCGACCCTGGGCGAGCCGCACCTGCGCGAGATCGTGCAGGCTGCGGCGGCAGGCCTCGCCACACGGCTCCACGACGAAGTAGACGAATGTCCACTTCGTCCTGAGGTCGCTGACGCGCACCGGCTGTCCGCTCACCGCCCGCAGGCCGACATCGGTCACGGGTCGCGCCGGCCGCACCAGCTCGCCGTGGCTGACGTAGGTCGTCGGCCGCCATAGCAGCGCCGCTACCAGGGGCGCGGCGAACAAGGCCGCCATGCCAAGCAGCAACCAGCGGTTGCGCTTACGGCGCCTGTCGAGCAACGGGCCCGCCGCCACGTCATCGTCGACGGTCACGGGCTGATCCTCGACTGGCGGAGGGGATGCGACGCAAGTTGACCACCACGAAGACAACGAGCAGCGTGGCGGCGAGAGCGAACCACTGGAACGCGTAGCCGCGGTGCCGATCGATCCAGCCGTCCCGCGGCGGCGCCCACTCGCGCACGAATCCCCCCGCGTCCGCCTGCGGGGAGAGCTTCATGACCACCGGCTGCACCGGATAGGGCACCTGCTCGGCGAAGCGCTCGACATCGAGGCGCTGCCAAAGCGTGGGCCGCCCATTCGCCAGCGGCGGATCCTCGCCGAGCCGAAAACCCCCGGCGGTGGGAATATACAGCTCCCCGCTGACCTCGACCTGCGCTGATGGCGTGGCGAATGCCGGCGCTTTGCTGCGGTCGTCGCCCCAGGGAATCCAGCCGCGATTGACGAGCAGACGCGTCTCCCCGCCGGCAATACGCAACGGCGTCACGACGTGGTACCCCGGGCGACCGCCGAGCACACGATTGTCCAACAACAGCTGGTGGGTCGTGTCGTACTGCCCGCGGGCCGTGCCGGTGAGATATTCCACGGACGGCGCGTGAACCAGCGCCGGCGAGATCGGCTGGTGCGCGGCGAGCGCTCGCTGCTCCATGCGCTCGGCAAGTTCCAGCTTGATCCGTGCGCGGTCGAGCTGCCACATGCCGAGCGCCACCAACACCGGCAGCAGCACAACCGTCGCCACGGTCGGAACCCATCGGGGGTGGAATCGATAACTCACGGACCGTTCGTGCCGCGAACGCTTCTGCTACCATTGCGCGACATTCACCCGCGGGACACCGCCATGCCCGGCACTACTATCGTGATCGTGATCCTGCTGATCATGATGCTCGTCAGTCTCTTCTCGGCGCTGTGGTTCATGTTCAAAGACCGCGGTCAGGGGACGCGCACGGTGAAGGCACTCACATGGCGCGTCTCCATCTGGGCCATCCTGTTTCTCCTGCTCGTCGTCGGTATGTACACCGGCTTGATCACGCCGAGCAACTCACTGAAGCCGCCCGTCGCCACGCCTGCCGCACCCGCGTGAGGCTTCCCCGGCTGGCGCCGCGGCCGCAGAGCGCCCGATGCACGGCCCCAAGCGGCGAACCGGGTCAGACGCCCTCGCGCGCGGCCCACCTCCGTCGGCTGCCGCGCCGCAGCGGCGGCTGAAACCGGCAAACCCCGTCCTCTCGGCTCGGCACCCGCTCGCGGGCCGACCGCGGCCTAGACCACGTAGACGAGAACGAACAGGAACACCCAGACCGTATCGACGAAATGCCAGTACCAGGCGGCCGCTTCGAATGCGAAATGATGGTCTGGGCGGAAGTGACCCTTCATGCACCGAAACAGGATTACCAGCAGGATGATGGTGCCGATGGTCACATGCAGGCCATGGAAGCCCGTCAGCATGAAGAACGTCGCCCCGTAGACGCCGGAGCCGAGGGTCAGCCCGAGCTCGCCGTATGCGTGCGCGTACTCCGCTGCCTGTAGGTAGAGAAACAGGACGCCGAGCGCCACGGTCAGCGCCATCCAGCCGATGAGCTTGCCGCGTTGCTCGTTCTTGAGCGCCCAATGGGCAAAGGTGATGGTCACGCTCGACGTCAGCAGGATAGCCGTGTTGATGGCGGGAATCCCCCATGCCCCCAGCACGGAGAACTGTCCCTCGCCGGCAGCCGTATCCGGCGCAATAAGCTCGGCGCCCTTTGGCCCCGCCGTCGGCCAGCCACCGTCGTAGCCCGGCCACAGCAGCTCGGTGTCCGCCAGCCACGGCACCGCCAGGTTGCGGACGTAAAAGAGCGCGCCAAAGAAACCGGCGAAGAACATGACCTCGGAGAAGATGAACCAGCCCATGCCCATGCGAAAGGAGGTATCGACGCGGCTGTTGTACAGACCGCCCTCGCTCTCGCCGATCACCTTGCCAAACCAGCCGAACATCATCACGGCGATGATCACGGAGCCGGCGATCATGAACCACGGCCCGATTCCGGCGTCGTTCAAATAGAGCACGAAGCCCAGAGCCAGGGTAAACAGTCCGACGGAGGCGATGATGGGCCAGGGACTGGGATCGGGCAGATAGTAGCTACCAGATGCTCCGCTCATTATTGCTGTTCCTCTCCGAGTAGCGCGTCTGTCGTACGGGGTCCCGGGGGCTCACGCCCCTCCGGCATCGCCGGCATAGACCCCCGCATCGAAGAACGCGTAAGACAATGTAATCGTTCGAATATCCTTGGGCAGATCCGCGTCGATTACGAAACGCACGGGCATCTGCTTGGCCTCGGCCGGATCGAGCGGCTGCTGCGTGAAGCAGAAACACTCCGTCTTGTTGAAGTAGCGTGCAGCACGCGCCGGCGTCACGCTGGGTATGGCCTGCCCGACGATGCGCTGGCCCGAGACGTTGCGCGCTTGAAATATCGCCTCGGCGACCTGCCCGGGATGCACGCGCAGCTTCTTGACCAGCGGCCCGAACTCCCATGGCAATCCGGCGGCCGCATTGCCCGTGAACTCGATCGTGATCCACCGCTGCGTGTCGGACTCGCCCGCCGCGGCCTCGGTGGCGGTCACGACGCCGGTCCTGCCACCGAGGCCGGTAATCTCGCACAACACGTCGTAGAGCGGCACCAGCAGATAGCCGAATCCGAACATGCCGATGACGACGGCGAACAGGCTGGCAAGCAGCTTGGGGCTGGCGCGTTTCACGGCAAATGCTTATAGACGGACAAGATCAACGTGGCCAGCGCGACGGCGCCGAGTATCAGGGCAAGCCTGATGTTGGCGCGCCGTCGCGACCGTTCTCCCGTCGCTGCCCGCATCGGCTCCCGCTCACTTCACCACGGGCGGCGTGGCGAAGGTGTGATACGGCGGCGGGGACGGCAGCGTCCACTCGAGCCCGTCGGCGCCGTCCCAGACGCGATCGGTCGCCTTGGCGCCGCCGCGCACCGTCTGGATGACGATGTAGGCGAAGAGCAGCTGCGCCAGGCCAAGCCCGAAGGCGCCGAGCGACGAGATGACGTTGAACTCGGTGAACTGCAGCGCGTAGTCCGGGATGCGGCGCGGCATGCCCGCCAACCCCAGGAAGTGCTGAGGGAAGAAGGTGATATTGAAGAAGATCGCCGTCAGCCAGAAATGGATCTTGCCGAGCCGCTCGTCGTACATGTGGCCGGTCCACTTGGGCAACCAGTAGTAGGCCGCGCCCATCATCGCCATGATGGATCCGGAGAACAGCACGTAGTGGAAATGGGCGACGACGAAATAGGTGTCGTGATACTGGAAGTCGGCGGGCGTAATGGCGAGCATCAATCCCGAAAGTCCGCCAATGGTGAACAGGAACACCACGGACAGCGCGAACAGCATGGGGGTCTCGAAGGTGATCGAGCCCCGCCACAGCGTGGCGACCCAGTTGAACACCTTGACACCCGTCGGCACCGCGATGAGCATGGTCGCGTACATGAAGAACAGCTCTCCGGCGAGCGGCATGCCGACGGTGAACATGTGGTGCGCCCAGACGATGAACGACAGGAAGGCGATGCCCGTCGTGGCGAACACCATGGAGCTGTAGCCGAAAAGCGGCTTGCGGGCGAACGTCGGGATGATCTGCGAGATGATCCCGAACGCCGGCAGGATCAGGATATAGACCTCGGGGTGGCCGAAGAACCAGAAGATGTGCTGAAACAGCACCGGATCGCCGCCGCCGGCGGGGTTGAAGAAAGCGGTGCCGAAGTGCCGGTCCGTCAACAGCATGGTCACCGCCCCGGCCAGAACCGGCATGGCGGCGATCAGCAGAAACGCCGTGATGAGCCACGTCCAGACGAACAGCGGCATCTTCATCAGCGTCATGCCCGGGGCGCGCATATTGAAGATCGTGACCACGATGTTGATGGCGCCGAGCACCGACGAGATGCCCATCATGTGAATCGACAGAATCGTCAAATCCACGGCCATGCCACCCTGTACGGAGAGCGGCGCGTACAGTGTCCAACCCGCGGCGGGACCGCCGCCGGCGGTCAACAGGCTGCCCAGCAGCAGCGTGAACGCAAAGGGCAGGATCCAGAAACTCCAGTTGTTCATGCGCGGCAGCGCCATGTCTGGAGCGCCGATCATCAGCGGAATCTGCCAGTTTGCGAACCCCACGAATCCGGGCATGATCGCGCCGAAGATCATGATCAGCGCGTGCATGGTGGTCATCTGGTTGAACAGGTGCGGGTCGACCACCTGCAGCCCGGGTTGGAATAGCTCGGCGCGGATGACCAGCGCCATCAGCCCGCCGACGAAGAACATCACCAGCGAAAACACCAGGTACATCGTTCCGATGTCCTTGTGATTGGTGGTGGTCAACCAACGCATCATCCCGGTCGGGTGATGATCGTGATGCTCCTCGTGGTGAGCGGTCTCGGCCGTTGCCATCGTGTCGTGCTCCTTGGAAGCTAGGTATTGCTGCTGTTACGTCGAGGCGCGTGCGTCGCGGAGGTCAGCGCTGCGCGCCGGCCGCAAGCGGTGGGCTGGACGACATCGTCTCACGGGCGGCGACCAGAGCCGAATCCGACTGAGCCGGCTCCGTGGCTGCCGCAGCACTGCCCTGCTGCTCCGCAACCCAGGCGTCGAAATCGCTCTGCGCTTTGACCTCGACCACGACGGGCATGAAGCCGTGGTCCTTGCCGCACAGCTCCGTGCACTGGCCGCGGTATAGGCCGGGCTCGGCGACATTGGCCCAGACCTCGTTGATGTACCCCGGAATGGCGTCCTTCTTGACGCCGAACTTGGGCACCCACCACGAATGAATCACATCGTTGGCGGTGATGAGGAAGCGCACCTTCTTTCCCGCCGGGATGACGACGGGATTGTCCACTTCCAGAAGATAGTGCTCTCCCTTCTCCTCGCGGTTCTCGATCTGGCTGCGCGGCGTCGCGAGGCTGCTGAAGAAGGCGATGCCCTGGTCGAGATACTCGTACCGCCATTTCCACTGATAGCCCGTGACCTTGATGGTCAGCTCCGCGTCGCGCGTGTCCTCCATGCGCAGCAGCGTCGCCGTCGACGGCACGGCAAGGCCGACGAGTATCAGAAAAGGAATCACCGTCCACACCACCTCGAGGGTGCTGCTGTGGGAGAACGTCGCCGCCTCGTGCCCCCTGCTCTTACGGTGCGCGTAGAGGGCATAGAACATGACACCGAACACCACCACGAAGATGATCAGGCACACCAGCATGATGGCGTTGTGCAGCTGCAGGATGTCCTCGGCGATCGGAGTGCTCGGTTGCGGAAGATTCAAGCCCCACTCGCCATGCGCCGACGCGCCCCACAGCGATACCGTCGCGGCCGTGGCCGCGAAGGCCAGTCGTCTGGTCATCATCGTCCATTGCATCCGCGTCTTCTCCACTCGCTTATTCGCTTGTCGTACCCGCAGGGTCACCCCGCGGTGCCCCTGCGATCCGCTGCCGCCGTCCGCGCCATGCTCACCGCGCTCACACTCGCCATCGGCTCCGGCGCTGCAGGCCGCAGCAGTTGCACGATCTGCCGCGACAGCTCCTGCCGCTCGTCATCGGTCACAAACGAACCGATCTCGACCCGTCGGCCGTGGGAGCCGATCGTGAGCCGGGACGGATACCAGCGGTGCGCTCCGGGCTCCAGCCACACGTTCGTCCAGTAGCGCGGAAATCGGTAATGGCGCCGGCGCGCCCGCTGTCGCTGCGTGAGCTCGACGTGCGCGTCGTCGATGACCAGCAGCTCGAAATCTCCTTGTCGGCGTGCCACGACGTAGAACCCCAGGGCCACGGCGGCGAACTCCAGGCCTGCAAACGGCAGCACGAGCCACGCCCCCGCCACCCAGAAACCGACCGCAATACCGAGTGTGAGCACACCGAGCATCACCACAATCGCCAGCGCAGCGGTGCTGCTCAGCGACCCGTTGGGCCGGATCAGCAGCCGCCGTACTCCGGGTGCCGGCACCGACGTTGCTCGCTGCATTCCTCCCTCACTCTTCGGCGTTGTGGTTGGTTCCGGCAGCGAGCCGGCGGTGCGGCCCGGTTGCGCGCGCCGTTCCTCGCGGAGGACCGCGACGAAGCTGGCGACGGCGCGGCGGCGAAGCTAACACACGGTCCGGGCGACCTGCAAGACGAACCCTGCCCACAGCCCCGCTCAGCGCACCCTGCGCAGCGTCTTCTGCGGTCCCGTCACGGCCCGCTTTGTCAATATTTTGTTCATGTGAACGACCGACGATATTGGACAACAAGCCCGCCGACCTGTCCAGCACCAGAGCGCTCGGGCGCCGACCCCGGCGGCCCCGACGCCGGCGGCCGTCCTATCGGCTGGGCAGGCGCCGGCACAGCCCGCGGCCTCACAGCGGTGACGACCCGGGCAACCGATCCAGATCCAGCCGGTCGGCGACCTGCGGCGCGGCACAGTCGGCGAGATGCGGTACGGTGCCGAGCAGCGGCGCAGCGATGCGCGTCGCCAGGGCCGTGACGTTCTCCTCGAAAAGCGCCATGCTCGGCACGCATCGATTGGCCACCCAGCCGGCCAGAGGCAGACCCGCGTCACGGATGGCCTGCACGGTCAGCAGGGCATGGTTGAGGCAGCCTAGACGCATGCCGACCACGAGGATGACGGGCAGCCCGAGGCGCACCGAGAGATCGGCGACGGTGTCGTGGTCGTTGAGGGGCACCAGCCAACCGCCCACACCCTCGACCACGACGGCATCGGCCCGCGCGGCGAGGCGCTCGAAGCTTGCCGCGATGCGCGCCAGCTCGATCACCACGCCCGCTTGGGCGGCAGCGAGGTGCGGTGCCACCGCTGGCGCGAAGGCGTAGGGATTGAGCGTACGGTACGCCCAGCCCGGCCCGCTCACACGGCGCAGGGCGTCGGCGTCCTCGCTGCGCAAGCCCGAGCGCGTGACGAGCGCGCCGCTGGCTACCGGCTTCATGCCCACGGCCATGATGCCGCGGCGACGCAGTGCGTAGACGAGCCCTGCCGCAACGATGGTCTTGCCGACCTCGGTATCGGTTCCGGTGACGAACCAGCCGGCGCTCACGCGCTCGCCCGGCCCCGGCCGGCGAACGGCCGACCGGCGCGCACGGGCAGCGACCGCGCCGCGCGCACAGCGTCGGGCGCCCAGGCGTGCCCGTAGATCACTTCGAACGTCAGCGGCAGCCGGCCGTCGGCACCGCGCAGCTGCTCGAAGGCCGCGCGGAACCGACCGAAGCGGTGCGTTCCGGTCAGGCCCGCGCGGCGACCGGCCATCGCGTTGCTCCCCACCGTGCGCCGCAAATCCGCGAACGCCTCGTTCGCCGAACGGTAACTGAGCACGATCCACTCGACATCGACCACCGGCGCCGCGAAGCCGGCGGCGAGCAGGGCATCACCCAGCTGGTGCATGTCGGTGAACTCGTGAACGTGCGGCGTGTCGTCGACGCCTGCCCACGACCGACGCAGCTCCTTGAGCGTGTCGGGGCCGAGCGTCGAGAAGCTGAGCAGCCCGCCGGGGCGCAGCACCCGCGCCAGCTCGGCCAGCGCCCGGGGAACGTCGCACCACGCCAGCGCCAGGTTGGAAACGACGAGATCGACGCTCGCGCTGTCGAAGGGCAGCGTCTCCGCCGCCCCCATCACGAAGCGACTGCGGCCGAGCCAGCGACGGCGCGCCGCAGCGCGTTTCAGCATGGGCATGGCGGGGTCGATGCCAAGGATCTGCGCGCGGCGATAGCGCTTCTCCAGCCCTCGCACGCAGTAGCCGGTGCCGCTGCCCACCTCGACGACCCGAGCGGGCGCAAGCTGCACCAGATCGAGCCGGCCGAGCAGCTCGTCGGCGACCCGACGCGGCAGCACCGCGGCGCCGTCGTAGGTCGCGGCGGCGCGGCTGAAAGCGCGCACCACGTGGCGGCGGTCGAGCATCACGAGACCGCCGGGCGGCTTACGCTCCAGCGCCCGCTGCGCTCGGTGCCGGCGTCAGCCCCAGGCGTTCGAAGAGCCGCCGGTCGCGCTCGGCGTCGGCGTTGTCCGTGGTCAGCAGCTTCTCGCCGTAGAAAATCGAGTTGGCGCCGGCCAGAAAACACAGCGCCTGAAGCTCGTCGCTCATGAGGCTGCGCCCGGCCGACAGCCGCACCACCGCGCGCGGCATCAGAATGCGGGCTACGGCAACGGTGCGCACGAACTCGAAGGCGTCCAGCGCTTCGGCCTCCGCCAAGGGCGTCCCCGCCACCCGCACCAGCATGTTGATCGGAACGCTCTCGGGATGCTCGGGCAGGTTCGCGAGCTCGGTCAGCAACCCGGCGCGATCGCGGCGATGCTCTCCCATGCCGACGATGCCGCCGCAGCACACGCGTATACCGGCCTCGCGCACGCAGGCCAGCGTCTCGAGCCGCTCCCGATACGTGCGCGTCGTGATGACCGCGCCGTAATACTCGGGCGAGGTGTCGAGGTTGTGGTTGTAGTAGTCGAGCCCGGCCGCCTTCAGTCGATCGGCCTGGTGCGGACGCAGCATCCCGAGCGTCACGCAGGTCTCGAGACCGATCCCCTTCACGGCCTCGACCATTGCCGCCACCTTGTCCAGATCGCGGTCCTTGGGGCTCCGCCATGCCGCGCCCATACAGAAGCGCGTCGCACCGCGCGCTTTTGCGCTGCGCGCCGCCGCCACCACATCCTCGCAGTCGAGGAGGGGTTGGGCATCGAGACCGGCGTCGTGCCGCACGCTCTGCGGGCAGTATGCGCAGTCCTCCGGGCAGCCACCGGTTTTGATGCTGAGCAGCGTGCTGAGCTGCACGACGTTGGGATCGAAAACCGTGCGATGCAGCGACTGCGCCTCGAACAGCAGATCGCTGAACGGGCGCTCGAACAGCGCGAGCACCTCGGCAACGCGCCAGTCGTGACGCAGACACCGGGCATCGAGCACCGGCGAGGTCATTCGTCGCGCTCGCTGTCGGGGCGTCTGGCTTGATCGGCCATGGGAGTCATCTAAGCTCGATGTGAGCGGCGGGCAGCGACCCGCCGCCGCGTGACGGCCCGCGCAGCCGCCGCCGCAGGCGCAGTGTGGCGGGGAGCCCTCGCGGCTGTCAACCGGCAGGGACGCCGAGGGTTGACGAAGTGCTGGAGCCTATTCTGGGCTGGCTGTACCCCGAGAGGTGCAACCTCTGCGGTGGCCGCGGCGGCCCCTGGTGCACACCGTGTCGCACCGCCCTGCCCGCCGTGGGCCGCGCCTGCAGATGCTGCGGGGTAGCCATCACGGGCGGCGAGCGCTGCGGCGCCTGCCAGCGGGCACCCCCGCCCCTCGCTGCCACCGTTGCGCCGTTCCGCTACGCGCCCCCGCTCGACGGCCTCGTCCATCGGTTCAAGTACGGCGGGCGGTTGGAGCTGGCCCGCGCCCTGGGCCTGCTGCTGGCCGAGCACATCGCGCAGCGCCGCGCCCCGCTTCCCGAGCTGCTGGTGCCGGTGCCGCTGCACCGGGGGCGGCTGCGCGAACGCGGCTTCAATCAGTCGCTCGAGTTGTGTCGCGTGCTCTCGCGCCAACTCGACATCCCCTATCGCAGCGGCGGCGTCCTGCGCAACCGCGCCACGCCCTCGCAGGCCGGGCTGGCCCGCCGAGCACGCGCCGCCAACGTACGCGGCGCGTTCACCGTGGCGGCCGGCGTCGGCGCCACGCACGTGGCCGTCGTGGACGACGTGATCACCTCCGGGCACACGGTCGGCGCACTCGCCCGGGCCCTTCGCAACGCCGGCGCCCGACGCATCGAGGCGTGGGCGCTGGCGCGTGCCTAGGGTGGCCACCCGGCGCGACATCGGCCACGGACCACGCCACCGCTCGCAGCAATCGGCACAGACGGTCGGCCTTTCCGGCACCGCCAGTCGTCAAGCAGAGGACAGACTCGCGATTTCAATATAAATTTAAGCTGTTAAGAAGGATTCTTCACTAGAAATCTATATTGATGCCGTCACTCCATCCGCGACGATCTGCCGGCCCTCGCCGCGACAGCGATCGGCACCGCCGCCGTGGGCTGATCGACTCGCCGCGATGAGCGCCTCCGCCACCACCCCGGCGATGACCGGTCTCGAGGGAATAGCTCACGACCCGCGGCCGGTCGACAACCTGTGGCGCTCGCTGTACTACTTCAATCTCTACCGATTGGTGCTGTCCGGCAGTCTGCTGACGCTGGCGCTGACCGGCGCCAAGCTGAGCCATTTCGGGGAACGTCAGCCGGCCCTGTTCCTCGCGGCGGGTCTCGTCCTGGCGGCGTTCAGCGTGGTCAATCTGATCACCATCACCCGGGGGCGCCCGCCGTTCGCGGTCCAGGCCAATTTCCAAATCGTCACGGACATCGTTGTGCTGCTCGTGCTCATGCACGCCAGCAACGGCGTCGACAGCGGGCTCGGTCTGCTGCTCATCGTCTCCGTCGCCGCCGGGGCGGTGGTGCTGAGCAGGCGTCTCACGCTGTTCTATGCGGCGCTGGCCACACTGCTAATGCTGCTCGAGCACGCCCTGAGCCTGGCGCTCGGCCACGCCGTCTCGGGCAGCTATGCGCAGGCCGCCTTTCTCGGCGTCGGGCTCTTCGCGACGGCGCTGATCATATCGGGCATCGCCGGCCGCGCGCGTATCACCGAGGCGCTCGCGCATCAGCGCGCCCTGGATCTCGTCCACCTCGACCAGCTCAACCGCCGCATCGTCGAGCGGCTCGATCTCGGCGTCGTGGCCGTGGACGCCGACGGCGCCATCCAGCTCCTCAACGACAAGGCCCGCGAGTTCCTGGAGATCCCCGCGGCCCAGCCGGTTACCGGCCTGACCGAGATCGAGTCGAGCCTGGCGGACGACTTCGCGCGCTGGCGCGCGACCGCTGGCACGCAGGCCGGCATCGAGACGGGGGAGCTGCTGCGCGTGCGCGGACGCAACTCGAACGTTGCGGCGCGCTTCGTGTCGCTCGCCCACAACACGCTGATCTTTCTCGAGGACACCTCGCGCGTCCACGAAGAGAAGCTCGCCGCGCTGGGCAGGCTGACGACGGCCATCGCGCACGAGATCCGCAACCCGCTCGCCGCGCTGAGCCATGCCGCCCAGCTGCTCAGCGAGGGCGACAGGCTGAGCGACGAGGAGCAACGGCTGCTCAACATCGTCCAGCAGCAGGGCGAGCGCATCAACCGGGTGGTCGAGAACGTGCTCTACCTGGGACGGCGCGGCCCGGCATCGGTCACGCGTGTCCCGATGAAGCGCTGGCTCGACGAGTTCCTGACGCTGTTCTGCGAGACGCGCCATACCCCGCGGGCGGCCATCGCTGTCGAGGGCGCGGACTTCGAGGTGAGCTTCGACACCGATCAGCTCAACCAGATCCTCTACAACCTGTGCAGCAACGCGCTGCGGCACAGCTCCCCGTTCGAGGGCGCCCCACTGGTGCGGCTCGCGCTGGAGGCACCGGCGAACGGCCGCGCGCCCAGCCTCGACATCGTCGACAGCGGCTCCGGGATCTCGCCGGAGATCCGGGAGGAGATCTTCGAGCCCTTCTTCACGACCTCGCACAGAGGCACGGGTCTCGGCCTGTACATGGCGCGTGAGCTGTGCGAGGCCAACGGCGCCCGGCTCGAGCTGGTGCCCGAGCAGCGCGGCGCGCGTTTTCGCATCAACTTCCCCGACGCGGGCGTTGCACAGCCAGCATGAGCACCTACAAGGTCCTGATCGTCGACGACGAGCCCGACATCTGCGAGCTGGTCGCCATGACCCTGCGGCGCATGGAGATCGACAGCCGCACGGCCGAGTGTGTGGGCGAGGCACGCGAGCGCCTCACGCACGAGCACTTCGATGTCTGTCTGACCGACATGCGGCTGCCGGACGGCAACGGCGTCGAGCTCGTGCGGCACATCCAGGAGCTCTACCCGGAGCTGCCGGTGGCGGTCATCACCGCCTACGGCAGCGCGGAGACGGCCGTCGAGGCGCTCAAGGCCGGCGCGTTCGACTTCGTCTCCAAGCCGGTCAAGCTCGCCGATCTGCGCAACCTGGTCACGGCAGCGCTCAAGCTGCGCCGCTCCGCGTACCCGCAGCAGGAGCGTCGTACGCGAAACACGCTGGTCGGCGACTCCGAGGTGATGCAGCACATCCGCGGCATGATCGCCAAGGTCGCTCGCAGCCAGGCTCCGATCTATATCAGCGGCGAGTCGGGCACCGGCAAGGAGCTGGTGGCGCGCCTCATTCACGAGCGCGGCCCGCGCGCCGATGCGCCCTTCATTGGGGTGAACTGCGGCGCCATTCCGAGCGAGCTCATGGAGAGCGAGTTCTTCGGGCACAAGAAGGGCAGCTTCACCGGCGCGGTCGCCGACAAGGAGGGGCTGTTCAAGGCCGCCCACGGCGGCACGCTGTTTCTCGACGAGATCGCCGAGCTGCCGATGCACATGCAGGTCAAGCTGCTGCGCGCCATCCAGGAGAAAGCGGTGCGGCGTGTCGGCGACGAGAAGGAGACCACGGTGGACGTGCGCATCCTGAGCGCTACGCACAAGGATCTCCAGGTCCTCGTCGGCAGCGGCAAGTTCCGCCAGGACCTGTTCTACCGCATCAACGTCATCGAGCTGCACGTGCCGAGCCTGCGCGAGCGCCGCGAGGACATCCCCGTGCTGACCCGCCACATATTGACCAAGCTGGGCGAGCAGATGGGGCTCGAGCCGCTGTCGATCTCCGAGCGCGCCCTCGAGGTGCTGACCCGCTATGCCTTCCCCGGCAACGTGCGCGAGCTCGAGAACATCCTCGAGCGGGCGCTGACGTTGTGCAACGGGGCGAACATTACCGAAAGCGAGCTCATGCTCAGAGAAGAGCCCGCCGCCAGCGAGGACGACTACGACCCCGCCGCCGAATCCCTCGACGACTACGTCAGTCGCGTCGAGCGCGGCGCCATCGAGAAAGCGCTCGCGCAGACACGCGGCAACAAGACGGCGGCCGCCAAGATGCTCGGGGTGACCTTTCGCTCGCTGCGCTACAAGCTGGCCAAGCTGGGCATTCAGTGAGCCGGTGGGCAGGTGCCGCACTCGTCCGCCAGTCGGGGCCTGCCACTCCGGTGACGATTTTTGTCACCCCGCTGACGGAGGACGTCGATGCCGGCGCCCGTGCTAGCGAGTTAGCAGCCCTCGTCGAAAAGCGTTAAGTTCTAATCGTCTGTTTTTAATGAATATATTTCCTGTGCCGTACGGCCGCCGCAATTCTGGCACGTTCCGTGCATAAATCATCGCATCCGTTGGATACGGCCAGCCGTGTCGGACGGGGTGACAGGGACGATGCCCGTTGCCCACCGGGCAACGGGTATCGGATCAGCAAGCCAGGTAGTCCGGGGTACGTTCCGGAACTGTAACGAGAGGAGAGTTCAACCATGCGTATTAAGATGCAACGCGGCTTCACGCTCATCGAGTTGATGATCGTCGTAGCCATCATCGGCATCCTTGCGGCGATCGCTATTCCGGCTTATCAGGACTACACGATCCGCGCCAAGATGTCAGAAGCCATC
>JBFEOO010000021.1:0-52994 GCA_041550555.1 Arenicellales bacterium
GGCCTGCCCCGAGTCGTGCTCGCGTACCTGCTCGGAGAGGGCCTGCCAGCGCAGGCTCAGCAGCTGCGCCTGCAGCAGGCGCTCGCGCTGCTTGAGCTCCTTGTAGCGCTGGGCGGCCTGCGACTGTCGCTTCAGTCGCCTGAGCTGGGTTTCCAGCTCGGAACGAATATCCTCGACGCGCAGCAGATTCTCACGCGTGTGGCGGATGCGCGTCTCGGTGTCTCGGCGACGGTCCTTGTATTTCGAGATGCCCGCCGCCTCTTCGACCAAGATGCGGAGCTCTTCCGGGCGCGCCTCGATGATGCGGCTCACCATGCCCTGCTCGATGATCGAGTAGGAGCGGGGCCCCAGCCCCGTACCGAGGAAGATATCGGTGATATCCCGGCGGCGACAGCTCGAGTTGTTGATGAAGTAATCCGACGCGCCGTCGCGTGCCAGCGTACGCTTGATGGCGATCTCGGCGAACTGCGCATAGGGTCCCGGCGCGCTGGAATCCGCGTTGTCGAAAATGAGCTCGACCGAGGCCTTGCCCACCGGCTTGCGCACGCTCGATCCGTTGAAGATGACGTCGGCCATGCTGTCGCCGCGCAGATTCTTCGCCGACGACTCACCCATCACCCAGCGCACCGCATCGATGACGTTCGATTTCCCGCAGCCGTTGGGCCCGACGATGCCGATGATGTCACAGGGCACCTTGATCGCCGTCGGATCGACAAACGACTTGAACCCGGAGATCTGAATTTTCTTGAGTCTCATGGCTCGGCCAGAGCGGATGGTTGTCAATAGGGAGGCCTCGCCCGGTAGCGGACGTCGTCGCGTCCACCGCGGGTGGCGACGAGGTCGGCCTGCCCGACCGTGTTAAAATGTCGACATTATACGACGAGCACAACCCGCCCTGAATGGAACCGCTAGTCAGACCGTCGGTCGGAGACGGCGTCGTGTCCGATCGGGACATGGTCCCGCGTTGACGCCGCGCAGTGCTGGCCGACCTCGTTCGCGGCGCCGGCTACGTATGGCGCGGCCTGCGCATCGTCTTCCGACCGGGGCTGCGCCGCTTCGCCGTCGCACCCGTGCTGGTGAGCGTTGTCGTTTTCGGCGCTGTCGTCGTCATCGCCTTGAGGGGCTTCGAGGCGCTCGTCGAGCAGCTGCTGCCGGCTGCGGACGTTTGGTGGCAGGTCGTGCTGCACGCGCTCATGTGGGTCTTCTTCGCGCTGACCACGATTCTCGTCGTGTACTTCTGCTTCACCATCGTTGCCAATCTCATTGCGGCGCCGTTCAACGGCTGGCTCGCCGAAGCGGTCGAACGGCAGTTGACGGGGACCGGCGACTCTCGGGCGCCGGGTCTCGCGCGCCTGCTCAAAGACATGCCGCGCGCCCTGCTCAACGAGCTCAGAAAGTTCCTCTATTACCTGACTCGGCTGTTGCCGGTGCTGATCCTGTTCTGGCTGCCGGGCGCCCAGATCCTGGCGCCGCTGGTATGGGTGCTGGTGATCTCGTGGCTGCTCGCCGTCGAGTACGTCGATTACCCCATGAGCAACCGTGGCCATCTCTTGAAGGACGTACGGCGGTATCTCGCTGACAGAAGAATGCTCAGCCTGGGCTTTGGCGCCATGACCCTGGCGCTCACCCTCGTCCCTGTGGTCAATCTGGTCATCATGCCAGCGGCGGTCGCCGGGGCGACCGCGCTCTGGCTGGAGGAGCGGAATCAGCCGCGCGCTCGCTGACGGCGGCCGGCGGCGACTTGCCGGCGGCGGCCGCTGCGATCGGTGAGCGAGTACGTGCCGTCAACGAGGCCGGGCGGGGCCGGTTTATTGCGCCGGCGGCTTCTTTCTGGTATAGACGACGGCTTATTTTTCGCCGGCCCTCTCGTCGGTCGAGCAACGCGAACAGGAGAGTCCAACGCATGGCGGCCACTTCCAAGAAGAAGGCGCGGACGGCCAAGACGCCGGCGCCATCTTTGATTTTCGGCATCAAGCCGTACCGGCCAAAGAAGGGCGAGGAGTACATGAACCCGGATCAGCGAAAGCACTTCCGGGACATCCTCAATGCGTGGCGCGGCGAGCTTTTGGACGAGGTATCCCGCACCGTGCACTCCATGCAGGATGAGACCGTCAACCACCCCGACCCGAACGATCGGGCCAGCCAGGAGACGGACATGTCTCTCGAGCTGCGCAGCCGCGACCGCGAGCGCAAGCTGATCAAAAAAATCGACGAGTCGCTGACGTTGATCGATACGGGCGACTACGGCTTCTGCGACAACTGCGGTGTCGAGATTGGAATTCGGCGGCTCGAGGCCCGTCCCACGGCGACCCTGTGCGTGGACTGCAAGACGCTCGACGAGATCCGCGAGCGGCAGATGATGTAACTCGAGCGCGGCGCCGCTCGACGGCGCGCCCCTCGGCAGTGATCCACCGGCATGTGCGGCCTTGCGCCGCGCGCGCCGCAGAGCACGAACGTGTACAGTCTCCTAATCCGTAATGCGGTGGTCGCCTGTGCTGACGGCCGCACCGTGGAAGGCGACGTCGCCTGCGGTGACGGCGTCGTGCAGCGGTGCGCCGGCGCCGTCGACGCCGCGGCCCGTGAAAGCATCGATGCCGGCGGCCGGCTGCTGCTGCCTGGCGTGATCGACGCTCAGGTCCACTTCCGCGACCCCGGCGCGCCCCACAAGGAAGACTTGGGGTCGGGCTCGCGGGCGGCGGTGGCCGGTGGCGTCACCAGCTTCCTCGAAATGCCCAACACGGCGCCACCGACGGTCTCGCAGCAGGCGCTGGACGCCAAGCTGGCACGGGCCGCCTCGGTCTGTGTCGCGAACTACGGCTTCTTCATCGGCGCCACCCCCGACAACCTCGACGCCATCAACACCGCTGCACCCGTGTGCGGCATCAAGGTTTTCATGGGATCGAGCACCGGCTCGCTGCTGGTCTACCGCGAGCGTGACCTCGAGCGCATATTCGCCAACGGCGACCGGCTGATCGCCGTGCACGCCGAGGATGAGCAGCGCATACGCGCGCGCAGCGCACGCTTCGCCGCCTCCGCCCCCGATCAGCCTCTGCATCCCCGGCTGCACTCGCGCATTCGCGATCGCGAGTGCGCACTGCGGGCTACCGAGCGCGCCCTGACCCTTGCCGAGAGGTACCAACGCCGGCTGCACATCCTGCACCTGTCGACCGCGGATGAGGTGGCGCTGCTCAGGCGGCGCAAGCCGCCGTGGGTGACCGCAGAAGCCATCCCCAACCACCTCTTTCTCAACGAGGCGGACTACGATCGGCTCGGAACGTGCGCCCAGATGAATCCGCCGCTGCGCACGCAGGCCGACAACGAGGCGCTCTGGCAGGGCCTGCTCGACGGCGTCATCGATTTCGTCGCCACCGACCACGCACCGCACACGCTGGCGGAGAAGGCCCGGCCGTACCCGGACTCACCCTCGGGCATGCCGGGGGTGGAAACGTCGCTGCCGCTCATGCTCACCGAGATGGCGGCCGGCCGCTGTAGCCTCGCGCAGATCCAGCGGTGGATGAGTCGCGGTCCCGCAGAGGCTTACCGCCTGCGCAACAAGGGCATCATCGCCGAGGGGTGGGACGCCGACCTGACTCTCGTGGATCTCACGCAGTCGCGGACCGTGGTCGACGCCGAGATGTTCACGCGAGCGGGATGGAGCCCGTTCGCGGGACGCGCCCTGACCGGCTGGCCAGTCTGTACCGTGGTGGGCGGCGAGATCGTTTTCCACAACGGCGAGATCCGCCAGGGCGTGCGGGGAAGAGCACTCAGCTTCGGCTAGCGCGGCCATGGCGCGCGCGACTCCGCAGTCCGACGACGTCGCCGCTACGGGCCTCGCCGCGCACCACGGGGTTGCCGTGCCGGCGTCGTTCACGCCCGCACCGTGGTGCCCCGGCGCACACCTGCAGACGCTGTGGCCGTATCTGCTGCGTCGTCACCCGCGACCCCGCTTTCAGCGCGAGCGATTGACGCTGCCCGATGGCGATTTCCTCGACGTCGATTGGTGCGGAGACGGCGCACGTGCGATCGTCATCGTGCTGCACGGACTCGAGGGCAATTCCGGGTCGCACTACGTACGCGGCCTCGCCGCACACCTCAGCGCGCTCGATCTGCGCGTCGCCGTCATGCACTTTCGAGGCTGCAGCGGTGAGCCCAATCGCCTGCCGCGCAGCTACCATTCCGGCGAGACCGGAGACATCGCCTGGCTCGTCGAGACACTGAGCCGGCGGTACCCGCGCACACCTTTTGCGGTCGTGGGCTACTCCCTCGGCGGCAACGTGCTGCTCAAATGGCTCGCGGAACTGGCCGACGCCGCCTTGCTGACGACGGCGGTAGCCGTTTCGGTGCCCTTCGAGCTGAACCGCGCCGCCGACCGTCTGCAGCGTGGCTTCTCACGCGTCTACCAGCAGCAGCTGGTGGCGAGGATGCGCCGGTCCACCGAACGGAAATTCGCTCGGCTGCAGGCGCCGATCGCGCTGGACGGCCTGCGCCGCTTACGGACGTTTTGGCAGTTCGATGACCAGGTCACCGCCCCGCTGCACGGCTTCGCCGACGCCACCGACTACTACACGCGGTGCAGCAGCCGCCAGTTCCTGCGGCGGATTCGCACACCGACCCTGATTCTTCATGCGCGTGACGATCCCTTCATGACGCCCGACGCCATTCCGACCGCCCGCGAGCTCGCACCCGGCGTACGCCTCGAGCTCAGCGCCCACGGCGGCCACGTCGGCTTCGTCGCCGGGCGCGTGCCGTGGCGGCCGCAGTACTGGCTCGAGGGGCGCATCGCCGAGCACATCCTGCCACGGGTCCGCTCATCGCTCGAGGAGTAACGTCACCGGGCCGTCGTTCACGAGCGTCACGGCCATGTTGGCGCCGAACACACCCGAGTCGACGCGCTCGATGCCGGCCTGGGTCAGCGCATGCAGAAAGACGTCGAAGAGCGCGCTGGCCCGCTCAGGCGCGAGCGCGCGCGTGAAGTCGGGTCGACGTCCGCGACCGGTGTCGGCGTAGAGGGTAAACTGCGGGACGGCCAGCACGCTTCCGCCCACATCGGTGATGCAGTGCTGAAAACGGCCGCGCTCGTCGGCAAACACCCGCAGGCGGGCCGTTTTTTCGGCAAGGTAGGCGACACGGGTCGCGTCGTCGCCGTCGGTAAAACCAACGAAGGCGAGAAGCCCGGCGCCGATACGAGCCACCTCTCCGTCGCCGACGCTGACCGACGCCGAGCGCACACGCTGCAGAAGAACCCTCACGGGGAAAGTTGGTTGGGCCGGCGGAAAAGCGCCCCCTCGGCGCAGGCCCCGGCTCGACGAACGACGTTTACGCCGCGTCCTCTACCGCCTTCATGCTGAGACGGATACGACCCTGCTTGTCCACCTCGAGCACCTTGACCTTGATCACATCCCCTTCGCGCAGCTTGTCACTGACGTCGTTGACGCGTTCCTTCGATATCTGCGAGATGTGAACGAGGCCGTCACGGCCCGGCAAGATATTGACGAAGGCTCCGAAATCCATGAGCTTGACGACCTTGCCTTCGTAGATCGTGCCGACTTCCACGTCGGCAGTGATCTGCTCGATGCGCCGCCGCGCTTCCTGACCGCCCGCGTTGTCGACGGAGGCGATCTTCACCGTGCCGTCGTCCTCGATATCGATCGTTGCACCGGTCGCCTCGGAGATAGCACGAATCGTCGTGCCGCCCTTGCCGATGACGTCGCGGATCTTCTCCGGGCTGATCTTGATGGTAATGATACGCGGAGCGTACTCGGACATCTCCTCGCGCGGCCGCGCGATGACGCGGTCCATCTCGTCGAGGATATGCAGACGGCCATCCCGTGCCTGGTCGAGCGCCGATGCCATGATCTGCTCGGTGATTCCTTCGATCTTGATGTCCATCTGCAGCGCTGTGACACCGTCGCGAGTACCTGCGACCTTGAAATCCATGTCACCGAGGTGATCCTCGTCACCGAGAATGTCCGTGAGCACCGCGTAGCGTTCATCCTCCTTGATCAGCCCCATGGCGACTCCCGCCACCGGCGCCTTGATGGTCACCCCGGCATCCATCAGCGAGAGGCTCGTGCCGCATACCGTCGCCATGGAGCTCGAGCCATTGGACTCGGTGATCTCCGACACCACGCGGATCACGTAGGGGAATTCCTCCAGCGTCGGCAGCACCGCGCCAACGGCTCGGCGAGCGAGCCGCCCGTGACCGATCTCGCGACGCTTGGGGGAGCCGACACGCCCGGTCTCGCCCACACAGAAGGGGGGGAAATTGTAGTGCAACAAGAACGGGTCTCGTCGCTCGCCCTCCAGCGCGTCGATGATTTGCGCATCGCGTTCGGTGCCGAGCGTCGTCACCACCAGCGCCTGCGTCTCGCCCCGTGTGAACTCGGCCGAGCCGTGCGTGCGAGGCAGGATTCCTGTGCGAATGCGAAGAGGACGCACCGTCCTCGTGTCCCGGCCGTCGATGCGTGGTTCGCCGTCGAGGATTCGCCGCCGCACCAAGCGCTTCTCGATGTCCTTGATTGCCCCTTTGACGGCCTCGACGTCCGCAGCAGGACTTTCCGCCGTCGTCAGCGCGGCCATGATCTGCTCACGGATCTCGTGCAAGCTATCCTGCCGGCTCTGCTTCTCGACGATGCGGTAGGCGTCGGCGATGGCGTTGCCCGCCTGCGCTGCCACGCTCTCGGCGACCCCGACGTTTTTCTCCGGCGCTTCCCAGCTCCAACGCGGTTTACCCGCCTCGGCGCCGAGCTCACGGATCGTCCGTATGGCGACCTGCATCTGCTCGTGACCAAACATTACCGCCCCGAGCATCTGCTGCTCGGAGAGAATCTTGGCTTCCGACTCCACCATCAGCACGGCTGACTCGGTCCCTGCGACCACCAGATCGAGCTGCGACTCACCGCCGAGCACCGTCGCGCCGGGGTTGAGCACATACTCACCGTTCACGAAGCCGACCCGCGCGGCAGCAACGGGACCGCTGAATGGAATCCCCGAGATCTCCAGCGCTGCCGAAGCGCCCAGCATGGCGATGATGTCCGGGTCGATCTCAGGATCCACCGACATGACGGTGACGATGATCTGGACCTCGTGGGTAAACCCTTTCGGGAACAGCGGGCGTATCGGACGGTCGATCAGACGGCAGGTGAGGATAGCCTTCTCCGACGGACGTCCCTCGCGCTTGAAGAACCCGCCCGGTATGCGACCCGCAGCATAGGTGCGCTCCTCGTAATCAACCGTCAAAGGCAAGAAGTCGACCCCCTTCGCCTCGCGGTCGCCCACCACCGTCACCAGGACGGTGCTGTCTCCCATGCTTGCCAAAACGGATCCGGAAGCCTGCCTGGCGAGCGCTCCGGTCTCCAACCGCACCTCGTGCGGGCCGTACTGGAATGTCTTCTCGACGCGGTTCACGGCGAATTCCTCAGCGCTCCCAGCCCTGCGCGGCTACTTCCGCAGACCCAGCTTGGTTATCAAGGTACGGTACCGCTCGACGTCTGTCTTCCTGAGATAATCGAGAAGCCGCCGCCGGCGATTGACCAACCGCAGCAGGCCTTGCCGCGAGTGGTGGTCGTGAATGTGGGCCTTAAAATGCGACGAGAGATCCTGGATCCTCGCCGTCATGAGCGCGACCTGCACCTCGGGTGACCCGGTGTCGCTGGCGCCGCGCTGATACTCGCTGACGATTTTCGCCTTGTCTACCGCATTAATTGCCATGGTATGCCTCTGTCATGCCTCTGTGCTGCTCGACCGCTGCAGCGCATTGCGGCGGATGTCGTTTAGCCGCAATATCCGTCCGGTATTTACGGGCTCGCGTATTCTAGCTTTACCCTGTCACGGTCACAACCAAACAACGGTTCACGAACGGGACCGGAATTGCCCGCAAAACGGCGCTATCGGGCCTGAAACAATCGCTTGGGCGCGACGCGCCCGTCGTCGAGTACGGTGCCCAGGCCCAGGAATCCCGCGCCTTCCGAGTACAGCCGCACCCAGCCCTCGTTCGGCAGATCCGCCGCCCGCACCGGCTGTCCACGACACAGGTAGTAGGCGGCATCCACCGACAGATTCACCTGCGGGAGATGCGTCAAGCCCTTGTCTCCCGGCATCAAAAGAGCCCGCCGCTCTTCGACGTCGTCGATCGCACGCAGCCGATCGAGCGTCACCGCAGCTTCCACCCTCAGCGTTCCGACGGCCAGGCGCCGCAGCTCGACGACGTGAGCACCACAGCCGAGATCCTCGCCGAGGTCGTGAGCCAGGGCACGCACGTAGAAACCTCGCGAGCAGTGCATCTCGAGATCGACCCAGGCGTCGCGACGAGCCACCTGCCGTAGTTCATACACCGCTACCCGACGCGGCTCGCGTTCCACG
Organism: Arenicellales bacterium; assembly: GCA_041550555.1. GTDB lineage: Bacteria > Pseudomonadota > Gammaproteobacteria > Arenicellales > JBFEOO01 > JBFEOO01. The sequence continues at coordinate 8,362 of JBFEOO010000021.1, forward strand.
ACGATACCTTTGCGAGCAAGCTTGTACAGTGGACGTCCCTGGCGCTTGACCGCCGAATACATCGGCGGAACCTGATCGAACTCGCCCCGAAAGCGATCGAGGGCCTCCTCGATCGCACTGTCGGAGATCGCGTCCGCGGGTCGGACCGCCGTCGGCCGACCTTCGCAGTCTCCGGTATCCGTTGACTCCCCGAGTTTGATGCGTGTCCAGTAACGCTTGTCCGCATCCAGAAAAAAACTCGATAGCTTCGTCGCGTCACCAAAGCACAGCGGCAACAGGCCGGTCGCAATCGGATCCAGACTTCCGGTATGACCCGCCTTGCGCGCACCGAGCAGCTGCTTCGCCTCCTGCAATGCTCCGTTGGAGGTGAGCCCCACCGGCTTATCCAGCAATAAAATGCCGCAGACGTTCCTGCGTTGCCCTGTCGGTCTCATCGCGCTCGGTGAACGCCTGGTGCGCGGCGCAGCGTCGCGATGGGTCATGTTTCCCGCGCTCCCGTCACCTCGTCAATGAGTTTCGACAGCTCCGCTCCACGCTCGACACTGGTGTCGTAACGAAAACGCAGCGCGGGCACGGTTCGCATCGCGAGCCGCCGGCTCAGCAGCCGGCGCAGATACCCCGCCGCCCTGTTGAGCCCCTCGAGACTGCGCTCGGCATCGTCGACGTTGCCGACCTGAGTGACGTACACGGTCGCCAGGCTCAAATCGCGCGTGACCTGGACCTCGGTAATCGACACCCGTCCGACGCGAGGGTCGTCTACCTCGGAACGCAAACACTCGGCGAGCTCTCGCTGCACGAGGGCACCGACCCGCTGGGCCCGATCCGTCGTCACTGTTTTGCTCCACGCTGCCAGCGTGTGGACGATCACAACGTCTTGAGGACCTCGACCTTCTCGTAGGTCTCGAGCAGGTCCCCCACCTTGACGTCGTTGTAGTTCCTGATGCCGATGCCGCACTCGAAGCCCGCTTTGACTTCACCGACGTCTTCCTTGAAGCGCCGCAACGAGTCGACCGTACCGTCGAATATGACGACGTTGTCACGCAGCACGCGGACCGGGCTGTTGCGCCGCGCCACCCCTTCTTTCACGAAACAGCCGGCGATGGCGCCCACTTTCGCCACTCGAAACACCTCGCGTACCTCGATACTCCCGAGAACTCGCTCCTTGATCTCGGGCTTCAACAGTCCCGCCATGGCCGCCTTGACTTCGTCGACGACATCGTAAATGACGTTGTGGTAGCGCACATCGACGCCTTCGGACTCGATAAGGCGGCGCGCCGCGGCATCCGCCCGCACGTTGAACGCGATAATGATGGCCTGCGAAGCCATGGCCAGATTGACATCGGATTCGCTGATGCCTCCGACCATGCCGTGAACGACGCGAACCTCGATGCCTTCCTGCGACAACCGCTCGAGCGACTCGCTGAGCGCTTCGACCGATCCCTGCACGTCCGCTTTCACCAGCAGGTTCAAGGTCTGAACCTCTTCCTCGCCCATTCGGTCGAAGACGTTCTCGAGCTTGGCCTTCTGCTGGCGCGCGAGCTTGACCTCCTTGAACTTGCCCTGACGGAACAGCGCGATCTCTCGTGCCTTGCGTTCGTCGGCGACCACGTTCACCTCGTCGCCGGCGACCGGCACGCCGGAGAGGCCCTGGACCTCGACCGGTGTCGAGGGGCCGGCCTGCTTGACCGGCCGGCCGTTCTCGTCGGTCATCGCCCGCACGCGACCGGACTCGCGCCCGGCGAGCACCACATCGCCGCTTGCGAGAAGCCCTTTCTGAACGAGCAGCGTGGCCACCGGGCCACGGCCCTTGTCGAGACGCGCCTCGACCACCAGACCCGACGCCGGGCCCGCGGCGACCGCATTCAGGTCGAGAAGCTCCGCCTGCAGAGACACCGCCTCGAGCAGCTCGTCAACGCCCTGGCCGGTCTTGGCCGAAACCTCGGTCATCAGCACGTCCCCGCCCCACTGCTCGGGGATGACTTCGTGCTTGGCGAGCTCCTGCTTGACGCGATCGACGTCCGCTTCGGCGCGATCGATCTTGTTGATCGCGACGACGATGGGAACGCCGGCGTTGCGGGCGTGATGGATTGCCTCGACGGTCTGCGGCTTGACGCCGTCGTCCGCGGCAACGACGAGGACAACGAGATCGGTCGCCTCGGCCCCGCGGGCGCGCATCGCGGTGAATGCCTCATGGCCCGGCGTGTCCAGGAACGTGATAACGCCCCTGCTCGTATTGACGCGGTAGGCTCCGATGTGCTGGGTAATGCCACCAGCTTCGCCCGCCGCGACCTTGGCCTTGCGGATGAAGTCCAGCAGCGACGTCTTGCCGTGATCCACATGACCCATGACCGTCACCACCGGCGGTCGTGGCTCCTCGGCGACTTCGCCTGCCTCGGCACGCTCCTCGAGCAGCAATGCCTCGGGGTCGGCAGCGGCCGCCACCTTCGCAACGTGCCCCATCTCCTCGACGACCAGCGTCGCAGTTTCCTGGTCGAGAACTTGGTTGATGGTCGCCATCGATCCGAGCTGCATCATCGTCTTGATGACCTCGGCCGCCTTCACCGACATCTTCTGCGCGAGCTCGCCCACGGTGACCGTCTCGGGGATGGAAACCTCGCGCACCACCGGCGCCGTCGGTCGTTCGAAGGCATGCTGCGCGACCTTGCTCGGCTGCACCCGATGCGGCTTGCGGGCCATACGCGCCGCCTTGCGTCGGGCCCGTTTGCTGTCGGCCACGTGCAGCTCGTCGCGGCGCGGCCCCGGCGCCTTCTTGCGGGCCACACCGGGCTTCGGGGGCGCGGCGCCGGGCGCCGCTTCGGCAGGTTTGGCCGCCTCCGCGGGTTGCTCTGCGCCCGCCGGCGGAGCGCTCTCGGGCGCGGCGCCAGCGGCCTCCGCCGCGATCTCCGTCGCAGCCGGAGCCGGTTCCTCGACCGGCGCCGGCTCGGAACGAAACGCCGGCGAACCGATCGGGGGCAGCGCCTCGGTCTCGGTTGGCGCCTCCGCAACGGCTTCGACGACCGGCACCTCCGGCGCCGGCGCGGGCTCGACCTCCGGCTCCGGCGGCTTCTGGTCGATGAGGCTGCGTTTTACGAAGGTGCGGCGCTTGCGCACCTCGACATGAATCGTTCGTGACGCTCCGGTCCGCGACGTCTGCCGGATCTGCCCGGTGGTCTTCTGTCTGAGCGTAATCTTGCTACGGGGCGCCGCTTTCTCGCTCTCTGCGCCACCACGTAGATAGCCGAGCAGCTGCTTCTTCTCATCGTCGCTCAGTAAGTCGTCAGAGGACTTTTCCACGACGCCAGCGTCGTCGAGCTGCTGCAACAGCTTGTCGATCGGAATGCCGATCTGCTCCGCAAAATTCTTTATCGAGACTTCCGCCATTTAACGACCCACCGCAGCGTCAAGGCTGCTCTCCGAGTTCCTCGAACCACGGCGCTCGCGCCGTCATGATCAACGTCTTCGCCCGCTCCTCCTCGATGCCGGGGATCTCGAGGAGCTCGTCGACGGCGCACTCGGCCAGCGCTTCCATGCTGCGAATATCGTGGCTGGCGAGCAATCGCGCCGTGCCTTCGTCCATACCGTCCATCTCGAGCAGGTCTTGCTCCGGCTCGGCCAGCTTGAGCCGCTCTTCCTGGGCGATGGCCCGAACCAGCAGAGCGTCCTCGGCCCGACGCCTGAGCTCGTCGACGAGCTCTTCATCGAATTCCTCAATGTCGAGGAGTTCCTGCCGTGGAACGTAAGCGACCTCTTCGGAGGACGTGAAGCCTTCCTGCACGAGAATCGTCGCCACCACCTCGTCGACGTCGAGCAGCTCCATCAAGCGCGCACGTATCTCCGCTGTCTCCGCCTCCGCCTTCTCCGTCGCCGCACTGTCGGTCATGATGTTGAGCTCCCAGCCGGTGAGCTCCGACGCCAGCCTCACGTTCTGACCACCACGCCCGATGGCTTGGGAGAGCTGCATCTCGTCGACGACAACGTCCATGCTGCGCGCGTCCTCATCGATCAGGATCGACTCCACCTCGGCCGGCGCCAGGGCATTGATGACGAACTGCGCGGGATCCTCGGACCACTTGATGATGTCCACCCGCTCGCCCGCGATCTCGTTGGAGACGCTTTGCACGCGCGAACCCCGGATGCCGACGCAGGCCCCCACCGGATCGATCTTGGGATCTCGGGAGTGCACCGCAATCTTGGCGCGCAGGCCGGGATCACGCGCCGCACCGAGTATATCGATGAGCCCCTCGCCGGCCTCCGGCACCTCGAGCTTGAACAACGACACCAGCAATTCGGAACAGATCCGGTTCAGGAACAGCTGAGGCCCGCGCGGCACCGCCCTTACATCTTCGAGGATGGCGCGCAGCCGGTCACCCGGCCGCAGCCCTTCGCGCGGGATCATGACATTCTTCTGCAGCACCGCTTCCGCGCCGCCGATATCCACTATCGCGTCGCCGCGGTCGAGCCGCTTGACGACACCGGTGATCATCTCCCCCTTGCGGGGCAAATACTCGTTGATCGTCTGCTCACGCTCCGCTTCGCGCACTTTCTGCATGATGACCTGCTTGGCCGCCTGGGCAGCAATGCGACCGAACTCGACCGGCTCGAGGGGCTCTTCGATAAAATCCCCGATATCGATGTCGGGAGCGTGGTTGCGAGCCTCGCTCAGGGTGATCTGCCGATCCGGAAACTCCAGCTCGACTTCATCGTCGATCACCTCCCACCTGCGGAACGTATCGTAGTCGCCGTCCTCGCGGTGAATAGCGACGCGAGCGTCGATGTCGCCTCCGTGTCGTTTGCGCGTGGCCGTGGCGAGCGCGGCCTCGATTGCCTCGAAGATCACATCCTTGTCCAGATTCTTCTCACGCGACACGACGTCAGCCATCAACAGTATTTCGTTGTTGGTCATTGCCCTTCTCCGCTCATGACGCCACCGCTCGACAGCTGTGCTGCGCAGCAGCGCGACGCTCGCACTCCGTTTTCACACATGTTCCGGTTTCAGCCGCGCCCGCTCGACGTCCGCCAGAGGCAGCTCGTAGCTCTCGCCGTCGACCTCGACGACGACCGTCTCGCCACTGACCTCTCGCAGCAGACCGAGGAACCGCCGGCGCCCGAGGTGGTACTGACGCGTGACGAGCTGCACGCGCTCCCCTACCGCGCGCTCGAAATGCGCACGCTTGACCAGCGGCCGCTCTATGCCGGGCGAGGACACCTCCAGGGTGTACTGTGCCGGTATCGGGTCCTCCACGTCGAGCACGGCGCTCAGCTGCCGGCTCACGAATTCGCAGTCGTCCAGCGTGATGCCGCCCGGCGCATCGATGTAGATGCGCAACAACGGGTTGCGTCGGCCGCCCGCCAGCTCGATCTCCACCAGCTCGTAGCCCATCGCCTCCGCCTCGGGCTCGAGCAGCTCCCATAGCCGGGCGGTATCGCTGTGAGCTTGCAATGTCATGACGTTCGGGCATCTCCCGCAGTTCCCTCGCTCACGCTCCGTCGGCGTCCGCTCCTCAAACACAAAACCCCGCCTTCAGCGGGGTCGTAGACTCTAATACTGATTGGTAGCGGGGGTAGGATTTGAACCTACGACCTTCGGGTTATGAGCCCGACGAGCTGCCAGACTGCTCCACCCCGCAACTGATGGGCGCAGAGTCTACTCGCGCCGGTACCGGTTTGCAAGACACGCGCGACCACGCCCCGATTCCACCGTCGGGCTCTATCGCACCGCCCGCTCGGCGAACATGGGTGCTGCCGGCGCCGAATTCAAGGGCGGCGCTGGGGCCGAACGACCGCGCCCTACCTCGCTCATCCGCCCGCCCCCATGGAGCGGCAGCTGCCGGGTCCGCAAACGGCCATCACCCTCCGCGCGCAGCGGCCGTGCCGGAATCAGCCGCCGGCGAGCAGTCCCACGGCCGACGCACAGATCGCGAACAGTCCGCCGACCCAGGGCATGATCAGAATCACCGCCAAGCCGTTGACCCCCAGCAGCAACCGCATGTCGAGCGCCGCCCTGATCGGCGTTCCGCTCTCCTGGCGGTCGAAATACATGAGCCGCACCACGCGCAGATAGTAGAACGCGCCGACGACCGCGGAGAGCACGGCGACCACGGCGAGCCACACGAGATCGACGGCGATCAGCGCCTGGATGACAGCCAGCTTGGCGGAGAACCCCACGGTCGGCGGTACACCGGCCATCGAGAACATGAACAGAAGCATCAGGAACGCGTACCAGGGATGTCGCTGGTTCAACCCACGGAAGTCTTCGAGCGCGTCGGCCTCGAAGCCGGCGCGGGACAAGAGCAGAATCATCCCGAACGCTCCGAGGCTCATCACGGCGTAGACGAGAACGTAGAACAGCGCCGCGGTGTAACCCGCCGCCTGCCCGCTCAGAATGCCGAGCAAGAAAAATCCCATGTGCGCGATGGTCGAATAGGCAAGCATGCGTTTGATGTTGGTCTGTGCGATAGCCACCACGTTGCCGCCGACCATCGACAACACGGCCATGACGATGATCATGTCCCGCCACGCCCCGTGAAGGTCTTCCAGCCCGCCCACCAGCAGTCGCATCACCAGCGCGAACCCGGCCAGCTTCGGCGCCGTACCGAGGTAAGCCACCGTGGAGGTCGGCGCGCCGTGATACACGTCCGGAATCCACATGTGAAACGGCACCGCGCCAAGCTTGAAAGCAATGCCGACTACGACAAACACGAGGCCGAAGATCAGCGGCACGCTGTCCGGCGGCATCGCCGCCACGCTCGCGCGAACGGCGTCGATCTCGAGCGACCCCGTCAATCCGTAGAGGATCGACATCCCGTAGAGCAACACGCCCGAGGCCAGCGCGCCCAGCACGAAATACTTCATCGAGGCTTCCGTCGCCAGCGCGGAGTCACGCTGGAACGCGACCATGGCGTACAGACACAGCGACAGCAGTTCGAGGCCGAGATATACGGTCAGAAAATGGTTGGCCGAAGCCATCACCATCATACCGACGACACCGAACAACCCCAGCACGAAATACTCGCCGCGAAAAAGATCGCGCTGCCGTGCGTAGCTGCGGCCGTAGACGAACACGCCGAAGGCGATGACGTAGATAGCGATCTTGATCAGATCCGACAGCGCGTCCTCGACGAACATGCCGCCGAAAGCGACCGAGCGGGTCGTCGCGTAGTCGCTCATCGTGAGCAGCGCGGCGCCGGCGAGCGTCGCCAGACTCAAGCCGTACATGAGCCGGCGTTCCTTACCCGCGAACAGGTCCACCACCAGGATGACGCAAGCCATGGTGGCGACGAACATCTCGGGCAGGACGGCGACGAGATTGAGCTTGTCGTTCATGGCGCTAGAGCTTCGAGTTCATCGCTTGACTGACGAGGTTCTCCACCGAGGCGTGCATGACGTCGAGAACCGGGTAGGGCCAAACGCCCATGCCAAGCACGCCCGCAGCCATCATCGCCAGGAAGACCGCCTCGCGTCGGCTCAGATCCTTGAGCGCCGCCACCGCGTCGCTCGCAACAGCGCCGTAGATCACCCGCTTGTACATCCAGAGCGTGTAGGCAGCGCCGAAGACCAACGTCGTGGCCGCCAACACGGCATACCACGCGTTGACCTGGAAGGCCCCGAGAATCACCAGAAACTCACCGACGAATCCCGACGTTCCCGGCAACCCTACGTTGGCCATGGCGAACAGCATCATGAACGAACCGAAAATCGGCATCGGCGTCGCGACGCCGCCGTAGCTCGCGATCTCCCGCGAGTGGAGGCGGTCGTAGAGAACCCCCACGCACAGGAACAGCGCGCCGGAGACGAAGCCGTGAGAAATCATCTGCGCGATCGCGCCTTCGATGCCCTGGGCGTTGAAGATGAAGAAGCCGAGGGTCACGAAACCCATGTGCGAGATCGACGAATAGGCGATGAGCTTCTTCATGTCCTTCTGCGCCAGCGCAACGAGGGCGATGTACACGATGGCGATCAGCGACAACGCGATGACGAAGCCCGACAGGTAGTGGCTGGCATCCGGCAGCACCGGGAGACTGAAGCGCAGAAAGCCGTACGCGCCCATCTTCAACATGATTGCGGCGAGGATGACCGACCCCCCGGTCGGCGCCTCGACGTGGGCGTCGGGCAGCCAGGTGTGGACGGGAAACATGGGCACCTTCACCGCGAACGCCGCGAAGAAGGCGAAGAACAACAGCGTCTGCGCCGTGAAACCGATGGGGAGATCGTGGAAATCGGTGATGCGGAACGTACCTCCGCCGACCTGAAACAGATACAGGAAGGCGACCAGCATCAGCAGCGACCCGAGCAGGGTGTAGAGAAAGAACTTGATCGTGGCGTAGATGCGGTTCTCCGCGCCCCAGATCCCGATGATCAGAAACATCGGTATCAGCATGCCCTCCCAGAAAACGTAGAACAGGATGGCATCGAGCGCCGAAAACACACCGATCATCAGGCCCTCCATGAACAGGAAGGCGGCCATGTACTGCGCGACCTTGTATTGGATGGACTCCCAGCCGGCAATCACTACGACGACGGTCAAGAGCGTCGTCAGCAGTATCAGAGGCATCGAGATGCCGTCGATTCCGAGGAAATACTCTATGTTGAAGGCCGGAACCCACGGCGCCTGCTCGACGAACTGCATCGCCGCCGTGGCGGAGTCGAAACGCTGATAAAGCGGAATGCTGAATATGAAGGTTGCGATCGAGAAACCGAGGGCGAGCTTACGCGCAACGGCCGCATTGGCATCGCCGCCGCTCGCCAACACCAGCACGCCTCCCAGCATCGGCAACCAGATGACGATGCTCAGCAGGTGATTATCGAACCACGCCATGATCAACCCGCGCTCACAGTCTCAAAAACCACGTCATCAGCAGAAACAGCCCGATAATCATGGCAAACGCATAGTGATAGACGTAGCCAGACTGGATGTGACGAATTACTCCCGAGAACCAGGCAACGACGCGCGCCGTGCCGTTGACCGCGACCCCATCGATGAACCCGGCATCGACCACCCGCCACAGCATCCCGCCGAGCCGACGGGTACCCCCTGCAAACACGTACTGGTAAAGCTCGTCGAACCCGTACTTGTGATAGAGAATGTCGTAGAGCACGCGCAGTCGCATTGCGATGCGCCCTGGCAGATCCGGTCTCATGCCGTAGAGATACCAAGCGAGCGCGATGCCCGCCACGGCCAACCAGAAGGGCAGCGTGGTGAGGCCGTGGCCGACGAACGCAACGACCAGGCCCACCCCGCTCTTGCCTTCATAGGCCTGCGCGAGGTGTGCCACGGTATCGTGCTCGGGACGCGCCGCGAGGCTGTGCCCGAAAAAATCTCCGAACAGCATCGGCTCGACGTAGAGAAGACCGGCCAGCAGCGACGGTATGGCCAGCATGATCAGCGGCACCGTAACCACCCGCGGCGACTCCTTGACATGCTGGTACGCGTGCTCGTCCATGCGGGGCTTGCCGTGGAACGTCATGAAAAGCAGTCGGAAGGTATAGAACGCCGTAACGAAAACCCCCGCGGTCACCGCAAAGCCGGCGAAGCCGGCGCCGGGCAGATGGGCACCGTGCACGGCTTCGATGATGGCGTCTTTCGAGAAAAAGCCGGCGAAAGGGGGGATGCCCGCCAGAGCCAGGGAGCCGACGACCGCGGTCGCGTAGGTGACGGGCATGACCGCTTTGAGCCCTCCCATCCTGCGCATGTCCTGCTCGTGGTGCAGCGCGATGATTACCGACCCGGCGCCCAGGAAAAGCAGTGCCTTGAAGAAAGCATGCGTCACCAGGTGGAAGATGCCCGCGGCGTACGCCGATGCGCCGAGCGCCACCATCATGTAGCCGAGCTGGGACAGCGTCGAGTAGGCCACCACGCGTTTGATGTCATTCTGGACGATGCCCACCAGCGCCATGAGCAGCGCCGTAACCGCCCCGATGACGAGCACCGCCGAGAGCGCCGTTGTCGAGAACTCGAACAGCGGCGACATTCGCGCCACCATGAAAATGCCCGCCGTCACCATGGTGGCGGCGTGAATCAGCGCCGAGATGGGCGTCGGACCCTCCATGGAGTCCGGCAGCCAGACGTGGAGCGGAACCTGCGCGGACTTGCCCATGGCACCGACGAACAGCAACAGGCAGATGACGGTGATCCAGCTCCACGTGACACCCTCGAAAGGCTGGACGACGCGTTCGTGATAGGCCGGATCGGCCGCCTTGTCGAACACGGTGGCGTAGTCCAGCGAACCGAAGACGTACAAGATGGCGGCGATTCCGAGGATGAAACCGAAATCGCCGACGCGGTTGACCAGAAAAGCCTTGAGATTCGCGAAGATGGCCGATTCGCGGTCGAACCAGAACCCGATCAGCAGATACGAGACCAGACCCACGCCCTCCCAGCCGAAGAACAGCTGCAGATAGTTGTTTGCCATCACCAGCATGAGCATGGCGAACGTAAACAACGAGATGTAGCTGAAGAAACGCTGGTAGCCGCCGTCGTCGTGCATGTAGCCGATGGTGTAGACGTGGACCATCAGCGAAACGAAGGTGACGACGACCATCATGGTCGCGCTGAGCTCGTCGATCAGGAAACCGATCTCGAACGCAATACCGCCGCTGACGGCCCACGTGTAGATGGTGCCGTTGAAGAGATTGCCGCGCATCACGTCGACCAATACGTACACGGAGAGCACGAACGCCAGCGCCACGGCGGCGATCGTGACACTGTGTGCGCCGACCCGCCCGATGCGGTTGCGAAACACCCCGGCGACGATGGCGGCGAGCAGACAGACGACAGGGATGGCCGTGTAGACGGTTTTCATAGTGCCCGATGGTGGCTTCTCAGCCGCTCAGTGAGTCGAGATCCTCGACGTTGATCGTGCGCCGATTGCGGAACAGCACGATCAAGATGGCGAGCCCGATAGCCGCTTCGGCCGCCGCAACGGTCAATATGAAGAAAACGAACACCTGTCCTGCGGCATCGCCGGCGTAGTGCGAGAAGGCGACGAAATTGATATTGACGGCGAGCAGCATCAGCTCGATCGCCATCAGCAGGATCACCACATTCTTGCGATTGAGAAATATGCCCATCACGCTCAACGCGAAGACGAGCGCCGCCAAAATCAGGTAGTGCGAGAGCGGAATCACCCTGACACGCGTCCGTAGGGGCTCACGACTGTGGTTTCTCCGGGTCCATCGGCACCAGGCGCACCCGGTCCTCACGCCGCACCGAGATCTGGCGGGCGGGGTTCTGGTATTTGGTCTGCGGCCGCCGGCGCAGCGTGAGCGCGATGGCGGCGACGATCGCCACGAGCAGAATGAGCGCCGCGATCTCGAACGCGTAGACGTACTCCGTGTAGAGCAGATTGCCGAGCTCGCGCGTGTTGCTGTAGCCGGCCTCGTGACCCGCCGGGCGCGGCATGGCATCGGCCCCGAACTCTGGCGACTGCAGAACGATCACCATCTCCACCACCAGCAGCGCCGCCACGAGACCGCCGATCGGCAGGTATTCGCCAAACCCTTCGCGCAGCCGGGCGAGGTTGACGTCCAACATCATGACTACGAAGAGAAACAGCACCATGACGGCGCCTACGTAGACCAGCACGAGCACGATAGCCAGAAATTCCGCCTCGAGCGTCATCCACACGCAGGCGGCGCTGACGAACGCCAGCACGAGAAACAGTGCGGCCTTGACGGGGTTGCGCACGGTGACCACCATCGCCGCCGCAAAGACGGTCACGGCGGCAAACAGATAGAACGACAGCTGGAGAAATGTCATGACCGGTCAGCGGTAGGGCGCATCGGCCCGCCTCGCTGCAGCGATGCGTGCTTCGTGCTCATCGCCAATCGCCAGCAGCTGCTCTTTGGTGATCACATGGCCTTCCCGGCTTTCGAAATGGAACTCGTGAATATCCGTCTCGACGATGGAGTCTACGGGACAGGCCTCCTCGCAAAACCCGCAGTAGATGCATTTGAACAGATCGATATCGTAGCGGGTGGTGCGGCGAGTACCGTCCTCGCGCTCCTCCGACTCGATGGTGATGGCCAGCGCCGGACAGACCGCCTCACACAGTTTGCAGGCAATGCAGCGCTCCTCGCCGTTGGGATAGCGACGCAGCGCGTGCAAGCCCCGGAATCGCGGGGACTTCGGCGTCTTCTCCTCGGGGTACTGCACGGTGATCTTGGGCGAGAAGAGATGGCGCCCCGTCACCATCAGCCCCTTGACGAGCTCCCAGAGCAGGAACGTGCGCACGTAGTGCCTGATTGTCGCAACCATCGTTTCCGATGCCCTCAGGTGAAGACGACGCCGAACGGCGTCAGGAACCGCACCACACCGATGACGACAATCCATACCAGCGTTATCGGTATGAATACTTTCCAGCCGAGCCGCATGATCTGATCGTATCGGTAACGCGGAAAGGTCGCGCGGAACCACAGAAAGAAGAACAGCACCACCGCCAACTTGCCCAGAAACCAGAACAGCGGCGGAACCCACGTGAAAGGCGCGATGTCAAAGGGCGCCATCCAGCCGCCGAGGAACATGATGGTCGTCAATGCGGAGATGAGTATCATGTTCGCGTACTCGGCCAGAAAGAACACGGCGAACGCCATGCCGCCGTACTCGACGTGGAACCCGGCGACGATCTCCGACTCGCCCTCGGCCACGTCGAAGGGGGCACGGTTCGTCTCGGCAACGCCGGCAATGAAGTACACGAGGAACAGCGGGAACAGCGGCCACACGTACCACTCGTGCAGCCCGCCGGCCTGGTGTCGTACGATCTCTCCCAGATTGAGACTGCCGGCCACCATGAGCACGCCGACGAGTGCGAATCCCATGGCGATCTCGTAGGCCACGATCTGGGCGGCGGAGCGCATGGCGCCCAGGAACGCGTATTTCGAGTTGGAGGCCCACCCCGCGATGATCACCCCGTAGACGCCAAGCGAGGTCAGCGCGAGTATATAGAGCAGCCCGGCGTCGATATCGGCGAGCACCAGCGTCTCCGTGAACGGCATCACCGCCCAGGCGGCCAAGGCCGGCATGATGGACAGCAGAGGTGCGACCAGGAACAGGAAGCGGTTGGCGTTGGTCGGGACGACGATCTCCTTGAACAGCAGCTTGAGCGCGTCGGCGATCGGCTGCAGCCATCCGCGCGGTCCCACGCGGTTGGGGCCGACGCGAACCTGTATGTAGCCGATGAGTTTGCGCTCGGCGAACGTCGTGTAGGCAACGGCGGTCATTAGCGGAATCAGTATCGCCGCGATCTTGAGCAGGCTCACGGTACCGATCTGGAACCACTCCGGCAGCAAGTTCCACACAGACACCACCCACTCCATCTCAGGCCCTCACCAGACGGACGCGACCCGGCCCGTCGAGCCCGACGGTCTCGGCTTGGCCGCTCGCGATGTGGACGCAGCCGTCGGGGACGCGCGGGTCGAGGACGGTCGGCAGCGTGACGCAGCGGCCGCCCATGCGTGCCTCCACCATCACCCCGGCGGTGAGCCCGAGTGCCGCCGCCTGCGCCGGGCTCAGACGCGCCGCCGCCGGTGCGGCATCGGCCGTGGCCTGCAGCGCGGGTGCCCGGCGAACCACCGGGTCTACCGCGTAGATCGGCACGTCGGCGATGCGCTCGAGCTCGCCGTCGCCATCGTTCGACGCCGCTGGCGGCGACGCCAGTCGCCAGCTCTCCAGCCCCGGCGCGCCCGGCGGCTGCCCGAGCGCCACCTCGGCACGCACGTCGTCGCAGGTCACGTAATCGAACCCCGCCCGTTCCAGCGCGTTGCCCAGCACGCGCAGCACCTTCCAGGCCGGCCGCGCCTCGCCTGCGCAGGGCAACGCCCCCGACACCGTCTGAACACGGCCCTCGCAGTTGACATAGGTTCCCGGCGTCTCCGCAAACGTCGCTATCGGCAGCAGCACGTCGGCGTGGTCCTCGGCGTCGTCGCGAAACGCCGCGAGACGGACGACGAAGTCGGCGCCACGCATCGCCTCGCCCGCCGCCGCGCCGGCGAGACAGTCGAGCCCCGGCTCGACGCCGAGCAGCACGTAGGCCCGCAGCGGCTCGGCGAGCATCGCTGCGACGGTCTTGCCGGTGAGCTCCGCGGCCGTTCCACCCGCACCGCGATGCGGAACACAGCCGGCCAGCCAGCCCGCGGCGCCGTTGCCGTCGGGCAGCAGTCCCCAGTGGGCCCCGCACGTCGCGGCGATCCACTCGATCATCGCACGCAGGGCGGCCCCCTGGGGATGACCGGCCACGCTCGGGCCCCCTACAACGAGGCCCTGCGCGCCCGCTTCGTTCAACTCTTGCGCCATGGCCCGCTCCGTGGCATCCGGCTCGACGCCGCCCAGCCAGTCGGCCATGGCGTCGGGCAGCGGGCGGCGCGTGAGGGTGGCCAGTGCAGCGGCCACCGCAGCCAGCGAACGCGGCATTGCCGACGGGGCCACGATGCGCTTGTGCGCGAGGGCAAAGTTGAAATCGTAATCGAGCGGGTTGACAGCCATGACGCGGGCGCCGCCCACGAAAGCCTTGCGCACGCGCACACCGAGCAGCGGCTGCTCCTTGCGCAGATTCGAACCGACCAGCAGCACGGCTCGCTGGCGCTCGATGTCGCGGATCGCCATGCCCAGGCCGGGTCGACGTGGTGCCACGTCGTCGTCGCTGAAGTCCGCCTGACGCAGCCGGTGGTCGACGTTGCCGCTGCCGAGCGCACGCATCAGCTTCTGCAGCAGGTAGAACTCCTCCAGAGTCGAGCCCGGTCCGGCCAGCGCACCAAGGCTCGTCGCGCCGTGCCCCGCGAGCGTCTCGCGCAGGCGCTCAGCGGTGTAGCCGAGCGCCGTCCGCCAATCCACCTCGCGCCACTCACCGTTCTGACGCAGCATCGGCGCGACCAGGCGATCGTCGCTGTTGACCGCCTCGTAGCTGAAGCGATCACGATCGGCGAGCCAGCTCTCGTTGACGTCCTCGTTCTCCACGGGCAGCACGCGCTTGACGCGCATGCGCAGACTCTGGATGCGCACGTTGGCGCCGACGCAATCATGCGGACTGACGCCGTCGTGGCTCGAGAGCTCCCAGGCTCGCGCCGTGTACCGATACGGCTTGGACGTGAGCGCACCGACCGGACACAGATCGATCATGTTGCCCGACAGCTCGGAGTCGACGGTTTGACCGACGAACGTCGCGATGCTCATGTTCTCCGTGCGACCCGTGGCGCCGAGCTCCATGACGCCGGCCACCTCCTGACCGAAGCGCACACAGCGCGTGCAGTGAATGCAGCGCGTCATCTCCGTCTCGATGAGCGGCCCGATGTCGTGGTCCTCGACCACCCGCTTCGTCTCGCTGTAGCGCGATACGTCCTTACCGTAGCCGAGTGCTTGATCCTGCAAGGGGCACTCGCCGCCCTGGTCGCAGATCGGGCAGTCGAGCGGGTGATTGATGAGCAAGAACTCCATGGTGCTCTTCTGAGCATCCACGGCCAGCGCCGAGCGCGTGAACACCTTCATGCCGTCGACGATGGGCGTAGCACAGGCGGGCAGCGGTTTGGGCGCCTTCTCGACCTCCACCAGGCACATGCGGCAATTGGCCGCGATCGATAATTTTCGGTGGTAGCAGAAACGCGGAATATAGATGCCCGCCGCGTCCGCCGCCTCGATAATCATCGTGCCGGGCTCGATCTCCAGCGTGCGCCCGTCGATCTCGATGGTCGGCATCGGCTACGCCCCTGTCGTCGCGCCGGCGGGCGTCGCTGTCATGGTCGCTCGCCGCTCACCGGTCTATCTCGCCGAAGACGATGTCCTGCGTGCCGATGATGGCCACCACATCGGCGAGCATGTGCCCCCGCGACATCTCGTCGAGCGCCGCCAGGTGCGCAAACCCCGGCGCCCTGATCTTGACGCGGTACGGCTTGTTGGCGCCGTCGGAGACGAGGTATACGCCGAACTCGCCCTTCGGCGCCTCGACCGCCGCGTACGCCTCGCCCTCGGGCGCGCAGTAGCCTTCGGTGAAGAGCTTGAAGTGATGGATCAGCGATTCCATGTCACGCTTCATGGTCTCGCGCGGCGGGGGCGCGAGCTTGTTGTCAGCGATCATCACCGGCCCGGGATGATCGCGCAGCCACTGCACGCACTGGCGAACGAGACGGTTCGACTGGCGCATCTCTTCGATGCGCACGAGATAGCGGTCGTAGCAGTCGCCGTTGGCGCCGACGGGAATGTCGAAATCGAGCTGGTCGTAAACCGCATAGGACTGCTTCTTGCGGAGGTCCCACGGCACCCCCGATCCGCGCAGCATCGGGCCGGTGAATCCCAGCTGCAGTGCGCGCTCCGCGTTCACCACGCCGATGTCCACCGTGCGCTGCTTCCAGATCCGGTTGTCGGTGAGCAGCGTCTCGTAGTCGTCGACCCGCGACGGGAAACGCTCCGTGAACGCCCAGATGAAATCGAGCAGCGACCCTTCGCGATCAGCGTTCATGCGCTTGACGTCACGCTCGCTGTGCCACTGCGACGGCTGGTAGCGCGGCATGGAATCCGGCAGATCCCGGTACACCCCGCCGGGGCGGTAGTAGGTGGCGTGCAGACGCGCCCCCGAGACGGCCTCGTAGCAGTCCATCAGGTCCTCGCGCTCGCGAAAGCAATAGAGGAAAACCGTCATCGCCCCGATGTCGAGGGCGTGTGCGCCGAGCCACAGGAGGTGATTGAGGATGCGTGTGATCTCGTCGAACATCACGCGGATGTACTGCGCCCGCAGCGGGGCCGTCACGCCGAGCAGCTTCTCGATGGCAAGCACATACCCGTGTTCGTTGCACATCATCGAGACGTAGTCGAGCCGGTCCATGTAACCGATGCTCTGGTTGAACGGCTTGCTCTCCGCCAGCTTCTCGGTCGCACGGTGCAGCAATCCGATGTGTGGATCGGCCCGCTGGATGACTTCTCCGTCCAGCTCGAGGACCAGTCGCAGCACGCCGTGAGCAGCCGGGTGCTGCGGACCGAAGTTCATCGTGTAGTTACGGATTTCGGTCACCGAATCCGTCCTCACGTATCACGCGCGGCACCAGCACTCGTGGCTCGATGCTGACCGGTTGGTAGACGACTCGTCCCTTGTCGGGGTCGTAGCGCATCTCGACGTATCCCGACAGCGGGAAGTCCTTGCGAAAAGGGTGCCCGACGAAGCCGTAATCGGTCAGCAGCCGGCGCAGGTCCGGATGCCCCTCGAATACGATCCCGAAGAGATCGAACGCTTCGCGCTCATACCAGTCTGCGCAGGCCCAGATCTCGACGACCGAGGAGACGCTCGGCACCTCGCCGTCGACGAACGCCCGCAGCCGCAACCGATGATTGTGCGACACCGAGAGCAGGTGATATACCACGGCGAAGCGCCTCCCCGTCCACGGCCCCCGAGGGCCGCCGGCACCGTAGGCGACAAAGTCCACACCGGCCAGATCGATGAGCTGCTCGAAGGCGAGCTCGGGATCGTCGCGCAGGATCGGGCACACGGTGGAAACCGACCCGCCGTCGATGTCCAGCGTGAGCTCACCGAGATCGGTGCGCGCCTCA
This sequence comes from Arenicellales bacterium, assembly GCA_041550555.1. Classification (GTDB taxonomy): domain Bacteria; phylum Pseudomonadota; class Gammaproteobacteria; order Arenicellales; family JBFEOO01; genus JBFEOO01. The sequence continues at coordinate 25,886 of JBFEOO010000021.1, forward strand.
CGGATGTGGTCCCCGAAGAGCGCTGATGCGCGGTCGGCCAGCGCCTGGTTCGATGCCATGTGATTCCCCCTGCAGCGTATCTAGCGGGCGATGGTGCTCGTCCGTTTGATTTTCTTCTGCAGCTGCAGGATACCGTAGAGCAGCGCCTCGGCAGTGGGCGGGCAACCGGGCACGTAAACGTCGACCGGGATGATGCGATCGCAGCCGCGCACCACGGAGTAGGAGTAGTGGTAGTACCCGCCGCCGTTGGCACACGACCCCATCGAGATCACCCAGCGCGGCTCGGGCATCTGGTCATAGACCTTGCGCAGCGCGGGCGCCATCTTGTTGACGAGGGTGCCGGCCACGATCATCACGTCGGATTGACGCGGGCTCGGACGAAAAAGTATGCCGAAGCGGTCGAGGTCGTAGCGCGACGCCCCGGCGTGCATCATCTCCACGGCACAGCACGCCAGACCGAAGGTCATCGGCCACATCGCCCCCGTTCGCGCCCAGTTGACCAGTTTGTCGAGCGAGGTCGTGGCGAACCCCTGCTCGAGCACCCCTTCGATGGCCATTACCTCACTCCCACTCCAGAGCGCCCTTCATCCACTCGTAGACGAAGCCCACCACCAGCACCGCGAGAAAGATCATCATGGCGACGAAGCCGAAAACGCCTATGTCGTCGAGGACCACGGCCCACGGGAAGAGAAACGCGATCTCCAGGTCGAAGATGATGAACAGGATGGCCACCAGGTAGTAGCGGACATCGAACTTCATGCGGGAATCCTCAAAGGCCTCGAAGCCGCATTCGTAGGGCGAGAGCTTCGCGGGATCCGGCTTGTGCGGCCCGAGCAGGCGGCCGATCCCCATTGCGGCCCCGCCGACCAGCAGACCGACACCTAGAAAGATGAGAATCGGTACGTAGTTCTCGAGCATCGACTGTGTACGCCGCAGCCGGGCGATGCGCACCGGCCGACCTAGGATCTGCCGAAAGACTCACTACCAGGCGAACGCTGCCTGCCTGCCTCGCCGCGGCCGGCCAGCGCCGCCGCGCGGGTCGCGGCGGGCGCGAAGGCTCTCACCGCGGGGATGAGGATCATGTGGTGCCGAAGGCCGGACTCGAACCGGCACGGCTCGCGCCACCGCCCCCTCAAGACGGCGTGTCTACCAGTTCCACCACTTCGGCAAGGCTATCCGGACCGACGACGCAACTTCGATCGGACCATTGGCGGACGACGAGGTTACTTGGGCGCGTCCGGGACATCGTCTGTCTGCGAAGGCTCCGATTGTACCGGGACTTCCGGCACTTCGGAACCTTCTACCGCGGCCGCCGGCGCGGCAGGCGCCGAGACCGCCGTGTCGGTGACACTGCCCGGCGTGCTGCGGTTCGCGTAGATATATGCCAACGCGAGACAGACCACGAAGAAGATCGTCGCCAGCACGGCGGTGGTCCGGCTCAGAAAATTCGCCGAGCCCCTGGCACCGAATAGCGTCGCCGATCCACCCCCGCCGAACGCGGCGCCCATATCGGCCCCACGGCCCTGCTGTAGAAGAATCAGCACGATCATGGCCACCGCGGCCACGACGAATATCACCAACAGAATGTTAACTAGCATCTCTACCTGCGCCCTGACTGCGATGGCTGTGAGCGGCCTGGCAGATGGCCAGGAAATCGTCGGCGCGCAGCGATGCGCCGCCGATGAGGCCGCCGTCGATGTCGGGCTGGGCGAAAAGCCCCGCCGCGTTGTCCTTCGTCACGCTGCCGCCGTAGATGATCCGCAACCCTTCGGCGACGGCCGCTGCCCGCGCCGCTAGCTTCTCGCGCACGAATCGATGCACGTGCTGCGCCTGATCAGGGGTCGCCGTGCGACCGCTGCCGATCGCCCAGACGGGCTCGTAAGCGACCACCGCATCGTTGAAGCCGTCGATGCCCACCCGGGCCAGCACGGCGTCGAGCTGGCGGCCGATGACGGCCTCCGTCGTGCCGGTATCGCGCTCGGCGAGCTGTTCGCCGATACAAAAAATCGGCGTGATGCCGGCCTCGACGGCCACCGCAAACTTCTCCGCAACGACGTCGTCGGTCTCCCCGTAGAGCGTGCGCCGCTCGGAATGGCCCACGATGACATAGCGACAACCGTGGTCGCGGAGCATCTCCGCCGAGGTCTCACCAGTGTAGGCACCATTGCGGTGCCTGTCGACAGTCTGGCCGCCCCAATGCACGGCACCGGCGTCACCGAGCAGATCGGCGACCCGCGAGATGAGAATGACCGGAGGACACACGACGACATCGAGCGGGATGGGCACGGGCAGCCCAGCGAGAATGTCCGCCACCAGGCGGTTTGCGCTCTCCCGCGTGCCGTTCATTTTCCAATTGCCGGCAACCATTGGCCGTCTCACGGCATGCCTCCGGAACGTAACGTGGCCGCCGATCGGCGGCGCACGGCGCGCCCGCGGCCAACAGCGATTTACCGAATCGGGGACCGCGCGCGATGGTACCGAGCGGCCGAACGGAACGCAACGTCGGGCCGGGCCGTCGGTCCGCGCCGCGTGTCAAGCGAGCTCGGTCGCCGCCGACTCCACGGCGTCGGCGATGGCCCGGCCGATGCGGCCGATCTGTGCGGCGTCGGCGCCTTCCACCATGACGCGGATCACCGGCTCGGTGCCCGACCGCCGCACCAACACACGGCCGTTCGAGGCGAGCTCCGCCTCCGCCGCACGCACCGCGTCCCGCACGGTCCCGCAATCGCCGATCGCCTCGTAGCCGTCGCCGCGGGCGGGGCTCTGCAGGCGCACGTTGATCAGCGTCTGCGGCAGCACGGTCATACCTGCCTTGAGCTCGTGCAGGCTGCGTCCGGTATCGAGCATGGCGTGGATGACCTGCAGTGCGCCGATGATGCCGTCTCCTGTCGTGCTCTTGTCGAGACAGATGATGTGACCGGAGGATTCGCCGCCGAGCATCCAGCCCTCTTCCTGGAGACAGCTGAGCACGTAGCGATCGCCCACGGGCGCGCGCCGAAAGGGGATATCGTGCCGGGCGAAGGCCTGCTCCAGACCGTAGTTGGTCATCAGTGTACCGACGACGCCGCCCTCGATGGCGCCGTGCGTCTGGCGCCAGGTGCCCAGGATGTAGAGGATCTGATCGCCGTCGACACACTCGCCCTGGGCGTCGACGAGTATGACTCGGTCGCCGTCACCATCGAGCGCGATACCGAGATCCGCACCGCGGCGGAGCACGGCTTCCCGCAGCGAGGCGGTGTGCAGCGACCCGCAGTCGCGGTTGATGTTGAAGCCGTCGGGCTGGATGCCGAGCGCCGTGACGTCGGCACCGAGTTCCTCGAAGACATCCGGGGCCACGTGATAGGCCGCACCGTTTGCGCAGTCGACCACCACCGCAAGGCCTTTGAGGCTGACCTTCGGAGGCACCGTGCTCTTGCAGAACTCGATGTAGCGGCCGGCCGCATCCGCGAAGCGCTCCGCCTTGCCAAGCCGCGACGAGGCGACGATGCGCATCGGCTCGTCCATGACGCGCTCGATCTCGCGCTCCACGTCGTCGGGAAGCTTGACGCCATCGGGTGAGAAGAACTTGATGCCGTTGTCGTCGTAGGGGTTGTGCGATGCGCTGATGACGATTCCGGCGCGGGCCCGCGCAGTGCGCGTCAGGTAGGCGATACCGGGGGTGGGCATCGGGCCCAGCAGTGAGATATCGGTCCCCGCCGCCGACAGCCCTGCCTCCAGCGCGGACTCGAGCATGTAACCCGACACCCGGGTGTCCTTGCCGATGATGACTTTGCCGCCGTTTTCGCCACCCAGCACGCGGCCCGCTGCCCAGCCGAGCTTGAGCACGGTTTCGGGCGTGACCGGCTCGTCGCCGACCCGTCCGCGCATCCCGTCCGTCCCGAAGAGTCGCCGCATGTGCTGCCTCCGCGCCACCGCCCGCAATCATAGCAAAAACGGCGCGCGGCAATGACTCGCTAGGCGCCGTCGCCGATCGTCACGCACTCCCAGGCACGAAGGCTCTGCACCGTCGGCGCGACGTCGTGCACGCGCACGATGCGGGCGCCTCGCTGCGCGGCCACCAGCGCAAGCGCGGCGCTGGCGTGAACGCGATCGACGGCCTCATTACCCAAAATACCAGCAAGGAACGACTTGCGCGACACGCCTACGAGCAGCGGTGCGCCGATGGCGAGAAACTGCCCGAGCTGGCGCAGCAGCTCGATATTGTGCGCGTAACGCTTGCCGAAACCGAAGCCCGGATCGACGATGATGCGCGCAGCGTCGATCCCGGCAGCGACGCATTCAGCCCGCCGCGCCTGGAGATAATCCCGTACCTCGGCGACGACATCCTGATAAACGGGATTGCGCTGCATGGTGCGGGGCTCGCCGAGCATATGCATCAGACACACCGGTACGCCGAGCTCGGCGACCGTCTGCACGGCGCCGGGGCGGCGCAGCGCGCGCGTGTCGTTGACGAAACCGGCGCCGACACCCACCGCCGCCCGCATCACCTCGGGCCGGCTGGTGTCGACGGATATGGGGACCGCAACCGCATCAGCCACCGCCTCGACGACGGGCACGACGCGGTCGATCTCTTCCTGCCGAGTCACGGGTGGCGCGCCCGGGCGCGTGGACTCGCCGCCGATGTCGACGATAGCGGCGCCTTCGGCCACCATGCGCTCGGCGTGCCGCAGCGCTCGGTCGCGGGCGAGAAAGCAGCCGCCGTCGGAGAACGAATCGGGGGTGACGTTGAGTATGCCCATGACGGCCGTGCGCGACAGATCGAGCACACGGCCACGGCAGTCGAGAGAGGTTACGGACATCGTCCGCGTCGCTGCAGCCAGGGAGGACGCCGTCGGGTGGTCGCCGGTCGCCCAGTCAAGACCCGCAGCCGGCTCGGGGGCGGCTTCGAGGGGTGTCGCCCCGACTGCGCCGCCCGTCAGGCCGGACCGCCGGCGGGCTCGTCCATTCGCGGTTTGATGGGCGCCTGGTCCTGCTCGCCACGGTTGCCGGGACCGCCCGCGCTCGAGTCGTCGGCGCCCGATGCCGGGGGACGCGGCTGGCGCCCATCCATGATGTCGTTGATCTGACCGGACTCGAGCGTCTCCCATTCCATCAGCGCCCGCGCCATGGCCTCGATCTTGTCCCGGTTTTCGTCGATGATCTTGCGCGCACGCGTGTATTGCTCGTCGATGATTCGAGTGATCTCGCGGTCGACCTTCTCGGCCGTCGCGTTGCTGAGATTGCGGTGGGTGGTGACATCGCGACCCAGGAACACTTCAGACTGGTTCTCGCCGTAAACACGGGTCCCGAGCTCGTCGCTCATTCCCCAACGCGCCACCATCTTCTGGGCCAGCTCGGTGGCCTGCTCGAAGTCGTTGGCCGCGCCGGTGGTCATTTGGCCCATGAACACCTCTTCGGCGATGCGCCCGCCCATGAGCACGGCGATGCGTGCGAGCAAATACTCCCGGTCGTGACTGTAGCGATCCTCCTCGGGCAGCTGCATGGTCACGCCCAGCGCGCGGCCCCGCGGAATGATCGTCACTTTGTGGACCGGATCGGTGTTCTTGATCACCTTGGCCACCACGGTGTGCCCGGACTCGTGATACGCCGTGTTGAGCCGCTCCTTCTCGGGCATCACAATCGAGCGGCGTTCCGCTCCCATCAGCACTTTGTCCTTGGCGAGCTCGAACTGCTCCATACCGACCAGTCGCTTGCCGGCCCGCGCGGCGAACAGCGCCGCCTCATTGACCAAATTGGCAAGGTCGGCGCCGGAGAAGCCGGGCGTGCCGCGCGCAATGATGCTCGGATCGACGTCCTCGGCCACCGGAACCTTGCGCATGTGCACTTTGAGAATCTGCTCGCGCCCGCGGATATCCGGCAGCGGCACGTGCACCTGACGGTCGAAGCGACCGGGTCGCAGCAGCGCGGGATCGAGAACGTCCGGCCGGTTGGTGGCCGCAATGACGATCACCCCCTCGTTGCCCTCGAAGCCGTCCATTTCGACCAACAGCTGATTCAAGGTCTGCTCGCGCTCGTCGTGCCCACCGCCGAGCCCTGCGCCGCGCTGACGGCCCACGGCATCGATCTCGTCGATGAAAATAATGCACGGCGCGTGCTTTTTCGCCTGCTCGAACATGTCCCGCACACGGGAGGCGCCGACGCCGACGAACATCTCGACGAAATCCGAGCCCGATATCGAGAAGAACGGGACCTTGGCCTCCCCCGCGATCGCTTTGGCCAGCAGGGTCTTACCGGTCCCAGGACTGCCCGTCATGAGCACACCGCGCGGTATGCGCCCGCCGAGCTTCTGAAACTTCGTGGGGTCACTCAGGAACTCGACGAGCTCCTGCACCTCTTCCTTGGCTTCCTCGACGCCAGCGACATCGTCGAAGGTGACCTTGTTCTTGTCCTCGGTGAGCATGCGGGCGCGGCTCTTGCCGAAGGAGAGGGCACCGCGGCCGCCCCCGCCCTGCATCTGCCGCATGAAAAAGATCCACACGCCGATCAGCAGCAGCAGCGGGAACCAGCTTATGAAGATCTGCATGAGCAGCGACGGGGATTCCTCGCGTTTGGCCTTGATCGCGACGCCGTTGTTGAGCAGATCGGTGACCAGCTCGGGATCGCCCGGGGAGTAGGTGACGAAGGTGTCGCCCGCGTGCGTCTTGCCCTGGATCGTGCGCCCTTCGATGACGACCTCCGACACACGGCCTGCCTTGACCTCGGAGAGGAAGGTCGAGTAGTCGACCTCCGACCTCGAGCCGGGATCCCGCGGCGCGAAATTGTTGAAGACCGCCATCAGCACCATGGCAACCACCAGCCACAGGATCAGGTTCTTGGTAAGACTATTCACCGTGTATACCTTCCTTTAACTTCACACGGGACCCGCGCGGCGCGCCGCGCGTGAACCCCGAGCTGCGCCGGGATCACGGCGCGCTCTCATGCAACGATTCTGCTATGTATCCCCAATCAATACAACTCGCCCCGCTCTCCCCGGCCGTGCTCGCCGCCTCGGCGGCTAGCGTGCAGCACCGCGAAAACCCCTGGCCAGAATGTAGAATTCTTTGCTCGCCGCGCGCGACGCCGACGGCTTGCGCGTGGCGACCTCGCGGAAACACGCCGCGCAGCGTTCGCGAAAACGTCGCGCTGCGGCGCCCGTGAAGAGCTTGACCAGCAGCGTGCCGCCGGTCGCCAGAAACCTGTCGCACAGCGTCAACAGCGCTTCGAGCAGCTCTTCGAAACGGGCTTCGTCCGTCGCGGCCACACCAGTAATATTGGGCGACATGTCGGAGATTACAAGGTCGGCCCGCTGGCCTCCGAGCGCTTCCCGAAGCGTCGTCACGAGCCGCGCGTCGCGCACGTCGGCCTCGATGCACTCCACGCCCTGCAGGCCGGCCATGGGCAGGACGTCGACGGCAATGACGCGCCCGCGCCCGGCAAGCCGCTCGGCCGCATACTGCGACCACGCGCCGGGCGCCGCACCGAGATCGAGCACGGTCATTCCCGGCCGGAGCAGCGCGTCACGGCGATCGATCTCGGCGAGCTTGTATGCCGCGCGAGAGCGGTAGCCCGTCGCGCGGGCCTGGCGCACGAAGGCATCGCGGCGATGGTCTGTCAACCATCGCCGCGTGGCCGCGCGGCGCGGGCGTCGGCTCACGTGGGCGAGCGCGCCGGAAGCGACGCGAACCGGAGATCGGCCCCGCGCGGCGGCGGCAAGCTGCCGTTGGGTCGCGCAGACATCGACCCCATTGTATCAGCGGCAGGGGCCCCGCCACCGTCGCCTGCCGCCCGGAGAGTCAGCCAAAGTGATCGAACTCAGCAGCAAGCAGCGGCGCCATCTGCGCTCCCTGGCTCATCACCGGCGCGTCGCCGTCTCCATCGGTGGTGCCGGTTTGAGCGACGTCGTGCTGGCGGAGATCGAGGCCGCCCTCGGCCACCACGAGCTGCTCAAGATCAAGCTCCCGCCGAGCGCCCGCAGCGAGCGCGCCCGCCTGATCGACAGCCTCTGCCGTCGGACGGGGGCCGCCCCGGTACAGCTCATCGGCCGCGTCGCTGTCATCTACCGGCCGGCGGTCACGCCCCGTATCGCGCTGCCCGACGACGGGCCCCGGGCCCGGGCCGACGATGCGGAGCGGTCGAAGACGGATGCCTGAACGCCGTCGGCAGGTGACGCCTTGCAACGCGCGGCACTGACGGAAACGCCGCCGCGCCGAACGCCATGTGCTTCCTCCTCTTTGCTCTCGGTGAACACCCCGACTACCCGCTGATCGTCGCGGGCAACCGCGACGAGTACTACTCGCGGCCATCGCAGTCGGCTCATTTCTGGCCCGAGGCGCCGGATCTTCTCGCCGGTCGCGATCTCGTGCACGGCGGAACGTGGCTCGGCATCACCCGTAACGGCCGCTTCGCGTCGGTCACCAACTATCGCGATCCGGACCGACACCGCGAGGACCGCTCGTCGCGCGGCGCTCTGGTAAGCGACTACCTCATCGGTGCGATGAGCGCCGACCGATACATCGAGACCGTCAGCCGTAGCGCCGAGCGCTACAACGGCTTCAGCCTGGTGCTGGGCGACACGGAGCGGCTGCTGTACTACTCAAACCGCGATACCGCTGTTCGCGTTCTGCGTCACGGCGTTCACGCGCTCAGCAATCATCTTCTGGACACGCCATGGCCCAAGGTCAGACGCGGCAAAGAGCGAGTGCGTCAACTGCTGGCGGCGCAAACCGCCGCGCTGCCGGACGCCTTGCTCGAATTGCTCGCGGACGACGCCCCTGGCGCCGATGGCGAGCTGCCACTCACCGGCGTGTCACCCGAACGAGAACGCTCCCTGTCGCCGATCTTCGTGCGCACCGACGACTATGGCACACGCTGCTCCACCGTGCTGCTCGTCGACCGCTTCGGCAACAGCCGCTTCTGGGAGCGGTCCTATGCGAGCGACGCTGGGGAGCTTCGCACCGAGGTCTACGAGTTCGTGCTCCACAGCGAGCGCTGAAACAGCGCTCCGTCGGGACGCGCCCTCGTCGCAGCGAGAGTCAGACGTAACGGACCGCGAGCACCTCGTAGACTCGAACGCCGCCGGGCGTCTGCACCTCCACCTCATCGCCCTGTGTCTTGCCGATCAGCGCCCGCGCGATGGGGGAGCCCAGCGATATCTCTCCACGCTCGAGATCGGCCTCGAGATCACCGACGATACGATAGGTGACGTTGGTGTCGGCGTCACTGTCATAGAGATCCACGGTCGCACCGAAGACGACCTTGCCCTGCGCGTCGAGCTTCTCCGGCTCGATGATCTCAGCGCGAGCAAGCTGCGCCTCGAGCTCCGCGATACGTCCCTCGATGAACCCTTGATGGTCACGAGCCGCATCGTACTCGGCGTTCTCCGACAGATCGCCGTGCGAACGCGCCTCGGCCAGCGCCTCGATTGCCTGCGGGCGATCCACCGACTTGAGCTTCTGCAGCTCGAGCCGCAGCCGCTCCGCCCCGGCCACGGTGAGTAGGACTCTCGTCATGACTCGAATTCCTGATGTAGGCTCTGCAAGCGATTTACGTCGATCTCTCGTGCCGAACGCAATGCCGCGCAGGCCGCCCGCGCGGCGGCGAGCGTCGTGAAATAGGTGACTTTACGATTCAAAGCCTCACGCCGTATCGTGTAGGAATCGCGGAGACTTTGCTTCCCGGCGGTCGTATTGATGATCAAGTTTATTTCATCATTCTTGATCATGTCGACAATGTGCGGCCGGCCCTCGGTGACTTTGTTCACGATGGCGACGTCGATCCCTTCCGCCCCGAGCGCGGCGGCCGTGCCGCGCGTCGCCACCAGGCTGAAGCCATTTCCGGCAAGATAGCGGGCGATCTCCGTCACCCCCGGCCTGTCGCCTTCCTTCACGCTGACGAAGGCCCGACCGCGCCGGGGGATCGCACAACCCGCCGCCCGCTGGGACTTGTCGAACGCCTCCCCGAAGCTGCGGGCAATGCCCATGACCTCGCCGGTGCTCTTCATCTCCGGGCCGAGCACGGTATCGACGCCGGGGAACTTGATGAAGGGGAACACGGCCTCCTTGACGCAATAGTACGGCGGCACGAATTCGCCGCGCACGCCCTGCGCGGCGAGACTGGTGCCGGCCATGGCCCGCGCGGCGATCTTGGCGAACGGCCGCGACGTCGCCTTGGAAACGAACGGCACCGTTCGCGAGGCGCGCGGATTCACTTCGAGAACGAACACCTCGCCCTGCTTGACTGCGAACTGCACGTTGACGAGGCCGACGACATTGAGGCCGATCGCCAGGCGCCGCGTCTGCTCCCGCAGCGCGTCGCACACCGCGGTCGATAGACTGAACGGCGGCAGCGAGCAGGCTGAATCGCCCGAATGCACACCCGCCTCCTCGATGTGCTCCATGATGCCGGCGATGACGACATCGTCGCCGTCCGAGACCGCATCGACGTCGACCTCGATGGCGTCGTCGAGAAACCGATCGAGCAGCACCGGCGACTCGTTGGAGACATCGATCGCCGCCTGCATGTACGCGCGCAGATCCTCCGGGCTCTGGACGATCTCCATGGCGCGGCCGCCGAGCACGTACGACGGACGCACGACCAGCGGATAGCCGATCTCGGCGGCCCCGGCGAGCGCCTCCTCGGCGCTGCCCGCCGTGCGGTTGGGTGGCTGCTTGAGCCCGAGCCGCTGGAGCAGCGCCTGAAAGTGCTGCCGGTCCTCCGCCTGGTGGATGGACTCGGGCGACGTGCCGATCACCGGCACGCCGGCCTTGCGCAGGGCGCGTGCGAGCTTGAGCGGCGTCTGGCCGCCGTACTGCACGATGACCCCCGTGGGGCGTTCGACATCGACAATCTCCAGCACGTCTTCGAGGGTGAGCGGCTCGAAGTACAGGCGGTCGGAGGTGTCGTAATCCGTCGACACGGTCTCCGGATTGCAGTTGACCATGATGGTCTGAAAGCCGTCGCTGCGCAGCGCCATCGATGCATGGACGCAGCAGTAGTCGAACTCGATCCCCTGACCGATTCGATTCGGCCCGCCGCCGAGCACCATTACTTTTGGAACCTGCTCGGCGCCGGCCTCGGACTCCTCTTCGTAGCTCGAGTAGAGATAGGCCGTGGGCGTGGCGAATTCGGCGGCGCAGGAATCGACGCGCTTGTACACCGGCCGCACGCCGAGCTCGCGGCGGCGCTGCCCCACGGCGTCCTCACCCACGGCCAGCAGATCGCCGAGGCGGCGGTCCGAGAAGCCCTGACGCTTCCAATGCCGCAGCTCGCCGGCCTCGAGCCCGTCGAAACCTGCCTTGGAAATGTGGGTCTCGAGCTCGATGAGCTCCTCGAACTGGGCAAGGAACCAGCGGTCGATGCGCGTCAGCTCGTGAACCTCGCCGATATCCATCGACATCCGGAAGGCATCGCCGATGAACCACAGCCGCCGCGGTCCCGGCACGCGCAGCTCCCGCCGGATCTGTGCGCGCGCCGCGTCGGGAGTGCGCGTTTTCGCCACCACCGGCTCGAAACCGAACGAGCCGATCTCGAGGCTGCGCATGGCCTTGTGCAGTGACTCCTTGAACGTTCGGCCGATGGCCATCGCCTCGCCGACCGATTTCATTTGCGTCGTGAGTGTCGCATCCGCCTGGCTGAACTTCTCGAAATCGAAGCGGGGAATCTTGGTCACGACGTAATCGATGGACGGCTCGAACGACGCCGGCGTTGCGCCGCCGGTTATCTCGTTGCGCAGCTCGTCGAGCGTGTAGCCGACGGCGAGCTTGGCGGCCACTTTGGCGATCGGAAATCCGGTGGCCTTCGAAGCCAGCGCCGACGACCGAGACACGCGCGGGTTCATCTCGACAACGATCATGCGCCCCGTTTTGGAATCGACGGCGAACTGGACGTTGGAACCGCCGGTGTCGACGCCGATCTCGCGCAGCACGGCGATGGACGCGTCGCGCATGCGCTGGTATTCCTTATCGGTCAGCGTCAGGGCGGGGGCGACGGTGATCGAGTCCCCCGTGTGCAGACCCATTGGGTCCACATTCTCTATCGAGCAGACGATGATGCAGTTGTCCCGACGATCGCGCACGACCTCCATCTCGAATTCCTTCCAGCCGATGACCGACTCCTCGATCAGCAGCTCGCTGGTCGGAGAGGCATCCAAGCCGCGTTCGCAGATCGCTGCGAACTCCTCGCGGTTGTAGGCGATGCCGCCGCCGCTGCCGCCGAGCGTGAACGAAGGCCGGATGATGGCGGGATAGCCGACGCGCGCCTGCACTTCCCACGCCTCCGCCATGCTGTGCGCGAGGGCCCCGGCGACCGTCTCCAGTCCGATGCGCTCCATCGCCGCCTTGAACAGCGCGCGGTCTTCGGCCTTGTCGATGGCCTCGCGCGTCGCCCCGATGAGCTCCACGCCGAAGGCCTCGAGAACGCCTTCACGCACGAGATCGAGCGCACAGTTGAGGCCCGTCTGCCCCCCCATGGTGGGCAACAGCGCGTCGGGCCGCTCGCGCTCGATGATCTTCGCCAGCACCTGCCAGTCGATGGGCTCGACGTAGGTCGCATCGGCGAACTCCGGATCGGTCATGATGGTGGCGGGATTGGAGTTGGCGAGAACGACGCGGTAACCCTCCTCTCTCAGCGCTTTGCACGCCTGCACCCCCGAGTAATCGAACTCGCACGCCTGACCGATGACGATGGGCCCGGCGCCGATGATCAACACGCTGTCGAGATCAGTGCGTTTCGGCATGCGTCGACGGTCCCCGCTGCGCAGCGCCGCCCATTAGATCGATAAACCTGTCGAACAACGTGCCGACGTCGTGCGGACCGGGGCTCGCTTCCGGATGGCCCTGAAAGGAGAACGCGGGTCTGTCGACACGGGCGATGCCCTGAACCGAGCCGTCGAACAGGGACCGATGGGTGACGCGCAGCGTTTCGGGCAGCTGCGCGTCGTCGACGGCGAACCCGTGATTCTGGCTCGTGATCAGCACTCGACCGGTCTCGACATCCTGGACAGGATGGTTGGCGCCGTGATGCCCGAATTTCATCTTTATCGTTCGCGCCCCCGAGGCGAGGGCGAGCAGCTGATGGCCGAGGCAGATACCGAAAACGGGCGTACCGGTATCGACGATGGCGGCGATGGCGGCGATGGCGTACGCGCACGGCTCGGGGTCACCGGGTCCATTGGACAGAAAAACGCCGTCGGGAGAGCGCGCGAGAACGCTGGCCGCGCTCGTACCGGCAGGGACGACCGTGACCTCGCAGCCGCGTTCGGCGAGCATGCGCAGAATGTTGTGCTTGATCCCAAAGTCGTAGGCGACCACCTTGAAGCGCTGCGGCGCACCGGGGCCGTAGCCCCCCTCGAGCGTCCACGTGCCCCCCTGCCAGAGATAGGGTTCGGCCGCAGTGACCTCGCGGGCGACGTCCATTCCCTTGAGGCCCGGAAACGCCCGAGCTCGCGCCACGGCCTGCTCGACGTTCGCGCCCGGGCCGGCGACGACGCAGCCATTCTGCGCACCCTTGTCACGCAGCAGGCGGGTGAGTCTGCGCGTGTCGATCTCACTGATAGCGACGACGCGATGTGCGTGCAGAAACGCCGGCAACGTCTCCACGGCGCGCCAGCTGCTGAGCCGGACCGGCACGTCGCGGACGACGAGGCCGGCGGCGTAGACGCGATCCGACTCGATGTCTTCGTCGTTGGTGCCGGTATTGCCGATGTGGGGGCAGGTCAACGTCACGAGCTGGCGGGCATACGACGGGTCGCTCAAAATCTCCTGATAACCCGTCATGGCGGTGTTGAACACCACCTCCCCCACGGCCGTGCCGGATACGCCGATCGACCTGCCCCGGAAGACCGATCCGTCGGCGAGCGCCAGCAGTGCAATATCGCTCAACGTGCCTGCCCCGTCATGCGTAGGCTGTGCCGGTGCTCACCGAGCGCGACCGCACGGTGCCGTCGAATGGGCGGCGACTCGATGCTCGGCAGATGCAAAAAAAGGGAGAAGCCTGGCGGACCCTCCCCGTGCGATTGGCAAAGCGACGCTTTGCATTGACTGCAAATTCTAACTCGCCGCCGGCGCGTCCTTCAACGCAGTCCGAGGACGTCCTGCATGTCGTACAGGCCGGGCGGCTGCGCAACCACCCACGATGCGGCGCGTACGGCGCCCTTGGCGAAGGTCATGCGGCTCGTGGCGCGATGGGTGATCTCTATCCGCTCGCCGGGACCGGCAAACAGCGCCGTGTGCTCACCGACGATGTCACCGGCGCGCACCGTCGCGAAGCCGATCGTCCCGGGCCGCCGCTCGCCGACCGTACCCTCGCGGCAATAAACGGCGCACGCATCGAGCGTCTGCCCCAGCGCCGCAGCGATCACCTCCCCCATTCGCAACGCGGTGCCCGACGGCGCATCGATCTTGTGCCGATGGTGCGCTTCGATGATCTCGATGTCGGCATCGCTACCAAGCGTCCGGGCCGCAATCTCCAGCAGGCCCAGGCACAAGTTCACCCCTACGCTCATGTTCGGCGCCAGCACGATGGCCACCTTCTCGGCGGCGTCCGCAATGCGGTCCCGCTGCTCGTCACTGAGGCCGGTGGTGCCGATCACCAGCCGCCGCCCGCGCCGCGAGCACCGCTCGACGTGCTCGAGCGTGGCGGCGGGGCGTGTGAAGTCGACGAGCACGTCGAAATCCACGTCGTCGAGATTGTCGCCGACGGTGACGCCGATGGGTGCGACACCGGCAAGCTCCCCGGCATCGATGCCGATGGCCCCGTTGTCGGCGCGCTCGACGGCGCCGGCGACGCGGATCCCCTGCTCGAGACCGGCGGCCTCGATGACGGCGCGCCCCATGCGGCCGGCTGCGCCGGCCACGGCAATGCGGGTATCCATCGCTGCTCCTTCGACTCTGTGCACTTGGCGCGCCAAAATACTGCGCCTTGCGGACCCGGATCAAGGCGAGCGCGTGATGCACGCAAACGGCAATGGCGGTGAAACCCGCAAGCGCGGCGCTGGCGGGGCTCGTCGCTGGGCGTTTACGCTGGCTCAGGCACGCGCCGCGCAGGCGCGCGGCCGCGCGCGCGTCGTTGCGCACGACGATCTGGACGGCGTTCGTTTCATCGCCGGCACCGATGTCGGTTTGGAACGACGCCGGTCCGTCGTACGGGGAGCGGTCGTGGTGCTGAGCTACCCTGAACTCGAGCTTTGCGACCAGGCCACCGCGCGGCGTCCGGCGACCTTTCCGTACGTGCCGGGCTACCTGTCGTTCCGCGAGATCCCCGTTCTGCTCGACGCCATCGCTCTGCTCGACACGCTGCCCGATCTCATAGTGTGCGACGGGCAGGGCTACGCGCACCCCCGGCGATTCGGCCTGGCCTGTCACCTCGGCGTGGCCACCGGCATCGCCACCATAGGGGCGGCCAAGTCGCGGCTCGTCGGTCAACACGACGAGCCCGCCATCGACAAGGGCGCTCACGTGCCGCTTACCGACGCGGGCGAGATCGTCGGTGCGGTGGTGCGGACCCGACGGGGGGCTCGACCCCTATACGTCTCGGTCGGTCATCGGGTCTCGCTCGCCTCGGCCATCCGTTTCGTGCTCGCCTGCTGTCCCCGTTATCGGCTGCCCGAAACGACGCGGCGCGCGCACCAACTGGCATCGGTCCCTTGACTCCATCTGCGCCGCTCGCGGAGCCCCGCCCGGCGGCGCCGCAACGCCATGGCGGCCCCCGTCAAAATGCTACGCGTCGGTGCAATGGTGCACAAATCGGCGACGACGCCCCTTCACACCGCCGTATCCGATAACGGGCTCAGAACCGCGTCTTGCCATCCGGGACGCAGGCGTCTGCAGAGACGCTGCGCGCCCGAAGCATCCGACCCGGTTTCCCGCGCGGTCCTGCCCTGGTAAGCGCTGCACCGAGGGGGTCAGCTGCTGTCGGGCGACTTGGGCTTGCGCCGAACGACTTTCTTGAGCGGTGAGAGATTGATCTCGTCGATCACCGTCTGCGGCCGCGCCTGCAGCACCGACGCCACCACCTCCGCGACGTCGGACGCTTCGATGTAGTTGGCGGCCTGCTCGCCCGGTGCGAAGTCGAGCTGCGAGAAGAACGGCGTGCGCACCATGCCGGGATTGACAATGCAGACCCTCACACCCGCCGTGGCGCACTCTTGGCGCAACGACTGCGCCAGGCCGCGCAATCCGAACTTGGTCGCCGCGTACACCGCCCCCCGCCGCCCGCCGGCCAGTGCTGCCTCGGAGCCGATGAGCACGATGTCGCCGCGCCGCTGCCGCTTCAAAAGAGGGACGAAAGCGCGGACTACGTAAATCTGACTCGTCAGGTTGAGCTCGACCAGCGAGCGGATCCCGTCGTACGAGAACTCCTCGAGGGAGCCGAACCGACCTGCCCCGGCACAGCACACCAGGGCGCTTACCTCGGGGTGGTCGCGCACAATCTCATCGAGGTGGTTCGGTAGCCGGTCGAGATCGGCGAGGTCGATGCCGACCCCGACGAAGCGCTCGGAGGCCGCCGGCAGACCGCGCAGGCTGCGCGCCATCGCGATGACCCGCTGGCCGGCGCGGAGCTGGGCCTCGACGACCGCGCGGCCGATACCAGAGCTGGCACCGGTGACCACGACGGTGCGCGGCGCGTCGTCCGCTTCGCGGCTCACGCGCTCGCCGCCCGACCGACCGGCCCCTCGAGCAGGCGACGCGTCGCCGGCGCGCAGGCGTACAGCTGCTGCGGCGCAATGTAACGCTCGAGCAACTCAGCGCAGAAGGCCACCATCTCGCGGTCGCGCGCCGGCCCGTAGGAAACGGTGCCTCCGCTGTTCGTCAACGGAGCCGCAAAGAGGGGCTCCTCGGGGTACTGTCGCAGCGCATTGCGGAAGTACTCCCGCGGCATGCGAAACGTGCCCAGCGTCACCGAGTGCACTGCACGCCGCGGAATCCGGCTGAACACGTGATCGAAAAGCCCGCGATAGCGCGACTCGAAGTCTGCCTCCAGTATGAGGGGATCGAAACGCAGCCCGATGCGCCAACCTCGCTCGGCGAGGGCCACCATCGCCTCGATGCGCCGGGCGACCGAAGGCACCCTGTGCTCGAGCCGCGCGGCGGTGGCGGACGGCGTCAGGCTGAAGGCGACCACAACGTTCGGCAGCGGAGGTGTCGCAAGGAGCGTGCGGATCTGGGTGCTCTTGGTGCGGATCTCGAGGTGCGCGCGCGGTCGCTGCGCAAAGAACGGCAGGAAGTGCTCGACGAAACCCGTGACCGGCTCGAAGGCCAGGCTGTCGCAGTCGTAACCCGAGAAGAACCACACATCCGCGCCAGGATGCGCGGCCAGCCTGGCGTCGAGGGCGGCGGCAAAATCGGCGTAATTGACGAACACCACGTAGTGCGCCGAGCGATACATGCCCTGCAGAAAGCAATAGCGGCAATCGTAGAGACAGTTCATCATGTGCGAGAAGTAGTAATTGTGTTCGCCGCCGATACCGTAGTCGGGCGGTGTGGCCAGAACGAAGTTGTCGAACTTGCGCGCCAGCACCAGTGCGGGGCGGCGTTTCTGCAGCCGGAAGCTCTGTGATCTCGGGTTGAATACCTCGGTGTAGCGTTCGCAGGGAACGCGAACCGCGTCAGCGAAGCGTTCCGCTACGCGCTTGGCAAGGGGATGGTCGGCGACGCCGCGTTCGATGTAGAGAGTGTGAATCAATTCCGTCTCCGGCGCCCGGCGGACCGTCGCAACGGGCACGCCATGGGCTCACAGACGAGGCGCACGAGCCTCCAACGCCGCCTCCAGCGCCGCCAACACACCGGCACCGTCGCGGCAGCGCTCCACAACGGCGGACCACGGGCTCGCGGCGGGGAACGTCGCCGCCCACCGCTCGAGCAGGCGGCGCAGTCGATGCCGCTCGGCGACGGTGAAATGCCAGCGCCCCGTGAACTCGTCAAAGCGCGCCGGCGGCCGAGCCAGGGCAACCAGCTCTTCGGAGAGACTGCGCAGACGTTGTATAACGCGATCGATCTCCGCTAGGGCGTTGGCAACGCGGTCGCCGATGGCGCGCGCGTCCAGCGTCGCCGTCGGATTGCGTCGATTGTCGGAGATCACCTTCAAGCTCTGAACCAGCTCGCCGGTGCTGAAACGACTGGCGACCGGATAGAAGCCCGCCGCTTCCATGTCGTAGACCGCCTCGTCCTCGTATGCGTGCTCCGGAGTGTCGACGGTGACGAGGCAGGCGCCGGCCGCCGGCAGCTCCAGCACCTGCGGCGGGTACCAGCTGCGCCCGGACGCCCGATCGGTGATGCGGGCGGCCACGACGACGCGGCCCAAGGGCATGTGCGCGTGACCGGCCACCCCGACGTTGAGCCACGCCTCGTTGCGGTGGCCGCCGCCCACCGCGTGCAGATAGCCCGTCGCCGCGGCGGCGTTCAGCTTGCCCACCCCCGAGACGACGAGGCGAATGCCGGCTCCGCAATAGACCGGGAAGACGCCGTGCCGGGCGTCCGCCTCGAGTCCGTAACAGTCGATCAGCGGCGCCGCCTCCGCGCGCAGAGCGGTGACGATGTTCACGCACCGAGCTCGCGCGGCAGGGACGGCCACGCCCTCGCCAGCAAGCGCCCGTAGTAACGCTGCTTGCGCTCGTAGGCTGCCACTTCGACGGCTTTTTGCCGTTTGCGCGCCCCGGCGAGATAGATGGCAATCTTACGCAGAATCTCTTCGAGCGCCGAGCGGAGGTGGGGCGGCGTCAACGCCCGGGAATGAACGAGCTTCTCGAGGGCCCGAATTCGAAAACGGTCCATGCCCCAGTATCGGTGCGAGAGCTGGTCGGCGTGGCCGCCGTGCTTCACGGTCAGCACCTCGGGGATGTAGAGCACGGGCTCGGCGGCGCTCAACCTCAGCCACAGATCGTAGTCTTCGCAGGCCGGCAGCGTCTCGTCGAAGCCCCCCAGGTCTTCCAGAACGTCGCGCCGGAGCAGCACCGCCGAGGGTGAGATGACGCACAACGGCAGACAGCGATGGAATATCCACCCCCCCTGCTTGTGATGACGGTTGCACGGGTTGACGCGCCGCCCTCGCCGAATCCACATCTCATCGGTGTGGCATACCCGCGTTTCGGGCTCGAGCGCCAGCGCCGCCAGCTGGCGCTCGAGCTTGTCCCGGCACCACTCGTCATCGGAGTCGAGGAACGCCAGCCAATCTCCCGAGGCGGCGTCGATCCCGCGGTTGCGCGCATGGCTGACGCCGTGATTCGGCTGAGAGATGACGAACGCTTCGGGAAACTCTCGCGCCACCAGCGCCGCGCTATCGTCGGCGGAGCCGTCGTCGACGACGATGATCTCCGTGACGGCGTGAGTCTGGGCGCGAACGGACGCCAGCGCCCGTGGCAGCACGTGGGCGCGATTGTAGGTGGGAATGATGACCGATACCGAGGTCATTGCGCGTCGGAATTGTGCACGAGCCCGTGAACGGTCAGCGGCGCACCGGCGTCACGCGCGGCGGCAACCGAGCGGCGGCGCCCGCCCGCTTTCGGCCAGAGCCCTCCGCTGAGCGTTCCCCTGGCAGCACGCGCCTCCCCCTTGGCCATCGAGCGGCGGTCCACTGCCTTAGCCCGTCACGCAGCGTCTGCTACAGAAGCGCCCTGACGCCGGCCCGCTCCTCCTCGAGCTCGTCCTCGGTCGCCTTCATGCGCTCGCGGCTGAACGCGTCGACCTCGAGGCCCTGGACGATCTCGTACGTGCCAGCGCGGCACGTCACGGGATAGGAGTAGATCAAACCGGGGGCGATGCCATAGCTGCCGTCGCTCGGGATGGCCATGCTGACCCAGTCGTCCGGCGGTGTACCCGTTACCCACGTCCGCACGTGGTCGATCGCCGCCGAGGCCGCCGAGGCCGCGCTCGAGGCGCCGCGCGCCTTGATGATCTCCGCACCGCGCTGCTGGACGGTGGGTATGAAGCTGTTCTCGACCCAGCTTCTCTCGACCAGCTCGGTAGCCCGACGCCCGGCCACGGTGGCGTGCGAGATATCGGGATACTGGGTAGCCGAGTGGTTGCCCCAGATCGTCATGCGCCGCACCTCCGTGCAGCGCGCCCCCACTTTCGACGCCAGCTGACCGATGGCCCGATTGTGATCCAGCCGGGTCATGGCCGAGAACTGCTGCGGGTTGAGATCGGGCGCATTTGCCGAAGCGATGAGCGCATTGGTATTGGCCGGATTGCCGACGACCAGCACGCGCACGTCACGGCTCGCCGCTTCGTTGAGCGCGCGACCCTGAACCGAGAAGATCTTCGCGTTCTCGGCCAGCAGGTCCTTGCGTTCCATGCCCGGGCCGCGCGGCCTGGCGCCCACCAGCAAGACGTAATCGGCGTCGGCAAACGCCGTCGCGGGGTCATCGGTGGCGACAACGCCGTGTAGCAGCGGAAACGCGCAGTCGTCGAGCTCCATGACCACGCCCCGCAACGCATCCATCGCCGGCGCTATCTCGAGCAGCTGAAGTGCGATCGGCTGCTCCGCGCCGAGCATCTCGCCGGCCGCGATCCGGAACACCAAGCCGTAGCTGATATGGCCCGCCGCCCCCGTAACGGTTACGCGTACCGCCTGCTTCATGACATGCCCTCTACCGTGATGCGGACTGTAGCGCGGCGGCGCAGTTTACCGAACATGCCCGCCCGGGGCCAACGCCGTTCCGAGGGCGGCGCGCCGCATCCGGCAGCGTTCAGTGGGTAACCCTGCGCACGTCGGTCACGTTCGGTATGCGCGCGATGCGCGAGAGCAGCCCGCTCAGCTCGTCGATATCCGAGACTTCGGCGGTCAGCGAAACGCGCGCGACGTTCTGCGCGCGTGCGGTTTGCATATCGACGGCGGCGATGTTCACCCGCGCGTCGGAGAACACCGCCGTGATGTCGTGCAGCAAACCGCGGCGGTCGTGCGCAGTGACCTCGATGTCAACGGGGTAGCCGGCCTCGTCGTCCGTGCCCCACTCGACCTCGACGAGCCGCCGCGCGGCGCCATCGCCGAGTCGCAGGATATTGCCACAATCGCGGCGATGGATGCTCACGCCCCGACCCTGAGTGATGTAACCGACGATGGCGTCGCCGGGCAGCGGGCTGCAGCAGCTGGCCGTGCGGGTGAGCAGGTTGCCGACGCCGAGGATGCGCAGCCCGCCGGCGATCTTGTCCCGAAGCCTTGGCGGCGCCGCGCGGCCGAGCTCGTCCTCCGACTTGCGCGGCTCGAGCGCCGCACGCAGCGGCGCCACCGCCTGCGAGACCTTGAGGTCGCCGCTGCCGATGGCGGCAAGGAACTCGTCGACCTTTCTGTAACCCAGCGCCGCGGCCAGCTTTTCGAACTTTGCCTCGCCGATGCCGAGACGGCCGAGTTCGCGATCGAGAGCTACGCGGCCTGCCGCGCAGTTCTGATCGAAGTCCGCTGCCCTGAACCAGCGCTGCACGCGGGCGCGCGCCCTGGACGTCCTCAGGTAGCTCAGATGCGGGTTGAGCCAATCGCGGCTAGGACCGCCTTTCTTGACGGTGAGCACCTCGATCTGCTCGCCGGTGGCGAGCGGGCGGCTGAGCGGCACGATTCTGCCGTTGACTTTGGCACCGCGACAGCGGTGACCGACCTCCGTATGAATCGCGTAGGCAAAATCGAGCGACGTCGATCCGGCCGGCA
This sequence comes from Arenicellales bacterium, assembly GCA_041550555.1. GTDB lineage: Bacteria > Pseudomonadota > Gammaproteobacteria > Arenicellales > JBFEOO01 > JBFEOO01. The sequence goes on from JBFEOO010000021.1 coordinate 47,498, forward strand.
GATCGATCACGTTTCCCTTGGGGGTGAAGACATAGATCCGTTCCTCGAAGGTCTCGCTCTTGAAGGCGTCGACCAGATCCGCGACGTCCGACACCTCGTCCTTCCACTCCAGCAGCTGCCGCAGCCAGACGATCTTCCGGTCCAGGCTGTCGTCCCACCCGGCATCCTCCTTGTAGCGCCAGTGAGCGGCCACACCGAGCTCGTTGTGCTCGTGCATCTCGAACGTGCGGATCTGCACCTCGATGATACGCCCCTCGGGTCCGAGCACGGCGGTGTGGATGGAGCGATAGTCGTTCTTCTTGGGCGTCGCGATATAGTCGTCGAACTCGCCGCGAATGGGCGACCACAGCGAGTGCACGACGCCCAGCGCCGCGTAGCAGTGAGATAGCTCGTCGACCAGCACCCGCACGCCGCGGACATCGAAGATCCGCTCGAAGTGCACGTGCTTGTGCGTCATCTTCTTCCAGATGCTGTAGATGTGCTTGGGTCGGCCCGACACCTGCGCAGCAACGCCAGCGTCGGCCAGGGCTTTATCGAGCGTGGCAGTCACCGCTTCGATGTAGCGCTCCCGGTCCGCCCTGCGCTCGGCAATCTGTGCCGCGATGCGCCGATACGCCTCCGGCTCGAGGTAGCGCAGCGAGAGATCTTCGAGCTCCCACTTGAGCTGCCACACCCCCAGCCGGTTGGCGAGCGGGGCGAAAAGCTCGAGCGTCTCCTTGGCGACCGCGATCTGCAGCGCCGGCTCGGCCGACTTGAGCTGCCGAAGCGTCTGCAGCTGCTCGGCAAGACGCACGAGCACCACGCGCACGTCGTCGACCATGGCGATCAGCATCTTGCGCAGGTTCTCCGCACCGGCGCGACGACCGACGTCACCGGCGCCCGCCTGCGTTGCGGCGGGAACCACGTCCATGTTCAGCACACCCTCGAGCAGACGGCCCAGCGACGGCCCGTACCGGCGCACCAGTGCCGGGCCGTCGAGACGCGCCGCCGCCGCCCATGGATGGAGCAGCGCCGCCGCAACGGCCTCGTGGTCCACGCCGAGCTCGTGAAGCAGGCGCGCGGTGCCCAACGCGTGCGCCGCCGCGCGGGCGTCCCGCGCGCCGGGCTCGTCGCGCAGCACGCACTGGGCCGCCTCGCTCAGCAAAGCCATCGCCTGCGCCGACCGCTCGGCCCCAACCTCGGCCAGGAAGGCGTCGACGGCGGGCGCTGCCGCGGCCGGCACGACGCTCGGTGATACGCTGCTCATCGTAATCCGTTCCCCATTGACTACTTTAGCCGACGCCGGGCGCCGGGGCGTCGCGCAACAGGCGCACCGGGTCTCGCAACGGTTGGCCCGCAACGCGCCTACTCAGGCCTCCGCGAGGAGAGGGCACGTCGTCGGCTCCCCTTACCGAGCCCGCGCGGGCTCGTCCCGTCGCCGCCTGAGCGGCAGCCGCGGGGCCCGCTCCGATCGCCCCGTCGTTGCGGCAAGATGGGGGCGCGCACGGGATTTGGAAACGACTCCGTTGTGAGCCCGTTCCGGGAGCCGGATCCGACCCCGGTGTTTGGCAGCGCTGCGGCACAGGACCGTGGCCATTCAGCTGCGCGTCAGCGCCACCTGGCCGCCGGCCCCGCCGCACCGATCCGGTGCTTCGCGGTCGACCTCGGTCAACAGCAGGCACTCGCGCAGCACCGCCGTCGCGTAGCTGCCCGGCGGCAGAACGAAACGCACCTCCAGAGCGCCGTCCGCGCCCAGCCCCCATGCGAGATCCTGCAGCCGCGTGCGCAGTGCGCGCCGCTGCATGGCGACACCCGCGTTCTCGAGGCCGGCGGCGAGGTCGCCCCACGCATGGGCGACGGCCGCTTCGAGTGCAGCGACGCCGCCCGCGCTGATCAGCTCGCCCCGGCCCCACAGCGGGGCGGTGGGGTGCAGCTCGAGCCTCTGCGTGCGCTCGCGAACATCCGCCGAGACGGCCTCGGCCACGAATACGCTGCCCCGCCCGTCCAGCTGCAGCACGTCACCCGCCAACGGTGTGTCCCAGGTGCCGTCGGCAACCCGCATCGAAAGCGTCTCGTTGAACAGCCACGAGCGCGCGGCGGACAGATAGAATCCGCGCCGCACGCGGTCACGGACCTCGACACCGCGGAACAGTGCCCGCGACCGCGCGACGTTGGCGCCCTGTTGTCCGAAGCGCTGGGGGCCGAAGTAGTTCGGCGCACCCGCCGCGGCAAGGCGCTCGAGGCGCCGCGCGAGATCGTCGCGATCGCCGACCAGCTCGCGCACCCGGATCGTGAAGCGGTTACCGCGATGGGCGCCCCGACGCAGCTTGCGCGGGTGGCGCTCCGCCGCGAGCACGCGCAGCGCGGGCGATTGCATGAGCCGCCAGTCGGGCTCGCGCCCACGCGACAGCGGGACGCTGAACCACTGCACCGACACCGAGCGCTGATCCTTCCTCCCGGCAAAGCCGACATCGCGCGGCGCCGTCCCGGCGTGACGCGCGAGCAGACGCGCCGCCTGCTCCGTCGAGAGATTGCGCTTGCATACCCGCAGCAGCGCGTGGTCGCCGTGGCCGGCCGGCTCGAAGCCGAGCTGCTCCTCGACGGCGAAATCCTCGACGCGCACGCGCAGCGCACCCGTCACTGCCGGCATGCCCCCAGCACGTGGCCACTCGGCGTCGTAGCACTGGGTCAACCCTCGCGACCCTCCGTGCGCCCGTCGCGGGGGACGCTGGAACGACGGCCGCGCCCGCCCGGATCGAGCAACCATCGCTGAGCACGGTGATAGAATGTGCCGCAGGTCGCCAGCCCCTCCGCGGCAGGGACGACACCGAGATTGGATCGCCATCCCATGACAACCTCCTTGGCACCCAGACGAGCTGCCGTCATCGTATTCGTGCTCGCCGCGGCTGCATCGCTGCTCGCGGGCGTGTGGATGAGCCGCAATGCTGCGCCGCCGTGGGGGGCGTCGACGGCCGGCGACGGCGTCAGCGCCACGGTACTCGATCCCCCCAAGCCGGTCGAGCCGTTTCAGCTGATCGACCACACGGGCACGACGCTCGATCTGGCTCGACTGCGAGACCGGTGGTCATTCCTGTTCTTCGGCTACACCCATTGCCCAGACGTCTGCCCCACCACGCTGGCGACCCTGGCGCGGGCGATCGAGCGACTGCCGGCGGCAACCTCGCTGCCGCCGCAGGTGGTCTTCGTCTCGATCGATCCCGAGCGGGACACCGTCGAGCGGCTCGCCCAGTATGCGCCGTTCTTCCATCGCTCGTTTATCGGCGCCACCGGGCCCGAAACGCAGCTCGAAAAGTTGACTCGCCAGCTCGGAATACTGTATCTCAAGGCGGAATCCAACGCGGGGGGCGGCTACCTGGTCGACCACTCCGCGTCGATCTTGCTGATCAACCCCAGGGCAGAGCTGCGCGCGGTCTTCTCGCCGCCCTTCGATGCGGAGGCGATACGCGACGATTACCTGGCCCTGCGAGAGCGCGACTCGTAGCCTCGGCCCCATGGATTCGACACACACGCCGACGTTGCTCGAGCCCGATGAGCTCGAAGCTGAGCTGGGGCGTCCGGAGCTGCTGCTCGTCGATCTGTGCGCAAACTACGCGATCGCCCATCTCCCCGGTGCGCTGCATCTCGACTACGCGGCGCTGCTCCACGGCGGAACCCCTTCGCCGGGCCTGCTGCCCGACGCCGAGCGGCTCTCGCAGGTGTTCTCCGGCCTCGGCCTGAGCGCCGAGCATCATGTCGTCGCCTACGACGACGAGGGCGGCGGCAAGGCCTGTCGTCTGCTGTGGACGCTCGACGTGCTGGGCCATCGCCGATCGTCGCTGCTCAACGGCGGCCTGCACGCCTGGGTCTACGAGGGCCATGCCGTGTCGCGGGAGCCCGCGGCGCCGGCACCCTCGCGCTATCGGGCAATCCCCGGCGACACCCCTATCGCCGACGCGGCGTACATCATGGCGCATCTCGACGATCCCGGCCTGGCCCTGCTCGACGCGCGCACGCCCGAGGAGTTCAGCGGCGCCTCCGCGCGGGCGGCGCGCGCCGGTCACATCCCCGGCGCGCGTCATCTCAACTGGCTGGACACCATCGATCCGGCGCGCAACATGCGTCTGAAGCCTGCCGACGAGCTGCACTCGCTGCTCGGGCGGCGCGGGCTGACGCCGGACCGGGAGATCGTCACCTACTGTCACACCCACCACCGGTCGTCGCACAGCTACATCATGCTCAAATCGCTGGGCTACGGCCGCATTCGCGGCTATCCCGGTTCGTGGTCGGAGTGGGGCAATCGCAGCGACACGCCTGTCGAGCAAGGCTACTGACCAGGGGCTTCACCGATGATCGTCATCCTGCATCCCGACACGGCTGCGGAAAGCAGCGAATGCCAGGAGGTTCTCGAGTACCTCGCCGGCAAGCCCGGCATCGTTCCCAAGGTCCACGAGATCGTCGGGACACAGCAGCGGCTCACCGAAATTTATCTCATTGGCAACACGGCCTCGCTGGATCGCGCGGAGATCGAGAGCATACCGGCCGTCGACCGCGTCGTGCGCATCTCGCGGGAGTATCGCGTCGTCGGACGGCACAGCGACGATACCCGCGCGGGCGGCTTCACGTACAACGGCGTGCACTTCGATCAGGACACCTTGCACGTGTTCGCCGGACTTTGCGCGGTGGACACGCCGCGTCACGTGGAGCTGATGATGCAGGCGCTGCACGAGCACGGTCAGCTCTGCACACGCATGGGCGCTTACAAACCCCGCACCAACCCGTACTCGTTCCAGGGGCTGGGCAAGGACTGCCTGCCGTGGGTGTTCGAGCTCGCGGGCCAGTACGGCATAAAGGTCATCGCCATGGAGGTCACTCACGACTCTCACATCGACGAGATTTACGACGCGCTCGACAAGACCGGCCATCCCACCGGCGTGATGCTGCAGATCGGCACCCGCAACACCCAGAATTTCGAGCTGCTCAAAGCAGCAGGCCGGCAACGTGCGCTGCCGGTGCTGCTCAAACGCGGCTTCGGCATCACGCTCGACGAATCGCTCAACGCCGCGGAGTACCTCGCGAGCGAGGGCAATCGACAAGTCGTTTTCTGCCTGCGGGGCATGAAATCCCAGATGGGCGATCCGCACCGCAACTTCGTCGACTTCGCCCAGGTCCCCGTCGTCAAGCGGCTCACCCTCATGCCGGTCGGCATCGACCCGTCGCACTCGGTCGGCTCACGCGACCACGGCCCCGACGGGCTGCTCGACGTCATGCACGCGACGGCGCAAGGCGTCATCACGGGCGCCAACCTGGTCCTCGTCGATTTCCACCCCGAGCCGAGCAAAGCGCTGGTGGACGGACCACAGGCCCTGCATCTCGACGAGCTGGGGTTCTTCCTCGACGACGTAGCGATCGCCCGCCGCGCCTACGAGGAGCGCCGCGCGCTGGCCGCGACCCCGGTGGCCAACGCCGAAGCGGGCCGCGCTTGAGGGCATCACCGCCGCCGGGCAGCGACGCCGTCGCC